>NZ_CATKPW010000022.1:0-665063 GCF_949767675.1 Pseudomonas sp. IT-P395
TCAAACACTTGCAGATTGGTTAAAAAGCGACCAAAGACAGCCATATATAGGTAGAAAACACGATCCCTTCTATATAGAAGGGATCGTCAGAGCACCCCAGCCGACTTCAACTCCGCCACCGCACCTGCGCCCAAACCCAACACACCCTGCAAAACCTCCAGCGTATGCTCGCCTAACAAAGGAGGCGCACGGCGATACTCCACCGGCGTCTGCGACATGCGGATAGGGCTAGCCACCTGCGGCACCATTCCCGCCAACGCGTGCGGCAGCTCTATCGCCAGGCCACGCGCCTTAACCTGTGGATCTTCAAACACCTGCGACAGATCATTGATCGGCCCACACGGCACGCCCGCCTGCTCCAGTTGAGCCACCCATTCGGCGGTAGTCTTGAATACCGTCGCCTGGCGAATCAGCGGAATCAACACCGCCCGATTAGCCACACGCAGCTTATTAGTAGCAAAACGCGGATCGTCAGCCCACTGCGGTTGCCCTGCCACCTCAGCAAACTTGCGGAACTGCCCGTCATTGCCCACGGTAAGAATGAAATCACCGTCGGCCGTAGGAAAGTCCTGATAAGGCACAATGTTCGGATGCGCATTGCCCAGACGCTTGGGCGCATTACCCGTGGTCAAATAATTCATCGCCTGGTTGGCCAGACAAGCCACCTGAACATCCAGCAACGCCATATCAATGTGCTGACCACCAACGTCGTGATCGCGATGAGCCAACGCCGCCAGAATCGCGACCGTCGAATAAAGCCCCGTCAGGATATCCGTCAGCGCCACACCGACCTTCACCGGCCCGGCACCTTCATCACCCTCGGGACGACCGGTCAGGCTCATCAGCCCGCCCAGCCCCTGAATCATGAAGTCATAGCCGGCACGCTTGGCATACGGCCCGGTTTGGCCGAATCCGGTAATCGAGCAATAGATCAGATTCGGATTGATCGCCTTCAACGATTCATAGTCGAGCCCATAAGCCGCTAGCCCACCGACCTTGAAGTTCTCGATAAGGATGTCCGACTTGGCCGCCAGATCGCGCACCAGCTTCTGCCCCTCGGGACGCGTGAAGTCGATGGTCACCGATTGCTTGTTGCGGTTGGCTGACAGGTAATAAGCCGCCTCTGACGTATTCTCGCCATAAGCGTCCTTAAGGAAGGGCGGTCCCCAGGCGCGAGTGTCGTCACCATTACCAGGGCGCTCGACCTTGATCACCTCGGCGCCAAGGTCGGCGAGTATCTGCCCGGCCCACGGCCCGGCCAACACGCGCGATAAATCCAGTACCCGCAGATGCGACAGCGCGCCCATGGTCGCTCTCCTATTAATAGAACGCCTGCAAGCCGGTTTGTGCACGCCCCAGGATCAGAGCGTGAACGTCGTGAGTGCCTTCATAGGTATTCACCACTTCCAGGTTGACCAGATGACGGGCCACGCCGAACTCGTCGGAGATGCCATTACCACCGAGCATGTCACGAGCCATGCGGGCGATGTCCAGCGACTTGCCGCAGGAGTTGCGCTTCATGATCGAAGTGATCTCGACCGCAGCGGTCCCTTCGTCCTTCATGCGCCCCAGACGCAGGCAGCCTTGCAGGGCCAGGGTGATCTCGGTCTGCATGTCAGCCAGCTTCTTCTGGATCAGCTGAGTAGCGGCCAATGGGCGACCGAACTGCTGACGATCCAGCGTGTACTGGCGAGCGGTGTGCCAGCAGAACTCGGCAGCGCCCAGCGCGCCCCAGGAGATGCCATAACGCGCAGAATTGAGACAGGTGAACGGGCCTTTCAGGCCGCGCACGTCGGGGAAAATGTTTTCTTCCGGCACGAACACGTTGTCCATGACGATCTCACCGGTGATTGACGCACGCAGACCGACCTTGCCGTGAATCGCCGGAGCGCTCAGACCTTTCCAGCCCTTCTCCAGTACGAAACCACGGATGTCGCCAGCATCGTCTTTAGCCCAGACCACAAACACATCAGCGATCGGGCTGTTGGTGATCCACATCTTCGCGCCGGTCAGGCTATAGCCGCCTTCGACTTTGCGGGCACGGGTGATCATCGCGCCCGGGTCGGAACCATGGTTTGGCTCGGTCAGGCCGAAACAGCCGATCCATTCACCGGAAGCCAGTTTCGGCAGGTATTTCTGTTTCTGCGCTTCGGTACCGAATTCGTTGATCGGCACCATTACCAGCGACGACTGCACACTCATCATCGAGCGGTAGCCAGAATCGACACGCTCCACTTCGCGAGCAATCAGCCCATAGCTGACATAGTTGAGGCCGCTGCCTCCGTACTGCTCGGGGATGGTCGCACCCAGCAGGCCGACTTCGCCCATTTCGCGGAAGATCGCCGGGTCAGTTTTCTCATGACGGAAAGCTTCGAGGACACGCGGTGCGAGGCTCTGCTGAGCGAACTGCTCGGCGGTGTCGCGGATCATGCGCTCTTCTTCGGTGAGCTGTTGATCCAGCAGCAGGGGATCGATCCAGTTGAAGCTAGCTTTAGCGCCCATGATTGTGTCCTCGCAAATCGGCTGAATTAACGTGGCATTGATCCTAGGCGCGGTTCGCTGTCGCGGCAAACGAGGATTTCGCATTCTGTTGTGCTAATTTCTCACTCCGAAACGTCGTGAAATGCCTTTTATGCGGCGCATTAGTGAGGTTGACGTACATGCGCAGGAAGATCCCCAGCACCACCGCCCTGATCAGCTTCGAGGCCGCCGCACGCCACGAGAGTTTTACCCGCGCTGCCGAAGAACTTTCCCTCACTCAAGGGGCCATTTGCCGACAGATCGCCAGCCTTGAGGAGTTCCTTGGCGTGGAACTGTTCCGACGCTCGCGACGCGGGGTGAAGTTGACCGAGGCGGGGCTTTCATACAGCCGCCGAGTTGCGACGCAACTCGACGCGGTTGAGCGCGACACCCTCTCAGTGATGGGTCAGCAAGGCACCAATGTGATCGAACTCGCGGTGGTGCCGACCTTCGGCACACAGTGGCTACTGCCACGTCTCAAGGATTTCCAGCTCAAGCACCCGGAGGTCACGGTCAACCTGACCAACCGCACCCGGCCCTTTCTGTTTGCCGATACCGAATTCGATGCGGCGATCTACTTTGGCGATGCCGACTGGTCGGGTACCGAATCCCACAGGCTGATGGGCGAAAATCCGATGCCGGTGTGCAGCCCCGCCCTACTCGGTAACAAGACGCACCTGACAGCCGAGGCAATCGCCGAGCTACCGTTGTTGCAGCAGACCACCCGCCCCTATGCCTGGCGTCAGTGGTTCAACTCACAACACCTGAATATCCCCCGGGACATGACAGGCCCGCGCTACGAGCTATTCTCCATGCTTGCCCAGGCCGCCATGCACGACATGGGCATTGCGCTGATTCCACCGTTCCTGATTCAGCGTGAGTTAGCCGAGAAGCGCCTGGTGATTGCCAACCCCCAGGCACTCTCAAGCATCAAGGCCTATTACCTGATGATTCCCGAACGAAAAGTCGAATCAGCGTCATTAAAGGCATTTCGTGACTGGCTGGTAACCCAAGCGCAGAGCTACAGCCTAGAAGGGTAAAGGCTCACAGCGATAGCTAACCCCGTAGTCAGGAAATTCAAAGCCCTACAGATATAAGTATTTGTCGCAATTGCACAGACTGTATCCGAAAGTCGTACAGACGTCCCACAAGCGCCTGAAGACGTGGCTTTGAGCCTTCATTGACGACGCATTGATGCCTATTCACGTCACCGATGAGAAATTTTTCCATAATCGGCCAGAATCCTTGCAAGGCACGGTCTGCAAGGGATTCAGCTAGCCATCTGCGACATTCGGTCACGGCATGACTTGTAGTTAATTTTCCGTCACCCGTCATAATCCCTTGAAGGGCATAAACTTCGCCTGCAAAATGCCGCGCCCCGCCCTGATTTGGCGGGATCGTGCTGATCGGCCGCCCCAGTCGCACCATCCGTAGTGCATGGGTTTACTCAATAAGATCACGCAGGAGATTTGACGTGCACATTGGTGTTCCTCTCGAAACCCAGACCGGTGAAACACGGGTTGCTGCAACCCCGGAAACCATTAAAAAGCTGATCAGCCAAGGTCATAAGGTCACTGTGCAAACCGGCGCCGGCGTAAAAGCCAGTGTGGTCGACAGTGCCTATGAAGCGGCAGGCGCAACCATTGGCAGTGCCAATGATGCGTTTGGCGCCGAGCTGATTCTCAAGGTGGTCGCCCCGAGCGATGCCGAACTGACGCTGATCAAGCGCGGTACGGTGCTGGTCGGCATGCTCAACCCGTTCAACAACGAAACCATTGCGAAGATGACCGAGTGCGGCATTACCGCGTTCGCCCTCGAAGCGGCGCCGCGCACATCGCGCGCGCAGAGTCTCGATGTGTTGTCGTCGCAGGCGAACATTGCCGGCTATAAGGCTGTGTTGCTGGCCGCTCACCACTACCCACGCTTCATGCCGATGTTGATGACCGCTGCGGGCACCGTGAAAGCGGCGCGCGTGCTGATTCTTGGCGCGGGCGTGGCCGGGTTGCAGGCGATTGCCACGGCGAAACGCCTGGGTGCGGTGATCGAAGCGTCTGACGTGCGTCCGGCGGTAAAAGAGCAGATCGAATCCCTCGGTGCGAAGTTCGTCGACGTGCCTTACGAGACCGATGAAGAGCGCGAATGCGCCGTCGGTGTCGGTGGTTACGCGCGGCCAATGCCAGCGAGCTGGATGCAGCGTCAGGCGCAGGCTGTGCACGAGCGCGCCAAGCAGGCTGACATCGTCATCACCACCGCGCTGATTCCGGGCCGCAAGGCACCGACCCTGCTGAGCGCGGAGACTGTGGCGCAGATGAAACCGGGCTCGGTGGTCATCGACCTCGCCGCTGCTCAGGGTGGCAACTGCCCGCTGACCGTGGCTGATCAGGTCGTGGTCGAAAATGGCGTGACCATTTGCGGCCCGACCAACCTGGCCGGTGAAGTCGCTGCAGACGCTTCGGCACTGTACGCACGCAACCTGCTGGACTTCCTCAAGCTGGTTTTCACGAAAGAAGGCCAGTTCGACGTCAACCTCGAAGACGACATCGTCGCCGCGTGCCTGATGTGCCGCGACGGCCAAGTCATCCGCAAAAACGCCTAAGCAGGGATTCAGACGATGGAAGAGCTTATCTCCCCCGGTATCTACAACCTGATCATCTTCGTGCTGGCGATTTATGTCGGTTACCACGTGGTCTGGAACGTCACACCTGCGCTGCACACGCCGTTGATGGCGGTAACCAACGCCATTTCGGCGATCGTGATCGTCGGCGCCATGCTCGCTGCTGCACTGACTGTCACGCCGCTGGGCAAAACCATGGGCACCCTCGCCGTGGCACTGGCGGCGGTCAACGTGTTCGGTGGCTTCCTGGTCACCCGCCGCATGCTTGAGATGTTCAAGAAGAAAGCCCCGAAAGTAAAAGAAGAGGCGCCGAAGTAATGAGCATGAATCTCGTCACGACGCTCTACCTGATCGCGTCGATCTGCTTTATCCAGGCCCTCAAAGGCCTGTCGCACCCGACCACCTCACGGCGCGGCAACCTGTTCGGCATGCTCGGCATGGCCTTGGCGATCCTGACCACCGTCGGCCTCATCTATAAGTTGGGTGCTGAGCTGGCCACGGCCGGTATCGGTTACGTGATCGTTGGCCTGCTGGTCGGCGGTACGGCCGGTTCGATCATGGCCAAACGCGTTGAAATGACCAAGATGCCGGAACTGGTCGCCTTCATGCACAGCATGATCGGTCTGGCCGCAGTGTTCATCGCAATTGCCGCTGTTGTTGAGCCGCAGTCGCTGGGCATTGTCAAACAGCTGGGCGACTCGATTCCTGCGGGTAACCGTCTGGAGCTGTTCCTTGGTGCGGCGATCGGTGCAATCACCTTCTCCGGTTCGGTGATTGCGTTCGGCAAGCTGTCGGGCAAGTACAAGTTCCGTCTGTTCCAGGGCGCACCGGTACAGTTCGCCGGGCAGCACAAGCTCAACGCAGTGCTGGGTCTGGCAACGCTGGCGCTCGGTCTGACCTTCATGTTCACCGGCAACCTCACCGCGTTCGCGCTGATGCTGGCATTGGCGTTCGTGATGGGTGTGCTGATCATCATCCCGATCGGCGGCGCCGACATGCCGGTCGTGGTGTCGATGCTCAACAGCTACTCGGGCTGGGCGGCGGCGGGTATCGGTTTCTCGCTGAACAACTCGATGCTGATCATTGCCGGTTCACTGGTGGGTTCGAGCGGTGCGATCCTCTCGTACATCATGTGCAAGGCGATGAACCGTTCCTTCTTTAATGTGCTGCTTGGCGGTTTCGGCAATACGGCTGATGCTGGCCCGGCCGGTGCGAAAGAAGCACGTCCGGTGAAATCCGGTTCGGCTGACGACGCGACCTTCCTGCTGACCAACGCCGACACCGTGATTATCGTGCCGGGCTACGGTCTGGCGGTAGCACGTGCGCAACATGCACTGAAAGAACTGACCGAGAAGCTGACCCACCGTGGCGTGACCGTGAAGTATGCGATCCACCCGGTTGCCGGCCGTATGCCAGGGCACATGAACGTTCTGCTCGCCGAGGCCGAAGTGCCTTACGATCAGGTGTTCGAGATGGAAGACATCAACTCCGAGTTCGGCCAGGCCGACGTGGTGCTGGTGCTCGGCGCGAACGACGTGGTCAACCCGGCGGCGAAGAACGATCCGAAATCGCCGATTGCCGGCATGCCGATTCTCGAAGCGTTCAAGGCCAAGACCATCATCGTCAACAAGCGCTCGATGGCCAGCGGTTATGCCGGTCTGGACAACGAACTGTTCTATCTGGACAAAACCATGATGGTCTTCGGCGACGCGAAGAAAGTCATCGAAGACATGGTCAAAGCGGTCGAGTAATCCATCGCTGTTGCACCGAACGCCCCGACTCGTCGGGGCGTTTTTGTTTGCGCAAACGTCGGACAATTTGCCGCGTTGTTGCAGATCCGGTAACGGTGTTTTACTTCAAACCCGCTAAATAGACGCCTCGTTTGCGACCTTGGTAGCGGGACAGGCGCCCGTCAAATTCACTAGACTGCGCATCCTGCTACTCGTTGCCCGAGATAATAATCCATGTACCGTGACCGTATTCGCCTGCCTTCGTTGTTGGATAAAGTGATGAGCGCCGCCGACGCAGCTGCTCTGATTGAAGACGGCATGACCGTCGGCATGAGCGGTTTCACCCGCGCCGGCGAAGCCAAGGCTGTTCCTCACGCACTGGCCGAGCGCGCCAAGATCACGCCGCTGAAGATCAGCCTGATGACCGGCGCCAGCCTCGGCAACGACCTCGACAAGCAACTGACCGAAGCCGGCGTACTCTCGCGGCGCATGCCGTTCCAGGTCGACAGCACCCTGCGCAAGGCAATCAACGCCGGCGAGGTCATGTTCATCGACCAGCATCTGTCGGAAACCGTCGAGCAACTGCGCAACCAGCAACTGAAGCTGCCGGACATCGCGGTCATCGAAGCCGTGGCCATCACCGAACAGGGTCACATCGTGCCGACCACCTCGGTGGGCAACTCGGCGAGCTTCGCAATTTTCGCCAAACAGGTGATTGTCGAGATCAACCTGGCGCACAACGCCAACCTCGAAGGCCTGCACGACATCTATATCCCGACCTACCGCCCGACGCGCACGCCGATCCCGCTGGTAAAAGTCGACGACCGCATCGGCAGCACCGCGATTCCGATCCCGCCGGAGAAGATTGTCGCCATCGTTATCACTCAGCAGGCCGATTCGCCGTCCACCGTGTCATCGCCGGATGTCGACACCAACGCCATCGCCGATCACCTGATTACCTTCTTCAAGCAGGAAGTCGACGCCGGGCGCATGACCAACAAGCTCGGCCCGTTGCAGGCCGGGATTGGCAACATCGCCAACGCGGTGATGTGTGGCTTGATCGATTCACCGTTCGAAGACCTGACCATGTACTCCGAAGTGCTGCAGGACTCGACCTTCGACCTGATTGATGCCGGCAAGCTGAGCTTTGCTTCGGGCAGTTCGATCACCCTGTCGGAGCGGCGCAACAGCGACGTGTTCGGCAATCTGGAGAAGTACAAGGACAAACTGGTACTGCGGCCGCAGGAGATCTCCAACCACCCGGAGGTGGTGCGCCGCTTGGGCATCATCGGCATCAACACGGCGCTGGAGTTCGACATCTATGGCAACGTCAACTCCACCCACGTCTGCGGCACGCGGATGATGAACGGCATCGGCGGTTCCGGCGACTTCGCGCGCAACGCGCACCTGGCGGTGTTCGTGACCAAGTCGATCGCCAAGGGTGGCGCGATTTCCAGCGTGGTGCCGATGGTCAGCCACGTTGACCACACCGAGCACGACGTCGACATTCTGGTGACCGAAGTGGGTCTTGCCGATTTGCGGGGCCTGGCGCCACGGGAGCGGGCGCGGGTGATCATCGATAACTGTGTACACCCGGACTTCCGTCAGGCGCTGAATGATTACTTCACGGCGGCTTGCGCAATCGGTGGCCACACCCCGCACATCCTGCGGGAAGCGTTGAGCTTGCACATGAATCTGGAAGAAACCGGGCGCATGCTCGCGGTCTGATCCACACAGATAAACCGCCGACGCAAACACAGTTTGCGTCGGCAGAGTTTCTCAAGCCTCCCTCCCTGACAAAAACTGTACTGCTGTACTGGTCATTTCCTACAGACCTTGCCTACCTTTCCGAGTGAATTGAGCAAAAATGCACCACTTAAGTGCGGACAGGTACAGTTTGCTCAATTTTGACCCATACACCCCCTATAAACAGTTAACTGGTCACTCACAATACAGTTGAACTGTATCTAGAGAGACTTGGCAAACGAGAGGATCATGGGCACCAGTCAAACCACTACCTGATCCCGCCACAAGCGGAAGGATGTCAACCATGGAACGTACACTCAGTTCCGAACTGTTCTTCGAAGACAAAGCTGTAAACACCCAGGCTTCCCTGCCTCTGCGCGTTATCGCCAACCTGATGTTGTGGCAGCGCCGCATCTCCAGCCGCCATCAACTGGCTCGTCTGGATTCGCGTCTGCTGGCTGACGCCGGTATCAGCGAAGCACAACGCTACGAAGAGCTGAGCAAGCCGTTCTGGCGCTAAGTAGCGTCGCTGGCTCTGGTCGTTAGACCCACCGCCAGCAACCCGAATTGAAAAAACGAAACCCGTCGTGGGAAACCACGACGGGTTTTGTCGTTTTGGGCTCTTAAAAAGCCATACCAGTACAGTTCACATAATTCGAAATCAGACCATTACAATTGTAAGAGCTGCCGAAGGCTGCGATCTTTTGATCTTCAAAAAACCCAAGATCGCAGCCTTCGGCAGCTCCTACAGGTTTTTCGTCTGAGTGCTGGTTAGGTAACGGGTTCTGCGCCTAATATCCATACAGAACGTGGCGAATGTTGTGTCACTGGCGTCTGACTCCTCAGATACCGAGCCACCTCTCTCTACGGTTTATCCAAAGGAGTTACACCATGTCCCGTCTTCGTCTGCTCAGCGCTGCCGCCCTGCTGGCCGTGGCTGCCAACGCCAGCGCCACCAGCTTTATCGTCACCACCGACGCCGTTGTCGGTGCACTGAAGTCTTCGTCCGACGCAACTTCCGACGTCACCTCGTCCTTCCGTGACGACAAAATCGTTCTTGCCGCCCGTGACGACGCTGCCAGCTTCGTGGCCAGCGAGGGCGAAATCCGTGGGGTGAAACTGGAAAGCGCGCTGGATCACATCCGTCATCAGGCGCCACAGCTGCAAGCTACCGACGCGCAGTTGGCTCAAGCCATCCTGACGATCTAAGCGACTGGCACCGTTCGGGACACGCCGGTCGTGTCCCGATGTTTCGGCGCTGGCTCTGGCCCGGGCATTGCGCTAGCCTTTGGGCTCGCCAACAGTTACCGAGTCCAATGCGCTTTCTTCCAAATCTGCTGATCCCTTCCTTATTGTTTACCGCCTGCTGGGCGACGTCCGTCGATGCCTTTGATGCTTTCAATGCGTCGACCCAAGGCACTGTCGTCAGTGGTTACGCCACCAGCATGGTGTCTTCCGCGCCTTTCGACCGTAAACTGCTGCTCGCCGCTCACGATGACGCGGCCGCGTTTGTTGCCAGTGACGGTGAATGGCGAGGCGCTCGTCTGGAATCTGCGCTGCATTACTTGCGCAAAACCCGGCCGAAACTTCATGTCAGCGACCTTGAACTGGCAGAGGCAATTCTCGTCCAATAGTTATCCTGTACCCCCGTTATCCTTGCCCCTTCGGAGTCGTTCCATGCGTAGCCCGCTGATTGCTGCCGCCCTTGGCCTGTTTTTGTTGGCCGACGTGGCCCAGGCGCACACCCTGGTAGCCACCAGTAACATCATCGTTCGTGCCTCCCAGCGCACTATCGATTTCACCTCCGATACCACTACGTCGATTCGCGATTCGAAAATCATCCGCGAAGCCCACGACGACGCTGCCAGTTTCGTCGCCACTAACGGTGATATCCGTGGCGCACATCTGGAAGCGGCGCTCAATACCCTGCGCACTCGCGTGCCGGAAGCGCGCGACGCCAGTGATCAGGTTCTCGCCGAAGCCATCCTCGCGCTGTGAGGTCATTCGGCACCTGGCTGCTGGCCGGGGCGTTGTTGTTGCTTGGCAACAGCGCTCACGCCGGCCTGCAATTGCGGCTCAAGACCGACGGTCTGAGCCCCGCCCAACAACAGGCCAGCCAGGCGCTGATCGATGAGGCGATGCAAAAACTGCCGCCGAGCTTTATCGAGCGGCTGGATCGGCGCATCGATGTCGGCTGGACCGACGACATGCCCGCCAACGCCTATGGCCAAGCCACACTGGTGGCCGAGCTCGATCTGAATCGAAAACTGCTCGCCGGTCTCACGGATGGCAGCGCAGCCAAAGAAAAAACCAATCGCCCCCACGGCACTGTGCGCCAGGAACTGCTCGCCACGGTGCTGCATGAAATCACCCACATTTATGACCGCGCCCGCTTATGGCCGAATGCCGAGCGCACGCTGATTCAGCGCTGCACGCGCCGCTTTAACAGCGCCGGGCTGATCGGCATTCCCGACGAGTGTCGCGGCCAGAACGGCCGGCGCTTCACCCTCAGCGATGACCCGCGCCTGCTCGACCTCGCCGGTTGGCAGCAATACGTCGGCCGTCGGGGTGAACGCGAACAACACAACCGGCAGATCGCCCGCAGTCCGGACCTGTACGAAATCTCCAGCCCCAAGGAGTTCGTCGCGGTCAACATGGAGTATTTCCTCCTCGACCCGAGCTACGCCTGCCGCCGCCCGGCGCTGTATCGCTATTACCAGCAACACTTCGGCTGGGCACCGCCAGCCAAGGACGCCTGCAGCAAAACCTTCTCGTTCCTCAATGCCGGCAACGACTTCGCCAAACAACCCTTGGGGCAAGTCGATCCGGAACGGGTCTATGCCGTGGACTACCTGCTGGCCGAGGCCAATCAGAACTGGGTCAGCCGCTGGGGCCACAGCATGTTGCGTCTGGTGATTTGCGCACCGGGCCGCCCGCGTGGCCCGGATTGCCGGCTCGATCTGGATCAGCATCTGGTGCTGTCCTACCGCGCCTTTGTCGGTGATGTGCAGTTGTCGAGCTGGGACGGCCTGGTCGGCAAATACCCTTCGCGATTGTTCGTACTGCCGCTCGCGCAGGTCATCGACGAATACACCAAGACCGAGCTGCGCAGCCTTGCGTCGGTGCCACTGAACCTGTCCCGCGACGAGATCGAAGGCGTGGTCGAACACGCCGCCGAAATGCACTGGAGCTATGACGGCAACTACTTCTTCCTGTCGAACAATTGCGCCGTGGAAGGCCTGAAACTGTTGCGCAGCGGCAGCAACAACACACAGTTCGTCGGCCTCGACAGCATCATGCCCAACGGCTTGCTGGAAGTGATGAAAGGCCGTGGTCTGGCGGACACCAGTGTGCTGGATGATCCAAAAGAAGCGCTGCGTCTGGGTTACCGCTTCGACTCGTTCCGCGATCGCTATCAGGCGATGTTCGATGTGTTGAAGAAGCAATTGCCGATCAAGCAGAACACTGTTGAGGAATGGCTTTCGCTGACAGCCGAGGAACGCCGCGAGTGGTTCGAGCGGGCGGATTTGCGCACCAGCGCCGCGCTGCTGTTGCTGGAACAAGCCAGTTATCGGCGCCAGTTGTTGCTGGCTCAGGACGAGGTCAAGCAGCGTTACCTCGGTGCGCGTGAGCTGGAAAACGGCGGCATGGACAAGGCCAATGCGACCTTGCAGGAAATCCTCGCCAATAGCGGGTTCCTCAGCCGTCCGGCAGAACTGCTCGACACCAAGGGCTACGGATTGCCGCAGCCGACCGAGTTCACTCGACTGGAAGCGGAGAGCAGCCAGCGGCAGAAGAAGCTGCTGGCACTGTCCGGTGATCTCGACGCCGAAGTGCGCAAGTTGCTGGAGCCCAAGCGGGCCGCAGAGATTGCCGCCAGCGAGGAGAATGTGAAGCAGATTGGCGCGCATTTGCGCAAATTGCACAAGGCCTCCGGCGGACTGGAGCTGCCCTGAAAAAAAAACCGCAGCCATTGGCTGCGGTTTTTTTATTGCCTGCGGATCAATACAAAACGCCATCGAGAATTTCGTAGACGATCCCGGTGCCCACCGCGATCAGCACGATATCGCCCCCCGCCCGACGCCATTCGTAACCCGGATACACCGGCAAACGACCCAACGCGCGACCGTCCAGACGCTCACCGTAATACCCGTGTGGCAACGGCCGGCCACGTTCCAGATGAATCCCCGGAGGCGGCGGTGCACCGCGTACAAAGTAGCCATGATTGTCACGAATGGTCTGACGCACCGGGCCAAAATCGCGCGGCGGCGGACCGCCACGGTGATCGTTTTGCGGGCCACGATGATCATCGCGATGGTCATTACCATGATTGTCGTACTGGCCCTGCTGCGGGCCGCCGTGGTCGTGATCGTCGCGCGGATCGGCGCTGGCCAGCAGCGGTGTCGCACTGATCATCAGTACGCCCAATCCGGCCATCAGACGTTTCGGCATTTTCATCGGGTCTTTCCTCACGGCACAAACAGCAAAAAGGGATTCAGAACGTGGTTCTGAATCCCTCGGTCTTGCTGGATTAGTCTGTGTCGCGAGACGCTAATTCCTCTGTATCAGGAACTTTACCTTCAGCTGACGCGGGCCTTACGCACGCCTTCGGAGAGTGCCGAGCACAAGCTCAGTACACCGTCGACGGCTTGCGCCGGCGTAGTCGCATTGGCGATGTGATCGATCAACGCCGAGCCCACCACAACACCATCAGCCAGACGCGCAATGGCCGCTGCTTGCTCCGGGGTACGGATGCCGAAACCGATGCTGATCGGCAGATCGGTATGACGACGCAGACGAGTGACCGCCTCTTCAACATGCTCCAGGGTCGCAGCACCGGCACCGGTCACACCGGCTACCGAAACGTAGTAAACAAAACCTGAGCTGCCATTGAGCACTTTCGGCAGACGCGCATCGTCGGTGGTTGGCGTGGTCAGACGGATGAAGTCCAGACCGGCAGCCTGCGCCGGGTCGCACAGCTCGGCATTGTGCTCAGGCGGCATGTCTACGACGATCAGGCCATCGACGCCGGCCTCTTTCGCATCGGCGATGAAACGCTCAACGCCGTACATGTGGATCGGGTTGAAGTAGCCCATCAGCACCAGCGGCGTATCGCTGTTGCCTTCGCGGAATTCACGAACCATCTGCAGGGTTTTCAGCAGGTTCTGCTTGGCACCCAAGGCACGGATGTTCGCCAGTTGAATTGCCGGGCCGTCGGCCATCGGGTCGGTGAACGGCATGCCCAGCTCGATCACGTCGGCGCCAGCACCCGGCAAGCCTTTAAGGATCGCCAGCGAAGTGTCGTAGTCCGGATCACCGGCGGTGACGAAGGTCACCAGCGCGGCGCGGTTCTGTTCTTTGAGGTCGGCAAAACGCGTTTGCAGGCGGCTCATCAGTGTTTCTCCTGCTTGGACTGTTCCATGTGATGCATGACGGTCTGCATATCTTTGTCGCCCCGGCCGGACAGGTTGACCACCATCAGGTGATCTTTAGGCAGCTTCGGCGCACGTTTGAACACTTCAGCCAAGGCGTGAGCGCTTTCCAGGGCAGGGATGATCCCTTCCAGGCGGCAGCATTTGTGGAACGCGTCGAGGGCTTCGTCGTCGGTCACCGAGGTGTATTGAACGCGACCGATGTCATGCAACCACGCGTGCTCAGGGCCGATGCCCGGATAGTCGAGGCCAGCGGAAATCGAGTGGGCGTCGATGATCTGGCCATCGTCGTCCTGCAGCAGGAAAGTCCGGTTACCGTGCAATACACCCGGAACGCCGCCATTCAGGCTGGCCGCGTGCTTGCCGGTTTCGATGCCGTAACCCGCCGCTTCAACGCCGATGATTTCAACGCTCTTGTCGTCGAGGAACGGGTGAAACAGGCCCATGGCGTTGGAACCGCCACCGATGCACGCCACCAGGCTGTCCGGCAGACGACCTTCCTGCGCTTGCAACTGATCGCGGGTTTCCTTGCCGATGACGGCCTGGAAGTCGCGAACCATCGCCGGATAAGGGTGCGGGCCAGCCACGGTGCCGATCAGGTAGAAGGTGCTGTCGACGTTGGTTACCCAGTCACGCAGCGCTTCGTTCATTGCGTCTTTCAGGGTGCCGGTGCCGGCCACCACCGGAATCACTTCAGCGCCCAGCAGTTTCATGCGGAAGACGTTGGCCTGCTGACGTTCGATGTCAGTGGTGCCCATGTAGATCACGCAATCGAGACCGAAACGTGCCGCTACAGTGGCAGTGGCCACGCCGTGCATGCCGGCGCCGGTCTCGGCGATGATGCGTTTCTTGCCCATGCGTCGCGCCAGCAGGATCTGGCCGATGCAGTTGTTGATCTTGTGCGCGCCGGTGTGGTTCAGCTCTTCGCGCTTGAGATAAATCTTCGCGCCGCCGCAGAACTCGGTCAGGCGCTCGGCGAAATATAGTGGGCTCGGACGTCCGACGTAGTCACGCTGGAAGTAGGCCAATTCTTCTTTGAACGCCGGATCTTCCTTGGCCGCTTCGTATTCGCGGGCCAGATCGAGGATCAACGGCATCAGGGTTTCCGCCACGTAACGGCCACCGAACGAGCCGAACAGGCCGTTGGCGTCAGGGCCGTTACGCAGATCAGAGGTGTTCGAAGTCTGGGTCATGAGTCGCTCCAGGTGAATTCGGGTGGGAAGACAATGACGACCACTCTACCCCTGACCTTCTAAGCTGAAAACCGATAAGATCGCGACAACCTGTCAGGAAAACTCACAGATACCATGAGCCATGACCTTCCCCCGCTGAACGCCCTGCGCGCGTTCGAAGCGACCGCCCGGCTGAACAGCGTCAGTCAGGCTGCCGAACAGCTGCACGTCACCCACGGCGCGGTCAGTCGTCAGCTCAAGATGCTGGAAGAGCACTTGGGTGTCAGTCTGTTCGTCAAGGATGGGCGCGGCTTGAAACTCACAGATGCCGGCGTGCGGTTACGCGATGCCAGCGGCGACGCGTTTGACCGGTTACGCAGTGTGTGTGCGGAGCTGACGCAGAGTACCGCCGATGCGCCGTTCGTCTTGGGATGCTCTGGAAGTCTGTTGGCGCGCTGGTTTATTCCGCGCCTGGGGCGATTGAATGCGGATCTGCCGGACTTGCGTCTGCACCTGTCGGCGGGAGAAGGCGATCTTGACCCCCGTCGTCCAGGACTGGATGCCTTGCTGTTATTCGCCGAGCCACCTTGGCCGGCAGACATGCAGGTCTACGAACTCGCCGCAGAACGCATCGGCCCGGTGATGAGTCCGCTGTTCAGCGGCTATCAACGTTTGCAAACCGCGCCAGCCTCGGCACTGCTCAATGAACCGCTGCTGCACACAACTTCTCGCCCACAAGCGTGGCCAAGCTGGGCACAGCAAAACCACCTCGACGCAAAAGCGTTGAAGCTGGGGCAAGGTTTCGAGCATTTGTATTACTTGCTGGAAGCAGCAGTGGCAGGCCTTGGCGTCGCCATCGCACCGGAGCCGCTGGTGACGGAAGATTTGAAGGCCGGTCGCCTGGTTGCGCCATGGGGCTTCTGTGAAACCCCGGCGCAACTGGCGTTGTGGCTACCCAAGCGCGCCGCAGACGGGCGCGCTCGGCAACTGGCGCAATGGCTCAAGAACGAGCTGCGCCAAGGCGATCACTCGCCGCGCTTGAACAGCAAGTAAGCCGCAAGAAGGCCGATCGCACCGACTGCAACACCGGCAGTCGTCCACGGATGCTCCTGGGCGTAATCACGGGTAGCGATCCCGGTTTCGCGGGTTTTCACTTTAACTTCTTCATAGGCATCGCTGAGCAGATGGCGCGAGTGTTTCAGCGCGCTTTCAGCATTGCTTTTCAGCGCCTTGAGGGTCTTGCGCGACTCGTCCGAAGCGTCATCCTTCAGGCTTTCCAACGACTTGAGCAGACTCTCGATCTCGGCTTCCATGCTTTGCAACGAGGCTTTACGTAAAGAGGTGTTGGCCATGGTGGCTCTCCTGCATTGGTGATGAGTGGCGTGTGTTGGTTGGGACTTCAGCGGTTTGAGAAAGTGCAGAAAATCTGAACTTCGCCTGCACAAAGCCACCGAAATCAACAGTGCAGATTCACTGCTAGTCTCAATTCCACACGCCAAGGAGATCGTTATGAGTGACCATCACACGTACAAGAAAGTCGAGCTGGTCGGTTCGTCCGCCAGCAGCATCGAAGACGCCATCAACAACGCGCTGGCCGAAGCCAACAAGAGCATCAAGCATCTTGAGTGGTTTGAAGTGGTCGACACCCGTGGCCACATCAAGGACGGCAAGGCTGCGCACTTTCAGGTGACGCTGAAAGTCGGCTTCCGCATTGCCAGCAGCTGAGTTTGGTCTAGTCTTCTGAACTTGCGCGCTGGCCGAGTGCCATAGGAATGGCAAAGCGCTACAGGGTGAGTGCATCGGGTGAACGCTCGATGCCCGCCTTTTTTAATCCGACCAGGGAGTGCGACCGATGAAGAAGTTCATGTTGGCAGTAGGTTTGTTGAGCCTTGCGGGTGGTGCGTTTGCTGCCGGTAAGCCATGTGAAGAGCTGAAAAGCGAGATCGCGGCGAAGCTGGATGCCAAGGGCGTTTCCGGGTATTCGCTGGAGATTGTCGATAAGGGCGCAGCGGCTGGCGGCGACGTCGTCGGTACCTGCGAAGGCGGAACCAAGGAAATCGTCTACAAGCGCGGTTGATTGCGCCTGAAATACAAAAAGCCGACGTGAAGGCGTCGGCTTTTTTGTGTCTGAAAGTTTTGTGGTGTGTTTGAGATTGATCCCCCTCACCCCAGCCCTCTCCCCCAGAGGGGCGAGGGGGAAAGGGAGCAGATCGGGGGTTGTTCAGAACCTGAGTACGACTGGAGTTTTCAGGTCGATGTTGGGCGCAAGAACACCTCGGTCAGTCCCCTCTCCCTCCGGGAGAGGGCTAGGGTGAGGGTGTTTTTTGGCCTTTCAGCCCTTCATCACCTGCGCCAACAACTCGTAGGAATGCACACGATCAGCGTGTTCGTAGAGATCACTGGTAAAAATCAGCTCATCCGCCTGCGTCTGCTCAATCAGCACTTCAAGTTTGGCGCGAATCTTCTGCGGGCTACCCACCATCGCGAGCCCAAGGAAATCACCCACCGCTTCACGCTCATGCGGCAGCCACAGGCCGTCCATGGTTTTCACCGGCGGACGCTGCACCAGGCTCTGCCCACGCATCAACGCGAGAATGCGCTGGTACACCGAAGTCGCCAGGTAATCGGCTTGCTCATCAGTATCGGCGGCCACCAGCGGCACGCCGAGCATCACGTACGGCTTGTCGAGCACCGCCGAGGGTTTGAAGTGATTGCGATAAACGCGAATCGCCTCGTGCATGAAACGCGGGGCGAAGTGCGAGGCGAAGGCGTAAGGCAAGCCGCGCTCACCGGCCAGTTGCGCACTGAACAGGCTGGAACCGAGCAGCCAGATCGGCACATTGGTGCCGGTGCCCGGCATCGCGATCACGCGCTGATCCGGCGTGCGCGGGCCGAGGTAGCGCACCAGTTCGGCGACGTCTTCGGGGAAATCATCAGCGCTGCCGGAGCGTTCACGGCGCAACGCCCGAGCAGTCATCTGATCGGAGCCGGGCGCGCGGCCCAGGCCGAGATCGATCCGTCCCGGATAGAGGCTTTCGAGGGTGCCGAACTGCTCGGCGATGACCAGCGGCGCATGGTTGGGCAGCATCACGCCGCCGGAGCCGACACGAATCGTCGACGTACCACCAGCCAGATAGCCGAGTAATACCGACGTCGCAGAACTGGCGATGCCGTCCATGTTGTGGTGTTCGGCCACCCAGAACCGCGTGTAGCCGAATTTCTCGACGTGCTGCGCCAGATCCAGCGAGTTGCGCAACGATTGCGCCGGGCTGCCGTTTTCGCGCACCGGTACCAGATCGAGGGTGGAAAATTTTACGTCGGACAGTTGTTTCATAAACCTGCGTCTCCGAGTGAGGAGGCAGGCTTTTCTTGCAAACGAAAACCTGCCAAATCCATAAGCGTGTTTTGTGCAATGAGGGCATATACCCGAGTTTCAATAGCAGCGATGAAATTTCCTACTAAAAAAGTCAACGATTCAGCCGGGCTGAACTTTGCTGCGGCGTCTATCCTCAGAAGCCTTGCAAGCAAAACCACGACGACGCGGCGTTTCCGCGTCAGATCTTGAGGAGGCAGACATGGCTATCGTGAAGAAAGCATCCGCACATTGGGCAGGCGATCTGAAAACCGGCATTGGCTCGATCTCCACCGAAACCGGTGTCCTCAGAGAGGCGCCTTACGGTTTCAAGGCGCGCTTTGAGGGCGGCAAAGGTACCAACCCGGAGGAACTGATCGGCGCGGCGCATGCCGGCTGCTTCTCTATGGCGTTTTCGATGATTCTCGGCGATGCGGGGCTGAAGGCCGACAGCATCGACACTCAGGCTGAAGTGACCCTCGATCAGGTAGAGGGCGGGTTCGCGATCACGGCGGTGAAACTGATCCTCAAGGCGAAAATTCCGGGGGCGACGCAGGCGCAGTTCGAAGAACTGAGCAACAAGGCCAAGGAAGGGTGCCCGGTGTCCAAGGTACTTAATGCGAAGATTACGCTAGACGCTTCGCTGGTCAGCTAATTTGTCGCTGACCGGTCTGACGCTATCGCGAGCAGGCTCACTCCTACAGTTGATCTCCAGCGGACACAATTATTGTGAGCGACGAAGATCCCCTGTAGGAGTGAGTCTGCTCGCGATAGCCATCTGCAGATCAACCAAGGTTTGAAACCTTCAACACAAGTTGTGAGCGAAGTCAGAACCCTCGCTGTAAAAGTATGGTCGAATCAATGACAGCAGCTTCAGCGCACGCCCGTGCGCGCTGCCTCAGGGAGCTTCACTCATGAAACGTATTGGCTTGGCGATTCTCTGCAGTGCACTGGCCACCTCGGTAATTGCGGCACCCAAAGACTGCGAAGAACTCAAGAAAGAGATCGAAATCAAGATTCAGGCTAAAGCAGTGCCGTCCTATACACTGGAAATCGTAACCAAGGAAGAAGCTGCGAAACATGACATCGCCATGGTGGTCGGTTCATGTGAGAACGGCACCAAAGCGATCATCTACCAGAAAAACGACAGCTGAAACATTTCACATGATGCAGTTGTAGTCACGATCTTCGGCAACGATTTCGCGCTTGGCGTTGTACAGCCGGGCACTCGGAGTGAACCCCAGCGAACGCCCCTCCAGCACATAACGCTGCCCGGCCTCGAAATGGTCATAGCGGATGTACAGATAGCACAGCCGCTCCACCGGGCCGTTCATCAAGCTGCCGCCACCACCAAACACTTCGAAATCGAACCGCACGCGCAGTTCGTGACTGCCGGGGGTGACCTGAAAGTAGCGCCCGTCATTCAGTCGCTGTTTGTCGAGACGCTCGGCCATCAGCACTTTACCGCCGGGTGTCGGCGTCGAAAAATCGACCCAGGCCATGTGCGGATCGGCCGGGGGCAAAGGCGTCTGACAACCGGCCAAAAGACCGGCAGCGAGCAACAACAGCAACTGGCGCATGATGAATATCCACGGATGTGAATCCTCAGCATAGCGCCGATCAGGTGCGCTGACAGCCTGCCGGTGTGCCTTGACCTACCACTTTGCGCTGCTCGTCATAGAGCTTGGCCCAAGGGCGGAAACCGATACTGCCGGCCTGCAGCTGGTATCGCTGACCGGCATTGAAATCCTTGAATTTCACACTCAACTGGCAATCGCGCCACAGCGGTTCAGCGTCGGGACCGATGTTGGTCGCCTCCACCGGAAATTGATAACGCACTTTCAATTCATGGCTACCGGGCTGCACTTCAAAATAGCGTTTGTCGGCGGTCGCCTGAGTATCAACCTGCAGCGCTTGCAGCGCCGTGTCCTGTTGCCGGGCATCGAGATCGATCCAGGCTTGCGAAGGGTCGGGATCGGGCATTCCGAATCCGGCACAACCGGCCAGCGTCAGCAGGCCTCCTGACAGCATCAACATGCGCATAGCGGTGCTCCTTTAGGCGGGATAGTCTTGCGGGCAGACTCTCCGGGGGATTTCTTATTTTGATCAGGCCGTTTCCAAGCCTTGGGTTACTTGATCGCGTTTTTCGGGTTTTGTTTCCGGGTGTGTTGTTTTTGTTGCTCAACGGTTGCGCCAGCGTCAGCTATTACGCTCAGTTGGCCAGCGGTCAGTTGCAATTGCTGCGGGCGCGCGAGCCTGTGGAGCAGGTGATCAACGACCCGAGCCGCGACGCAACACTGCGCGCGCACCTGGCTCAATCGCAGAAGGCCCGCACCTTCGCCAGCGAGCATCTGCACTTGCCGGACAACCAGAGCTATCGTCTTTACGCCGACATCCATCGCCCGTATGTGGTGTGGAATGTGTTCGCCACGCAGGAGTTTTCCCTGACGCCGCAGAATCATTGCTTCCCGATTGCCGGGTGTGTGGCCTATCGCGGCTATTACAGTCAGAGCGCCGCGCGCGGCGAAGCGGCAATCCAGCGATTGCAGGGCATGGACGTATCGATAGGTGGCGTTGAGGCCTATTCGACGCTGGGTTGGTTCAACGACCCGATCCTTAATTCGATGATGGGCTGGGGTGATGAGCGCCTGGCCACGTTGATCTTTCATGAGCTGGCGCATCAGCGCTTTTACGTGAAGGACGACACCGAGTTCAACGAATCCTTCGCCTCGTTTGTCGAGCAGGAAGGCACGCGGCAGTGGCGGGCGTTTCGTGGGTTGCCGGCGGACACCGATTCGCGGCTGAAGCAGCGCGATCAGTTCATTGAATTGGTCCTCGATACCCGTTCACGGCTGGAAAAACTGTATGCCCAGCCATTGCCGGCTGAGCAAATGCGCGAACGCAAAGCGGCCGAGTTCGAGCAGTTTCGCCGGGATTATCGGGTGATGAGGGACAGCCAATGGGCTGGGGACAAACGTTACGACGCTTGGGTGAATGCGCCGCTGAACAATGCGCGGTTGCTGCCGTTTGGGCTTTATGACCAGTGGGTGCCGGCGTTTGCGGCGTTGTTCAAAAAGGTCGGGGGGGATTGGCTGAGGTTTTATGCGGAGGTGGAGAAGTTAGGGGAGCTGCCGGCCGCCGAGCGCAAAGCGGCGCTGAAAGCGTTGGCTGACTCTCAGACCTTTCGTGGCTGAATTGGCCTCATCGCTGGCAAGCCAGCTCCCACAGGGACAGCGGTGAACCTGAGTACATCACTCACCTGTGGGAGCTGGCTTGCCAGCGATGGCGTACTGATCAGCGCTGCAGAAACGCCTGATGCAACGCGTCCAGCGTTTCAAAGTGATAAGCCGGCGCCTCGGCATTCAACTCTTCAAAACTGCCAAACCCATAACCGACCGCCGCCGCATCCAGCCCATTACTGCGTGCCCCGATCAGGTCATGCTTGCGATCACCGATCATCAGCGTATCCGACGGATCCAGCCCTTCTTCCTTGATCAGATGCGCAATCAGCTCAACCTTATTGGTGCGCGTGCCATCCAGCTCGCTGCCGTAAATCACCTTGAAGTGCCGGGCAAAATCAAAATGCCGGGCAATCTCGCGGGCAAATTCCCACGGCTTCGAAGTGGCGATATACAGCTGCCGTCCCTGCCCGCTCAGGGTTTCCAATAAAGGCGTAACACCATCAAACACGCGGTTTTCATACAGGCCGGTGACCTTGAAGCGTTCGCGATAAAAATTCACCGCCTGCCACGCCTTGGCTTCATCAAAATCGTAGAACTGCATGAACGCCTGCAACAACGGTGGGCCGATGAAGTGTTCCAGTCTGGTCAGGTCCGGCTCATCGATACCGAGCTTGGCAAGGGCGAACTGGATGGAACGGGTGATGCCCTCACGCGGGTCGGTCAGGGTGCCATCGAGGTCGAACAGTACGGTCTGGTAATGCATGAGAAATCCTGAGCAGGTGTAAGGCGATTCAGAGCTGGTCGTAGCCTTCGGCCAGATGCAGGTCCTTGAGTTTCACGTAGTTCGCCGCGCTGTAGGTGAAGAAGGCTTTTTCCTTGTCGGTGAGTTCCCGCACCTGTTTTACCGGGCTGCCGACATAAAGGAAGCCACTTTGCAGCCGTTTGCCCGGCGGCACCAGGCTGCCGGCACCGATGATCACATCGTCTTCGACCACCGCGCCATCCATGACAATGCTGCCCATGCCGATCAATACGCGGCTACCGACGGTACAACCATGCAGCATCACTTTATGGGCGATGGTCACGTCATCGCCGATCAGCAGCGGGAAACCGTCCAGATTGAAAGGACCGGCATGGGTGATGTGCAGCACGCAACCGTCCTGGACGCTGGTGCGCGCACCGATGCGGATGCGGTGCATGTCGCCGCGGATCACGGTCAACGGCCAGACCGAGCTGTCTTCGCCGATTTCGACGTCGCCGATGACCACTGCCGAGCCATCGACAAACGCGCCCTTGCACAGGCGTGGGGTGTGATTCTGGTACTTGCGAACGGACACGATAATTTCTCTCTCTGTCGCCGATAGCTGCGGTGAATGCCGATTGTAATTAAGATGGGGCAATGTTTCCCCAGCCAAGGTGCCAACCGTGAGCGTGAACAACCCTCTGCTGCAGTCCTACGACCTGCCACCGTTCTCCACGATCCGTGCCGAACACGTCCTGCCCGCCATCGAAACGATCCTGGCCGACAACCGCGCCGCCATTGCCGAAATCCTCAAGACCCAAGTCCAGAATCCAACCTGGGCCGGTCTGGTGTTGGCGATGGACGAACTCAATGACCGCCTCGGCGCTGCCTGGAGCCCGGTCAGCCACCTCAATGCCGTGTGCAACAGCGCCGAACTGCGCGAAGCCTACGAGTCGTGCCTGCCGGCCCTGAGCGCCTACTCCACCGAGATGGGCCAGAACCGCGAACTGTTCCAGGCTTATGAAGCGCTGGCCAACAGCCCGGAAGCCGCCGGCTTCGACGTGGCGCAAAAGACTATTCTGGAACACGCCCTGCGTGACTTCCGTCTGTCGGGTATCGACCTGCCGGAAGCCGAGCAAAAGCGCTATGCCGAAGTGCAGAGCAAACTGTCCGAGCTGGGCAGCCGCTTCTCCAATCAACTGCTCGACGCCACGCAGGCGTGGACCAAGCACGTCACCGACGAAGCCGCCCTCGCCGGCCTGACCGATTCGGCCAAGGCGCAGATGGCGGCCGCCGCACAGGCCAAAGGCCTCGATGGCTGGCTGATCACCCTGGAATTCCCGAGCTACTACGCGGTGATGACCTACGCGCAAGACCGCGCACTGCGCGAAGAAGTCTACGCCGCCTACTGCACCCGCGCCTCGGATCAAGGCCCGAACGCCGGTCAGAACGACAATGGCCCGGTGATGGAAGAGATCCTCGACCTGCGTCAGGAGCTGGCCAAGCTGCTGGGTTTCGCCAGCTTCTCCGAGCTGAGCCTGGCGACGAAAATGGCCGAGTCCAGCGATCAGGTGCTGAGCTTCCTGCGTGATCTGGCCAAGCGCAGCAAGCCGTTTGCCGCACAGGATCTACAACAGCTGCGCGCCTACGCCGCCGAACAGGGCTGCGCAGACCTGCAAAGCTGGGACAGCGGTTTCTACGGCGAGAAACTGCGTGAGCAACGCTACAGCGTCGCCCAGGAAACCCTGCGCGCCTACTTCCCGATCGACAAAGTGCTGGGCGGTCTGTTTGCCATCGTTCAGCGCCTGTACGGCATCGAAATCGCCGAGCAGAAAGGCTTCGATACCTGGCACCCGGACGTACGCCTGTTCGAGATCAAGGAAAACGGTCAGCACGTCGGCCGCTTCTTCTTCGACCTCTATGCCCGCGCCAACAAGCGTGGCGGTGCGTGGATGGACGGCGCCCGTGACCGTCGCCGCACTGTCGACGGCGTGCTGCAAAGCCCGGTGGCCAATCTGGTGTGCAACTTCACCCCGGCCGACAGCGGCAAGCCTGCGCTGCTGACTCACGATGAAGTGACCACGCTGTTCCACGAATTCGGTCATGGTCTGCATCACCTGCTGACCCGCGTTGATCACGCTGGCGTTTCCGGCATCAACGGTGTCGCGTGGGACGCGGTCGAGCTGCCAAGCCAGTTCATGGAAAACTGGTGCTGGGAGCCGGAAGGCCTCGCGCTGATTTCCGGTCACTACGAAAGCGGCGAGCCGCTGCCCCAGGACCTGCTGGAAAAGATGCTCGCGGCGAAGAACTTCCAGTCCGGCCTGATGATGGTCCGTCAGCTGGAATTCTCGCTGTTCGACTTCGAGCTGCACGCCACCCACGGTGACGGCCGCAGCGTGCTGCAAGTGCTCGAAGGCGTGCGTGACGAGGTGTCGGTGATGCGCCCACCGGCCTACAACCGCTTCCCGAACAGTTTTGCGCACATCTTCGCCGGCGGTTATGCGGCGGGTTACTACAGCTACAAGTGGGCTGAAGTGCTCTCGGCCGATGCCTTCTCGAAGTTCGAAGAGGACGGCGTGCTCAACGCTGAAACCGGTCGTGCCTTCCGCGAAGCGATTCTGGCGCGCGGCGGTTCGCAGGCGCCGATGGTGCTGTTCGTCGACTTCCGTGGCCGTGAGCCGTCGATTGACGCACTCTTGCGCCACAGCGGCCTGAGTGAGGACGCGGCAGCATGAGTGAGGCACCTGTGATTACCAAGAAGCGCTTTATCGCCGGGGCGGTCTGCCCGGCGTGCAGCGAGCCGGACAAGTTGATGATGTGGAACGAGGACAGCGTGCCGCACCGTGAATGTGTGGCCTGCGGTTACTCGGACACGCTGAACGAGCAAGGGCTGTCGGTACCGAAAGAACTGGGCACGCGGGTCAACACCAGTGCATTGAACAAACCTGCGCCGGACAAGACCGTGCAGGCGGTGCAGTTCTTTCCGAATCCGAAGCTGAAGAAAAAGTCCGAGGACTGAGCTGCGACTGGAAAACCTTCCACGATGCAACGTCGTGGAAGGTCGTGGATTACTTCAGATTGACTGACTGAAACCAGCTCTTCATCGAGCAGGTGGCGAACGCGCTGGTGCTGCAATCACCATTGGCCAGCGCTGTGCGCAGTTTGTCGACATCGGCCTGCATTACATAGCGGACACTGTCGCGAAAGTGCCCACTCTCACCGAAACCGCCTTGGGTCATCTCGCTCAAGGCGTCTTCTTTACTCCAGCCCTGCACCACCACGCGGTACATCGCCGCCATCAGGCCGGTGCGGTCGGAGCCGTGTTTGCAGTGCATCAACACCGGCCCCTTGGCTTCGGCAGACTGAATAGCCCGCAGGGTCTTGAGCACGTCGGCGTCGTCAACGTGATTGGTCCGATACGGCAGTTGCACCTGGTTAATGTCCGGCTCGGACAACCAATTACTGTCGGCTTCCGGGAGGAAGTTGATCACCGTGGCGACCTTGAGATTTTTCAGTAACGGTACGGCGCCGCCATCCGGCAATGCGCTGCGATAGAGCGTCGGCGACATCTGGAACAGGTTGTATTGCACTTCGACCGGTTGCGCCCAATCAGTGGGACGGGCCGTCGCTGTCGCAGTCGCCGCAGCCTGGGCTGGCAGCCAGTGCAACAGCGCGACAAGCGATAAACACAAAGCAGGGAACAAACGCACTCGGGACATGCTGGGGTAACCGTGTCGGGGTTCATCGGTGATAGGAACCGCAGCTTCGGCGTTGCGCGGTCAAAGCCCTGTGAGGCGCTTGTCAAAGAATTGTGAATGGACACTGTTTCATTCATCGCCACTCAGAAAACCGGTGTTTTTTCCGATGAATCGGTTCATCGAGAAGCTTAGCCTGCTACCATTTGTCACATGATGTTGCAGGCGCGTCCCCTTTTCCTGGGTCAGACCGCTGTTGTCGCGACGAAAAATCCTCAAGCCGCTCGCAGAAGCGGCTGTCCCTTAATGCCTGATGAGGTGCACCACCATGTCTGATGAAAATCGAGACAACCCGCGGCGTGAGTTTTTGCGCAAATCCCTGACCCTGATCCCGGTGGTCACCCTGGCCGGCACCGGTCTGGGCAGTAGCGTGCTGCAAGCGGCGCCCGAAGCCGCACCCACTGCACCCGCGCCGCAACCGGTCCGCGCTGATGCCGGGGTTTATCAGCCGAGCTACTTCACCGCCGAAGAATGGGCATTCATCAATGCCGCCGTCGCGCAATTGATCCCCAACGATGCCCAAGGCCCGGGTGCGCTGGAAGCCGGTGTGCCGGAATACATCGACCGCCAGATGAACACGCCGTACGCCGCCGGCGCCCTTTGGTACATGCAAGGCCCGTTCAATGCCGACGCCGCGCCGGAAATGGGTTGGCAGAGCAAACTGGTGCCCAAAGAGATCTATCGCCTCGGCATCGCCGCCACGGATCAGTGGGCAAAATCCCTCAACGGTAAAGTATTTGCTGAGCAAGACAGCGCTACCCGAGACGATTTGCTCAAGCAACTCGAAGCCGGCAAGCCGCAATTCGACGCGGTTCCAGCGAAGATTTTCTTCAACCTGCTGCTGCAAAACACCAAGGAAGGGTTCTTCTGCGATCCGATCCACGGCGGCAACAAAGGCATGGTCGGCTGGACCATGATCGGCTTCCCCGGCGCCCGCGCCGATTTCATGGATTGGGTGGAACGCAACGAGCAATACCCCTTCCCGGCAGTTTCGATTCGCGGCGAGAGGGCGTAAGCATGGCAACGGTAATGAAGAAGGTTGACGCAGTCATCGTTGGTTTTGGCTGGACCGGCGCGATCATGGCCAAGGAGCTGACCGAAGCGGGTCTCAACGTGCTGGCGCTGGAGCGCGGGCCGATGCAGGACACCTACCCCGACGGCAACTATCCCCAGGTGATCGACGAACTCACCTACAGCGTGCGCAAAAAACTCTTTCAGGACATCTCCAAAGAGACGGTCACTATTCGCCACAGCGTTAACGACATCGCCCTGCCGAACCGCCAGTTGGGCGCGTTTCTGCCCGGCAATGGTGTTGGCGGCGCCGGTCTGCACTGGTCGGGCGTGCACTTTCGCGTCGACCCGATCGAATTGCGCATGCGCAGCCATTACGAAGAGCGCTACGGCAAAAGCTTTATCCCCAAGGACATGACTATCCAGGACTTCGGCGTCAGCTATGAAGAACTGGAGCCGTTCTTCGATTTCGCCGAAAAAGTCTTCGGCACCTCGGGCCAGGCCTGGACCGTGAAGGGCCAACTGGTCGGTCAAGGCAAGGGCGGCAACCCGTACGCACCGGATCGCTCCAACCCGTTTCCGCTGGAGGCGCAGAAGAACACGGTATCCGCACAGCTGTTCGGTAAAGCGGCGACAGAAGTCGGTTACAAACCCTACAACCTGCCGTCCGCGAACACCTCCGGGCCGTACACCAATCCTTACGGTGCGCAGATGGGCCCGTGCAACTTCTGCGGTTTTTGCAGCGGTTATGTCTGCTACATGTACTCCAAGGCTTCGCCAAACGTGAACATTCTGCCGGCGCTGAAACCTTTGCCGAATTTCGAGTTGCGACCTAACTCGCACGTGCTGCGGGTCAACCTCGACAGCACGAAATCCAAAGCCACCGGCGTGACCTACATCGACGGCCAGGGTCGCGAAATCGAGCAACCGGCGGATCTGGTGATTCTCGGCGCGTTCCAGTTGCACAACGTGCGTCTGATGCTGCTCTCCGGCATCGGCAAGCCGTACGACCCGATCAGCGGCGAAGGCGTGGTCGGGCGTAACTTCGCCTACCAGAACATGGCGACCATCAAGGCGTTCTTCGACAAGGACATCCACACTAACAACTTCATTGGCGCCGGCGGCAACGGCGTGGCGCTGGACGACTTCAACGCCGACAACTTTGACCACGGCCCGCACGGCTTTGTCGGCGGCTCGCCGATGTGGGTCAACCAGGCCGGCAGCCGGCCGATTGCCGGCACCTCGAACCCGCCGGGCACCCCGGCCTGGGGCAGTGACTGGAAACGCGCGACCGCTGATTACTACACCCACCAGGTGTCGATGGACGCCCACGGCGCGCATCAGTCTTATCGGGGCAACTACCTTGATCTCGATCCGGTGTACCGCGATGCCTACGGCTTGCCGCTGCTGCGGATGACCTTCGACTGGCAGGAAAACGACATCAAGATGAACCGCTTCATGGTCGAGAAAATGGGCAAGGTCGCCGAAGCGATGGGGCCGAAAGCCATTGCCGTGATCGGCAAGAAAGTCGGCGATCACTTCAACACCGCCTCTTACCAGACCACCCACCTCAACGGCGGCGCGATCATGGGCACCGATCCGAAGAAGAGCGCACTGAACCGCTACCTGCAGAGTTGGGACGTGCATAACGTCTTCGTTCCGGGTGCCTCGGCGTTCCCGCAAGGCCTGGGTTACAACCCGACCGGCCTGGTTGCCGCACTGACCTACTGGTCGGCGAAGGCAATCCGCGAGCAGTACCTGAAAAACCCCGGCCCGCTGGTTCAGGCTTAAGGAGCGATGACCATGAAAAATCTCGTTATCGCGACCCTGGCGCTGCTCGGCAGTGCCTCCACTCATGCGGCCGACGTTGATCAAAGCTTGATCAAACAGGGCGAATACCTCGCCCGCGCCGGTGACTGCGTGGCCTGCCACACCGCTAAGGGTGGCAAACCGTTCGCCGGTGGCCTGCCAATGGAAACCCCGATCGGCACGATTTACTCGACCAACATCACCCCGGACAAGACCGGCGTCGGAGAATACAGCTTCGAAGACTTCGATCAGGCCGTGCGCCATGGCGTCGCCAAAAACGGCAGTACGTTGTACCCGGCGATGCCGTATCCGTCCTACGCCCGTGTCAGCGAAACCGACATGCAAGCGCTGTACGCCTACTTCATGCACGGCGTAGAACCGGTGGCGCAAGAGAACAAGGCCAGTGATATTCCATGGCCGTTGAGCATGCGCTGGCCGCTGATGGGCTGGCGCTGGATGTTTGCGCCGAAGGTCGAGGACTACAAAACGACAAGTGCCGACCCGGTGATCGACCGCGGTGCCTATCTGGTCGAAGGCCTTGGCCATTGCGGCGCTTGCCATACGCCGCGCGCCCTGACCATGCAGGAAAAATCCCTGAGCGCTGCCGATGGCAGCAACTTCCTCGCCGGCAGTGCGCCGCTGGAAGGCTGGATCGCCAAGAGCCTGCGCGGCGATCACAAGGATGGCCTCGGCAGCTGGAGCGAGGAGCAACTGGTGCAGTTCCTCAAGACCGGTCGCAGCGATCGCAGCGCCGTGTTCGGCGGCATGAGTGATGTGGTCACCCACAGCATGCAATACATGACCGACGCGGATCTGACCGCAATTGGCCGCTACCTCAAGTCGTTGCCGGCCAGTGATCCGAACGATCAGCCGCATCAGTACGACGAGAAAGCGGCGAAAGCCCTATGGAATGGCGATGACAGTCAGCGCGGTGCTTCGGTATACATCGACAACTGCGCCGCGTGCCACCGCACCGATGGCCACGGCTACACCCGGGTGTTCCCGGCGCTGGCGGGTAATCCGGTGCTGCAATCGGAAGACCCGACTTCGTTGATCCACATCGTGCTCAAGGGCGGCACGTTGCCGGCGACGCACACGGCACCGTCGACCTTCACCATGCCGGGCTTCGCCTGGCGCCTGTCGGATCAGGAAGTGGCGGATGTGGTGAGCTTCATCCGTGGCAGTTGGGGTAATAAAGGTGCGCCGGTTGACGCTGAGGATGTGGCCAATCTGCGCAAGAACGATATGCAGACGACTTCCGGGGATGATTTGGGGCAAGTCACCACGCATAACTGACGGATGTGATTGATACGCCGCTGGCACGGTTCGACTTTTCGTGTGGTGTCAGCGGCCAATCAACGCTTGGACTGAAAGCCTTTGAACTGCACGAATGCATCGGCCAACTGCAGATAAAGCTTCTCGTCGTATTTGTCGGTGTCGCCATCGCCGTCAGTATCGATGGCGTCTTCGGAGATCAAGTCATAACGGCCATTGGCCTGCGACGACGAAGCAAAAAGCGAATAGTCGTAATCCATCATTTCGGTCGCGTCTTCACTGTAGTGGTAAAACGCGATTTCCGGACTTCCATCTCGATCCATATCCGCAATTTCCAGCAGTATTCTGATAGCCATGGATGAAACCCTTCAGATTGATTGCGTGTTTGAGATTAGGCTTGGCGAGAATTCCGGTCTACTGTCAGAGTTGACAGGGTGTATGCCCAGCCAGCCCTTGACTGATCACCTTCCATTCACAGTGTCTTCTTCTAAAACAATAAAGCCCTGCATGAATTTTCATGCAGGACTTTATTGTTATTTGTTTGCGACTCTTGCACTTTCAATTACGGATTAACGATACTTACATAAGCCTTGGCCAATGCAATCAACTTCGCCTTGTCGTCGTTATCAATATCGCCATCACCGTCTACATCTTTCTTGTTGTTACGAATAGTGAATGTCTTGCCACGGTCGCTGGACACCGCCACCACGTAGATCGAATCGACCAGCCCCTCGGTGGGCAGCTCTTCCTCGGCATTCCAGCCCAACTCCTTACGGGCCAGTTGCATGGAAACAATAGTATTTGGCTCCGAAGCATTCGGCAGCATCAACTGCAAGAACACACCACGTTGATTGAGATAAGACACGAATTAAATCCTTTTTAATTTAGTTATCGACCAAGTGCCGATAGAAGTAACCAAGACTATATTCGATAACTTGTCGCGACAACGGGGCATATGTATCTCGGATTGTACTTTGCACTTATATATAAACTTTTCCAGTCAGCAAGTTTCCCATCGCTGAACGGTACTGGATCACAGTGGCCCCGCTCATGTACTGTATGCATATACAGATCAGGAGCCTGCCCAATGATCAATCCTCTACCGCCTCGCGGTCGCGGCACCGCCAGCAACCCGCACAACCGCTTCGCGCCGAACCGATCGGTGGCCGAGGATGACGGCTGGTACCAGGAAGTGCCGCTGACTCAAGGCACCGAGGTGATGATCGAAACCGCAAAGACCATCATCACCCGCAACACATCTCCCGATCTGCCCTTCGACCGCTCGATCAATCCTTATCGCGGCTGCGAGCATGGCTGCATCTATTGCTACGCACGGCCCAGCCATGCCTATTGGGATATGTCGCCCGGGCTGGATTTCGAAACCAGGCTGATCGCCAAGACCAACGCCGCCCAGGTGCTGGAGGAACAGCTCGGAAAGAAAGGCTATCAATGCGCGCCGATCAACCTGGGCTCCAATACCGATCCGTATCAGCCGATCGAGCGCGAACACAAAATCACCCGCCAGACCCTCGAAGTGCTGCTGCGTTATAAGCACCCAGTGACCATCGTCACCAAAGGCTCGCTGATTCTTCGCGATCTAGATCTGCTGACCGAGTTGGCCGAACAACGGCTGGTCGCGGTGATGATCAGCCTGACCACACTCGATGATGAGCTCAAACGCATCCTCGAACCGCGCGCCGCGGCACCCAAAGCGCGCTTGCGCGCCATTCGGGTCATGCGCGAGGCCGGCATTCCGGTCGGCGTGCTGTGTTCGCCGATGATTCCGATGATCAACGACAGTGAAATCGAAAACCTGCTCAACGAGGCCCACGCAGCCGGTGCGCAAAGCGCGGCATACATGATGCTGCGCCTGCCGCTGGAGGTGGCGCCGTTGTTCGAGGAATGGCTGGCGGCGCACTATCCGCAACGCGCCGCACACGTGCTGAGCCTGATCCGCCAGAGCCGTGGCGGTGAGCTCTACGACAGCCGTTTCGGCGCACGCATGCGCGGCGAAGGGGTGTTCGCCGACCTGCTCGCGCAACGATTTGCCAAAGCCATCAAGCGTCTTGGCATGAATCATCGCGAAGGCTATAACCTCGATTGCACGGCCTTCTGTCCGCCGGGTCGCCAGATGTCGTTGATTTAGCGACAATTGGCCTATGGTTGAGGGGTTGGAATCCTTCCGCCGAAATCACCCAGTCACGTTTTTTGTGACCTGGAACACACGTTCTAGAGCGTTTGATTCAGTTTGAGTTAAGTTTCGGCGGCTACCTTGTTCATCGAGTGACTGACGGGTCGGGATGACCCGGATGTTTTAAACAGCCACTGGCTTCATACCGGAATACATGGGAATGACTCCCCTAATCCGCCAAAGAGGATGAATCATGAGTGACAAGGATAAACAGCCTTTGGCTGCGTCGGCGCAAACCCCTGAAGCGGAATCCGCCGATGCAGCGCTGCGACAGATCGTAGACGGCTTTTTGCATTTTCATCATGAGGTCTTCCCACAGCAGGAAGAGCTCTTCAAGAAACTTGCCACGGCCCAAGCGCCCAAGGCGATGTTCATTACCTGCGCCGACTCGCGCATCGTCCCTGAGCTGATTACCCACAGCTCGCCCGGCGATCTGTTCGTGACCCGTAACGTCGGCAATGTTGTGCCGCCGTACGGGCAGATGAACGGCGGCGTTTCCACCGCAATCGAATACGCGGTATTGGCGCTCGGCGTGCAGCACATCATCATCTGCGGCCACTCCGATTGCGGCGCCATGCGTGCAGTGCTCAATCCGGACAGCCTGGAAAAGATGCCGACGGTCAAAGCCTGGCTGCGCCACGCTGAAGTCGCGAAAACCATGGTGCATGAGAACTGTAACTGCGCCGACGAAAAAGAAAGCATGCCGATCCTCACCGAGGAAAACGTCATCGCCCAACTGCAGCACTTGCGTACCCATCCTTCGGTAGCTTCGCGCATGGCGAACGGTCATTTGTTCATCCATGGCTGGGTCTACGACATCGAAACCAGCGAAATCAAAGCTTACGACGCGGATCAGGGCCGTTTCCTGCCGCTCGACGGCAGCCATCCGATTCCGGTGGCGACGCCCAAAGCGCGCTTCTAAATCCTCCTAAACATCTGTGTGGTTTGACGCCGGTCGCTGATTCAGCGACCCGGCCTCGCCATGCCTGAAGAAAACTTCGGGAGAATCGCCATGCGTGCGGCTCAATTGAAAGCGGTGTTTCCACGGGAGCTGCTCGCTTCAGTGGTTGTGTTTCTGGTCGCCCTGCCGCTGTGCATGGGTATTGCTATTGCCTCCGGGCTGCCACCGGCCAAGGGTTTGATCACCGGGATCATCGGCGGTCTGGTGGTCGGTTGGCTGGCGGGCTCGCCGTTGCAAGTCAGCGGGCCGGCGGCGGGGCTGGCGGTGTTGGTGTTTGAACTGGTGCGCCAGCACGGCATTGAGATGCTCGGGCCGATTCTGTTGCTTGCCGGTTTTCTGCAACTGGTCGCCGGCCGCTTGAAGCTCGGCTGCTGGTTTCGGGTTACGGCGCCAGCGGTGGTGTACGGGATGCTGGCGGGGATTGGCGTGTTGATCGTGCTGTCACAGGTGCATGTGATGCTCGATGCGTCACCGAAGCCCTCGGGGCTGGATAACCTCACGGCGTTCCCGGCAGCAGTGGCACAAGCGCTGCCGTCGTTTGGCTGGCAGGCGGGTTTGCTCGGACTGTCGACGATTGCAGTGATGTGGTTGTGGGAGAAGTTTCGCCCGCATTCGCTGCGCTTCGTTCCGGGCGCATTGCTCGGTGTCGGTCTGGCAACCGGGGCAAGTCTGTTGCTCGCTTTGCAGGTCAAACGCGTCGAGGTGCCGGCGAATCTGGCGGAGGCCATTGATTGGCTCAAGCCTGCGGACCTGCTTAGCCTGGCCGACCCTACGCTGTTGATCGCCGCGTTCGCCGTGGCATTCATTGCCAGCGCCGAGACGCTGCTCTCCGCTGCTGCGGTGGATCGCATGCACAGCGGCGTGCGATCGGACTTCGACCGTGAACTGTCGGCGCAAGGGGTCGGCAACATGCTCTGCGGTCTGCTCGGTGCGCTGCCGATGACCGGGGTAATCGTGCGCAGTTCGGCCAACGTCCAGGCCGGTGCGACCACGCGTTACTCGACGATCTTCCATGGCCTGTGGCTGCTGGCGTTCGTGTTGTTGCTGTCGAGCGTACTGCAAAGCATTCCGGTGGCGAGTCTGGCGGGGGTGCTGGTTTACACCGGGTTCAAACTGGTCGATCTCAAAGCGTTTCGAGGTCTGGGCCGTTATGGACGGATGCCGATGTTCACCTATGCGGCGACGGCGCTGGCGATCATCTTCACTGACCTGCTGACCGGGGTGTTGATCGGTTTCGGTCTGACGCTGTTGAAACTCGCGTTCAAAGCGTCGCGGTTGAAGATCAGCCTGATCGATCTGCCACAGGATGGTGAGATGGAGTTGCGTCTGGTCGGCGCGGCGACATTCCTCAAGGTGCCGGCGCTGACGCAAGTGCTGGGCAGTATTCCGCAGGGGACGACGGTGCATGTGCCGCTCAATAACCTGAGCTACATCGACCATTCGTGTCTGGAGTTGCTGGAAGAGTGGGGCCGGGCGAATGCGGCGAAGGGCTCGAAGCTGTTGATTGAGTCGCGTGGGTTGAAGCGCAGGCTTGAGGGACGGATTCGAACTACTACCGGTATCGGCGCCGCCGGCTAAATCTTCCCGCCTGAACAAAAACCCTGTGGGAGCTGGCTTGCCAGCGAAGACGGAGTGTCAGTCACAGACAATGCTGACTGATCCACCGCTATCGCTGGCAAGCCAGCTCCCACAGGTATTTGGGTGTCGCTCAGGATTACGCGGCAGGCTGGTCCAGTTCCAGGCCCACACCCAGTCGGCGGCTCATGCACGGCCAGCGTTTCCACGCGGCGCCGGTGTCCGGGCTGCTGAGTTTTTCGCGGTAGGCTTCTACCGATTCCAGCGCAAAACTTTCGTCGTTGAGCATCTCGTCGATCGCGTGATGCACCGCTTCGTCCAGTTGGTTGGCAAATTCCTCACCGATCAATTGGTGAGCAATCAAGTTGGCGACCGTCATGTCCAAGGGGATCAGTGGCTGGCCGAAATGCTTGATGTACAGGTCGTTGACCTCTTCGACAAAACGGTGCGCCAGATAGGCTTCATCCAGCAGGCTATCCAGGCCAACGTGCCCGGCCATGATGGCTGGCGGCTGGAGGAAATACTGCTCGGCGATTTTCAGCACCGGTTTGATCTGCGATTCGATTCCCGCTTCCCTGGCGACTTCATTGGCTGCATCCAGCAGGTCTGGCACTTCATCAATGTAGGCGGCGACAAAACGCGTCAGCACACCGTTGGCGTCGGCTTCCGGCAATTGGATCGCCGGGTGTAAATGAGGCAGCTTGCTCTCCAACTGACGGGTCAGCAGGCCGGTGTCTTTTTCGTGTTGTTGGGCTTTTTGGATCTGCTCGCGCAATGCGGCGGTGTTCATGAAAACTCCAGGAAACAAGGCAATGAAATAGGGAAGACATAAGTTAGCTGGCTTACGAAAAATGCTAAGACGCATTTGTCATAATTATTTCATCCTTGATGCGCCTGCGTTATATCGGTTTGCCACCACTCGTCTGCATCCTTCTCCATTCGTGCCCTTGAACGCAAGTACCGGCTGTTTCAGTTGATTTACGTGTGCACATTGCAATTTCCCGTCGCTGTCTATACTCGCCAGTGAATGGAGTTAGCTGATGACGCCCGACTGCACCCGCAGCAAGGCCCGGCGATTCAAGTTCGTAGTCTGATGCAGCCGCTCCCTTGCCGCAGGCGAAAGCCGGCGGGATAACAAGAACGATAAGGGGAACCCGCAATGATGCGACATCCACACGTCTGGATGGGCCTCCTGTTGTGGTCGATTTTCAGTCCCGCGCATGCCGCATGGACTGTGAATATGGCGCCTGGAGCGACTGAAATCAGTCACGCAGTATTCGACCTGCACATGACCATATTCTGGATCTGTGTGGTGATCGGGATCATCGTCTTCGGCGCCATGTTCTGGTCGATGATGGTGCACCGCCGTTCTACCGGGCAGGTCGCCGCAAAATTCCACGAAAGCACCACCGTCGAAATTCTCTGGACCGTCGTACCGTTCCTGATTCTGGTAGCGATGGCCGTGCCGGCGACCGCCACCCTGATCAAGATGTACGACACCAGTGAGCCGGATATCGATATCCAGATCACCGGTTATCAGTGGAAGTGGCACTACAAATACCTGGGTCAGGACGTCGAGTTCTTCAGCAATCTGGCCACCCCCGCCGAGCAGATCCACAACAAGGAAACCAAGGGCGAGCACTACTTGCTCGAGGTCGACAAGCCATTGGTGCTGCCGACCGGCGCCAAAGTGCGCTTCCTTGTGACTTCTGCCGACGTTATTCACTCCTGGTGGGTACCGGCCTTTGCGGTGAAACGCGATGCGATTCCGGGGTTCGTCAACGAGGCGTGGACGCGCATCGACAAGCCCGGCATTTACCGTGGCCAGTGCGCCGAACTGTGCGGCAAGGATCACGGCTTCATGCCGATCGTGGTCGAGGTCAAGGACAAGGCCGACTACGACAAGTGGCTCGCCGAGCGCAAAGCCGAAGCCGCGCAGCTTAAAGAGCTGACCAGCAAGGAATGGACCCTCGACGAACTCAAGGAACGTGGCGACAAGGTCTACCACACCACCTGCGTTGCCTGTCACCAGGCCGAAGGCCAGGGCCTGCCACCGATGTTCCCGGCGCTCAAAGGCTCGAAAATCGCCACCGGCCCGATCAAGGATCACCTGAGTATTGTCTTCCACGGCAAGCCCGGTACCGCCATGGCGGCGTTCGGCAAGCAGCTGTCGGAAGTCGATATCGCAGCGGTCGTGACCTACGAACGTAACGCCTGGGGCAACAACAAAGGCGACATGGTCACGCCAAAAGAAGTGCTGGAGCTGAAACAGGCGGAAAGCAAATGAGCCGGTCTATCGCGTACCTCGTGAACCGGCCGGGGCAACGCGCCCCGGCCCGCCCCGTCCACTCACGTAAAGGAGACCGGCCATGAGCGCTGTCATTGATGACCATGGTCATGCCGACCACGCCCACGGCCCCGCCAAAGGCCTGATGCGCTGGGTGCTGACCACCAACCACAAGGACATCGGCACGCTGTACCTGTGGTTTGCGTTCTCCATGTTCCTGCTCGGCGGCACGTTCGCGATGGTGATTCGCGCCGAACTGTTCCAGCCCGGATTGCAGATCGTCGAACCGGCGTTCTTCAACCAGATGACCACCATGCACGGTCTGGTGATGGTCTTCGGTGCGGTGATGCCGGCCTTCGTCGGCCTCGCCAACTGGATGATCCCGTTGATGATCGGCGCGCCGGACATGGCCCTGCCACGGATGAACAACTTCAGCTTCTGGCTGCTGCCGGCGGCGTTCCTGATCCTGGTGTCGACCCTGTTCACCCCCGGTGGCGGGCCGAACTTTGGCTGGACGTTCTACGCGCCGCTGTCGACGACCTACGCGCCGGAAAGCGTGACGTTCTTCATCTTCGCCATCCACTTGATGGGGATCAGTTCGATCATGGGCGCGATCAACGTGGTCGCGACCATCCTCAACCTGCGCGCCCCCGGCATGACCCTGATGAAAATGCCGCTGTTCGTCTGGACCTGGCTGATCACCGCGTTCCTGCTGATCGCGGTAATGCCGGTGCTGGCCGGGTGCGTGACGATGATGCTGATGGACATCCACTTCGGCACCAGTTTTTTCAGTGCTGCCGGTGGCGGTGACCCGGTGCTGTTCCAGCATGTGTTCTGGTTCTTCGGCCATCCCGAGGTGTACATCATGATCCTGCCGGCCTTCGGCGCAGTCAGCTCGATCATCCCGACCTTCTCGCGCAAGCCGCTGTTCGGCTATACCTCGATGGTCTACGCCACGGCGAGCATTGCGTTCCTGTCGTTCATTGTCTGGGCGCACCACATGTTCGTGGTCGGCATTCCGCTGGTGGGCGAGCTGTTCTTCATGTACGCGACGCTGTTGATCGCGGTGCCAACCGGGGTGAAGGTGTTCAACTGGGCCAGCACCATGTGGCAAGGCTCGCTGACCTTCGAGACGCCGATGCTGTTTGCCGTGGCGTTCGTGATCCTGTTCTCCATCGGCGGTTTCTCCGGACTGATGCTGGCCATCGCTCCGGCGGACTTCCAGTATCAGGACACCTACTTTGTGGTCGCGCACTTCCACTATGTGCTGGTGCCGGGGGCGATCTTCGGGATCTTCGCCTCGACCTACTACTGGCTGCCAAAATGGACCGGCCACATGTATGACGAAACCCTCGGCAAGCTGCATTTCTGGCTGTCGTTTGTCGGCATGAACCTGACCTTCTTCCCGATGCACTTCGTCGGTCTTGCGGGAATGCCGCGACGGATTCCGGACTACAACCTGCAGTTCGCCGACTTCAACATGGTCTCGTCGATTGGCGCGTTCATGTTCGGCGCGACGCAGATCTTCTTCCTGTTCATCGTGATCAAGACCATTCGCGGCGGTCCGCCAGCACCGGCCAAGCCTTGGGATGGTGCGGAAGGTCTGGAGTGGAGCGTGCCGTCACCGGCGCCTTATCACACCTTCACCACACCGCCGGAAGTGAAATGAAACGCCTGACTTTTGTAGGAGTGAGCCTGCTCGCGATGGCGGTGTGTCAGGCACACCGCGGTGGACCCATCGCGAGCAGGCTCACTCCTACAGGGTTTGGTGGGGAGGCATGAACCATGGCTGACTCGATCTCGCTGAAAAAACTCGTCACCCGTCTGCTCGGGGTGGTGGTGGCGATGTTTGTCTTCGGCTTTGCCCTGGTGCCGATCTACGACGTGATGTGCAAAGCCTTCGGCATCAATGGCAAGACCGGTGGGCAGTACGAGGGTGAGCAGGTGGTCGACACTTCCCGCCAGGTGCGCGTGCAATTCCTGTCGACCAACAACGTCGACATGCCGTGGGACTTTTATCCCAAGCATGACGAACTCACTGCCAACCCCGGCGCGGTCAACGAGATGATCTTCATCGCGCGCAATCCCACCGACAAACCGATGAGTGCGCAAGCCGTGCCGAGCATCGCGCCGAGCAACGCGGCGGCGTATTTCCACAAGACCGAATGCTTTTGTTTTACCCAGCAGGTGCTGCAACCCGGTCAGCAGATCGAGATGCCGGTGCGCTTCATTGTTGACCGCGACATGCCCAAGGATGTGAAGCACCTGACGCTGTCCTACACGCTGTTCGATATCACCGCCCGACATCCACCGGTGGCTGTAAACACTGGCGGTTGAGCGTGCCCGATAAGGAGAACAATAAATGGCAACTCATGAGCACTATTACGTTCCGGCCCAGAGCAAATGGCCGATCATCGCCACTTTCGGCATGGCCATTACCGTGTACGGCCTGGCCGTCTGGTTCAACGATCTGAAGGCGACGCGTCCGGAATCCCACGGCCCGTACATCTTTTTCGTTGGCAGCCTGTTGCTGGCGTACATGCTGTTCGGCTGGTTCGGTACGGTGATCAAGGAAAGCCGCGCAGGGCTCTACAGCGCGCAACTGGATCGCTCGTTCCGCTGGGGCATGAGTTGGTTCATCTTCTCTGAAGTGATGTTCTTCGTCGCCTTCTTCGGTGCGCTGTTTTATGTGCGCCACGTCTCCGGGCCGGCGCTCGGCGGTGAAGGCACCAAAGGCATCGCCCATATGCTGTGGCCGAACTTTCAGTTCACCTGGCCGCTACTGCACACGCCGGACCCGAAACTGTTCCCGCCGCCCAAGGACGTCATCAGCCCGTGGGGCCTGCCGCTGATCAACACGATCCTGCTGGTCAGCTCCAGCGTGACCATCACCATCGCCCACCATGCCTTGAAGAAGGGCCATCGCGGCGCGCTGAAAATCTGGCTGGCGATCACCGTGCTGCTCGGCTGCGCGTTTCTCGGTTTCCAGGCTGAGGAATACATTCACGCCTATCACGAACTGGGGCTGACCCTCGGTTCGGGCATTTATGGCGCGACGTTCTTCATGCTCACCGGTTTCCACGGCGCCCACGTGACCATCGGCACGATCATTCTGTTTGTGATGCTGATGCGCATCATGAAGGGCCACTTCGACAACGAGCACCAGTTCGGTTTCGAAGCGGCGAGCTGGTATTGGCACTTCGTCGACGTGGTCTGGATAGGCCTGTTTATCTTCGTTTACGTGCTCTGAGGACCAGAGTTACCAAGGCGCATGCGATACCAGTTGGCCGCTGTAGAAACCCCAGGCGATCAAGCCGACGGTGGCGGCGGCCAATGCCACCCGAACACTCAAGGCGATGACCAGGCGATTCGAGCTGCTGTCGTCCTTGACCAGGAAAAACAGGCCGCTGAACAGGCTGATCACCGTGGCAATCAGCATCAGGACGATGGCTGTTTTGAGCATGGGAAGAACTCCGGGGGACAGGCGATGCAGTTGAGTATAGCGATCGCAACGACTGACTTTGTGGCGCAGCCATGAAGCGTTTTCGCCCGGGCGTGATACCGACTGTGGTGGTGGCGTTGCTGCTGCCGCTGCTGGTGTCGCTGGGCTTCTGGCAACTGAGCCGGGGCGCGGAGAAAACCGCCCTGCTCGCCAGTTACGCCGAACGCCGCGCGGCCGAACCGATGGCCAGCACTGAGTTGCTGAACAGCGCCGATCCGGCCTATCGCCGCGTGCATCTGCACGGTCAGTTCGATGCCGGGCACAGCTTGTTGCTGGATAACCGCCAGCGGAATGGCAAGGTTGGCGTCGAGTTGCTGCAACCGTTTCAGGATCAACGCAGCGGTCTGTGGCTGCTGGTCAATCGCGGCTGGTTGCCGTGGCCGGATCGCCGCGTGCCGCCACAATTCACTACGCCCACTGAAGCGTTGAATGTCGATGCCTGGGTCTACGTCGCCCCCGGCGCTACTTTCCAGTTGCACGCCGATCCGGTCAGCAGCACCTGGCCGCAAACCATCACTGCCGTCGAACCCACCAAGCTGTGGAAACCCCTGGATCGCGACGGCTTCGCCTACGAATTACGCGCCGAACCCGGCCCGGCCAGCTACGAGGCCGATTGGCCGGTGGTTGCCATGGGCCCGGAAAAACACCTCGGTTACGCCGTGCAGTGGTTCGCCATGGCCACCGCCCTGCTCGGCCTCTACGTCTATTTGGGCTTGCACAACGCAAAGGAGAACCACCATGGGAACGGCCATGAATCCACCCAGCATGTCTGAGGCGAAACCTGCCGCCACCCGTCGGCGCGGACGCATTCAATTGCTGCTGATTGTGCTCGGCGTGATCGGGCCGATGGTGCTCGCCACGGGTATGTACAAATTGCAGTTCTGGGTACCGGAAGGTCGCAGCTATCACGGCGAACTGATCGGCAACGGCCAGACCCGCGCCAACCTCGGCGTGCAGGCCAACGAGGAGCGCTGGCAGATCCTGGTCACCGCGCCGAAGGATTGCGCGGTGGATTGCCAGCAACTGGTGTATCTGGCGCGGCAGATCCAGATCGGCCTCGGTCGCGACGCCGGCCGCGCCAGCCACGCCCTCGCCGTTGCGCAACCGGTCAGCACTGATTACGACGCCAAGCTGACCCGCGAATATCCACAGCTGCAACGCTACCCGCTGGACGCCGCTGTGTTCAGTAAAACCACTGGCGACAAAGCCACGCCGCAACTGTGGATCATCGACCCGCACGGCAACCTCGTGCTGCGTTACGAGCCGAATGTGAAGGGCAAGGATCTGCTCAACGACCTGCGTCATCTGCTGAAACTGTCGAACATCGGATAAGGGCATCGTCATGGCCAAACCTGGATTTCGCCTCGCGCTGTTTGCCACCCTGCTGGCCCTGATTGTGGTGCTGCTCGGCGCCTATACGCGCCTGACCCACGCCGGCCTCGGCTGTCCGGACTGGCCAGGCTGCTACGGCTTTATCAGCGTGCCGAAAAGCGAAGCCCAACTGGCCCATGCCGAACTGCATTACCCGGACTCGCCGGTGGAGGCGCACAAGGGCTGGAACGAGATGATCCACCGCTACTTTGCCGGCACCCTCGGCCTGCTGATTTCGATACTGGCCGGGCGCGCCTGGGTCAATCGTCGTCATCCGGGGCAACCGCTGAAGCTGCCGCTGTTCCTGCTGGCGGTGGTGTTTGCGCAAGCGGCGTTCGGCATGTGGACGGTGACGCTCAAACTCTGGCCGCAAGTGGTCACCGGACATTTGCTCGGCGGTTTTGCGACGTTGAGTTTGCTGTTTTTGCTGACCTTGAGACTGTCCGGCGTGCTACCGGCGCTGACCGTGCCCAAGCGTTTGCAGTATTGGGCGACAGCGGGATTGTTGTTGGTGATTGGTCAGATTGCGCTGGGTGGCTGGGTCAGCTCCAACTACGCGGCAGTGGCGTGCATCGACTTTCCGACCTGCCATGGGCAATGGCTGCCGCCGGCGGATTTCGCCAATGGTTTTCACCTGACCCAACACATCGGCCCGAACTATCTCGGTGGGCAACTCGACAGTGATGCGCGCACGGCGATTCACCTGACTCATCGTATTGGTGCGCTGTTGGTGACGTTGGTGCTGCTCGGTCTGGCCTGGCAACTGAAAGTGGTCGGCATGACGCGGCTGGCCGGCCTCGTGCTGATCGCCCTCGCCGCACAGATCAGCCTCGGCATCAGCAACGTGTTGTTCCATCTGCCGCTGCCGGTGGCGGTTGCGCATAACGCCGGCGGTGCGGCGCTGTTGCTGACCATGGTGCTGGTCAATTACCACGCGCGCACCAGTCTGGTTCGGGTCAAACAACCGGTGCTCGCGCGCTGGCGCTTGAGCCCGCGTAAACACGCGGCCGCGCCCATCACTATTAAAGGAGAAACGCCGTGGCGATTCTGATTGGCGAACGCCCGCATCAGGCGATCTGGCGTGATTATCTGGAACTGACCAAACCGAAAGTCGTGGTGCTGATGCTGATCACCTCGCTGGTCGGCATGTTCCTCGCGACCCGCGCCGGGGTGCCGTGGACGGTACTGGTGTTCGGTAATCTGGGCATTGCGTTGTGTGCCGGTGGCGCGGCGGCGGTCAACCATGTGGTGGATCGGCGCATCGATGCGGTGATGGCGCGCACGCACAAACGGCCGCTGGCTGAAGGCCGGGTGTCGCCTGCGGCGGCGCTGACCTTTGCACTGGTGCTGGCGCTGCTCGGGCAGGCCTTGTTGCTGACCTTCACCAACCCGCTGACAGCTTGGCTGACCCTGGCTTCGCTGCTCGGTTACGCAGTGATCTACACCGGTTTCCTCAAACGCGCGACGCCACAGAACATCGTTATCGGTGGCCTCGCCGGCGCCGCGCCACCGCTGCTCGGCTGGACGGCTGCCACCGGCCACGTCAGCGCCGAACCGTTGTTGCTGGTGCTGATCATCTTCGCCTGGACCCCGCCGCACTTCTGGGCGCTGGCGATCCATCGCAAAGAGGAATATGCCAAGGCTGACATCCCGATGCTGCCGGTCACCCACGGCGAGCACTACACCAAGGTGCACATTCTGCTCTACACCTTCGCTCTGCTGGCGGTGAGTCTGCTGCCGTACGTGATCCACATGAGCGGTGTGCTCTACCTGATTTGCGCGCTCGCCCTCGGTGCAAGGTTTCTGCAATGGGCCGTGGTGCTGTACCGTGGCACTCAGCCGCACGCGGCGATCAACACCTTCAAGTACTCTATCTGGTACTTGTTTCTGCTGTTCATCGCCCTGCTCGTAGACCACTACTTACTGTTGAACCTATGACTCGAACCCAGAAAACCGTCTTCATCCTCGTCGCCGTGATCGCGCTGATCCTGGGACTTACCGTCAACAAAGTGCTGAGCGGCAAGGGCCAGGGCGACCCGACTGCGTTGATCGACGCCGGCATTATTCTGCTGCCGCAGAGCCGCAATCTGCCGGACGTGACGATGACCGATCAGGACGGCAAGCCGGTGGCGATCAACGAGCTCAAAGGTAAGTGGAGTCTGCTGTTTTTCGGCTACACCTTCTGCCCGGACATCTGCCCGACCACCCTCGCCCAGTTGCGGCAAATCAAAAGTGAACTCCCCAAGGACGCTGTGGACAAGTTGCAGATCGTGCTGGTCAGCGTTGACCCGAACCGCGATAACCCGAAGCAGTTGAAACAGTACCTGGGTTACTTTGATCCGCAGTTTGTCGGCCTGACGCCGACCTCGATCGAAGAGCTGCAGAAGGTCGCGAATGCGGTGAGTATTCCGTTTATTCCGGCGGATACCAGTAAGCCGAATTACACCGTCGACCATAGCGGCAATCTGGCGGTGATCGGGCCGGATGGTACGCAGCGCGGGTTTATTCGAGCGCCGTTGAACAACGCCAAACTGGTTGCGCAGTTGCCGGTGATGCTTAACCGCAAATAAAAGCTGAAGAACGAAAAGCCCCTCACCCTAACCCTCTCCCGGAGGGAGAGGGGACTGATTGGGGGATGCTGACGAAATACGCCGACGTGAAAGTGCTGTGCTGAATCCATAATCGCCAAGATCGTTCAGGTCGATGTGCTGTGTCGAATCCATGATCGACTGGATCTTTCAGGTCGATGTATGACGCCAGACACCTCGGTCGGCCCCCTCTCCCTCCGGGAGAGGGCTGGGGTGAGGGGCTGCTCCACAACAGCTCTAAAGCCAAACACCAGACATAAAAAAGGGGACGCTCATAGCGTCCCCTTTTTCGTTGCAGCGATCTAAATCAGAACGCCGGCAATACCGCGCCCTTGTACTTCTCGGTAATGAATTTCTTCACTTCCGGGCTGTGCAGCGCAGCGGCCAGTTTCTGCATGGCGTCGCTGTCCTTGTTGTCCGCGCGGGACACAAGGATGTTCACGTACGGCGAATCGTTACCTTCAATCACCAGCGCATCCTTGGACGGATCGAGCTTGGCTTCCAGCGCGTAGTTGGTGTTGATCAGCGCCAGATCGACCTGGGTCAGCACGCGCGGGATGGTCGCGGCTTCCAGTTCACGGATCTTCAGGTCTTTCGGGTTGGTCGCGATGTCCTTGACGGTCGACAGGATGTTGGTCGGATCCTTCAGCGTGATCACGCCAGCCTTGGCCAGCAGCAACAGGGCACGGCCGCCGTTGGTGGCGTCGTTCGGGATCACCACGTTGGCACCGCTTGGCAGATCCTTCAGATCCTTGAGCTTGCTCGAGTAAGCACCCAGCGGTTCCAGGTGCACACCGGTCACGGCGACCAGGTTAGTACCCTTGGCCTTGTTGAACTCATCGAGGTACGGCTGGTGCTGGAAGAAGTTGGCGTCCAGACGCTTTTCCGCGACCTGTACGTTCGGCTGAATGTAGTCGGTGAAGACCTTGACCTTCAGATCCACGCCTTCTTTGGCCAGCGCCGGTTTCACGAACTCGAGGATTTCTGCGTGCGGCACCGGAGTGGCGGCAACGGTCAGGGTTTCGGCGTGGGCCGAGAATGCTGCAACGGCAGCGAAAGCAGCGATCAGTTTTTTCATTCAGCTAACTCCTTATGAGGCGCCCGTCTGGCGCCTGCCAGCGAATGGCCGGCTCATCTGTTCAATACAAAACCGCTTATTTGCGCGAGAAATGCACGACCAAACGGTCGCCCACCATCTGCAGCACTTGCACCAGAATCAGCAGCAACACCACGGTGACGATCATCACGTCAGTCTGGAAACGCTGGTAGCCGAAACGGATCGCCAGGTCACCCAGACCACCGGCGCCGACCACACCGGCCATTGCCGTGTAGGAAACCAGTGTAATCGCCGTCACCGTAATCGCTGCATAGATGCCCGGACGGGCCTCTGGCAACAACGCGTTGAGAATGATCTGCCGCGTGGTCGCGCCCATGGCCTGGGTCGCTTCGATGATGCCGCGATCGACTTCACGCAGCGCGGTTTCCACCAGACGCGCGAAGAACGGCGTGGCACCCACCACCAGCGGCGGAATCGCACCGGCCACGCCCAGCGACGTGCCAGTGATCAGCACGGTGAGCGGGATCATCACGATCAACAGAATAATGAACGGCAGCGAACGCAGGATGTTCACTGCCAACGACATGATCGCGTAGAGAACGCGGTTTTCCAGCAACTGGCGCGGGCTGCAGAGAAACAGCAGCACGCCCAGCGGCAGGCCGAGCAACACGGTGAACAACAGCGAGCCGCCGAGCATCATCATGGTGTCGTTGGTCGCCAGGCCGATTTCCAGCCAGTCGATGTTCTGGAAGAACAGCTTGATGGCTTCTATCGCGGCGTCGTAATTCTTGATTGCAGCGTCGAACATTTCCATTAACGCAGCACCTCCATGTGGACATCAGCGGCGGTGAAGCGGGCGAAGGCCGCTTCCATGTCGCCACCGGTGACGGCCAGGGTCAATTGCCCATAGGGGATGTCTTTGATGCGGTCGATACGACCGGCGAGGATGCTGTAGTCGACCCCGGTTTCCCGGGCGACAGTACCGAGCAACGGCGCGTAGGTCGCTTCGCCCTGGAAGGTCAGACGCACGATACGGCCCGGCACGTGAGCGAAGTCATCGCGCTGCTCGCTTTCGTCGATCTGCTCGCTTTCCTGAACAAAGCGCTTGGTGGTCGGGTGCTGCGGATGCAGGAACACATCGGCGACCGAACCTTGCTCGACGATTACGCCGGCATCCATCACCGCCACCTGATCGCAAACGCGACGGATGACATCCATCTCGTGGGTGATCAGGACGATGGTCAGTTTCAGTTCGCGGTTGATCTCGGCCAGCAGTTGCAGGACCGACGCCGTGGTCTGCGGATCGAGTGCACTGGTGGCCTCGTCGCACAGCAGAATCTTCGGCTTGGTTGCCAGGGCGCGGGCGATGCCGACGCGCTGTTTCTGACCGCCGGACAATTGCGCCGGGTACTTCTTGGCGTGGTCGGACAGACCGACGCGCGCCAGCAATTCGGCAACACGCTTGTCGATTTCGCTGCCCGACAGTTCGCCGGCCAGAGTCAGCGGCAACGCAACGTTGTCGGCCACGGTCTTGGAGGCGAGCAGGTTGAAGTGCTGGAAGATCATCCCGACTTGCTGGCGGAAACGGCGCAGGCCGTTGGCGTCCAGCGCGGTGACTTCTTCGCCGTCGACGATGATCTTGCCGCCGCTGGAGTTCTCCAGGCGATTGATCAGACGCAGCAGGGTACTTTTGCCCGCGCCGGAATGACCGATCAGACCGAACACCTGCCCGTTCTCGATGGCGAGACTGGTCGGGTGCAGCGCGGGAATGTCCTTACCGGCGACGCGGTAAGTCTTGTGGACGTTTTGAAACTCGATCACGTAGCGAACCTTGTGGGGCGCGTTAGAAAAGGATCAGCGGTTAGCCGGGCGCGCATTTTAGCCTGTCCGTATAGAGGTTCTTAGCATTTATTTCGCAATTAACCTTCGATTTGGCAATAACAAGATCAAAGGTCATAAAAAAGGAACGTCCAAAGCAGCCCATCAGTCACTAAGTAAGCGACTTGAAAACCCTGGGTGCCGTGCCCGGGAACCACTCAAGAGTCCCCGGCGAGCATCGGGGTCAACCGAGGAGTTTACGACTGATGAGCAAGAAGCCTACGTCCGACAAAAGCCAGATGGCCGGAACCGATGCCCCGGATCGAGCCAACACCAACGCCAAACTCGACAGCTTGGAGAAATTCCGCTCCGACGCCACTGGCCAAGCCCTGCGCACCAATCAGGGCGTCAAGATTGCTGACAACCAGAACACCCTGAAGGCCGGCCCGCGCGGGCCATCGCTGCTTGAAGACTTCATCATGCGTGAAAAAATCACGCACTTTGACCACGAACGCATCCCGGAGCGCATCGTCCACGCGCGCGGCACTGGCGCGCATGGTTTCTTTCAGGCTTACGAGAACCATTCGACGCTGACCAAGGCCGGTTTCCTACAGGATCCGGGGAAAAAGACGCCGGTGTTTGTGCGCTTTTCCACGGTGCAGGGCCCGCGTGGTTCCGGCGACACCGTACGCGACGTGCGCGGTTTCGCGGTGAAGTTCTTCACTGATGAAGGCAACTTCGACTTGGTCGGCAACAACATGCCGGTCTTCTTCATTCAGGACGCGATCAAGTTTCCCGACTTCGTCCACGCAGTGAAACCCGAGCCGCACAATGAAATCCCTACCGGTGGCTCTGCCCACGATACCTTCTGGGACTTCGTCTCGCTGGTGCCGGAATCGGCGCACATGGTCATCTGGGCGATGTCCGACCGGGCGATCCCGAAAAGCCTGCGCAGCATGCAAGGCTTCGGCGTGCACACCTTCCGCCTGATCAACGCCGAGGGCAAATCGCGCTTCGTCAAATTCCACTGGCGCCCTACTGCCGGCACTTGCTCACTGGTGTGGGACGAGGCGCAAAAGCTCGCCGGTAAAGACACCGACTACCACCGTCGCGACCTCTGGGAAGCGATCGAGATGGGCGACTACCCTGAATGGGAACTCGGCGTGCAGATCATCGAGGAGGAAAACGAACACGACTTCGATTTTGACATCCTCGACCCGACCAAGCTGATCCCCGAAGAAATCGTGCCGATCACGCCGCTGGGCAAAATGACCTTGAACCGTAACCCGGACAACTTCTTTGCCGAGACCGAGCAGGTTGCGTTCTGCCCTGGCCACATCGTGCCGGGCATCGACTTCTCCAATGACCCGCTGCTGCAAGGTCGGTTGTTTTCCTACACCGATACGCAAATCAGCCGACTCGGTGGGCCGAACTTTCACGAGCTGCCGATCAACCGTCCGGTCGCGCCATTCCACAACGGCCAGCGCGATGCGCAGCACCGTACGGTGATCGACAAAGGCCGCGCCTCTTATGAGCCAAACTCGATTGATGGTGGCTGGCCGAAAGAAACGCCGCCAGCCGCGCAGGACGGTGGCTTTGAGAGCTATCCGGAACGCATCGATGCGAACAAGATCCGCCAGCGCAGCGAGTCGTTCAGCGATCACTTCTCTCAGGCAACATTGTTCTTCAACAGCATGAGCGATCACGAGAAGGAGCACATCATTGCCGCTTACAGCTTCGAGCTGGGCAAGGTTGAGCGCGAGTTCATCCGTGCGCGAGAAGTGAACGAGATTCTGGCCAACATCGATCTGGAACTGGCCAAGCGTGTGGCGGCCAACCTGGGTCTGCCGGCACCGAGCAAAGGTACGGTGGATGTGCGCAAGGTGTCGTTCGATCACTCGCCGTCATTGAGCCAGGCTAATTTGCTGCCAGAGAACATCAAAACCCGAAAAGTCGCAATTCTTGCTGCGAACGGCGTTGATGGTGCAGCGATTGATGCGATGAAGAAGGCATTGGCGGCTGAAGGTGCGCACGCGAAATTGCTCGGCCCGACTTCGGCGCCGGTGAAAACCGCGGACGGCAAAATGTTGCCTGTGGATGCTTCGATGGAAGGCATGCCATCAGTAATCTTCGATGCGGTTTTCGTGCCGGGTGGCGCGGCGTCGGTCAAGGCATTGAGCGGCGACGGTGTGGCATTGCATTACCTGCTGGAGGCCTACAAGCACTTGAAGGCGATTGCGCTGCAGGGTGACGCCAAGCAATTGCAGGATCTGCTGAAGCTGGAGGCGGATGCCGGGTTGTTGCAAGGCAAGGATGTACCGGCGTTGACCAAGCCGTTCTTCGCGGCGATCGGGCAGCATCGGGTTTGGGATCGTGAGCCTAAGGCGAAAGCGATTCCAGCTTAAAAAGCAAAAGATCGCAGCCTTCGGCAGCTCCTACAGGGTGTACCTCAATCCCATGTAGGAGCTGCCGCAGGCAGCGATCTTTTTACGGTTTACGCGGACTCAAAACCATCTGCGCCGGCACCGTGCGCACGGTCTGCTTCTCAATCTTCAGATCAAAATCCGGATCGAGCTTCTTGACCCGCTTGGTCAGCAACGTCGCCAACCAAGGATAATCATCGGTCCGTGGCGCCTGAATCGTCACCCCACACTCATAATTCACCACATCAGCGGCGATCGCATCGAGTTGGCGACGAAGTTTGTGGCTATCGGTGATATTCAACGCAACCGTGGTGCTCTCGGCAGTCGGATCGATCACTTTGGCTTTCGGCTTGGCTTCGGCTGCCAACAGCGCCGCTTCAGCCTTTTCCAGTTCAGCCCTGCGCGCCTCGGTAATGGCGCCATTGACGCCACCGGTCAGCGCCGGGGCTTTCGGCATCAGCGCGCGGGCACGGCTCAACGCTGTGGCGGCCGCATTCACATCACCCTTCTGCAGCACGATCTGGCTGCGACGCAGATACGCTTCGGCAAGCTGCCGCTGGTATTGCTCAAGGGATTGATCGTTGGGGGTTTCTTTCTGCAAAGCAGCCAATTGATCTTCGGCAGTGGCCAGTTCGCTGCTGGCCAGGCTTTGCTCCAGCTGTGCGATGGCCGTAGCCCGCGCATCGGGGACTTCGGCCACCGGCGGCGTGCTTTGGCAGGCGCCGAGCAGCACTGAAAATGCGACAAGGAGCAGATAACGGGAGGCGAACGGCTTCATTCCTGCGACTCTCTAATTGCGCAAAAAGCGGCCAAGTCTACACCCCACGACGGGGCAGAACAAAACTCAACAGAAACAGTGCGGCCGCCGTCACAACGATTGACGGCCCGGCCGGGGTGTCCTTGAACCACGACAGCGCCAGCCCGCCACACACCGCGAGCATGCCCAGCAGGCTCGCGCCCAGTGCCATCTGCTCCGGCGAGCGGGCGTGACGCTGTGCCGCAGCCGCCGGGATGATCAACAGCGAGGTAATCAGCAACACACCGACGATTTTCATCGCCACCGCGATTACTACCGCAATCAACAACATCAGCGCCATGCGCAGGCCTGCGACCGGCAGGCCTTCGACCTTGGCCAGCTCTTCATGCACGGTGATCGCCAGCAATGGCCGCCACAGCGTCACCAGCAACATCAGAACCGCTGCGCTGCCGCCGAGGATCCACGCCAGATCGGTCGGGCTGATCGCCAGCAGGTCGCCGAACAGATAGGCCATCAGGTCGATCCGCACTTCATGCATGAAGCTTAGTACCACCAGGCCGAGAGAGAGCGTACTCGGTGCGAGAATTCCCAACAGCGTGTCAGACGCCAGCGGTTGACGCTGTTGCAGCGTGACCAGCAGCACCGCCAGCAGCAGGCATCCGACCGTCACTGCGACCGTCGGGCTGACATCCAGCAGAAAGCCCAACGCCACGCCGAGCAGCGCCGCGTGGGACAAGGTGTCGCCGAAGTACGCCATGCGGCGCCAGACCACAAACGACCCCAACGGACCTGCAACGATCGACAACGCCAGACCTGCAAGCAGGGCATACAACAGAAAATCAGCCATGCTTGCAGTTGTCTCCGTGAACGTGGGGTTGGCCAATCACCGGCCCTTTGACGACCGAACCGTGCAGATCGTGAGCGTGGTCGTGATGGTGGTGATAGACCGCCAGGCTCTGCGCGTTCTTGCCGAACAGCTCGACAAACGCCGGATCGCCGCTGACCTGCTCGGGATGCCCGGAGCAGCAGACGTGACGGTTGAGGCAGACCACCTGATCGGTGGTGCTCATCACCAGATGCAAATCGTGGGACACCATCAACACGCCGCAGCCATGGCGGTCGCGTAGACGGGTGATCAGGCTGTACAACTCGGCTTGCCCGGCGACGTCGACGCCCTGCACTGGTTCATCGAGCACCAGCAATTCAGGTTCGCGTAGCAGTGCCCGCGCCAACAGCACACGCTGCATTTCACCACCGGAAACGCTTTGCACCGGGCTGTCGATAACGTGTTCGGCGCCGACTTCCTTCAACGCGGCCAGCGCACGCGGACGATCAACGCCCGGCACCAGGCGCAGAAAGCGCAGCACTGAAAGCGGCAACGTCGGATCGACGTGGAGTTTTTGCGGCATATAACCGACGCGCAGTTTCGGCTTGCGCCAGACGCTGCCGCTGTCTGGCTTCAACAGGCCCAGCACGGCGCGCACCAGCGTGGTCTTGCCGGCGCCATTGGGGCCAATCAGGGTGACGATCTGCCCAGGTTCGACGCTCAGTTCGATATTGTCCAGCACAGCCTGCCCGGCAAACGTGACGGCGACCTGCTCCAGACGGATCAGCGCATTGCTCATCAAGCCCCCTGGCAACCGGAGCACAGGCCGACGACTTCGACGGTTTGCGCTTCGACAATGAAACCAACGTCCTTGGCGCTGTTGATAATCGCGTCGCTGATCACTTTTTGCTCAAGTTCAATGGCAGCGTGGCAATCGCGGCAAATCAGGAACTGGCCCTGATGCGCATGCTCCGGGTGCACGCAGCCAACGAAGGCGTTGAGCGAGGAGATGCGGTGCACCAGGCCGTTTTCCAGGAGGAAATCCAGTGCGCGATAAACGGTCGGCGGCGCGGCACGGCGACCGTCCTGCTCGCTGAGCACGGCAAGAATGTCGTAGGCACCCAGCGGCTTGTGGCTCTGCCATACCAATTCCAGCACCCGGCGGCGCAACGCGGTCAGGCGCAAGCCTTTCTGGGCGCACAAGGTATCGGCCTCGGACAAAGCGCTGTGCACGCAATGAGAGTGGTCGTGGGGACGGCTGGCAATCGGTGTAATAGGCATGGGCGGCGACGAGTTTTGATAGAGACGTTATTATGTTACCCGTTCTCGCCTCCTTGAGTGGTCATCGTGTCCCGACTTTTTTCTGTTTTTGTGGCTCTTGTCGCCAGTTTTCTGCTGATCGGTTCGGCTCAGGCCGAGGTCAAAGTCCTCACCAGCATCAAACCGTTGCAGCTGATTGCAGCGGCCGTGCAGGACGGCGTAGCGATTCCCGAAGTGCTGCTGCCGCCGGGTGCTTCGCCACACAATTACGCGCTGCGACCATCCGACGTACGGAAGGTGCAATCGGTGGATCTGCTCTACTGGATCGGCCCGGACATGGAAGGTTTCCTGCCGCGCGTGCTGAATGGCCGGACACTGCCGAGCGTCGCCGTGCAGGACTTGCCGGGGATGCATCTGCGCCGTTTCGCTGAAGACAGCCATTCCCACGCCGAAGAGGCTGACGAGCATGATCACGATCATCGTCCCGGCACGCTGGATGCGCATTTGTGGCTATCGCCGGTGAACGCGCGGGTGATTGCCGACAAGATGGCCGCCGACCTCAGCGCCGTCGACCCGGCTAACGCCGAGCGTTATCAGAGCAATGCCAAGGCGTTTGATGAGCGTCTGGATGCACTGGATCAGCGTTTGAAGAAGCGTCTGGCCAGTGTTGAAGGCAAGCCTTACTTCGTCTTCCACGAGGCGTTTGATTATTTTGAAGAGGCTTACGGCCTGAAGCATGCCGGTGTGTTCAGCGTGGCTGCCGAAGTGCAGCCGGGCGCGCAACATGTCGCGGCGATGCGCAAGCGTTTGCAGGAAGTGGGCAAGACTTGTGTGTTCAGTGAACCGCCGTTGCGTCCGCGTTTGGCCGAAACATTGGTGGCTGGCCTGCCGGTGAAACTGGCTGAGCTGGATGCGTTGGGCGGGTACACCCCGGCGACGGCTCAGGGCTATGAGCAGGTGTTGGAAAAGTTGGGCAATGATTTGGCGGGATGCCTGGCATCTCTGTAACCCCATAGAAAAAGATCGTCCGAAGGCTCGGGCCGCGTTCGGACGATCTTTTGATCTTAAAGGGCGAAAGGCAACGGTGTGTGCACCTGCTGCCGCTGCGCCAAGCGCTGCTCAAACTCCTTGGGATCGTGAATCAACACGTCCTGCCCGGCAAACTGCTCCGCCGCGATCAACCGCGACAGCCAGAACCGCACACAGGCCACGCGCAACATCGTCGGCCACAACTCAGCCTCCGCCGCCGTGAACGGGCGCAACGCTGCATAAGCGCCAAGGAATGCGCGAGCACGCGGGCCATCGACCAAACCGTCCTCGTCCGAACACCAGTCGTTCAAGGCAATCGCCACGTCATAGAGCATCGGCCCCGAGCAGGCGTTGTAAAAATCGATCAGCCCGGTCAGGTGCGTGCCTTCAAACATCGCGTTGTCGCGAAACAGGTCGGCGTGAATGTTCGCCCGAGGCAGCGCGAGGATCTTGTCTTTACGCTCGGTGATTTCATCCAGGGCCTTCTGCAGCAAGGCACGCGGCTCATCGCTCAGGTGCGAGAGCAACTCGCTGCCCTCCTCCTGCATCCAGTCCAGGCCCCGATCGGTCTTGCGCTTGATCATGCGCTCGCCTTGGGTCGCCAGGTGCAGGTGCGCCTGCAACTCGCCAACCTGCGCGCAATGCTGAGCATTGGCGACCTTGATGTGCTTGCCGGACAGGCGCGGCTGCAGCAGCGCCGGTTTGCCTTTCAGCTCACGCAGCGCCACGCCGTCGGTGGTGCGCAGTGCGTAAGGTACAGGCAAGTCGGCTTCATGCAGCACGTCGAGCAGGTCGATGAAGAACGGCATCTCCTGCACCGGGCCGCGTTCGACCAGGGTCAGGACGAACTCGCCCTGCTCCAGGCTGATAAAGAAGTTGGTGTTTTCGCTGCCGGCGGCGATCCCCTGGAAATCAAGCAGACGGCCAAGCCCGTAGGGGGCGAGAAAGGTTTCCAGCTCGGGCCGAGCCAGGGGAGTGAACACAGACATGGTTAAAAACTGCTCAGTTCAGGCGTCGCGGTCAGGCGACGCCGATTAAAAGTCGGGAATCTTACTTCCAGGTAAAGATTTCCCACGACGGAATCAGCATATCCGGCTGGTCGGAGCGAATGTAGTTCGCGTCCGTGCCATCGGCGCGCACCAGGAAATAAGGTTTGCCACCCTTTGGCGTGACCTTGATCGCATAGACGAAGCCACTGCGACTGTATTCCTGGATGACCTTGTCACCTTCAGTGTGCGTGTTGATCGTAACTTCCGGCTCCGAAGCGGGCGCATCATCCGCCGCCATCGCGGCCAACGGTGAGGCAGCAATCAGACCGACCAGCAGCAAGCGATTTAACGTACGCATGATAACCTTGTCCCTTTGTCGTCAACGGTCCCGCTATTCTAGCGCCGGACCCGCCGAAAAGGTTGATCCTGCTCATGAGCCAAGCCCCCCTCGTCCTGGTGGACGGTTCGTCTTACCTGTATCGCGCGTTTCACGCGCTGCCACCACTGACCACCTCCAAAGGCCTGCCGACCGGTGCGGTCAAAGGCGTGTTGAACATGCTCAAGAGTCTGCGCAAGCAGTACCCGGACAGCCCGTTCGCCGTGGTGTTCGACGCCAAGGGTGGGACATTTCGCGATGAGATGTACGCCGAATACAAAGCCAACCGCCCAAGCATGCCCGATGACATGCGCGTGCAGATCGAGCCGCTGCACCAGAGCGTGATCGCCCTCGGTTTCCCGCTGCTGTGCGTGGAAGGCGTCGAGGCCGACGACGTGATCGGCACCCTCGCCCGCAGCAGCGCGGCGGCGGATCGTCCGGTGATCATCTCCACCGGCGACAAGGACATGGCGCAATTGGTCGACGGCCACATTACCTTGGTCAACACCATGTCCGGTAGTTCGATGGACGTGGAAGGCGTGAAGGAGAAATTCGGCGTCGCACCGGAGCAGATCATCGATTATCTGGCGCTGATGGGCGATTCGTCCGACAACATTCCGGGTGTGCCGGGCATTGGCCCGAAGACCGCTTCCGGCTTGCTGGTCGGGGTCAACGGCGGCCTTACCGAGCTGTACGCCAATCTCGACATCGTTCCGAGCCTGCCGATTCGCGGCGCGAAAACCCTGCCGGCCAAGCTCGAAGAGCACAAGGAGATGGCGTTCCTCTCCTATCAACTGGCGACCATCAAGGTCGACGTGCCGCTGGACGTCGAACTCGACGATCTGCAAATGGGCGCGGAAGACCCGGCCAAGCTCTACGAGCTGTACTCGCTGCTGGAATTCAAGAGCTGGATCAACGATCTGGATCGCGACGCCAAGCGTCTGGAGCTGAGCGCGGCCAGCGAGCCTGCACCGGCCGGCGATCTGTTCAGCGCGCCAGCAGCAGAAGCGCCTGCTGCTCCGACCGAAGCCGCGTATGAAACCATCCTCGATCAGGCGCGTTTCGACGTCTGGCTGGAAAAACTGAAGAACGCCAAACTGTTCGCCTTCGATACTGAAACCACCGGCATCGACGCGCAACAAGCGCAACTGGTCGGCCTGTCGTTCGCCGTGCAGGCCAACGAAGCCGCGTACATTCCGCTGACCCACTCCTACATCGGCGTGCCGGAGCAACTGGATCGCGACACCGTACTGCGCGCACTCAAGCCGATTCTGGAAGACCCGAGCAAGCTCAAGGTCGGCCAGCACGCCAAGTTCGATATGAATATTCTGGCCAACTGCGCCATCGGTGGCGACCAGAACAACGGCATCACCGTGCGCGGCATCGCCTTCGACACGATGCTTGAGTCCTACGTGCTCAATTCCACCGCGACCCGCCACGACATGGACAGCCTCGCGCAGAAGTACCTCGATCACACCACCGTAAGCTTCCAGGACATCGCCGGCAAAGGCGCCAAGCAGCTGACCTTCGACCAGATCGCCCTGGAGCAGGCCGGCCCTTACGCCGCCGAAGACGCCGACATCACCTTGCGTCTGCACCAGACGTTGTTCGAAAAACTCAGCGCGATCCCGAGTCTGGCCAGCGTGCTGACCGACATCGAAATTCCGCTGGTGCCGGTGCTGGCGCGCATCGAACGCCAAGGCGCGTTCGTTGACGCTGAGCTGCTCGGCATCCAGAGCATCGAGCTGGGAAACAAAATGGTTGCGCTGGAGCGCGAAGCGTTCGAAATCGCCGGGGAAGAATTCAACCTTGGCTCGCCGAAACAACTGGGCGTGATTCTCTATGAGAAACTTGGTCTTCCGGTGCTGAAGAAGACCGCCAAGGGTCAGCCGTCCACTGCTGAAGAAGTGTTGGCGAAGCTCGCTGAAGACGATCACCGCTTGCCGAAGGTGCTGATGGAGCACCGCTCGATGAGCAAGCTGAAAAGCACTTACACCGATCGCTTGCCGGAGCAGATCAACCCGCGCACCGGCCGTATTCACACCTCATATCATCAGGCTGTGGCGTCGACCGGGCGCTTGTCCTCCAGCGATCCGAACCTGCAGAACATCCCGGTACGCACCGCTGAAGGCCGCCGTATCCGCCAAGCGTTCGTCGCGCCAAAAGGCTACAAACTGCTGGCGGCGGACTATTCGCAGATCGAGCTGCGAATCATGGCGCACCTGTCCAAGGACGAAGGCCTGATGAACGCCTTCCGCAACAATCTCGACGTGCACACCGCGACCGCTGCCGAAGTGTTCAAGGTCGAACTCAACGAAGTGACCTCCGACCAGCGCCGTGGCGCCAAGGCGATCAACTTCGGTCTGATCTACGGCATGGGCGCGCAGAAGCTCGGCAAGGACATCGGTGTCGATACCAAGACCGCCAAGGCTTACATCGACACCTACTTCGCCCGGTATCCGGGGGTTCGCGAATACATGGATCGCACCCGCGCGCAGGCGGCGGATCAGGGTTATGTCGAAACCTTCTTCGGTCGTCGCCTGTATCTGCCGGAAATCAACTCGAACAAACCGCAGGAACGCGCCGCCGCCGAACGTACGGCGATCAACGCGCCGATGCAGGGCACGGCCGCCGACATCATCAAGAAAGCCATGGTGGCAGTGGATAACTGGCTGGCGACGTCCGGGCTGGACGCCAGAGTCATTCTGCAGGTGCACGATGAACTGGTACTGGAGGTTCGCGAGGATCTGGTCGAACAAGTCAGTGCCGAGATCCGCGTACACATGAGCGAAGCGGCGAAACTGGATGTACCGCTGCTGGTCGAAGTGGGTGTGGGCAACAATTGGGATGAGGCTCACTGAGCCTTTTGAACACGGTTTGCCGCGACCTGTTGTCGCGGCAATGCCGGTAAAACCTGCTTATTTCAAAAAGCGCTTGGGATTATTCCAAAGCTTTTTGAAAAAAATCTGAACTAATCTGGAAGGTCACTACTCAGAGTTACTGAATGGCTGGTGAAGCCCTTCGATGCTCCTATGTTGTGTTAAGTGTTGGCAGATATCTGAACCCCGCCCTAGCGGTTCGGAACTTAAACCCCGGAACTTCTCCCTCCCCAATGAAGTCCGGGGCTTTTTTTGCCCGAAAATTGGCTGTGGCACGCTCAGACTGCGTTGAAAGCACAGCTAAAAATGCTCATTTAGGTACCCTAAACTCCGCTTTTTAGCTGTGCTTTCGCCTTGCCTGAGCGCACCACAGCCAATTTTCTAATCCCTGTTTTACTCAGCCGCCTCGGCGCCTTTGTCTGCCAGTTCCATCCAGCCGGCCAGTACAGTGTAGGCCTCTTCCAGGCCCATGCGTTTTGGCGCGGAGAACAGCTGGATGGTGACCAGATCGCCCCAACCCTTGCGAATTTCCGACTGCACTTTGAGCAGGGTGTTCTTGGCTGCGCCGTAGGTCAGCTTGTCGGCCTTGGTCAGCAGGATGTGCATCGGCATGCCGGCGGCAACGGCCCAGTCGAGCATCAGCAGGTCGAAGTCGGTCATTGGATGACGGATATCCATCATCAGAATCAAACCCTTCAAACTCTCGCGGCCACCGAGGTAAGCCTCAAGGTGACGCTGCCAGTGCATCTTCAGCGGGATCGGTACTTTTGCGTAACCGTAGCCCGGCAGGTCGACCAGACGGCGATCTTCGTCTAGCTTGAAGAAGTTCAACAGCTGTGTGCGACCCGGAGTTTTCGAGGTGCGCGCCAGGCTGGCGTGAGTCAGGGTGTTCAGTGCGCTGGATTTGCCGGCGTTGGAACGACCGGCGAACGCCACTTCGAAGCCTTCGTCGTCAGGGCATTGATCGACTTTGGCGGCACTGAGCATGAACGTGGACTGTTGGCACAGGCCGAGGATGGGATTCTTGAGTTGCATGGGATTTCCGATGTGGGCGGCGCCGGGATTGGGCGCGGAACGCGGTGTCGCTTCCGTTTCAGTGACGCCAGTATATAATGCCGCAGATTTTGTGTGTGCTTTGTCCCAGCGTAGGATGAAGTTCACGAGAGCGACAGACCTTGATTGCGCATTAGAACGCAGAACGCTCTCAACCCTGAAAAGGTCGTTTTATGACGAAATGGCTGCTGGCTGCCGGAGTCTTGATGCCGCTTTACAGCGCACAGGCTACACAGGATCCGGAAGCTGTGTACAACCGTGTTTGTGGTGCCTGTCATTCCGGCCAACTACCCATGGCGCCCAAAAGAGGCGATCAGGAAGCTTGGACGCCGAGGTTGGCGAAAGGTATGGGGACGCTGGTGCAACACGTGACCCAGGGTTTCAAGGCGATGCCGCCGCGTGGTTTGTGCATGGACTGCAGTGCCGAGGATTACCAAGCCATCATCCTGTGGATGAGCGAGTAAACCCGGTCCATAACTTAACCCTTAGCCGTAGTTGGATTAGCTGATGAACAAATTGATCGTGAGTCTGCTGTTGACCGTGGGAATTTCAGGCTTCGCCCATGCTGCCGGTGATGCCGCAGCGGGCCAGGCAAAAGCCGCTGTATGTGGAGCCTGCCATGGCCCGGACGGTAACAGCATGGCGCCAAACTTTCCGAAACTGGCCGGTCAAGGTGAACGCTACCTGACCAAGCAGCTGCACGACATCAAGTCGGGCAAGCGCACCGTTCTGGAAATGACCGGCCTGCTGACCAATCTGAGTGATCAGGACCTGGCCGACATCGCCGCCTATTTCGCCAGCCAGAAAGGCAGCGTCGGCGCCGCCGATCCGAAGATCGTCGCGCGCGGTGAAGCGCTGTTCCGCGGCGGCAACCTGGCCAAGGGCCTGCCAGCCTGCACAGGCTGCCACTCACCAAACGGCGCCGGCAACGCCGCTGCCGGTTTCCCGCATCTGGGTGGCCAACACGCTCAATACATCACCAAGCAGCTCACCGACTTCCGCAAGGAAGAAGGCGGCCGCACCAACGACGGCGACACCATGACCATGCAGACCATCGCCAAACGCCTGAGCGACGAAGACATCGCTGCGGTCTCCAGCTACATTCAAGGTCTGCACTAAGGCCTACGGATCGAGCGCTGCAGGCGATGGACATCTCCTGCAACGTTAACGCTCGATTAATCCGTCGCAGCAAGTATAAAAAGGGTGGCTTTGGCCGCCCTTTTTTGTGGCCGCTGCCGTTACACTACAGAACTCATGCCCGCCAGGATCTGTCTGAAAACAGGTCGCGCGAGGCGACCCAAATTGTCCAGGAGTAAAGCATGCGTAATCTGATCATCAGCGCCGCTCTCGTCGCTGCCAGCCTGTTCGGCGTGACCGCTCAAGCCGCCGAAGCCCCAGCCGCCCCTTACGTGGAACTGGCCAACCCGGTACCGGTTGCAGAGCCTGGCAAGATCGAAGTGGTCGAGCTGTTCTGGTACGGCTGCCCGCATTGCTACGCCTTTGAGCCCGTGATCAACCCTTGGGTTGAGAAACTGCCGTCCGACGTCAACTTCGTGCGTATTCCTGCCATGTTCGGCGGCCCATGGGACGCTCACGGCCAGATGTTCCTGACCCTGGAAGCCATGGGTGTCGAGCACAAGGTTCACGCTGCGGTATTCAACGCAATTCAGAAAGAACACAAGAAGCTGACCGATCCACAGGATATGGCTGACTTCCTTGCGACCCAGGGTGTCGACAAGGACAAGTTCCTGGCCACCTTCAACTCGTTCGCTATCAAGGGTCAGATCGTCAAAGCTCGCGAACTGGCCAAGAAGTATGAGATCACTGGCGTACCTACCATGATCGTCAACGGCAAGTACCGTTTCGACATCGGCTCTGCCGGTGGTGCCGAGCAAGCGCTGAAACTGGCTGACCAACTGGTCGCCAAAGAGCGAGCGGCAACCAAGGCTGCTGCCAACTAAGCGCGGCAACCGCCATGCGCCGCTGGAAGTCCGAACGCATCGTTGGCCTGCATGATCCGCAGGTCAATGAGCATCACCTGGAGTCAACGGGCCTGCCCGCAGACCAGCGTCTGCGTTTGCTCAGTTTCAATATCCAGGTCGGCATCAGCACCGAGCGCTATCGGCATTACCTGACCCGCAGCTGGCAGCACCTGCTGCCGCACAACGGACGCTCAGGCAATCTGCAAAAGATCGGCGACCTGCTCGGCGACTTCGATCTGGTCGCCCTGCAGGAAGCCGATGGCGGCAGCCTGCGTTCGGGCTACGTCAATCAGGTCGAACACCTGGCCCAACTCGGCGCCTTCCCCTACTGGTATCAACAGCTCAATCGCAACCTCGGCCGACTCGCTCAGCACAGCAATGGCGTGCTCAGTCGTCTGAAACCGTCGGCGATTGAAGATCACCCGCTGCCCGGACCGAAAGGTCGCGGGGCGATTCTGCTGCGTTTCGGCGAAGGCCCGGAAGCGCTGGTGGTAGTGATGATGCACCTGGCTCTTGGCGCGCGAACGCGCAGCCTGCAACTGGCCTATATTCGTGAGCTGATCGGTGGCTATAAACACCAGGTGTTGATGGGTGACATGAACACCCATGCCAGCGATCTGCTACAACATTCTCCGTTACGCGATCTCGGCCTGCTGGCCCCGCAGGTGGAAGCGACATTCCCCAGCTGGCGTCCTCAGCGTTGCCTTGATCATATTTTGCTCAGCCCGACCCTGACCCTGGAAAAGGTCGAAGTGCTGGCACAACCGATTTCCGATCACCTGCCGGTCGCGGTAGAGATTCGTCTGCCGGGTTCGCTCACGGCCGATGCATTGCCCGCGTTGAGTCCTGCCCCTCGCGGAACCCCTGAATGAGCGACGACGCCCAGCGCTGGAAAGAGAAGTACCTCAAAAGCATCGAACAACAGGACAAACTCGAACGCCGCTGGGCCGCGAGGCTCGACTTGCTGCGTCGCGGCCTGGTGCGCAGCACGCTGGCGGCCGAAGGTACCGATAAAGTCGTCGATCAGTGCATGAAAGAGATGCGCGACGTGGTGCGCACCGACGACATGGACGCCGGCCTCGCCGCCCTCCTGCCGCGCCTGGAAAAAGCCGTGCTCGATTCCGAGCAGCGCCGCGAAACCCGTATCGATCAGGTCAGCACCGCGCTGACATCGCTGGTCACCCAGTTGCAGGCGTTGCCGCTGCCGCGGGAAGTCGCCCAGCCCTTGAAGAAGTTCGCCAAACAACTGGATAGCCGCGTAGGTTCGGCGCGGGAAATGCCATTGCTGCTGAGTGAACTCAGCGGCCTGCAAGGCAAGGCACTGAGTCAGTTGGACACCCCGCCAGAGCCGGGGCGACCAGGTCTGCTGCAGCGTTTGTTCGGAAGCCGCGACAGCGAAGAAGCCCCAGCGACAGAATCACCCGCGCCGCTGCAACCGCTTGCCGCACCGTCACCCGCACCAGAAACCGCACAGCCCGCCCCTGTCGCATCGATTGAACCTGTGATGGCAACTGCTGCCATCGAAGCAATTGCGCCTGTCGAAACAAAAATGCCGGACGCCCAGAATCAACCGGAATCGGCAGAAGTGGTTACCTTCGTGCCACCCTCGGTCGGCAGCGAAGGCAGCAGTGACCCGAGCGAACCTCAAGCAGAGCGCTTTGAACCCGAGCCTGTTTTCACCCAGGCTGCCGCTCAGACTCCAATCACGCCTGCCGCCATCAATCCTGATGAGCTGATTCACCCCGGTGATCCATCGCCACTGATCCTCGACAGCCTGCCGCTGCCCGAACCCATCGCGCAGGCGTTGGCCGCCATTGATCCGGAGCAATCCGAACACGACATCCTGTTCGCCCTGCCTGATACCCCGGAGCCGTCTTACAGCTCCGTGGCCAAGCACATCGAAGACACCCTGATCGGCCTCCTCGACGACCTGACCCTGCCGGAGCGCCACCGCCCGCAAGCCGAAGCCATGCGTGAAAGGCTGAAACATGGCTTGAACTGGTACGAACTGATACCGATCCTCGACGATCTCGCGACGTTGATGCTGGCGATCACCGACAGCGGCCAGCACGAATTCGAAGCCTACCTGCAGCAACTCAACGAACGCCTCGAAGCGTTCCAGAGCAATCTGCAAGCTGCCAGTGAAGGCCATGCCGACAACAGCTCAGCGGCGCGGGCCATGGATACGCAGATCCGCGAGCAAGTCGACGGCTTGCAGACCAGCGTTCAGGAAGCCGCCGATCTGGATGACCTCAAGCAAGTGTTGGAGAACCATCTCGAAGGCTTGATCGGCACCATGGATCAGCACCAGAAGCAGCGCGACGCCCGCGAACAGGAAGTGGCTGCGCGGCTCAAAGGTCTGTCCGAGCGCGTGGCGCATATGGAGCAGGAAGCCCAGGGATTCCGTGAGCACCTCGAAGAACAGCGCCAGAAAGCCTTGATCGACCCACTCACCGGCTTGCCCAATCGCGCTGCGTGGAGCGAGCGCCTCGAGCATGAAATCAAGCAGTGGCAGCAGCACGGCAACACCCTGAGCCTGGCCATGCTCGACCTTGATCACTTCAAACGGATCAATGACAACTACGGCCATCTGGCCGGCGACAAGGTGCTGAAGATTATTGCCACGGTGCTGCGCAAACGCCTGCGCGGATCTGATTTCATTGCCCGATTCGGTGGTGAGGAGTTCGTCTTGCTGCTGCCGGCCACCCCGCCTGCGGTCGGCGCCAAGCTTCTGGAAACGTTGCGCGCAGCGATCGAAGCCTGCCCTTTCCACTTCAAGGGCGAGCGAGTGACGATCACCATTTCCATGGGGCTGGCAACATTTCGTGCTGGAGAACACAGCGATCTGGTGCTGAAAAGAGCCGATCAGGCGCTTTATCGCGCTAAAAATGCAGGCCGTAATCGGGTCGAGCTGGGCTGAGCAAATTGTTCCATTTTGTTTAAATCCGCCCACTGACCGTCGAGACGCAAGGCAGTACGTTACACTGTTGCATTACTGTCTTGCGTGTACTGCCTTCTGCCATGAAATTCTTTGCCCTCCTCGCTTCGTTGCTCGTTCTGGCCGGTTGTGCCAGTGGCCCGCGCTACAACACCAGCCACCCTTCGGCCAATTACGACAGCCGCATTCAGTTTGTGGTCGTGCATTACACGTCGGCCTCGCTGGAGCGCTCGCTGCAGTTGCTGACCCACGGCGAAGTCAGCAGCCATTACCTGATCGGCGACGACAATAGCGGTACGGTCTACAAACTCATGGATGAGAATCAACGCGCCTGGCACGCCGGCGAAAGCCAATGGCAGGGGCGTACCTGGCTCAACTCCAGCTCGATCGGCATTGAAATCGTCAACCCGGGTTTCAAGGACACGCCGAGCGGGCGTCTGTGGTATCCGTACAGCGAGGCGCAGATCCAATCGTTGATCGCCCTGCTCAAAGACATCAGCAAACGCAACGGCATCAGCCCGCGACACATTATCGGTCACAGCGACATCGCACCCTTGCGCAAACTTGATCCGGGGCCACTGTTCCCGTGGAAACGCCTCGCTGCTGAAGGCTTGGGCGTCTGGCCGAACGAACAGGCGGTAGCGCGCCAGCAAATGCTGTTCAACAGCAGTGAACTGCCGAGTATCAGTTGGTTCCAGGCACAACTGGCGCACCTGGGTTATGACACGCCGCAGACTGGTGAACTGGACGTCGCCACGCGCCACGTCCTTGCAGCGTTCCAGATGCACTTCCGCCCTTCGCGCTTCGACGGCACGCCGGATGCGCAAACGGCGGCACTATTGCTGGTGCTCAATCAGACAAAATAATGACGCCCGCCCGACGGTCAGGGCGAAATTGCAATCAGCAGCTATAACTCATTGGTAATTCTTCGGATATTCCTTGATGGCTGCTACCCGAGAGACGTTGCGTAGCTGGTTTTATCGCCCCTGGTTTTTGGCGATGATCGCGGCTGTCCTCAGTGCCAGCCTGCTGATCGCCGGCGGAATGTTCGTGGCGATGCGCCAGGTCGAGCAAAGCGAAAGCCAGCAAATGAACGCACAAGGCGAGCGGTTCCTCGCCCGCCTCGAACAATTGTTCGGCCAGTTGCGTGAAAGTCTCGATGATCTTGAAGCGCAGCCATTGCGCAGTTGTGACGATGAAATGATCGCCACCCTGCAGCAGGTCACCTTCAACTATCGCTTCGTGTATGAAGCAGCTTATATGGACGCTTCGCGGACCTGCTCGAACCGTCCGCGCCAGGAAGGCCTGTCGGTGGTTCGCGCGCCGGATATCAAAGGCCCGACTTACAGTTATTGGCTGAACACCACCACCGAACCCGATGAAAACCGTGCAGCGCTGATGCTCGGACGCGGCAATTTCCGCGTGGCCACCTCGCGCGGGCATCTGACCGACATGGTCGATCTGTCGCCCGGCAGCAGCCTGCTAGTGGTGCTCGATCACGGCACCCGGGCCATCCCGGTGCTCGGCATGGCGCAAGACTGGCCACCCACGGAACACTGGCCACCAAAGAGTCGCGATGCCCTGCAAGTCACGCAGACCCGGCTGATCTACCGCATGCCCACGGATAATCCGGAGTATCAGTTGGTGCTGATCACACCCAGAACCAGCATGCACATCCCGGCTATCTGGTGGTGGATGATTCCGGCGTGCGTGCTGCTTGGCGCCTTTTCGGGTTTCTTCGTTTTCCTGCTGGTGCGCCAGCGTCAGTCACTGGACGCCGAACTGCACGGCGCGATCCGGCGCGGCGAGTTGCAGGTGCTCTATCAGCCGATCTTCGATCTCGACAGCCGCAACTGCGTCGGCGCCGAGGCGCTGCTACGCTGGCGTCGCCCGGACGGCACGCTGACCAGTCCCGACCTGTTTATCCCCATGGCGGAAAACACCGGACAAATCCGCCAGATGACCGACTTTGTTCTGCAGCGCTTGCTGGAGCAACTGGGCCAGTTGCTGCGCGCCAATCCGCAGCTGTATATCTCGGTCAACCTTGCAGCCTGTGACGTGATGGTGCCGCGCATTGGCCAGGTCATGGCGCGGCTGCTCACGCTCCATCGCGTCGCCGCGCGGCAGATTGCCTTCGAAGTTACCGAGCGCGGTTTGATTGATGTGGTGGTGGCGCGGGAAAACCTGCAAGCCTTGCGCGATGTCGGCCATCAAGTATTGATCGATGACTTCGGCACCGGCTACTGCAGCCTCGCCTATCTGCAGACCTTGCCGGTCGATTGCCTGAAAATCGACAAAGCATTTATCGATGCACTGGGCCATGACGCAGCGAGCAGCGGCGTCGCCCCGCACATCATTCACATGGCCCAGGCGCTGGATCTGAAGGTGATTGCCGAAGGCATCGAGCTGGAATCGCAGGCTGAGTTGCTCAGCAGCGAAGGCGTGAAATTCGGCCAGGGCTGGTTGTTCGCCCATGCGCTCAGCGCGGTGCAGTTCATCGAACTGATCACCCGTGGCCGACGCCTTGCCGGACGGCGAATGGACGATGAAGCCTAGACCGTCAGCGCCATATAAAACTGCGTACCTTGCCCCGGTCGCGAGTAAACGCCCATGCGTCCGCCATGCAGCTGGACGATTTCCTTGCACAGCGCCAAGCCCAGACCGGCACCACCCTTCTTGCGCCCTACCTGTACGAACGGTTCGAAGATCCGTCCTTGCTGACCGTAGGCAATGCCTTCGCCGTTGTCTTCAACACTGATGATCACTCGCTCGCCGTGCCGGCGTGCCTGCAAGCGGATCTGACCGTTGCGGGCGGTATGGCGCAGGGCGTTGTCGATCAGGTTATCCAGCACGCGATCGAGTTGCGCCTGATCGGCCTGCAAACGTGGCAACGGCCCCTGCACCTCGACATTCAGGGCGATGCCCTTGGCCGCCGCCGAATCGGCAAAGCGTAGTTGCGCCTGCTCCAGCAAGTCTTCGATGGAGCATGGTGCCAGGGTGAGTTTCTGCAGGCCATTCTGATAACGCGAGAAGTTGAGCAAGTCATTGATCAACTGCATCAGGCGCTGCATTTCCTCATTCACGGTGTCGAGCAGATCGGCCTCTCGCGACTCCGCGGGATACTTCGCCCGTTCGCGGAACAGGCCGAACGCCATGTGCATGCCGGTGACGGGGGTGCGCAGCTCATGGGAAGCGCGCAAGACGAACTCGCTGCGCACCCGTTCGAAGGCGCGTTGCTCGGTGACATCGTGCAGCACCATCACCGCGCCGAGGATATGTCCCTGGGTGTGGCTGACCGGGGTCAGGCTGTAGGTCAGCAGGCGGGATTCGCCGTCGACCTCGATGCTCAAGTCTTCCGGCGCGCGCTCCAGGGAGCCGCCGCGCAGCACCAGCTGCAGCTGCGAATCCAGCTCTGGTCGCTCCAGCGCCGTGCCCAACCCTTGGCCGAGACGATCATCTTCCCAGCCCAATTGTCGCTGGGCCACTGGGTTGAGGTGCTCCAGATGCCCTTGGCGGTCGATCATCAGCAAGCCGTCATCGATGCTGTCGAGCACCGCTTGCAAGCGTTGCTGACCGGCGAGCAGTTCATCAACGTTGGTCGCCTGGTGCTCGCGAAGCGCCTCGGCCATCAGGCCAAAGCGTTTGGTCAGCAGATTCATTTCCATCGCCGAGGAAATCGGCAGGGTCACTTCAAAATTGCCCTGGCCGATATTGTCTGCGGCTTTCGCCAGCGCCTCGATCGGCGCGCCGAAACGCCGAGCAATGCCGTGGGCCGTGATAAAACCGATGATCAGCACCGCCAGCCCGACAAAGCCAAGCAGACCCGCAATCAACAAGGCACGGTCGCGCGCCTCACGCTGTACCGCGTTGATGTTGTCCAGTGCATGCTTGTGTTCGGTGATCAGTCCGTTGCGCAGTGTGTTGAAGCGCTCTCGAAAGTCGGCGCTGCTGCTTATCGAGCTGGCCGGGTCACGCGACAAATCGAACGCTTCCAGAAAGCTCAGATAATCCGCTTTTGCCCGACTGAAGCCATATAGCCGGCCATCGCCCTCTTGCTCTTGGGCGATGCCTTGGTCCAGTAACTCGAAGTAATGCTGTTTCGACGCTTCGAACGCCACCGGATCAGGCTTTTCCGCCAGCATGATGATCAGTTGATCACCCAGCGTCTGGCGCAGCTTGAGACCCAGATCGAGGGTGACGAAGTTGCTGCGCACCAACGCCTCTTGCGTTCCCGCCATCTGCATCACGCTGACCAGCCCGAGCAGCAGCCCGAGCAAGGCCACGGTGATGAGCGCGGAAATACTCAAGAACAAACGGGTCCGCAACTTCATCGCCAGTTTCATCGCCGGGCGCTCACAGGTTGTACTGCTTGCGCTTGCGATACAGGGTCGAAGCGTCGATGCCGAGGGTTTTTGCCGCTTGATCCAGCGTGCCGGCGGTGGCGAGGACCGCGCCGATGTGGGCTTTCTCCAATTCGTCGAGGCTCAATGCCGCACCGACTCGAGGGGCGTTGTTGACCGGTTGTTCGGCCATGCCGAGGTGGCTGATTTCCACACGCTCCTGCGGGCAGATGATGCTTGCCCGCTCAACCACGTTACGCAGCTCGCGAATGTTGCCCGGCCAACGGTAGCCCAACAGTGCCTCGCGAGCCTCGTCGCTGAAGCCCCGTGCCGGGCGCGCATACTCTTTGACGAAACGCGCGAGAAAGCGATCGGCCAGGGTCAGAATGTCCTCGGCGCGCTCGCGCAAGGGCGGCAGATGCAGGGTGATGACATTCAGACGATAGAGCAGGTCTTCGCGGAAACGCCCGTCTCGGACCATGTCTTCGAGGTTGAGGTTGGTTGCCGCCAGAATACGCACATCGGCGCGACGGGTGACCGGATCGCCCACCCGCTCATATTCCTTGTCCTGAATGAAACGCAGCAACTTGGGTTGCAAAGTGAGCGGAAAATCGCCGATCTCATCGAGAAACAGCGTACCGCCGTCGGCCTGATTGACTCGACCCAAGGTGCTCTCGCTAGCACCGGTAAACGCGCCGCGACTGTGACCGAACAGCTCGCTTTCCATCAATTCCGCCGTCAGCGACGGGCAGTTGATGGTCACGCAGGATTTCTTCTCGCGCTTGCTCCAGCCATGAATCGCTCGAGCCAGTTCACCTTTACCGGTGCCGGACTCGCCGAGGATAAGAATGTTGGCGTCGGTGCCGGCGACCTGGCGTGCTGTTTCCAGTACCACTTTCATTGCCGGGCTGTGGGAGTCGAGACCGTCCTTCGGTTTGCGAATCTCGCCTTCGAGAGCTTCCAGGCGCGCTGACAGTTGGCGCACTTCCAGCTGTTTGGCGGTGGCCAGACGCAACTGATCCGGGCTGCACGGTTTCACCAGATAGTCGGCCGCGCCTGCCTGGATCGCATCGACGGCGGTATCGACAGCCGAATGCGCGGTGACGATGACCACACGCATCCACGGCGCCTGAATGCGCATCTGCGCCAGTACGTCGAGACCGTTGTCTTCGCCCAGACGTAAATCAAGGAAGCACAGGTCGAAGACCTGGCGTTGCAGCAGCGCGTCGGCCTGAGCCGCGCTGTTGGCTGTGGCAACCGTATAGCCTTCGTCTTCGAGGCAATAACGGAAGGTACGCAGGATGGCAGATTCGTCGTCCACCAGCAGAATGCGGCCTTGATGCTCAGTGGCAGATTCCATTTTTCCTACGCTCCATAGTGATTGGTCTTGGGTTAGTCCCGGAAAAATCGGGCAAGTTGCATGGTTGATTCTGAACGATGCCAGCCATAGGAGGGTAGCTCTCTCCTGCCATTACGGCCAAGTTGTTGGTTTTGCTGGTTTTTTAAACAATCACCGATTTGCAGGGCATTCCCTGCGTACTTTTCTGACATCTGCGCCCTGCTCTCAATTCCATAAGAATGAAATCTCCTACGAAAAAATCGTGCATTGCGCACGATCTCAGATGCCCCATCGTGCAGGATGCGTCGCAAACGTTTTTTATCACGCACATAACTCATTGATTTTATTGAATATTTTTCAATTAAAAAACTGGCATGCAGGCTGCAATACCTCACTTAGCCCGGGCAGAACATGAACTGCCCTAACCGAATAAGAGTGAGGAACCCAGGATGACTCGCCAACGTGCCGCCCAAGTGCGTATCTCGCCACTGCACATCCAGCAAGGTCTGTTTGGCGTATTGGCGCTGTTGATCACCCTGATCGCTTGCCAGCAATACCTGAGCTGGGAAAACAGCCAGAAAGTTGAGCCGCTGATCTCGATCCAGCACAGCACGCAAACGCACTTCAGCGCCGTCAGCAGCAGTCAGGCCGAAAGCGCCTCGATGCGCATGATGGACGTCGATCAGGCGCAGCCGCTGGATCAACTGCCACGTGAAGAGCGTTGGGTTTTCTAAAGAGCAAACGAATTCGGGCGCACAGCGCCGGGACATGCAACACCCCTAAATAGAGAAGTAAGGAGAATCACCATGTTGAGCTGGGCAATTACATTCTTGATCATTGCCATCATCGCTGCAGTACTGGGCTTCGGTGGTATCGCGGGCACCGCCACGGGTATCGCCAAGATTCTCTTTGTCGTGTTCCTGGTGATGTTCATCGCTTCCTTCTTCTTTGGCCGTCGTGGCCGAGGTTAACGATGAGTGCGTTAAAGACACTGGCAGCCGCCCTGCTTCTGGGCGGTAGTGCCATGGCGATGGCGGCCAATGACGGCCAGGCGCGGGTCAACGAACTGCTCGCCTCTGACGAGCAGTACCGTGAGACCTGGGAAGGCGTGATAAAGAAAGAAGAGCGCGTACCGGAATGGGTGATCAACCTGTCCGGGGCCTCCGAACAACAGATGAACGCGGTTACTGAAGACGGCAACAAGTACTTGGTGGGCCCGCTCTGCGAGAATCAGGACAAGTGCCTGAACCACCGTTTGATCGTCGCATTCAGTTTCGACAAGGATGACGCCTACGCCATGCTGGTTGATGTTCCTGAAGGATTGCCGCAAGACAAGTCGCCGACGCGACATGCGACATATCGCTTCTTCGGCAAACCCGATCAAGGCATGCAGGATCTGCTGATGGAAACCCTGAAGAAAGATCCGAAGTGGTACTGATTTGAACATGAGGGCAGCGCCCTGCTGCCCTCCATTGCGCTCACCTGAGGAAGGCAGGCGCATGACCAAGGGGCCGGGATGTTCTGACTGTTGCAGGGTCGGAGTGACCTACGGGTACAGGGAGTGCCTGCGAGAGGGCCGGGTCAGGGTAAAAGCTGCGCCGCAGGTTCGCCGACCCACAGTGGCTCGACGGACTTGCGCTGAGCTTTCAAAAAGACAAAACATTGATCCAGAGCGTCCAGCTCGCTGTTTTTATCGCTGACACTGCGCGCGAAAACATTACGCGGTGTTTCCTGGCGACCGTATATCGACAAAAAAACCGCTTAAACAGTAGGACTTCTAGTCTTGCCACGTAGGCATTTTCCCAACATTTTTGTCGATTTTTCTCGTTCAAAAAATAATCAACGTGCTCTGTGATGGCCGGTTCACGGCACTTATGCCGGCCGAAATGTCACAATCGAACCGGTTGGGACGCCAGTTTCAATAAAAAAAGCTCATGCCGATTCGGCATAGGGTAGGCGTTTACGGCATTAGACGGCGCAACCTTGCATCGGAATAGTTGCGCCTTTTTTCGCCTGCCGAAGAGCCGTAAATACGCGCTTCGGGGCACCTTATACGGAGGCAGATGCACAGACTTTTCCGCTAAAGAGCGTTCCAGTTCCTGCATGTGCCTGAGTCAAACGCAAGTAAGGGTAAAGATAATGAAGAAGGCAAAACTTAGCCTCGCCTGGCAGATCCTCATCGGTCTGGTATTGGGTATTGCAATTGGTGCGTTGCTCAACCACTTCAGTGCCGAGAAAGCCTGGTGGATCAGCAACGTCCTGCAACCGGCAGGCGATATCTTTATCCGTCTGATCAAGATGATCGTGATCCCGATCGTCATCTCTTCCCTGATTGTCGGCATCGCCGGCGTGGGCGACGCCAAGAAGCTCGGGCGCATCGGCCTGAAGACGATCATCTATTTCGAAATCGTCACCACCATTGCCATCCTCGTTGGTCTGGTATTGGCAAACGTGTTCCATCCGGGTGCCGGCATCGACATGAGCACCCTGGGCACGGTGGATATCTCCAAGTACCAGGCGACCGCCGCCGAAGTGCAGCATGAACACGCGTTCATCGAGACCATCCTCAACCTGATCCCGTCGAACATCTTCGCGGCCATGGCTCGCGGCGAAATGCTGCCGATCATCTTCTTCTCCGTGCTGTTCGGTCTCGGTCTGTCGAGCCTGCAGTCGGACCTGCGCGAGCCGCTGGTGAAGATGTTCCAGGGCGTCTCGGAAAGCATGTTCAAAGTCACCCACATGATCATGAACTATGCGCCGATCGGCGTATTCGCACTGATCGCGGTAACGGTGGCCAACTTCGGCTTCGCCTCGCTGGTGCCGCTGGCCAAACTGGTCATCCTGGTTTACTTCGCCATCGCCTTCTTCGCCTTCGTGGTGTTGGGCCTGATCGCCAAGATGTTCGGTTTCTCGGTGTTCAAGCTGATGCGCATCTTCAAGGATGAGCTGGTCCTGGCCTACTCCACCGCTTCTTCGGAAACCGTGCTACCACGCGTGATCGAGAAGATGGAAGCCTACGGCGCGCCGAAAGCCATCTGCAGCTTCGTCGTCCCGACCGGTTACTCGTTCAACCTCGACGGTTCGACCCTGTACCAGTCGATCGCGGCAATCTTCATTGCGCAGCTGTACGGCATCGACCTGTCGATCAGCCAGCAACTGCTGCTGGTCCTGACCCTGATGGTCACCTCCAAAGGCATCGCCGGTGTACCGGGCGTGTCCTTCGTGGTGCTGCTGGCAACTCTGGGCAGCGTCGGTATTCCGCTGGAAGGCCTGGCGTTTATCGCCGGTGTCGACCGCGTCATGGACATGGCCCGTACCGCACTGAACGTGATTGGTAACGCGCTGGCCGTGCTGGTTATCGCACGCTGGGAAGGCATGTACGACGACGCCAAGGGCGAGCGCTACTGGAACTCCCTGCCGCACTGGCGCAGCAAGGAAAAACTGCCAGCAGGCGAAATCTCGAAGAACTGACACACCCCTGTAGGAGATTGAGGTCAACCCGGTAAATGGGGTGGCAGCAGGTACACACAAACCCCGGAGAAATCCGGGGTTTGTCGTTTCTGGCGACCCCGCTATCATTCGCCGCATTCTTCGGGGGATTTGACTGATGCTTAATGGCCTGTGGCTTGGCTTCTTCATCGTGGCAGCCGTATCGGCGCTGGCGCAGTGGCTGATCGGCGGTAACGCCGGGATCTTTGCGGCGATGGTGGAAAGCATTTTCGCCATGGCCAAGCTCTCGGTCGAAGTCATGGTGCTGCTGTTCGGCACCCTCACCCTGTGGCTGGGCTTCCTGCGCATTGCCGAGAAGGCCGGGATCGTCGAGTGGCTGGCGAAAGTGCTCGGCCCGCTGTTTCTGCGGCTGATGCCGGAAGTCCCGGCCGGTCACCCTGCCCTTGGCCTGATCACCCTGAACTTCGCCGCCAACGGTCTCGGCCTCGACAACGCGGCCACGCCGATCGGCCTGAAAGCCATGAAGGCGCTGCAGGAGCTCAATCCCAGTGCCACCATCGCCAGTAACGCGCAAATCCTCTTCCTGGTGCTCAACGCCTCTTCCCTGACCCTGCTGCCGGTAACGATCTTCATGTACCGCGCCCAGCAAGGCGCACCCGACCCGACGCTGGTGTTCCTGCCAATTCTGCTGGCGACCAGCTGCTCGACGATTGTCGGCTTCCTCTCGGTGGCGTTCATGCAGCGTTTGCGGATCTGGGATCCGGTGGTGTTGGCTTATTTGATTCCGGGCGCGCTGATTCTCGGTGGATTCATGGCGCTGTTGGGTACTCTTTCAGCTACGGCCTTGGCGGGATTGTCGTCGATCCTCGGCAATCTCACGCTGTTTGGGTTGATCATGCTGTTTTTGCTGATCGGCGCGTTGAAGAAGGTCAAGGTCTACGAGGCGTTTGTTGAGGGCGCCAAAGAAGGCTTCGACGTAGCGAAGAACCTGCTGCCCTATCTGGTCGCGATGCTCTGTGCGGTCGGCGTGCTGCGCGCCTCCGGGGCACTGGACTTTGGTCTGGACGGCATTCGGCATCTCGTCGAGTGGGCCGGTTGGGACACGCGGTTTGTCGATGCGCTGCCGACGGCGATGGTCAAACCGTTCTCCGGCAGTGCGGCGCGGGCGATGTTGATCGAGACGATGAAAACGTCCGGTGTCGACAGCTTCCCGGCGCTGGTCGCGGCGACGATTCAGGGCAGTACCGAAACCACGTTCTATGTGCTGGCGGTGTATTTCGGTGCGGTGGGGATTCAACGCGCGCGGCATGCGGTGGGGTGTGCGTTGTTGGCGGAGTTTGCCGGTGTCGTGGGTGCGATTTTCGTCTGCTACTGGTTCTTCGGCTGAACAAATATCCAAACTGTAGGAGTGAGCCTGCTCGCGATAGCTGGGTGACAGTCACTGATGATGGTGGCTTATAGACCGCTATCGCGAGCAGGCTCACTCCTACATGGATTGTGGTGAATCAGGGCTTTGGGGGAGCGAGTTTCTGGCCTTGCTCTACGGCCCAGGCGACTACTTTGGCGGTGAGACGATCACTGGCCTGACCAAACCCGGCGACCACCGCCGGCACCTGCACATCGTTCAATGGCTGACGCTCCTCAAACCGCCGACTGGCCAGAATCCGCTGGTCATAACCGCGCACCAGCAACGCATCAACCCGCACCACTACGCTGGCCTGGGTGCCCTGATACTCGGTCTGAAACGCCTGCAAACTCCCGCCCAATTCCAGATCCGCCGCAAAGTTGCTGTCATCGGTACTCAGCAACGTCACCCGGCCATCACGCGCAAAGCCGTCGAGCAAACGATTACGCACCAGCACCGGTGCCGGATCGCTCCAGCGCGAGCCTTTGTAGCTGCTGATCACGTCACCCTGCGGAATCACCGCAATCGTCGGCCGGTTCAACGCTTCACTGGCCTGCAGCTTGTTCAACCGCAGCGACCACGACTGAGTCGCCGCCGAACGGGCCGAGGCGGGCGCCTGGGCAGTCGGCAGGCGATAGACATCCGACGGCTCGGACTCGGGCAGAATCGAACAGGCGCTGATCAAGGAAAAACCGGCAGCGAAGAGGGCGAGGCGAGTCAGCTTCATGGCGTGAATTCCTTGTTCTTGTCACGGCCCAGCAGGTAACCGCTGGGGTTGGCCTCAAGGCGTTGGGAAATAGCTCGCAGCGAGGTCAGCGTCTCACGCAGTTCGCGGATCGCCGGCGCCAGGCCATTGAGGCCCTGCATGCCGTTGTCGAGGGAGTTTTCGTTTTTGCTGAGCAAGGTGCTGATGGTGGTGGTGCTTTGTTCCAGCGACTTCATCGCTTGCTCGGCGCTGCCCAATGCTTGCTTGCCTTGATCGTTGATCAGGCCGTTAGCGTTGCGCATCAGCAGCGAGGTCTGTTCGAGCATGCTGCCAGCCTGTTTGCCGACGGTCGCCAGTTGCTGCATGGCCTGTTTGATGTCACCGCGCTGATCGTTGATCGTCCCGGTGGTTTGCTCCAGATGGGCGAGGGTCTTGCTCACACGCTCGACGTTCTCGGCAGAGAACATCTGATTGGCGTTCTGCAGCAGCGCGGTGATGCCGGTCATCAAATCGTTGGAGTCATTGAGCAAGCGCGAAATAGGCGAGGGCGATGCCACGATGGTCGGCAGATTACCGTCATGCCCACGCAGTTTCGGGCTCTCGGGCGTGCCGCCGCTGAGCTGGATGATCGACGTCCCCGTAATCCCGGCCAGCGCCAGTTTGGCCTGGGTGTCTTCCTTGACCGGTGTGTCACCGGCCAGGCGAATCCGCGCCAGCACCCGCCGCGGATCCTTTGGATCAAGGCGCAGGTTGATCACATCGCCGACCTTGATCCCGCTGTACTGCACCGGGCTGCCCTTGGACAAACCGCTGACCGCTTCGCTGAAGACAATCTCGTAGTCCTTGAACTCGGTATCGACACTGGACTTGGCCAGGAACAGACCGAAGAGCAGGGCGCCTGCCACCACAATCACGGTGAACAGGCCGATCAACACATGATGCGCTCGGGTTTCCATGTCAGACCTCGTTGAGCAATTTGGCGGCGTCCAGCGCCGAGCGGCCGCGCGGGCCGTGGAAGTATTCGTGAATCCACGCGTCGTCGGTTTCCGAGACGACGTCGATGGGACCGGCGACCAAGACCTTTTTCTGCGCCAGCACCGCCACGCGGTCGGTGATGGTGTAGAGCGTGTCGAGGTCGTGGGTCACCAGAAACACGCTGAGGCCGAGCGCATCGCGCAGGGTCAGGATCAATTGATCGAATTGCGCCGCGCCAATCGGATCGAGGCCGGCGGTGGGTTCGTCGAGAAACAGAATGTCCGGATCCAGCGCCAGCGCCCGGGCCAGCGCGGCGCGCTTGATCATGCCGCCGGACAGCGACGCCGGGTATTTGTCCGCTGCCGACAGCGGCAAACCGGCCAGCGCCAGCTTCACGGCGGCCAAGTGCTCGGCGTCGTTGCGGCTCAAGCCGGCGTGTTCGATGAGGGGCAGGGCGACGTTCTCGGTGACGGTCAGCGAGGAGAACAGCGCGCCTTTCTGGAACAACACACCGAAGCGTCGCTCGACCAGCGAGCGCTCATGCTCGGACAGGCTCGGCAGGTTCTTGCCGAACACTTTGACCATGCCTTCGCTGGGCCGGCGCAGACCGACAATGCTGCGCAACAGCACCGATTTGCCGCTGCCGGAGCCGCCGACCACGGCGAGGATTTCGCCCTTGTACAAATCCAGATCGAGGTTCTCGTGCACGCTCTGGCTGCCAAAGCGATTGCACAGGCCGCGGACTTCGATCACCGCCTCCGAGGGCGCGCGGGGTAGACGACTCACCAGCCCATCTCCATGAAGAACAGCGCGGCCACCGCATCGAGCACGATCACCACGAAAATCGATTGCACCACAGCGGAGGTGGTGTGGGCGCCGACCGACTCGGCGCTGCCGCTGACCTTGAAGCCTTCCAGACAACCAATCGCGGCAATGATGAAGGCAAAGATCGGCGCCTTCACCAAGCCTACGAGAAAGTGCTGAACGCCGATGTCCGACTGCAACAGCGTCAGGAACATCGCTGGCGAAATATCCAGCGACACCGCGCAAACCACGCCGCCACCGATGATCCCGCACAGCATGGCGAGAAACGTCAGCATCGGCAGCGCCACCAGCATCGCCAGTACCCGCGGCACGACCAGCAACTCCATCGGGTCGAGGCCGAGGGTGCGGATCGCGTCGATTTCTTCGTTGGCCTTCATCGAGCCGATCTGCGCGGTGAAGGCACTGGCGGTGCGCCCGGCCATCAGGATCGCCGTGAGCAGCACGCCGAATTCACGCAGGAACGAGAACCCGACCAAGTCCACGGTAAAAATCGTCGCGCCGAAACTGGCCAGTACTGTGGCGCCGAGAAACGCCACCACCGCGCCGACCAGAAAGGTCAGCAACGCCACGATCGGCGCGGCGTCGAGGCCGGTCTGTTCGATGTGCGCGATCATCGGCGTGATCCGCCAGCGCTTGGGCCGGAACAGGCTGCGCGCGATGGTTTCCATGATCAGGCCGACGAAGCCGAGCAATTGCAGGGTGTCTTGCCAGACGGTATCGACGGCGCGACCGATGCGCGTGAGCAATTGCACGCTGACGCTGATTTCCGGCTCTTTGATCGGCACGCAGAAATCGGTCATCGAGCAGTACACGGTTTGCAGCAGCGCGCGGTCGGCGGAGGTCAGGGTGCAATCGGGGTGTTCGGCGGATTTGCCCAGGCGTTCGGAGCCGAGCAGTTCGACCAGCAACGAAGCGCCAGCGGTGTCGAGGGCGCCGAGGCTGTTGAGGTCGATCGGGGTGTTGGCATCGTACTGACCGTGGAGCTTTTCGCTCAGTTGCTTGAGCTCGGCGTAATGGGCAAGCGTCCAGTCCCCCGTGACCCGCAGGCGGGCAGGGGTTATCGACGTGTCCAGTTGAGCATTACCGCTGATCGAGCTGCTGGTCATAAGCTCCGTGCTTGTTCGGCCTTTATGCGAACTAACGTAATAGCACGAACCGGATTACTTTTCTTTGATCGCTGTGCTGTCCGTGACTTCGAAACGCAGCACGCCGATCACCTGGCCATCCTCGGTCAACACCCGCACTTGCCACTTGCCCGCCGGGTTGCCGGGGAAGTTCTGCTTGTGCGTCCACGCACGGTAGCCTTCCTTGCGCCCGCCATGGATGTCGAGGGCGATGCGGTCGACCTCTTTGCCGTTGAATTGCCAGACGTGATAAATCCGCTCATCCAGCCCGCGCGGTGCGTTGATCGCGGTGTAGGCATACAGGCCATCGCCGCGAATCTGCTCGGCGCTGACCGTGTCGAGGCTGGCACCTGGGGTGCGGTCCTGCATTTGCGTGCTGATCGCCACGTCGGTCATCCATAGCGTCGCCGGCGGCACCCACGAACGCAGCGCCCAACCCACGCCACCAATGCCGACGGTGATGCACAGGATCGCCAGCGCGTTGCGCAGCGTGCGGATCGGAAAGATCGACGCCAGACTCGGGAACGACAACAGCACGGCAATGCCCAGCGCCCACTTGAAACTCTGCGCCGTGGTCAGGTGCATGATCACCGGCAACGCAGTGAGCAGGGCGGCGAACAGGGTCAGCGTGTGCAGTGCGAGAAACGCCCAGCGCCGGGGCGCCAGCCATTTGTAATAGAGCGGGTCGACGATCGAGATCAACGCGGCGACGCTGAGCAGGCCGGTGAAAAACAGCTGGCCACTGTTCCAGGTCGTGGTGATAAAGAAGAACGGCAGGACGAAAAACAGGCTTTCCTGATGGATCATCTGCGTCGCGTAACGCAGCAGCGGCTGGGGAATCTCGCGTTTGAAGATCCGAGTGAAAAGGCCGGTAAGGGTGTTTTCCAGCATCAGCCAGATCCAACTGAGCAGCATGATCACGGTGATCCAGCTCGCCAGCCCTTGCTGACGATCGACCATGATGAAACTGCCGACCCCGGAGATGAACCCGCCAAGCGCAATGACCCCGGGATAGCGCTTCATCAGTTCGAGAATGCGCTGGATCAGGAGCTGTATTTTTGGCATTTGGGCGGTTCACGACTTGAGGGAAAAAACCTCGACAGAGTAGCGCCCGCCGGGCGTTGTGGCGAGGCTGCCGGTCACTTATTCGGTGCATTTCAGGGCCTCAAAAGATCGCAGCCTTCGGCAACTCCTACATTTGGAACGCAATCCCCTGTAGGAGCTGCCGCAGGCTGCGATCTTTTGATCTTCAACCCCGCTTGCGGTGCAAACGCCAGCCGATCAGGATCAACAACACCAGACCCAACCCACCCGCACTCAACCACAACACCTGATCATCACTGAGCAACGGCTTCTCGATCCGCAGATACCCCGGTTGCAGCAACAACTCGCGCATCGCCTTGTTCGCCGCTTCCAGCGTCACCCCTTGCAGCTCGCGCGCCGGATTGGCAAAGCGTCCGTCCTGGTAATCAGCGAGCGCGCTCCAGTAGTAATCCGCCATCGCGCTGTTGCCCTGCACCGCCCACGCCTGATGGGCGATCGAGGCCTGTTTGATCCGCGCAAAGGTGTCCGGGTCGAGACCGTTTTTCAGTAGGTCGGCCTTGAGGTCTTCCAGCACTTGAATGGCCTCGTCGACATCATCGCGATCGAGATCGGCATTCAGGCTCATAAAGCCGACACCGCCAAACACTTCACGCTCGGCCCATGGCCCGTAAGACAAGCCGTGGTTGAGGCGGATCTGTCGGTACAGCGCCCAGTCGAGGTAATCCTTGAGAATGTCGAAGGTCTGGTCGTACTGATCGTCGATCACCGGCTCCGGCACCAGCCAGTGCAGTTTGGCGCTGTCACCGATAAAGCCACGGGTGAGGGTGCGTTCATGGGCGGCACTGGTACGGATGTCCGGTAGCGGGCGGTGTTCGCTCGGCTCGACCGCTTCGAGTGCGCCCCAGGTGCGTTCCAGATAGGCCGGCAGCAGCTTGTCGAGTTCGCCGACGACGATCAGGGTCATGTTGTTCGGTGCGTACCAGGCCTTGCGAACCTTCTCCAGTTGTTCCTGAGTCAGGTGACCGACCTCGGCGCGCTGCGGGCATTTCAAGCCCAGTTCGACGGCGAGCTGATTGCTCGCGGTGTGGCCGAGATCCTGCCGATCGAGAAAGCGTTGCAGACGCGTGTAATGGCCGCCGTCCTCGCGCTCGACCACACGTTTGGCGGCGTTGATGGCGTTGTCGTCGATGCGCGTTTGCGTAAGCAGAGCGAGCAGCAGGTCGAGCACTTTGCGTTGGTTTTTCGCCGGGGCCTCGATGACAAACGTGGTGTCGGCATTGCTGGTGAACGCGTTCCAGTCACCGCCCAGCGCCTGCATGCGTTCCTCTAAACCGCCTTCGCCGGTCGCATCGATGCCGCTGAAGAGCAGGTGTTCGAGCAGGTGCGGCAACTCCTTTTCGTCACAGTCGAAATCATCGAGGCCGACACCGACCACCAGCCGGATCGCCACGTGCCCGCGCTCGGTGCCGGGTTTGAGCATCAGTTGCAAACCGTTGGGCAGCGCATAGCCTTCGACCTGAAAACGATCCAGGGCAAAGGCGGGCAGGGAACCGAGCAACAGACAGGCGAACAACAGGCAACGCATAACAGGCTTCCGTACGGCTGATTTGGAGATCCGTGTCGTCAGTCAGGCCCCCATCGCGAGCAGGCTCACTCCTGCATTTGGAATGCATCCCCCCTGTAGGAGTGAGCCTGCTCGCGATAGCGGCCTGAAGGCTGAATCAATGTAACTGACTAAACCCAGCCCCAGACGTTCAAGGCGAATGCGTAATGTCGGCAATATCATCCGCCGCCAGCGCCCCGGTATCCGCCGTTTCCAGCACCACATACGCACTGCCGCAAAACAGCGAATTCAAGCGTTTCATGTCGGCAATCAACTCCAGGTGCAGCGAACTGGTCTCGATACTCTGCACGATCTTGCGTTGCAAACGGCTGACATGCGCATGGGCCAGACGCCGTTCCTGAGCGCGGAAACGGCGTTTCTCGCGCAGCAATTGCCGGGCACTTTCGCGGTCACCACTGAGGAACACCGAAAGGCCCAAACGCAGGTTGGAAATCAGTTGCTGCTGCAATCCGGCCAGATCCTCCAGACCTTCTTCGGAAAACGAACGCCGCTGCGAGGTCTTCTGCTGCTGGATCTTGCGCAGCATGCGTTCGATCAGGTCGGCGGCCAGTTTCAGGTTGATTGAAAGCTCGATGATCTCGGCCCAGCGTCGACTGTCCTGCTCGCCGAGGTCTTCGCGGGGCATCTGCGCCAGGTACAACTTGATCGCGCTGTAGAGCGCTTCGACGTCGTCGGTCAATCGGCGCATTTCCTGGGTGACGGCGGTCTGCTTGCCGCGCAGCACATCGAGGGTCGCGTCGAGCATGTTGTCGAGCAGATCGCCCATGCGCAGGGTTTCCCGTGCGGCGTTGGCCAGCGCCAGGCTCGGTGTAACCAGCGCCGTCGCGTCGAGATGGCGCGGTTTGGCGGTGCCGTTGACCTCCGGCCGCTCTGGCAGCAGCCAGGCGCAGAGGCGTGCCATTGGCCCGACGCTTGGCAGCAGAATCAGGCAGCGCGCGGTGTTGTAGAGCAGGTGGAAGCCGATGACCATTTCCTGCGGGCTGAAATCGAGGCTGTCGATCCAGTGCACCAGCGGATCGAGCACCGGGATGATCAGCAGCAGGCCAATGAGTTTGTACAACAGACTGCCCAACGCCACTTGCCGCCCGGCGGCGTTCTGCATGCTGGTGCTCATGAACGCGAGAATGCCGCTGCCGATGTTGGCGCCGATCACCAGACCGATCGCCACTGGCAGGCTGATCACACTGGCCCCGGCCAAGGTCGCCGTGAGCAGTACGGCGGCGAGACTGGAGTAGGAAATCATTGCGAACAGCGCGCCGACCAGGGCATCGAGGAGGATGTCACCGGTCAACGAGGCGAAAATCACCTTAACCCCTTGCGCGTGGGTGATTGGCGCAGCAGCCTCAACGATCAATTGCAGCGCGAGAATGATCAGCCCGAGGCCGATCGACACCCGGCCCATTTGCCCGAGCCGCGTCTGTTTGCGCGACAGAAAGAAAATCACCCCGAGAAAGATCAGCAGCGGCGACAGCCATGACAGGTCAAACGTCAGCACCCGCGCCATCAGCGCGGTACCGACGTCGGCGCCGAGCATGGTCGCCAGCGCCGGGGTCAGCGCCATCAGACCCTGACCCACGAAGGAGGTGACGAGCATGGCCGTGGCATTGCTGCTCTGCACCATGGCGGTAACGACAATGCCGGCAACGAACGCGAGCCAGCGCTTGGACATGTTCTGGCCAATCACATGGCGCAGGTTGGTGCCATACACCCGCAGGATGCCGGTTCTGACGATGTGCGTGCCCCAGATCAGCAGGGCGACGGCGGAAAGCAGATTGAGCAGGGTGAGCATGCAGACCCCCTGTAATAGCAGTGCCTCAGAGAGGCAAGTTGACGGTACCGCGCGGTTTCTACGTTTTTGATACTTAAGCTGTAGTTGGCTAACGGTCTGGGCGCCAGCATTGCACAGCTAAAGTGTCGATTGAAACAAAAGTGTCATGAAAAGCGCCTTCATACACTCCCTTTAAATCAACGCCGTCTCCTGTGGGAGCGAGCCTGCTCGCGAAAGGGGTGGATCAGCCAACATTTCAGTCGACTGACACTCCGTCTTCGCGAGCAGGCTCGCTCCCACAGGGGGTACTGCGTATTGCCGGACTAGCAGATTACTGGCCCGGGATGTCCTTGCGCAGTTTCACCGGATCTTGCTGCTGTCGCTTCTTGGCCATTGCGCCGCGCAGCTTGATGTTGATCGCCTCAACCGCCAGCGAGAACGCCATGGCGAAGTAGACGTAGCCTTTCGGCACATGCACGTCGAACGACTCGGCAATCAGCACGGTACCGACCACCAGCAGGAACGACAGCGCCAGCATCTTCAGCGACGGGTGCTTGTCGATGAACTCGCTGATCTTGCCCGAGGCCAGCATCATCACCAGTACCGCCACAACGATCGCCGCAACCATCACCGGCACGTGGGAAACCATACCCACTGCGGTGATCACCGAATCCAGCGAGAAGACGATGTCGATGATCGCGATCTGGATGATGGTGTAGAGGAAGTTGCCACCCTTGCCACCCGGGGTTTCGTCGCTTTCGTCTTCGCCTTCCAGCGCGTGATACATCTCTTGCGAGCTCTTCCACAGCAGGAACAGACCACCGAAGAACAGAATCAGGTCACGGCCGGAAATGCCCTGACCGAACACTTCGAACAGGTCGGCGGTGAGGCGCATGACCCAGGTGATCGACAGCAGCAACAGGATGCGGGTGATCATGGCCAGGCCAAGACCGAAGATCCGGGTGCGCTGCTGCATGTGTTTCGGCATGCGGCTGACCAGGATCGAAATCATGATGATGTTATCGATGCCGAGGACGATTTCCAGGGCGGTCAGGGTGAAGAAGGCAACCCAGATTTCGGGGTTGGTCAGCCATTCCATGTGTATTCCTTTGAGCGATTGTTAAACCGAAAAAGGTCCGGGCTTCAAACCGCGAAGCCAGGACCCGAAACGGTGAGTCTTGGGCTTATAGAGTGCTGAACACCGGGAAAGTCCCCAACAGCAGTGCAGCAATCAGGATGCAGATACAAACCAGGATCGCCCATTTCAGGGTGAAACGCTGGTGGTCACCAAAATCAATGCCGGCCAAGGCTACCAACAGATACGTCGATGGCACCAACGGGCTCAGCAAGTGGACGGGCTGACCGACGATCGAGGCACGGGCCATTTCCACTGCGGTGATCCCGTAGTGGCTGGCGGCTTCGGCCAACACCGGCAACACGCCATAGTAAAACGCATCGTTGGACATGAAGAAGGTGAACGGCATGCTCACCAGCGCCGTGATCACCGCCAGGTACGGGCCGAGGAAATCCGGGATCACCGCCAACAGGCTCTTCGACATCGCATCGACCATGCCGGTGCCGCTCAGGATACCGGTGAAGATACCCGCCGCAAAGATCAGACCGACCACTGCCAGCACGCTACCGGCGTGAGCGGCGACACGATCCTTCTGCATCTGCAGGCAAGGGTAGTTGACGATCATGGCAATACTGAACGCAACCATGAACAGCACCGGCAATGGCAGCAGGCCGGCGATCAGGGTGCACATCAGGCCGAAAGTCAGGGCGCCGTTGAACCAGATCAGTTTTGGACGGCGGGCATCCGGGAACTGCGACACGCTGATTTCGCTGTGATCGATATCATCGCCAACCAGATGCAGCTCACCCAGACGCGCACGCTCACGTTTACCGTAGAAATAAGCGATAACCAGAATCGCCACCACACCAGCGGCCATGGCCGGAATCATCGGCACGAAAATGTCCGACGGATCGACATGCAGCGCACTCGCCGCACGCGCGGTCGGGCCGCCCCACGGCGTCATGTTCATCACGCCACCGGCGAGGATGATCAGACCGGCCATGATCCGCGGGCTCATGCCGATGCGGCTGTACAGCGGCAGCATGGCGGCCACGCAGATCATATAAGTGGTCGCGCCGTCACCATCGAGGGAAACGACGAGCGCCAGTACGGCGGTGCCGACCGAAACCTTCAGCGGGTCACCCTTGACCAGTTTGAGAATCTTGCGCACGGCCGGGTCAAACAGGCCGGAGTCGATCATCAGGGCGAAATAGAGAATCGCGAACATCAGCATCACGCCAGTCGGCGCGAGCTTGGTGATGCCTTCGAGCATCATCGGGCCGATCTTCGGTGCAAAACCGCCGAACAGGGCGAAGACGATCGGGATGATGATCAGAGCGATCAGCGCGGACAGGCGCTTGGTCATGATCAGGAACATGAACGTGATGACCATGGCGAAGCCAAGGAAAGTCAGCATGGGAATACTCCAGGCGTAGCGCGGCTAGTTAAATGAGCAGATCGGACGGGATCAGCGCAGAACGGGAAGCACGAGACGTACGGGCGGAGTGACAGCGAAAAGGCGGGCTACAGAGGACATCAGAATCACCATTGTTGTTGTTAATTGGGCCGTTCGTGCGAGGTATCACACGCGTTGGCCAACCGGTCTGTTGCCGGAAGTGGAGGCGATCCTAATCGGGGAAGCTTTCAGCTACCTTTCGCTTGAGAAAGCTTTGAATGAACGGTCAACCGGCCGTCGGATGCGAACTAGAGTCAATAAACACGGGAAGGGGAGCTTTCGAGATGAGCGAATTGCACAGCGGCGGCTGCCATTGCGGACACATTCGTTATCAGTTCAGCGGGGCCTTGCAGGATATCGCCCATTGCCATTGTTCGATTTGCCGCCGAGTCAGCGGCGGAATCGTCACGACCTGGATCACCGTGCCGGCAGCGAATTTTCAATGGCTGGCCGGCGTGCCTTCGCGATATGACTCGTCGGCCAGTTGCGCGCGGTTCTTCTGCCCGCACTGCGGCGCGCAACTGGCGCTGGTGACATTACTCAGCCCCGAGAGCATCGACGTGACCATCGCCACCCTTGATCACCCAGAGCAGGCACCCGCCGAGCGACACATCTGGACGGACAGCCAATTGCCCTGGCTGCATCTGGACGAGCATCTGCCAGGCGAGGCAGCAGAAACGATTTGATCAAAAAATAGACAGATCCAGCGTTCGGATCGCACCCATCCAGATCGCGTGCTCCGTATGGTCGAGCAAGTCATCGCCAGTGTCCGGGTGCAGAAACACCACCAAGCCTTTACGGTTCAGCGCCAGCCATGGCAGCACATCGCCAATCAGCTCGGGGCCGAAGGCCAATTGGCAACTCCAGTCCGGATGCGGCCCGACCGGGCGCTCGTGGACGCGGCCCATCTTCAATGAAAACAATTGCGCGGCCTGCTCGCACAAGGCCCGCGCCTGTTCAATGGTGTCGGCGTCAAAATAGACGTGGGCGTGGTAGCCCTTGATCGCTTGCATCGCAAACCCTCGGAAATCGGTTCGAACCCTCGGCGTTGCCCGTATGTCACACGCCATACAAGGAATAAGAAAAGGGATCAGCCATGAAAAATGCCGAAACCCCGGCGGTAAAAGTGGTGCTCTATGGTGCCATGAGTAGCCTGGGCAGCGCGTTGATGGCTGAATTGCTGCGTCGTCAGCACGAAGTCATCGCCATCCTCGACGATTTGACCGCAATCGCGCCGCGTCCTGGATTGCGCACCAAAACGGGCGATTTGTTCGACTCGGAACGGGTCAATCAGAGTGTGGCCGGCAGTTCGGCGGTCATCTGTTTACTGGATGCGCCGGGGTTACCGTTCAGCAGCGATCAGGTTGAACGCTCCGTAGTGCTCGGACCGGTCGAGCAAGTCCTGGCCGTCGACGCACTGGTTGATGGCCTGCAAGCGGCCAATGTGTCGCGGCTGTTTCTGGTGGGCGACTTTGCCGTACTTGATGAGCCGGATGTTGATGATCGCCTGCAACGTCATGCTGCCGAAGAAATTCGCGAAGCCGTGCAAAGCAGCCCGCTGCACTGGACGCTGGTCAATGCACCGCACGGCGTGGCCGGGCTGACCATCGAACATTTCAGTCAAGTCGGCGGCAACCTGGAACCGGGTCTGGCCGAACCGCTGGAGCGGCTGAATCGCGTGGCGGTGGGCATAGCCGATGAGCTAAGGCTGAATTTGCATGTGGGTGAACATGTGAATTTTGTGGCGGCTTCAGATTCGTAAAAGATCGCAGCCTTCGGCAGTTCCTACAGGGGACCGCGTTCCAGATGCAGGAGCTGCCGAAGGCTGCGATCTTTTGATCTTCAAACCGCAATCGAAGGCAATGCCAACCCATTGAGCGATTCAGCGCTACTCGCCTGCTCCACCATCAACCAATCGACAAACTGCTGAATCAGAGTGCCCCGGCGTTTGCGTTGCGGCAGCACCACGTAATAACCCAACCGCGACAGCGTCGTTTCAGCAATCGGCCGGCATAACAAACCCTGACTCAGCAAGTTATCCACAAGGTGCCGCCAGCCAATCGCCACGCCTTGCCCGCCAATCGCCGCTTGAATCAACAGCGTGTAATTGTCGAAGCGCAATTGCCCCGGCGCTGGCGGTGTATTGATACCGAGTTCACGGAACAGACCACTCCAGTCAAACCAGTTGCTGCTGTTTTCCCCGCGCAGGTGCAGCAACGGAAACTCCAGCAACGCCTGAGCAGGCAAGGGCGGGGCGCGGTCCTTGAGCAATTGCGGACTGCACACGGGGAACACTTCTTCGCTGAACAGCCAATGGCTTTCACCCTGTTTAAAGCGCCCATCGCCAAACAGGATCGCCACATCGATATCGGTGCGCAGCATGTTGTGGTTGCGTTCGCTGGTCACGAGGCTGACGTCGACCTGCGGATTGGCTTCGTGAAAGCGATGCAGGCGCGGCATCAGCCAATACGCAGCGAAGGCAAAATCAGTGGCAACCTGCAGGACTTCATGTTGCTGCTGTGCACTGATCGCACTCAATCCTGCATCGATATTCTGCAAACCGAGGTTAACTTGCTCAAACAGTATCGCGCCGACTTCGGTCAGCTCGATGCCACGGTAGATGCGATCAAACAACCGCGTACCAAGTTTTTCTTCCAGCCGTTTGATTTGCTGGCTGATCGCCGGTTGTGTGGTGCCCAGCTCGACCGCCGCCGCGGTAAAACTGCGATGCCTGGCTGCGGCCTCGAAGGCGCGCAGCAGGTCGAGGGACAGATCCCCCAGAGCTTCATACATAAGCTGTGCTTATCCTAGTCATTGTCCGGCGCGGGCTTTACCGAATACAGCATGGACTCCATGCTCGATCGCAGCAATGTCGCATAAATATTCACTATGGAATGCCGCGATCACATGAAGCGCAAGAATATTCTTTTCATCATGGCCGATCAGATGGCCGCGCCAATGTTGCCGATCTACGGCCCGTCGCCAATCAAACTGCCGAATCTTTCCCGCCTCGCCGCCCAAGGCGTGGTGTTCGATGCCGCTTACTGCAACAGCCCGTTATGCGCGCCGTCGCGTTTCACCCTGGTCAGCGGCCAGTTGCCGAGCAAGATTGGCGCCTATGACAACGCGGCGGATTTCCCCGCCGACATTCCGACCTACGCCCACTACCTGCGCCGCCTCGGCTACCGCACCGCGCTGTCGGGCAAGATGCATTTCTGCGGCCCGGACCAGTTGCACGGTTATGAAGAACGCCTGACCAGCGATATCTACCCGGCAGATTACGGTTGGGCCGTGAACTGGGATGAGCCGGACGTGCGGCCGAGTTGGTATCACAATATGTCTTCGGTGCTGCAGGCCGGGCCGTGTGTGCGCACCAACCAGCTCGATTTCGATGAAGAGGTGGTGTTCAAGGCGCAGCAATACCTGTTCGATCACATTCGCGAGGATGGCGATCGCCCGTTCTGCCTGACCGTATCGATGACTCACCCACACGATCCCTACACCATTCCCAAGGCGTTCTGGGATTTGTACAACGATGCCGATATCCCGCTTCCGATCACGCCGGATCAACACGAACTCGATCCGCACTCGCAACGTCTGCTCAAGGTTTACGACCTGTGGGACAAGCCGCTGCCTGTGGATAAGATCCGCGATGCACGCCGGGCCTACTTCGGCGCCTGCAGCTATATCGACGCCAACGTCGGTAAACTTCTGCAAACCCTCGAAGAAACCGGACTAATTGACGACACCGTCATTGTGTTCTCCGGTGACCACGGCGACATGCTCGGCGAGAAAGGCCTCTGGTACAAAATGCACTGGTACGAGATGGCGGCCCGTGTGCCCCTGTTGATAAGTGCCCCAGGCCAGTTCGATGCCGGGCGGGTTAGCGCAGCCGTGTCGACCGCTGACCTGTTGCCGACCTTCGTTGAACTGGCCGGCGGAACGCTGGAACCGGGCTTGCCGCTGGACGGCCGCTCACTGGTTTCACACCTGCAAGGGCAGGGCGGCCATGACCAAGTGTTTGGCGAATACATGGCCGAAGGCACCATCAGCCCGTTGATGATGATCCGTCGCGGCGCCTACAAATTTATCTACAGTGAAAGCGACCCTTGCCTACTCTTCGACGTAAATAACGATCCGCGTGAACTGGAAGAACTCAGCCAATCGCCGCAACATCGCCAGCTTTTCGACGATTTTCTCGCCGAGGCGCGAGCCAAGTGGGACATCCCGGCAATACACCGCGACGTCCTCGCCAGCCAACGCCGTCGCCGATTTGTTGCCGACGCATTAACCATCGGCAAGCTGAAGAGCTGGGATCACCAGCCGCTGGTGGACGCCAGTCAGCAGTACATGCGCAACCACATCGACCTCGATGATCTGGAACGCAAAGCACGTTATCCACAACCCTGCCAAAACCAATAATGTTAAGGGGAAGTCCATGCGCAAGTTATCCACAGTAGTGACGGTTGGCCTGATCGCGTTGAGCAGCACTTCGGCCTTCGCCGAGCAGAGCTGCGACACGGTGAAAATGGCTGATCCGGGCTGGAGCGACATCGCCGCGACCAACGCCATCACCGGGTTTCTGCTGGACGGCATGGGCTACAAGGCTAAGGTCGACACCCTCGCGGTGCCGATTACTTTTGGCGGGTTGAAGGATGGCCAAGTGGATGTGTTCCTCGGCAACTGGATGCCGGCGCAGCAGGGCTTCTACGACAAGTTCGTCGCCACCGGCGATGTCACGCAACTGGCGAAAAACCTCGACGGCACCGAGTTCACCCTGGCTGTACCGGATTACGTGTGGGACGCCGGTGTGCATAACTTTGCCGACCTGAACAAATACGCCGACAAGTTCGAGCGCAAGATCTACGGCATCGGCTCGGGCGCGCCGGCAAACATCTCGCTGCAGGAGATCATCAAGAAGAACGACTTCGACATGGGCCAGTGGAAGCTGATCGAGTCCAGTGAACAGGCGATGCTGGCGGAAGTGTCGCGGGCGGTGAAGAAACAGAAATTCGTCACCTTCCTCGGCTGGACGCCGCACCCGATGAACGTGCAGCTGAAAATGCATTACCTGAAGGGTGGCGAGAAATACTTTGGCGAGACTGGCAGCGTGTTTACGTTGACGCGCAAGGGCTACGCCGAGGCGTGTCCGAATGTGGGTAAATTGCTGACCAATCTTTCGTTCACTCAGGAGATGGAGAACAGCATCATGGCTGAGGTGGTGAACAAGAAGGTCACTAATGCCGAGGCGGCGAAGGCGTGGATCAAGGCGAATCCGGCGGTGCTGGACAAGTGGCTGGATGGGGTGAAGACCGTCGATGGCAAGGATGCGTTGGTGGCGGTGAAGGCGAAGCTCTGATCGTGGGGTTGCTGGAATTTTGCTTGGCTTGAGATTTTTTCCCCCTCACCCCAGCCCTCTCCCCCAGAGGGGGCGAGGGGGAAAGGGAGCCGATATTTGTTGCATTCAAAACTTGCGTTCAACTTTGAAATCGCAGGTTGATGAATCTCTGACAGACACCTCGGTCAGTCCCCTCTCCCTCTGGGAGAGGGCTAGGGTGAGGGGCCTTTCCCTGACACCCTGATAACCTTGAATAAAACCCCAACCGCGAGGACCCATGGCCTTCCCCAGCCGCCACTCTCTCTTGCCCTTCCTCACCTGGCTACCGCGGCAAACCCGCGCCAGCGTCGGACGGGATCTGATCGTCGGCCTCAGCGGTGCGATTCTCGCGTTACCCCAGTCGATTGCCTACGCGCTGATCGCCGGCCTCCCACCTGAATACGGCCTCTACGCCGCGATCATTCCGGTGTTGATCGCCTGCCTGTGGGGCTCATCGTGGCATCTGATCTGCGGCCCGACGGCGGCGATTTCGATTGTGCTGTACGCCAGCGTCAGTCCCTTGGCCGTGCCAGCCTCGCAGGACTACATCACCTTGATCCTGCTGCTGACGTTCCTGGCCGGGATTTTCCAGTGGCTGCTCGGACTGCTGCGCTTCGGTGCGCTGGTGAATTTCGTTTCGCATTCGGTGGTACTCGGTTTCACTCTCGGCGCGGCGGTGGTGATCGCCATCGGGCAGTTGCCGAATCTGTTGGGACTGGAATTACCGGCGAAAGCCACGGCGCTGGCGAGTCTGATGGATCTGCTGCAGCACCTCAGGGCTGTGGATAAACCGTCGTTAGTTCTGGGCGTAGCCACGGTGGTGGTCGGCGTGGTGCTGAAACAACTGCTGCCACGCTGGCCAACGCTGTTGATCACATTGGTGCTGGCCAGTCTGGTGGTGTGGCTGTGGCCGGCGATGTTCGGGCATGTGCATCTGGTCAGCGCGTTTGTCGGGCGCCTGCCGCCGTTCAGTGGCTTGCCGCTGGATCTGGATTTGATCCTGCGTTTGCTGCCGAGCGCCGTGGCGGTGGGCATGCTCGGGCTGGTCACCAGCCTGTCGATCGCGCGCTCGATTTCCGCTCGGTCGCAACAGTTGCTCGATGCCAATCAGGAAGTTCGCGCGCAGGGTTTATCGAACATCGTCGGGGCGTTTTTTTCCGGGTCGCTGTCAGCCGGATCGTTTACCCGTTCGGGGTTGAGCTACGAGGCGGGCGCCTGTTCGCCATTGGCCGGGATCTTTTCAGCGATCTGGGTGGCGTTGTTTGCGATTTTCGGCGCCGGTCTGATTTCGCACATTCCCATTCCGGCAATGGCGGGCAGCATTCTGCTGATCGCCTGGGGCCTGGTCGATCATCGCGGCATTCGCGCGTTGCTGCGAGTCAGCCGTGCCGAGTTCGTGGTAATGGCGCTGACTTGCCTGGCGACATTGCTGCTGGAATTGCAGACGGCGATTTATGCCGGGGTGCTGGCATCACTGTTCTTCTACCTCAAGCGCACCTCGCAACCGCGTGTGCAGCATTGGCGCGACGGTGAGGATGATGTTTTGCGCGTCGGCGGCTCGATCTTTTTCGGCGCCAGCCATTACCTGCAAGTGCGCCTGCAGCGCCTGCACGGCGCGCGGGTGGTGATCGAGGCGCAGCAAATCAACTTCATCGACTATTCGGGGGTGGAGATGCTGCATCAGGAGGCGCGGCGTTTATTGCGCCAGAATCGCAGCCTGACCTTGCGCCGGGCGCGGCCGCAGGTGGTGGAGGAATTGAGGAAGCTTGAGGGGCCGGAGAAATGTCCGATCCGGTTTGAGGATTGATTGGCGATCGAGGTAATCCTTGTGGGAGCGAGCCTGCTCGCGAAGACTGCGGCACATCCAACATTGATGTGTCAGACAGACCGCTTTCGTCGGATCGCCGCCCGGAGCCGGCTCGCTCCCACATGGGTACTTATTGGGCCAGTTGCCGGCGCAGTTCGGCGAGTACTGGCGCGGTGTCCGGGCGTACACCGCGCCACAGGAAGAACGCCTCAGCCGCCTGTTCAACAAGCATCCCCAAGCCATCCATCACCACCGCTGCGCTATGCTCAGTGGCCCAACGGCAGAACGCTGTCGGCTCCTTGCCGTACATCATGTCGTAGCACAGGGTCTTGCCCGGCTCGATCAGGCTCGGCGCAATCGGCGGCACATCACCGGTCAGGCTGGCAGATGTAGCGTTGATGATCACGTCCACCGGCTCGCGCAACCAGTCGAAACCACTGGCTGACACCGGCCCGAGGTCGCAGAACAACTCGGCCAGCAATTCAGCCTTGTCCACCGTGCGATTGGCGATGATCACCGACGCGGGCTTCTCCGCCAGCAACGGCTCCAGCGCACCGCGCACGGCGCCACCGGCACCGAGCAGCAGGATGCGTTTGCCGGTCAGGCTGAACCCGGCGTTCACCGTCAGATCACGCACCAGTCCGGCGCCGTCGGTGTTGTCACCCAGCAGCGAGCCGTCCGCCAGTTTGCTCAAGGTATTCACCGCACCGGCGCGCTGCGCACGAGCAGTCAGGCTATTGGCCAAACGGTAAGCGTCTTCCTTGAACGGCACGGTAACGTTGGCACCGCGACCGTCCTGGAAAAACGCCGTGGCGCAGCCGGCGAAATCATCAAGCGGCGCCAGCAGCGTGCAGTAGTCGAGGCTCTGACCGGTCTGCGCAGCGAACAGTTTGTGAATCATCGGCGATTTGCTGTGGCCGATCGGGTTACCGAAAACGACGTAACGATCCATCAGAAATCCTCAGGCTTCGCCTAACCAGTCGCGGTCTTGCAGGAAGTACTCGGTCAGGCGCGCTTCTTCGCTGCCAGGTGCAGCCTTCCAGTCATAGCCCCAGCGCACTTGCGGCGGCAGCGACATCAGGATCGATTCGGTTCGCCCGCCCGATTGCAGGCCGAACAGCGTGCCACGGTCGTACACCAGGTTGAACTCGACGTAACGGCCACGGCGGAATTCCTGGAATTCACGCTGCTGCGCGGTGAAAGCATCGTTTTTACGGCGCTGCACGATCGGCAGATAGGCGTCGATGTAAGCGTCGCCGATGGCGCGCATGAAGGCGAAGCTGGTGTCGAAGTCCCACTCGTTCAGGTCATCGAAGAACAGACCGCCGATGCCGCGCGGTTCGTGGCGATGCTTGATGTGGAAGTAGGTGTCGCACCAGGCTTTATAGCGCGGGTAGACATCCGCCCCGAACGGCGCGCAAGCCTGCTCGGCGACGCGGTGCCAGTGGATGCAGTCTTCTTCGTTGCCGTAATACGGAGTCAGGTCGAAGCCGCCGCCGAACCACCAGACCGGCTCCTCACCTTCCTTCTCGGCAATGAAAAAACGCACGTTGGCGTGGGAAGTCGGCACATGCGGGTTGTGCGGGTGGATCACCAGCGACACGCCAAGCGCTTCGAAACCGCGACCGGCCAATTCCGGGCGATGGGCGCTGGCCGACGGTGGCAGACCACTGCCGAAGACGTGGGAAAAGTTGACACCGCCCTTTTCGATCACCGTACCGTTCTCGATCACGCGGGTGCGACCGCCACCGCCGGCGGGCCGGGTCCAGGCGTCTTCGACGAAGCGCGTGCCGCCGTCCTCGGTTTCGAGAGCCGCGCAGATGCGGTCTTGCAGGTCGAGCAGATAGGCCTTTACGGCGTCGGTGCGGGTCGTCATGGCTTCACCTTGAATCGGGCGGCGCCCCGCAGGCGGGCGACGCAAATGGGCGCGTAGCATACCACCGCACAACGGCGCGCCGCAGTTGACGAAGATCAAGCATGGGAGTTGGATAGGGGGCTCACAAAAGACCCAAGGAGAGCAGGCAAATGGCAAAGCGTATCCAGTTCCGCGCCCACGGCGGCCCCGAAGTGCTCGAATATGTTGACTATCAACCCGCCCCCCCCGGCCCGAATCAGGTACGCGTTGCCAACAAGGCCATCGGCCTGAACTTCATCGATACCTATTTCCGTAGCGGCCTGTATGCGCCGCCAGCCTTGCCGTCCGGCCTGGGCGCTGAAGGTGCGGGCATCGTCGAGGCCGTGGGCAGCGACGTCACCCGCTTCAAGGTCGGTGATCGCGTGGCCTACGGCAGCGGCCCGTTGGGGGCCTACAGCGAATTGCATGTGCTGCCCCAGGACAATCTGGTGCACCTGCCCGACGAAATCAGCTTCGAAACGGCTGCCGGGGTCATGCTCAAAGGCCTGACCGTGCAGTATCTGTTGCGTCAGACTTATGAGCTCAAGGGTGGTGAAACCATTCTGTTCCACGCTGCGGCAGGGGGTGTCGGTTCGCTCGCCTGCCAATGGGCCAAGGCCTTGGGCGTGAAGCTGATCGGCACCGTCAGCTCCAAAGAGAAGGCCGAGCTGGCCAAGGCCAATGGCGCCTGGGCGACCATCGATTACAGCCACGAAAACGTTGCGCAACGCGTGCTGGAGTTGACCGATGGCAAGAAAGTACCGGTGGTCTATGACGGCGTCGGCAAGGACACCTGGCTGACCTCTCTCGACAGTGTGTCGCCGCGCGGTCTGGTCGTAAGCTTCGGTAATGCTTCCGGCGCGGTAGACGGGGTCAATCTGGGCATTCTTGCCGCCAAAGGCTCGCTCTACGTAACCCGGCCGACACTGGCAACTTATGCCAACAATGCCGAAAACCTGCAGCGGATGGCCGATGAATTGTTCGAGATGATCATCAGCGGCAAGTTGAAGGTGGACATCAGCCAGCGTTATCCACTGGCTGATGCGGCGAAGGCGCAAACCGAACTGTCGGCACGCCGCACCACCGGTTCCACCGTCCTGCTGCCTTGATACCTCCCGGCGTCCTGCCAGTCAGGGTTTCAGATCCATGACTGGCAGGACGCTTCGAGCGTGTTCAGTACTTCTGTGGATGAGCCGCCGACGGTCTTGGCGTCCGATGACCGACAGTCGCGGGATCAGGCTGTTGCAACGCTGCGAGGATTTGCCGCCACTCGGCTGACAGCACCCAGTAATCCCCGCGTGCGCGCTGTTCGATATGCATGGGATTGGAGGCAACCGGCATCAGACCGAAACGCTGGTACAGGCGCAGCTGCGATGCCCTGCACAACGCAGTGACACCTTGATAGCCCTGTTTTATGGCCCACTCGGCAGCGGCCGCCATCAGACTGTCGACGGCAATAGGCTGTTCGCTGGGCGCGTACGAGATCAAGCGACTGAGTTCGACATGGCGTGACAACGCCACCGTGGGCGAAACATGCTGCTGCGCCAGTGAAGCCCACTCGAACGGCGCCGGAGTGGCCCTCAATACCGCCAGCAACTGATCGTGCCGATACAACAGAAAGTGGGTACTTCGCGGCCGTGTCGCCAGTCGGGTTTCGAGCATCCGCGCCCTGGACGTCAGCATGTAATGCTGCAGCCGAAGCCGAAATTGCCGTTCGATAAACCGATCGAACACTTGGGTATCCGACCCCGCTTCAAGCATCACGATCCGGCATCCCTCCTGATGACTGTTTAACGTCACCTGAAGCGTCTGCAAGTATTCCGTGAGTTGCAAATCCGTAGTGTCCATTCTTTCTCCGCAGACCTTAACTTATCGAAGTGTTTCGAGTGCAGGGAAAGGATGGTTGCTTTTGGCGATACCGCCACGAAACGCGGTCTGATAATCAGGTGGGAAAATTCAGTTAATTCAGATAGTTGATGATTTTTCCGACGCAACAACAAGCATCATTGCAGGATAAATCGCAGGCACGCGTAGTACTCCTCGCCGTCAAGGCGAGGAGTACTCACGTTACTAATGTTAGAGGCTGGATCAGTCGGGACGGATGACTTTGCCGGTCGCCAGATCACGAATCACGCTGGGGTTCTTGCGCCCACCCAGTCGCCCGCCCAGTATCAGATCGATCTGCCCACGGAAATATTGCTCAACCCGCAAGCGAGTGCGCGCTGCCGGGCGCCCCTGTGGGTTGGCAGAGGTCGAAATCAACGGCCCGACCATCGAGCACAGATCGCGCACCTGCGGGTGATCACTGACCCGTAGCGCCACGGTGTCGTGCATACCGGTCACCCATTCGGGCAACAAACCTTGATGCGGCACCAGCCAAGTGTTCGGCCCCGGCCAGGTGCTGGCCATGCGGTCGATCCACTCTGGCGGGAAGTCTTCGAACAGAAAATCGAACTGGCGAATATTGTCGGCAACCAGAATCAGCCCTTTGACCACCGATCGATTCTTGATCGCCAGCAACCGATCCACGGCCTCTTCGTTCCATGGGTCGCAACCCAGCCCCCAGACGGCTTCGGTTGGATAGGCAATCACCGCCCCGGCGCGAATCTCTCGTGCGGCTTGTTGCACACGCCAACTGTTGACCATGAAAAAATTCTCCGCAATCAGGTTTCGCGCAGTTTACCGATCTTCCTTGTAAAACCTAGCTTGTCCTGGCCAACCAGCGACCGTTTTCGCATACCGCGCGGCCGTCCATTTCCAGTTCGGTGAGTGCCGCCAGCACTTTCGGTAACGCCCAGCCGCTGCTGTCGGCCAAGCCTTCGCTGGTGTGCGGCGCGGCGTGCAGCAATATGAGCAATGGATGATCGACTTTCGCGGTGTCTGCGGACAATGGCAAATGCTGCCAGCCACGCAGGGCTTCGAGGATGTGCTCGATGGTTTCCACCAACACCGCACCGTCGCGAATCAATTGGTGACAACCGCGCGCGCCGGGGTGATGAATCGAGCCGGGAATCGCATACACCTCGCGCCCCTGTTCGGCTGCCAGCCGCGCAGTGATCAATGAACCGCTGGCAACGCTGGCCTCGACCACCAGCACTCCCAGAGACAATCCGCTGATGATCCGGTTACGACGCGGGAAGTTGCTCGCCGTCGGCCCGGCATCCAGCGGGAACTCCGAAAGCACTGCGCTGCCGGACGCGATCATCGCGTCAGCCAGGCGCCGATTGCGCTGTGGATAAAAATTTTCCAGCCCGGTACCCAACACACCGACGGTCAAGCCACCGACATCCAGTGCCGCCTGATGCGCAGCGGCATCAATGCCCAGTGCCAGACCGCTGGTGATGACAAAACCGGCCCCGGCGAGGCTGCGGGAAAACGCCGCTGCCGTGTCCATTCCCGGACGCGAAGCGCGTCGGCTACCCACCATTGCCAGTTGCGGTTTTTCCAGAATCAGTGGATCCCCGGCGACAAACAGCAACGGCGGTGGATCCGGAATCTGTGCCAGCAGCGCCGGATAATCCGCCTGATCCCACATCAGCAAATGATGATCCGACCGCTCTAGCCAGCGCATTGCATGGCTCGCGCCATCGCGCACCTCAGGACAGCGTCGCGCTTCGGCGCAGGCCGCCGGCATTCCCAGCGAGCGCCAGGCACTCGCTGGCGCGCTGATGGCTTTGGACGCCGAGCCGAAAGCTTCGAGCAATTTGGCAAACCGCTTCGGACCGATGTCCGGCAAGCGGTGCAGGCGCAGACGCGCTTCCAGTTCCGCCGGCGAAACCGGCGTGCAGACAGACAGCATCATGGATCATCCTTGATCGTTATAAGTCCCGAACCATTCGGAACAAGCTGTGGATAACTCTGTTGGTAACTTGTGAAGCAAGCTTACGGATTTCGCACCTTGTCGAGCACCGCCAGCGAGCGCGATGCGTTGAGCACGAGGCCATAGCTGAGTTTGTCGTAGGTGCGGAACACCATCAGCAAACCGGCGCGCTCATCGGGAATTTTCAGCGGCTGACCGGTGATGCGATCACGCACGGTTTCGCCGGTTTTCATCACCACCAACACGTTGCCTTCGGCCAGACCGTCGCGCTTGCCCTTGTTCAACGTGACCACGTCCATCACGCCAATCTGGGTAACACCGCGCGGCACATCGATGATCACTCCGTTGATGTTGGTCGTTGGTGCGCTGGGCATGAAGGTCGAGTTGATCGAGCGCTCTTCGCCGCTGAACAAACGATCGCCGAGGCGTACTTCCTGAGTGGTGCGTTGCAGGGCGAGAGTGGCGACGTCGCCTTCGGTCGCGACAATCTCACCGCCACCGATGTCGTCGGCATTGATCCCGAGGAACTCCTTGGTCTGCGGATCGGTGTAGACCTTGCCCTGACGGAAGATGCCGTAGACCGGTTGATCGGGGTCGAAATGGCCGCGAGCGAAGATGCGGTCACCGGTACCGCTGAGCACGCGTTCGGCATCGCCGGCGACGATGTACGGCGCCTTGTCGAAGTCCTCGGCCTTGTCGACGATGCGATTGCTCAGCAGAAAGCTGTTGATGGATTTCAGCGGAATGCTCGGAATCGCCTCGGCCACCGGGCTGGTACGGATCCGTGGCGAGAGCTTGATGGTGCCGCGCGACTCGCCGCGATTGACGGTCAGACGCGGCTGACCGTCGACATAACTGAGGGTCAGCGTGTCGCCGGGATAGATCAGGTTGGGGTTTTCAATTTGCGGATTGGCCCGCCACAGTTGTGGCCACTGCCAGGGCTCGCGCAGGTATTTGCCGGATATGTCCCAGAGTGTGACCCCCGAAACCACCGTGTATTGCTGTGGAAAACCATCCCTGAGTTGCACTTGCCCTTGCACCACGCCGGCCGAAGCCAACAGCAGCAGGGCGAGTAGTGTTTTCCTCATGCAGTGAATCCCTTTATCATGTGCATTCGCGTGAACCGTCAGAGCCCCCGTGGCTCGCTTGTGCAAAATGCACAAGCTACGCTTCACAACGGTAGCCTGCATCTTCGGACCTGCCAGGCCATCGCCCGACTTTACTCAACGTGTGCAGCAATCAAAGCCTATGGCCATTTTAAACATCCTCGAATTCCCGGACCCGCGTCTGCGCACTATCGCCAAGCCTGTGGCTGTAGTGGACGACGAAGTGCGTCAGTTGGTCGATGACATGTTTGAAACAATGTATGAAGCGCCGGGCATCGGCCTTGCCGCGACCCAGGTCAACGTGCACAAACGTATCGTCGTGATGGACCTTTCCGAAGACCGCACCGAACCGCGGGTGTTCATCAACCCCGAGTTCGAATCGCTGACCGAAGAAATGGACCAATACCAGGAAGGCTGCCTGTCGGTACCGGGTTTTTACGAAAACGTCGACCGCCCGCAAAAGGTCAGGATCAAGGCGCTGGACCGCGACGGCAAGCCTTATGAGCTGATCGCCGAAGGCCTGCTCGCGGTGTGCATTCAGCACGAATGCGACCACCTCAACGGCAAATTGTTCGTCGATTACCTGTCCACGCTCAAACGCGACCGGATCAAGAAGAAACTGGAAAAGCAGCACCGCCAGAACGCTTGATGCCCCTCCTTCAAAGGCTTGCTGCGGCAAGCCTTTTTCTTTTTATGAGAAGCCCTTCATGACTGAGCCACTGCGCATCGTTTTTGCCGGCACCCCGGAATTCGCCGCCGAACACCTCAAGGCCCTGCTGAACAGCCCCTACGAGATCGTTGCGGTCTACACCCAACCGGATCGCCCGGCCGGTCGCGGGCAAAAACTGATGCCGAGCCCGGTCAAACAGCTCGCCCTGGAAAATAATATCCAGGTGTTGCAGCCGCCGACTTTGCGCAACGCCGATGCACAGGCTGAACTGGCCGCGCTGAAACCGGACTTGCTGGTGGTGGTCGCCTACGGCCTGATCCTGCCGCAAGTGGTGCTGGATATTCCGCGTCTGGGCTGCATCAACAGCCATGCCTCGTTGCTGCCACGCTGGCGCGGTGCGGCGCCGATCCAGCGCGCCGTCGAACACGGTGATGCCGAGAGCGGCGTTACCGTAATGCGCATGGAGGCCGGCCTCGACACCGGGCCGATGTTGCTCAAGGTCGTCACGCCGATCACCGGTGAGGACACTGGCGGCTCCTTGCATGATCGTCTCGCCGAGATGGGTCCGCCGGCCGTGGTGCAAGCGATTGCCGGTCTGGCTGCTGGCACGCTGGAAGGCGAAGTGCAAAACGACGAGCTCGCCACCTACGCGCACAAGCTCAACAAGGACGAAGCACGCATCGACTGGAGCCGCCCGGCGGTTGAGCTGGAGCGACTGGTGCGCGCCTTCAACCCATGGCCGATCACCCACAGCACCCTTAACGGTGAAGCACTGAAAGTGCTGGCGGCGACGCTTGCCGAGGGCAATGGCGCGCCGGGTGAAATCCTCAGCGCCAGCAAGGACGGCCTGGTCGTCGCTTGCGGCGAACAAGCGCTGTGCCTGACCCGTCTGCAATTGCCTGGCGGCAAGGCACTGAACTTCAGCGACCTGTTCAACAGCCGCCGTGAGAAATTTGCTCTCGGCACCGTACTCGGCGCAGCGGTGGACGCGCAATGAACCCGCGTCTGGCCGCCGCCAAGGCACTCGCCGCCGTGCTCAGCGGCAAAGCCTCGCTGAACAGCTCCCTGCCCACGCAACTGGACAAAGTCGAGGATCGCGATCGCGGTTTCACTCAGGATCTGGCGTTCGGCACTGCGCGATGGCAGCCACGCCTGTCGGCGCTGGCGGAAAAACTGCTGCAGAAACCGTTCAAGGCCGCCGACGCCGATGTCGAAGCGCTGCTGCTGGTCGGTCTCTACCAATTGCTCTACACCCGCGTGCCGGCCCACGCCGCCATCGGCGAAACCGTCGGTTGCGCCGACAAGTTGAAAAAGCCGTGGGCCAAAGGCCTGCTCAACGCCGTGTTGCGCAACGCCCAGCGCGAAAGCGAAACAATTTTCGCCGAACTGGAACGTGATCCGGTGGTGCGCACTGCTCACCCGCGCTGGCTGCAAAAATCCCTCAAGGCCTTCTGGCCTGAGCAGTGGGAAGCCATTTGCGAAGCGAACAATGCGCATCCGCCGATGATTCTGCGGGTCAACCGCCGCCATCACAGCCGCGACGCCTACCTTGGTCTGCTGACCGAGGCGGGCATTGCTGCGACGCCATGCGTTTACAGCCGCGACGGCATCATCCTTGAAGCCGCTGCCGACGTGCGCAGCCTGCCGGGTTTCGCCGAAGGCTGGATCAGCGTGCAGGACGAGGCCGCGCAACTGGCTGCCGACCTGCTTGATCTGGCGCCGGGCCAACGCGTGCTCGACGCCTGTTGCGCCCCTGGTGGCAAGACCTGCCACATTCTCGAAGCCGAACCGGCGCTGGCCGGCGTGGTCGCGGTGGATCTGGAAGCCAAACGACTGGTGCGCGTTAAGGAAAACCTTGAACGCCTTGGTCTGAATGCCGAACTTATCGCCGCCGACGGTCGCGACACCGAGAAATGGTGGGACGGCAAACCGTTCCAGCGCATCCTGCTCGACGCGCCGTGCTCGGCCACCGGCGTGATCCGCCGCCACCCGGACATCAAGCTGACCCGTCAGCCCGACGACATCGTCGCCCTCGCGCAATTGCAAGGCGAACTGCTCGACGCCATGTGGAAAACCCTCGAAGTCGGCGGCATCCTGCTCTACGCCACTTGCTCAACGCTGCCGACCGAAAACACTGAAGTCATCGCTGCGTTCCTCGAGCGCACCCCGGGTGCCCGCGAACTGGATCTGGCCACCACGGCCGGGATCAAACAGCCCCATGGTCGCCAATTGCTGGCCCAGCAGGGCGGCCATGACGGGTTCTACTACGCCAAGCTGATCAAGATCGCTGCCGCGCGCGGCTAAACGGATTCAACGGAGTGACTGGATGAAAATCATCATCCTCGGTGCGGGACAGGTCGGCGGTTCGCTGGCCGAGCATTTGGCCAGTGAAGCCAACGACATTACGGTGGTCGACACCGACGGCGAACGCCTGCGCGACCTCGGCGACCGCCTCGACATCCGCACCGTGCAGGGCCGTGGCTCGCTGCCGTCGGTGCTGCGTCAGGCCGGTGCCGACGACGCCGACATGCTGGTGGCGGTGACCAACAGCGACGAGACCAACATGGTCGCCTGCCAGGTGGCCCACACCCTGTTCCACACCCCGACCAAAATCGCCCGGGTGCGCGAAGCGTCTTACCTCAATCGCGAGGAACAGCTGTTCCAGAACGAAGCGATTCCGGTCGACGTGTTGATCAGCCCCGAGCAAGTGGTGACCAACTACATCAAGCGCCTGATCCAGCATCCCGGCGCTTTGCAGGTGATCGATTTCGCCGAAGGCGCTGCGCAATTGGTGGCGGTGCGCGCCTATTACGGCGGCCCGCTGGTAGGTCAGCAACTACGGCAGTTGCGCGAACACATGCCGAATGTCGAGACGCGCGTGGCAGCGATTTTCCGCCGTGACCGACCGATTCTGCCCCAGGGCGATACCGTGATCGAGGCCGATGACGAAGTCTTCTTCATCGCTGCCCGTGAGAATATTCGCGCAGTGATGAGCGAAATGCGCCGCCTCGACGAAACCTACAAACGCATCGTCATTGCTGGCGGCGGGCAAATTGGCGAGCGTTTGGCCGAGGCCATCGAAAGCCGGTATCAGGTGAAGATCATCGAGATGAGCCCGGCGCGTTGCCGTTATCTCTCCGACACCCTCGACAGCACCGTGGTGTTGCAGGGCAGCGCTTCTGACCGTGATTTGCTGCTGGAAGAGAACATCGCCGACGCCGACATTTTTCTCGCGCTGACCAACGATGACGAAGCCAACATCATGTCGTCGCTGCTGGCCAAACGGCTGGGGGCGAAAAAGGTCATGACGATCATCAACAACCCGGCCTACGTTGATCTGATCCAGGGCGGCGACATCGACATCGCCATCAGCCCGCAACTGGCGACCATCGGCACGCTGCTGGCCCACGTGCGTCGTGGCGATATCGTCAGTGTGCACTCACTGCGCCGCGGTGCGGCAGAAGCGATCGAAGCAATTGCCCACGGTGATGCGAAGTCGAGCAAGGTGATCGGCAAACCTATCGAGAAGATCGGCCTGCCGCCCGGCACTACGATTGGTGCGGTGATCCGCAATGAACAAGTGATCATTGCCCACGATGACACGGTGATCGAGGCGGGCGACCATGTGATTCTGTTCCTTGTGGATAAAAAGCATATTCGCGATGTGGAGAAGCTGTTCCATGTGGGGTTGAGCTTCTTCTGATCCTGAATGAGCGGTGCCTTCATTGGCCCCATCGCTGGCAAGCCAGCTCCCACAGGGTTTTTCGGTTGTTCACAAATGTGATGTGCACCCGAGATCCTTGTGGGAGCTGGCTTGCCAGCGATGGCGGCACCGCAGATCTTTCTGACGCACTAGAAAAGGAATCCACCGATGCTCGAATCCCTAGAAAAAATGCTCGCCAAGGGTGTGGATAACTCCCTGCTGCGCTTCGGCCTGGGCAAGGGCTATCTGGATCTGGGCGAAAACGCCAAGGCCGCCGAGCATTTCCAACGCTGTGTCGCCTTCGACCCCAAGTATTCGGCCGCATGGAAACTATTGGGCAAGGCGCATCTGGCGCTGGGCGATCACGCCGCCGCGCGGCAAGCGTGGGAACAAGGTCTGGAAGCGGCCCGCGCCCATGGCGACAAGCAGGCCGAAAAGGAAATGACGGTGTTTCTGAAGAAGCTGGATCGTCAGGCGCAGTAAATCAAAGGTAGCGAAGTCCGATACCGTCGGCATCCACCGTTACCACCTCCATGCGCACCCGCGGCGCGCCTGTGGGTAGTCCCTGCACCTGGCCGTAAACCACTGCACCTTTGGGTAAAGAAGCCAAAACCGGATGCTGCACAAACACCCCGGTGGGCGACAGATTGCGCGTCTGCCCGAGGCATTCGCCAAAGCTGTCGTGGGTAATCTTGATGCGGAAAGATTTGCGGTGTTCGGACATCTTGTTGCGCCCTTTGATGAACGGTTGTGGATAACCTCACCAGAGAAGTTATCCACAGATCATGCCAATCAGCTCAATACCAGCGCTCTTCGCCCGGCGGACGCTTTTTGAAGCGCTTCATGCTCCACATGTACTGGCTCGGATACGCCGCCACATAACGCTCGACGACTTTGCTCATCGCTGCGCAGGATTCGGCGGTATCGGTGCTGTACATGGCTTCTGGCGCGGCTTCGAGGATCACTTTGTAGCCAGATCCATCGGGCAGGCGCAACGCATGCAGGAACACGCCGACGGCTTTGCCACCGGCCAACATGTTCGGCACGAATTTGCTGGTCAGCGCTTGCGTGGCGAAGAACGGCACGAAGATCCCGGCGGATTCGGCCGGTTCCGGGTCAGCGGGAATGCCCACTGCACCACCTTTGCGCACTTCCTTGATGACGCTGAGGATGCCTTCCTTGGTCGACGCGGCGACTTTGTTGCCCAGTTGCACGCGCTGTTTGCGCAGCAATTCATCCACAGCCTTGAGCTTCGGCGGACGGTAGAAAATGATCGGCTTGCACTGGCTGCAATAGAAGTGATTGAGCACTTCCCAGTTACCAAGGTGGCTGGTGATGCCGACTACGCCTTTGCCCGAGGCGAGCGCGTCTTTCAGCACGTCGAGGCCTTCGACTTCGCGCACCAGGTCGATCGAGCGCTGCGCTGGCCAGATCCACGCGCAGGCGCTTTCGGTCAGCGACTTGCCGATGTCTTTCAGGCTCTGCCCGACCAGACGCTCACGTTCGGCCGGATCCATCTGTGGAAAACATTTCGCTAGGTTGATCCGCACCACGTCGCGGGAGCGGTTGGGGGTTTTCCACATGATCCAGCCGATCGCCGAACCCACGGCCTGCACGGCCCGCCATGGCAGCAGGGCAAACAGCCGCAGAGCGCCTACCAGCAAGGCGCCTTTAAACTTTTCCACAGGTCACTCCTGATCTTGTGCGGTGCGCGAGGCGGCCATTCTAACCGCCGTTGGCGAGCTGCGCGTAGCGGTCGCAGTCCTGGGTGTGGTCCATGACCATGCCCGAGGCCTGCATCAGTGCGTAGCAAATGGTCGGGCCGACGAACGTGAACCCGGCCTTTTTCAGGCCTTTGCTCATCGCCAGCGCTTCGGGGGTGATCGCCGGGACTTCGCTGCGATCCTTGAAATGATTGATGATCGGTTGGTCGTTAACAAACGACCAGAGGAACCCCACCGGGTCCTCCAGCGCCAGCCAGGCCTGGGCATTACGGCGGGCGGCATTGAGTTTGAGGCGGTTGCGGATGATCCCCGGATCGAGCATCAACTCGTCGATTTCGGCGTCGCTCATCTGCGCCACGCGCTGCACATCGAAGCCGAACAACACCTCGCGATAACGCTCGCGTTTGCGCAGCACGGTGATCCACGACAGCCCGGCCTGGAACCCTTCGAGCAAAAGCAACTCGAACAAACCCTGCGCATCGCGTAGCGGCGTGCCCCACTCCTGGTCGTGATAAGCCATGTACAGCGGATCTTCGGTACACCAAAAGCAGCGTGGCATAAGGCTCCAGGGGGCGTGCGCAGCAATGAATCGGGTATACTCCCGCTCTTTAAATCGCAGCCCAAGAAACAGGTGAATTTCGTGAGCCAGCCTACGCCAGCCGTGCGTACCTTCCAAGACTTGATCCTCGCGCTCCAGCAATACTGGGCCGAGCAAGGTTGCGTGGTACTTCAGCCCTACGATATGGAAGTAGGCGCCGGCACTTTCCACACCGCGACCTTCCTCCGCGCCATCGGCCCGGAAACCTGGAACGCCGCTTACGTGCAGCCAAGCCGCCGTCCAACTGACGGCCGTTACGGTGAAAACCCGAACCGTCTGCAGCACTACTATCAGTTCCAGGTCGTCCTGAAACCGAACCCGGACAACTTCCAGGAACTGTACCTGGGCTCGCTCAAGCATGTCGGCCTGGACCCGCTGGTCCACGACATTCGCTTCGTCGAAGACAACTGGGAATCGCCGACCCTCGGCGCCTGGGGTCTGGGCTGGGAAGTCTGGCTGAACGGTATGGAAGTGACTCAGTTCACTTACTTCCAGCAGGCGGGCGGCATCGAGTGCTACCCGGTAACCGGCGAGATCACCTACGGTCTCGAGCGTCTGGCCATGTACCTGCAAGGCGTGGACTCGGTCTACGACCTGGTCTGGGCTGACGGCCCGATGGGCAAAGTCACCTACGGCGACGTGTTCCACCAGAACGAAGTGGAGCAGTCCACTTACAACTTCGAGCACGCCAACGTCGACAAACTGTTCGAACTGTTCGACTTCTATGAAGGCGAAGCCAAGCGTCTGATCGAGCTCGACCAGCCGCTGCCGTTGCCGAGCTACGAAATGGTGTTGAAGGCGTCGCACACCTTCAACCTGCTGGATGCGCGCCGGGCGATCTCGGTGACCGCGCGTCAGCAATACATTCTGCGCGTACGCACCCTGGCGCGTTCCGTTGCGCAAGCCTACCTGCTGGCACGCGCCAAGCTGGGCTTCCCGATGGCGACCCCGGACCTGCGTGACGAAGTACTGGCCAAGCTGGAGGCAGCACAATGAGTGCGCAAGATTTTCTGGTTGAACTGGGCACCGAAGAACTGCCACCGAAAGCCCTGAACACCTTGGCTGAAGCGTTCCTCGCCGGTATCGACAAGGGCCTGCAAGCCGCTGGCCTGAGCTACGAGACTAAAACCGTCTACGCCGCGCCGCGTCGTCTGGCTGTGCTGATCACCGCGCTGGCGACTCAGCAACCGGATCGCAGCATCAACCTCGATGGCCCGCCACGTCAGGCGGCGTTCGACGCTGAAGGCAATCCAACGCAAGCAGCCTTGGGTTTTGCCAAGAAGTGCGGCGTCGATCTGAGCGAAATCGATCAGAGCGGCCCGAAACTGCGCTACAGCCAGAGCATCGCCGGCAAGCCGACCGCAAGCCTGCTGCCGACCATCGTCGAAGATTCGCTGAACGACCTGCCAATCCCGAAACGCATGCGTTGGGGTGCGCGCAAGGAAGAGTTCGTGCGTCCGACCCAATGGCTGGTGATGCTGCTCGGTGACCAGGTCATCGACTGCACCATCCTCGCGCAAAAGGCTGGCCGTGATTCCCGTGGTCACCGTTTCCATCACCCGCAAAGCGTGCGCATCGGTTCGCCGTCGAGCTACCTCGCCGACCTGCGTGCCGCTTACGTGCTGGCCGATGCCAACGAACGTCGCGAGATCATCAGCAAGCGCACCGAAGAGCTGGCCACCCGTCAGGAAGGCACGGCAATCGTTCCGCCAGCGCTGCTCGACGAAGTGACCGCGCTGGTTGAATGGCCGGTGCCGCTGGTGTGCTCATTCGAGGAACGTTTCCTCGACGTGCCGCAAGAAGCGCTGATCACCACCATGCAGGACAACCAGAAGTACTTCTGCCTGCTGGATGCCGACGGCAAGTTGCTGCCACGTTTCATCACTGTGGCCAACATCGAAAGCAAAGACCCGCAGCAGATCATCGCCGGTAACGAGAAAGTGGTTCGCCCACGTCTGACCGACGCCGAGTTCTTCTTCAAGCAAGACAAGAAGCAGAAACTCGAAGCCTTCAATGATCGCCTGAAGAACGTGGTGTTCCAGGAAAAACTCGGCAGCGTCTACGACAAGGCCGAGCGCGTATCGAAACTGGCTGCGTACATCGCCGCACGCATTGGCGGCAACGCCTCGTGGGCTGCTCGTGCGGGCCTGCTGTCGAAGTGCGACCTGGCCACCGAAATGGTCGGCGAGTTCCCGGAGATGCAAGGTGTCGCCGGTTACTACTACGCCCTCAATGACGGCGAGCCGGAAGACGTCGCGCTGGCGCTGAACGAGCAGTACATGCCACGCGGTGCCGGTGCAGAACTGCCAGCGACCCTGACCGGTGCCGCCGTTGCCATCGCCGACAAGCTCGACACCCTGGTCGGTATCTTCGGTATCGGCATGCTGCCAACCGGCAGCAAAGACCCGTATGCCCTGCGCCGTGCGGCACTGGGTGTGCTGCGTATCCTGATCGAGAAAAAACTCGATCTGGACCTGAACGATGCCGTCGCATTCGCGGTGAATGCGTTCGGTGCCAAGGTCAAGGCAGCCGGTCTCAACGAAGCCGTGCTGGAATTCATCTTCGACCGTCTGCGTGCGCGTTACGAAGATGAAGGCGTCGAAGTAGCCACTTACCTGTCGGTACGTGCCCTGAAGCCGGGTTCGGCGCTGGACTTCGACCAACGTGTGCAAGCGGTGCAAGCCTTCCGCAAACTGCCGGAAGCGGCAGCGCTGGCGGCGGTGAACAAGCGTGTATCGAACCTGTTGAGCAAACTCGAAGGCGCGGTACCGACCGAGGTGCAAGCCAAGTACTTCGACAACGCCAACGAGTTCTCGCTGTACTCGGCGATCCAGCAAGCAGATCAGGCTGTACAGCCAATGGCCGCTGCCCGTCAGTACAACGAATCGCTGGCACGCCTGGCGGCATTGCGTGAGCCGGTCGATGCGTTCTTCGACGCGGTGATGGTCAATGCCGACGACGCCAATGTGCGGGCCAACCGTTACGCGCTGTTGGCGCGTTTGCGTGGTCTGTTCCTCGGTGTTGCCGACATTTCGCTGCTGGGTTGAGGGATTGCTGTTGAAACTGCTGATTCTCGATCGGGACGGAGTGATCAATTACGACTCCGACGCTTACATCAAGTCAGTGGCGGAGTGGATTCCGTTGCCCGGCTCGATCGAAGCGATTGCGCAGTTGAGCAAGGCCGGCTGGACGGTGGCAGTGGCCACCAACCAGTCGGGCATTGCGCGCGGCTATTACGACCTCGCCACCCTGGATGCCATGCACGCGCACTTGCGCGAACTGGTCGCGGAGCAGGGCGGTGAAGTCGGGCTGATCGTGTATTGCCCGCATGGGCCGGACGAAGGCTGCGATTGCCGCAAGCCGAAACCGGGGATGTTGAAAACCATCGCGGCGCATTACAACGTCGAACTGAACAATGTCTGGTTCGTCGGCGACAGCCTTGGTGACCTGGAGGCCGCCAAAGCCGTCGATTCACAGCCAGTTTTGGTAAAGACCGGAAAAGGCGCAAAGACTCAGGGCAAAACCCTGCCGGTTGGCACTCTGATTTTTGACGATCTGGCGGCGATTGCCGCAGAACTTATCCACAACTAGAGTACTTCTGAATTTCCTGACCAGGGATTGATCGGGAGTGCGCTTGAACACTCGGGCATTGCCCCGTAACGGTAAACGTCACTATGTCGATACTGCGGGCCATCAGGATTTTTCTCTTTTACCTGCTGCTGGGCACCACCTCCCTGCTGTGGTGCAGCTTGAGTTTTTTTATCGCGCCGTTTCTGCCGTTCAAGGCGCGCTATCGTTTTATCAACGTGTACTGGTGCCGTTGCGCCTTGTGGTTGACCAAGGTGTTCCTCGGTATTCGTTACGAAATCAAAGGTGCGGAAAACGTGCCTGACCGGCCCTGCGTGATTCAGTCGAACCATCAGAGCACCTGGGAGACGTTCTTTCTCTCCGCCTATTTTTCGCCATTGAGCCAAGTGCTCAAACGCGAATTGCTTTACGTGCCGTTCTTCGGCTGGGCCATGGCCATGTTGCGGCCGATCGCGATTGATCGCGACAACCCGAAAGCTGCTTTGAAACAGGTCGCCGCCAAAGGTGATGAACTGCTCAAGGACAACGTTTGGGTGCTGATCTTCCCGGAAGGTACGCGTGTTCCTTACGGCACTGTCGGCAAATTCTCCCGCAGTGGTAGCGCTTTGGCGGTGAATGCGGCGCTTCCGGTCCTGCCGATTGCACACAATGCCGGTAAGTTCTGGCCGAAAATCGGTTGGGGCAAGAAGTCTGGCGTGATCACTGTCGTCATCGGCGAGCCGATGTACGCCGACGGTACTGGCCCTCGCGCCATCGCCGAGCTGAACGACCGGGTGCAAGCCTGGAACGAGAAGACTCAGCGGGAAATGGGTTCGCTGCCACCCACCCCGCAGGCACCGGCGGCAAGCGATCAGATCGCTGTCTGAGATTTTGTGGATAACCTGTGTACGGTTTTGTTGAAAACGCTTGAATATTGAAATTAAGTGATTGATTTACTTATATATTTCTCAAGCTCATAAAACACCGTAAAAGGTGCATAAGTTTTTTTCGGAAGTAAAAAAACCGGCTGATATAGCCGGTTTTTTTGTGCCTGATCATTCGGGGATCAACGGTAACTCAAGCAGGAACGTGGTGCCTTGATCGACCATGCTGCGGCATTCGATTCTGCCGCCATGGTGATCGACCACCGCTTTGACCATCGACAGGCCGAGGCCCACGCCGTCGATGCCCTGGGCCGAGGAAAAGCGTCGGTACTGACTGAACAGATCAGGCAACTCTTGTTCGGCGATGCCTTTGCCTTGATCGGTCAGTTCGCAACATAGCCACTCTCCGTGGCAACTGACTCGTAGTTCAATCGTGGTGTCTGCCGGGCTGTACTTGATCGCGTTTTCCAGCAGGTTGAACAGCGCACGCGTCAGTAGTCCCTGGTCAGCCATGATCAGGCGCTCCTGGGATTGCTCATCCATGTCGTGCAGCAGTTCGATACGTTTCTGCTGGGCGATGGGCAAAGCCTGATCCAGCACGTCCAGCACCAACATCGCGAACAGGCTCGGCTGGAACTGATAGGACTCGGACTCGGCCCGCGCCAGCAAGACGAAACCATCGGTCAGATCCAGCGCGCGACGCACCTGGCGCTCGATCTGGTCGAACAACGGCGAATCCACCTGGGCCTGATGGCGATGAACATCGAGCAGGGCGAGGATGGCCGAGTGCGGGGCACGCAGATCATGGGAAAGAAAGCGCAGTAATACTCCACGTTGCTCCTCGGCAGCACGTTCGGCGCTGAGATCGGTAAGGCTCAGCAGCCAACCGATTGGCGTGTCTCCGTCCACCGGCAGCAGTGCGGCACGCTCCAGGCGCAGGCTGCGTTCCTTGTGATCGCGAAACTCCAACAACGGCATGGCCGACAGCGACGGGCGCGGCTCTGTGGACAACTCTGGATAACCGAGGCTGGCCAGTTGATCGAGGACGTCGTCCCCCACCAGATTGTGATCGAATAGCTGACGAGCCTTGCGATTGCCCAACAGGATCTGGCCTCTGGGATCGCTGATCAGTGTGGCGACGGGCAAGTACTCCAGACCGTCGGCAATAAAGCGACGGGTATCTCGGGTGCGACTCATGGCCTGTTCAAGCGCCATGATCTGGCCCTGCAAGCGATCAGTCCCGGTAAATTGCGTACGACGACGTTCGGGGAACACTTTCGGCTCGCTGTCCAGCCGCGCCAGCTCCCAGCCGAAATACGTCAGCACCACACTCAGACGCCGCCAGTTCCAGATCAAATAGCCGAACAACATACCCAGCACCGCTGGTGTCGGCGACCACCAGTGGCGCATTTCCGCTAGCCCGGCACTGATCAACAACACACACGCCATGCCGATCAGCGTTAGCCAAAGTGCCCATCGCGGTCGCCACAACAGCAACCCCAGCACACAAGCCACCAGCCCTACCGATAACAACGCTCCCGTAACAGGCGTTGCATCCTGCAGATTGACCTGCGCGCGATACGACAACAGCGCAGTCAGCGGCAACAGCACTAGACTTATCCACAACCACTCGCGCACCAGCTGTCGAAACAGTCGCTGCACTTGGCTCGGCTCTCGGCTTTCACGCCGACGATTGTTGTTCATAGGGAAACAGGGCAGGGCGATGTGAATGGTTTCATGGGCCACAGGTCTGAGACGTAGACCCGAAGAATCATAGCGGACGTCGACCAATGGCGGGCCGCTTACTTTCCCAGCAATGGCGGAGCGACTATGGTTGTCGGCCAACTGCCCAAGCATCAAGGAATCATCGCGTATGCGCGTTGCGATATTGGACGACGAACCCGCCGAACTGCGTCGGGTCGAGCAAACCCTGCAGCAAATGGCCGACGCTGGCGAGCAGCCGTGGTCGCTGCACAGCTTCGAGCGTGGTGAAGACCTGCTGCGACAGCTACGCCGGGAAACCTTCGACCTGCTGATCCTCGATTGGCAGTTGCCCGATCTCACGGGTCTGGCCCTGCTGCGCTGGACCCGCGAGCACATGGAGGCGCCACCGGCAGCGATCATGCTGACCAGTCGCGATGGCGAAAGCGATATCGTCCAGGCCTTGAACGCAGGCGCCGACGATTACGTGAGTAAACCGTTCCGTCCCAATGAACTGAAAGCACGCGTGGCGGCGGTATTGCGCCGGCACAGTCAACAGCGTCCAGCCGCTGCCGAAGTGCTGAGTTTCAATGACTTGGCGTTTGACGATGCGGAACTGACGGTCACCCGCGAGGGCAAGCCGATCGTCATGACCGAACGGGAATACCGTCTCGCGCGTTGCCTGTTCAGCAACCTCGGACGGCCATTGTCGCGGGACTACCTGTATGAACGGTTCTGGCCCCATGAGGAAATGGCTTCGTCGCGACCGTTGGACACGCATATCTATCGCCTGCGCAACAAGCTCGGACTGACGGCGGATCGTGGCTGGCAACTGCTGACAATTTATGGCTACGGCTATCGGTTGGAAAGTGTGGCGGCCGTCACCTGAACGGCTGAGCCGAAACTGTCAGGGGGCGCGTTATCCCCACCTGACAGTCCTGTTTCAGTTCAACACAACGTTCTTATACTTTGCTGCTCATCGTCAGACAGGAATGACTGTCGTGCTCAGTGGGCATCGGGAAACGTGGCTGATGAATGGAAGCGATATGGCGAGGAATGTTTGCCAGGGAATCCAGCGGCACCAGCCACCGTTTTGATGATTGCGCGAGATGTTCGGTCAGCTTGCCCAACAACTCGCCACTATTGCGCCAATGGTGCCAGTACAACGGCACATCGGTTGGCTTGTCGGGTATCAACTCGACCAGCAAGCCACGCTGCAGATGATCGAGAATCTGCAACTCCGGAACCAGACCCCAACCCAATCCGGCCTCTGTCAGTCGTATAAATCCTTCTGATGACGGACAGAAATGGTGCTCGAAACTTCCGAGCACGCCCAAGGCTGCGAGATAACGGTGCTGCAGAAAATCGTCGGGGCCAAACACCAGCGCCGGCGTGCGGGCAATCAACTGGGCATTGATACCGTTCGGAAAATGTCGGGCGATAAACTCCGGACTCGCCACTGCGCGGTAGCGCATGGCACCGAGCAACAGACTGCGCGCCCCCGCCATTGGCCGTTCAGTGGCACACACACAGGCCGCCACCTCACCAGCACGCATACGCCTGAGACTGACCGCTTGATCCTCGACGACCAGATCCAGCAACAAATTCTGCTCGGCGCAAAAATCGCCCACTGATCGCGCCCACCATGTCGCCAGGCTGTCAGCGTTCAGGGCGACACGCAGGCGTTCCGGGGACCCGTCTTCATCCAGAGAAGGCACATGACTCTGAAGATCACGCTCAAGTAACCGCACCTGCTGAACATGATAAAGCAGCCGCCGCCCTATCTCGGTTGGCACCGGTGGCGTCACGCGCACTAACACCGGACGGCCGACCCTGGCCTCCAATAGCTTGATTCGCTGTGACACTGCGGGTTGGGACAGACCAAGAACCTGGGCTGCTCGTTCGAAGCCTCCCTGTTCAATGACCGCAGAGAGAGCAGAAAGCAATTTGTAATCAAACATCCGTTTTCCTTATGGGTGATCAACAATATCTTTTTTACTTCGAAGCGGAATCTATTGAGAATCGATACTGCAGGCACAACCGTTAGATCCCTCACAGTTGTACTGCGCGCGATTGCTTGGCGTTATTGCCATTCATCAAACTTGATGTATTTCAGAAGCACCCGAGCTGAACAATTAAACATTCAAACCGGAGGTATTAGTTAACACCAGAGCCTGTAAAAGGTACACATAATGGAATGATTAAAAATCAACTCGATAGCTTGCCTAACGATTAGAAAATATCAGCGAAATTCTTGTTCAGTTCGACGGAGTGAGTTGTGCAGAGAACTACATTTACTAATGCCAATCGATTGGCATTGGCCGATATTCAGAGCAGGTCCAGCGATGTAACGTTTGCACTGAAATTTGCAATCTACTTAGCGCTGATTGTAACCGGTGGTTGTCTGGCACTGAGTGGTCATCCATGGGAAATCGCCATAGGCGTCATTCTTCTTGGATCAATGTTCGCCCATGGCGTGGAACTTCAACATCAAGTCCTGCACTCACAGGGATTCCGGAATAAAAAGCTTAACGAGCTGTTCGGCATACTGCTCGGTCTGCCAATGTTGGTTTCATTTGCTGATTACAAAGCCAGCCATATGCACCACCATCGTTACCTGGGCACTCCGGAAAATCGGGAGTTCTTTGATTACGGTGATCAATATGGTGAGTTATCCCTTCGTTCCATCAGCGCGCTATTAACCAGACTTTTGATGGTTTCGCACTACCCACGTTTTTTCAAAAATGTGTTCATTGCGTTTAGCTCGCAGTACCAAAACGTTTCCAGCAACGTTTCCAAACGGATCAAGCGAGATCATCTTTCGATGGTATTGATGATTGCGTTATTGGGTTTGGTCTCCTTTCAGTTCGGTTATGAAATCATCGTCTATCTGTGGATTATTCCGCTCATGTTTGTCGCGGCTCCGGTACACGCCCTGATTGAGATGCCAGAGCATTTCCGTTGCGCAACGGATTCGACAGACCCCTACGAAAACACCAGAACCATCAAAAGCAACGCATTCATGAACTGGTTCACCAACGGCAATAACTACCACGTTGAGCATCATCTGATGCCCGGATTGCCTATTGACCGTCTGCACGACCTGCACGAAAAAATTCATGAAAACTGCCGTTACCTGGAAGTCTCCTATAAAAGTTTTTACTTGGGACTGCTCCGCTCAATGCGCAAAAGCTGACCCGCGCAGCGCCTGTTGCAAGACTGAACGCTAACTCCGACGGGGCGTGGCACGTGCTCGCGTCTGGCGCCTGCTCGCCCCTGGTAAAGCAAAGGAACTGAAATGACTCTACAAGATCGTTCCACGGATCAGACGACTACGCCGCCGTCGACCATAAACTCGCTGTCGGAACAGACCGCGCTCAACTCGTTTTATCTTCGTGAACTGGCCGAACCAAGCGCTTACAAAATGGCGCCGATTCACCACGAATATACGCGCACCCATAGACTGGAAGATGAATGGAACGCCTACGAAGAAAGTCGTCTCGATAAAACCCGGTTGCCAAAGAACGCTGCCGAGTTTTTGAAGTGGTACACCCGCCTGCATTCGACTCATCGCGATGAGGTTTCAGCGTTTTTCACTTGGCTGGCTGAAGAGTCGACGCTTGAAGAACTAAGCTTTTACATCGCCATGGAAGAGCAGGTCGACGGTCGCTTCGATGACGTCATCGCCCTGGCACAATTGGGCATGACAGGCGATATGAAGTTGGCGCTTGCGGAAAACTACTGGGACGAAATGGGCCTGGGTACGCTATCCGAAATGCATACCGTGCTGTTCCGTAAATCCGCAGCAACACTGCACGAACTCATCGGCCCCCAGGCCCGCGTTCAACAAGCGCCGGCGGAGGCCCTGAAGAACGGCAATCTGCTGCTGATGTACGCATTACGGCGCCAGTATCACCCTCGTCTACTGGGCGCCCTGGCGATTCTTGAACACACTGCGCCCTACCGGTTCTCCCGAACAGTCAAGGCCATGCGTCGTCTGCACATGCCCGAAGACGTCATCTATTACCACGACATGCATATAAAGATTGATGCCAATCACGGCAAGCAACTTCTCTATCGCGTGCTGATGCCATTGGCGAAGTCATGCCCTGAAGCCATTGAAGAAATGTGTATCGGCTGCCTGATCCGATACAACGTAGCCGTCGACTATTACAAAAGCATCGAACTGGCTATGAAAAACAACAAAACGCTGTTGACGTGATACTTAGAGAACTCTTATGAAAAGCAATCTTGCCAATACTGAGCCACAGACTGTCTGGGCACTCAACAACAGCCGATTTGTTGCAGGGCACTCCGCTGAACTGCTGGGTGTGGATTTTTCCGAGATGCCCGAGTGGGCGCAATTTCAGGGTTATTGGGAAAACCTCGAACTTGATCGTTACATGAACGATGGTGGCATGTACCGCTATCGCCGTTTCGGTAAATTCAAGTGGTATGCGAACGGCAATCGCCTGGAGCAGCAGCCCCATGTACCGTATTCCCAACCGGAGTATTTCAATCCGCTGAACGGTGGCATCGACCGGCACTTCGCCCCCGTCACTGCGGAGATGGCCGACAATGAAGTGCTGAAGAAGCTTCTACTGAAACTCGCCAACACCTTCAGTGAAATCGAAGATGTCCAAGGCTGGAAGATCAACACCTATTTCAATCGTATCCTCGCCACTCCAGACATGACGGGATTGCCGGTACCCGAAGGCAAACATCGGGATGGGGTGAAATTCAGTTGCCTGTTCATGGCCGACAGAAGTGGTGTAGTCGGAGGCGAAACGACCCTGGTCGATATCATGCACCAGCAGCCTATTTATGTGGGCACGCTGGAGAAGCCTTGTCAGGCACTGTTGTTCAGGGATGACACGGTTTTTCACGATACGACAGCCATTCAGATCTGTAATGGAGCTGACAGCGGTTATCGCGATCTGCTGGTTATCGAGTTCCACTGACCGTTCTCGTCCAGTCTTATAAACGTGTCTGGGTGAGGGGGTTGCATGCACAAGGCTGAACGTATGGAGACGGCAGTGACGATCAGGGTTATGCAGAATTATGAATTGCCCATGACGCTGGCGTTGCTGTCGACTTTTTATCCGGATTTGAATAAAGGCCTGCTGTTAGAACGATTGGAAACTGTCGCCAAGTTGAATTGGCAGTGTGTTGGGGTATTCGCAGGAACCGAGTTGGTGGGCCTGACCGGCTATTGGCTGAATACCCGGATTTACTGCGGAAAATATTTATATATCGATCATTTCATCATCAAACCGGGAAACCGATCTCGTGGAGTGGGGGCACAACTGCTCAGCTACGTAAGAGCCTTGGCCGATCATTACCAGTGTGAACAGGTCTGCCTTGATACATTCGTTAGCAATTCGATGGCGCAGTCTTTCTGGACCCGACACGGTTTCTCAATCGTTGGTTTTCACTACGTCGCCAAATAAATACAAGGAGCGTTATATGCAAAATGAATATTCCCGCGAAGTCATTTACAGTCGAATGATCGGCTTGATCAGCCAGGAAGAACTGGCACTGTTAGCCAGCAAGACAATTGCAGTTCCAGGATGCGGCGGTGTCGGATATACCCACGCGGAGACACTGGTACGCATGGGCGTTGGCGGAATCAAAATTGCTGATTTCGATACCTTCGGACCAGAGAACTTCAACCGCCAATTTGGCGCAACGACTCATACAGTCGGACTGAAGAAGGCCGATGTCCTGCGTGAGCGTCTGTTGTCGATCAATCCGGCCTTGCGCATTGAACAGTACAACGGGGTGAGCGCTGAAACAGTCGATGACTTTTTGACCGGTGTGGACATGTTATGCGACGCCATGGACTACTTCGTGATTGAGCCGCGAATTCAGATGTACCAAAAGGCGCGGGAACTGGGTATCCCGGCGGTCGTTTCCTGCCCTATAGGCTTTGGCGGAACGTTGCATCACTTCCATCCGGATTCGATGTCATTCGAAGAATATTTTGCGTTGACGCCCGATATGACTGAGACGGAGAAACTGATCAATTTCGGTATGGGCCTCGACCCGCTGCATTTGCACCGTGCCTATCTGGAAGATCCGAAGCTTGATTTCGAGGAACGTAAAGTTGCCTCTCTAAGCTCTGCCTGTTTATTAGCTACAACCCTGACCTCGACGTTTACCCTGGCCAAGTTGTTGAATCGGGAAATGTTCTTTAAACCAGTACCTTATGTATATCAAATTGACTTCATGGCGGGAAAGTTCGAAGAGACATTGGTCAGTGACGGGGTAGCAGGACTAAAAAACAGTATTTCAAATAAACCTGAAAAACTGTTTGCATAAAAACGTCACCCTGCGCAGCACAGTAAAGGTGTGATAAAGTTTCAAAACACTCATTATCGTGAATTTTCGTGAACATGAAGCCACTTATTTTTATCGACGGGGAAGCCGGTACGACTGGACTTCAGATACATTCGCGTCTGAACGGTCGCACGGATATTGAGCTTTTGCAGTTGCCCTATGCCGATCGCAAGGACCCGGTAAAAAGGGCTGAAGCACTTAACACCTGTGATGTCGCGATTCTCTGCCTGCCGGACGATGCCGCTGTTGAGGCGGTGTCGTTCATCGAGAATCCAAAGGTACGTGTACTTGATCCCAGCTCTGCCCATCGCACCACACCAGGTTGGGTGTATGGTCTGCCGGAACTGACTGCAGGTCAGGCTGACATCATCACGACAGCCAAGCGTGTATCCAATCCTGGCTGCTACCCGACAGGCGCCATCGCGCTGTTGCGTCCGCTGACGGAAGCCGGTGTGGTACCCAAGGATTACCCGGTGAATGTGCATGCCATTTCCGGGTATTCCGGTTCGGGCAAATCACTGATCGACGCCTATGAAATCCCGGATCATCCGCAACACACGGACGCTCCATACCGCGGTTATGGCCTGAACCTTAACCACAAGCACGTCCCGGAGATGATGTCCGAGGCATTGCTGGATCATCGGCCGATCTTCACGCCTGGCTATGGCAAGTACCGCCAAGGCATCGTCTTGTACGTGCCGCTGCATTTGCGCTTGTTGCCCGCTGGCGCCTCGGTGCAACAGATCCACGCCTGCCTCAGCAACCATTACGCCAAATCCGAGTTCATCAAGGTGGTTCCGCTGGATCAGGTCAAGACCGTTACGCAACTGGACCCTGAATACCTGAATGACACCAATCGCCTGGACATCTATGTCTTCTCGGATGAGAAGTCAGGCCAGGTATTGCTTGCCGCGGTGTACGACAACCTCGGCAAGGGCGCATCAGGCGCCGCAGTACAGAACCTCAATTTGATGTTGAACGGTCAGGCCTGATTGCAGGCGAATCTCCCTGTCACCTGGCAAGGGCAATGGTGGCAGGGCAGATTCAAGCATTCACAGCTTACAGATGAGATGACATATTCATGCCTCCTCGCCGTTTAAAAAAATCATAGTTCACGGCATGTAACTTTAATAAAGCGCGTACTGACTTCTCGATAATTAATAGCCGTCTGATTACTGCAAAGTAACCTGGATGTTGGCGCTCGCCTGCAAACCCGTTCATAACTTCACTAGTAACTACACAACTTTTTAACAGCCTCTAGCCTTATTAAAGGATTAACAGTCAATGGCTATTCTCGCGCAGTTTGATCTGGTCAAACCAAAACATTTAAAATCTGATCCGCGCATGGACGGTTTTTATTCTTCTACCGCCTACGTAAATGGTCTAGCCGACGCGCATCCTGGTTTTATATGGCGGGAAGTTCAGGACAATCAACAGCTTCTCGATGAACTATGGGGAGAAGGGTATCTTTATACACTTTCGCTGTGGAAGAGCCCGGCGGCCTTGAAAGATTTCTTGTATAAAACACCGCACAACGACTTTCGTTTGAGAGGTGCGGAGTGGTTCCTGCCTATCAGCAAACCACGGGTTGTGATGTGGTGGGTGGATGAAGGTCATATTCCGACATTGTACGAAGCCCACCAGCGCTTGCAGTTGCTTTGGGAAATTGGACCTTCGCGCGAAGCGTTTGATTTGAAATCGAGTGAGTCTGCGATGGTTCTGAGTTGAACATTGCCTCGGCCCGCTGTAATGAATTCAGGGACCAGCGGTTTATTACTAAGAACACCCATAAAAAAGGCCCGCTGATGCGGGCCTTTTTTGTTTCGGCAACACACACCGAATTGCTTGCGCGGATCAGAAGTCCAGGTTGGACACGGCCAGCGCGTTACTCTCGATGAAGTCACGGCGAGGTTCGACCGCATCACCCATCAGGGTGTTGAAGATCTGGTCTGCGCCAATGGCGTCTTCGATGGTGACTTTCAGCATGCGGCGCACGCTTGGGTCCATGGTGGTTTCCCACAGCTGATCCGGGTTCATTTCGCCCAGACCTTTGTATCGCTGAATGGTGTGGCGCTTGGTGCTTTCAGCCATCAGCCAGTCCAAGGCTTCCTTGAACTCGGTGACCGCTTTCTTGCGTTCGCCACGCTGGATATACGCGCCTTCGTCGAGCAGGGTGCTCAGTTGAGCGCCGAGGGTGACGACGGTTTTGTAGTCGTTGCTGCCGAAGAAGTCGCGGTTGAAGGTGACGTAGTTCGACAGGCCGTGGGAGATCAGTTCGACCTCTGGCAGCCACACGCCACGTTCACGATCTTCACGCAGGCTGGCCTTGTAGACCAGACCGGATTTTTCCACGGTGCGCAGACGCGCTTCGTATTGGGCCAGCCACTCTTGCATCGCTGCGTGGTCGCCGAGCTTTTCCAGGCTTACGGCCGGCAGGTAGATGAAGTGCTCGGTCAGCTCCTGCGGGTACAGGCGCGACAGACGCTTGAGAGTCTTCATCACCATGCGGAAGTCGTTAACCAGACGTTCCAGCGCTTCACCGGAAATGCCCGGGGCTTCTTCGTTCAGGTGCAGGCTCGCATCTTCCAGGGCCGACTGCGTCATGTACTCTTCCATGGCGTCGTCGTCTTTGATGTATTGCTCTTGCTTGCCTTTCTTGACCTTGTACAGCGGCGGCTGGGCGATGTAGATGTAGCCGCGCTCGATCAGCTCCGGCAACTGACGGAAGAAGAAGGTCAGCAGCAGGGTACGGATGTGCGAACCGTCGACGTCAGCATCGGTCATGATGATGATGTTGTGATAACGCAGCTTGTCGATGTTGTATTCGTCGCGACCGATACCGCAGCCCAGTGCGGTGATCAAGGTGCCCACTTCCTGGGAAGAGATCATCTTGTCGAAACGCGCTTTCTCGACGTTGAGGATCTTACCCTTCAACGGCAGGATCGCCTGAGTCTTGCGGTTACGTCCCTGCTTGGCAGAGCCGCCCGCGGAGTCACCTTCCACCAGGTACAGTTCGGACAGCGCCGGGTCTTTTTCCTGGCAGTCAGCGAGCTTGCCTGGCAGACCGGCGATGTCCAGCGCGCCTTTGCGGCGGGTCATCTCACGGGCCTTGCGCGCGGCTTCACGGGCACGAGCGGCGTCGATCATCTTGCCGACGACCAGTTTCGCTTCGTTCGGGTTTTCCAGGAGGAAGTCGGAGAAGTACTTGCCCATTTCCTGTTCGACCGCGGTCTTCACTTCGGAAGAGACCAGCTTGTCTTTGGTCTGCGAGCTGAACTTCGGATCCGGCACTTTCACCGAGATGATCGCAGTCAGGCCTTCACGGGCATCGTCACCGGTGGTGGCGACTTTGTGCTTCTTCGCCAGACCTTCCTGCTCAATGTAGTTGTTCAGGTTACGCGTCAGTGCCGAACGGAAGCCCACCAGGTGGGTACCGCCGTCGCGCTGCGGAATGTTGTTGGTGAAGCACAACAGGTTCTCGTTGAAGCTGTCGTTCCACTGCAGGGCGATTTCCACGCCGATGCCGTCTTCACGCTGGATGTTGAAGTGGAACACCTGGTTGACCGCAGTCTTGTTGGTGTTCAGGTATTCAACGAACGCACGCAGGCCGCCTTCGTACTTGAACAGCTCTTCCTTGCCGCTGCGCTCATCCTTGAGGACGATGCCGACACCGGAGTTGAGGAAGGACAGTTCACGAATGCGCTTGGCCAGGATGTCCCAGCTGAAGTGAATGTTCTTGAAGGTTTCGCTGGAAGCCTTGAAGTGGATCTGGGTGCCGGTGGTTTCGCTGTCGCCAACGATGGCCATCGGTGCCTGAGGTACGCCGTGGACGTAGGTCTGTTCCCAGATCTTGCCGCTGCGGCGAACAGTCAGAACCAGCTCTTCGGACAGTGCGTTCACTACCGACACACCTACACCGTGCAGACCGCCGGATACCTTGTAGGAGTTGTCGTCGAACTTACCGCCAGCGTGGAGGACGGTCATGATGACCTCGGCCGCGGAAACGCCTTCCTCTTTGTGCACGTCTACCGGGATGCCACGGCCGTTGTCTTTAACGGTGATGGACTCATCCGGGTGGATGATGATGCTGATGTCGTCGCAGTGGCCGGCGAGGGCTTCGTCGATCGAGTTGTCGACCACCTCGAACACCATGTGGTGCAGACCGCTGCCATCGTCGGTGTCACCAATGTACATACCGGGACGTTTGCGTACGGCATCCAGGCCTTTCAGCACTTTAATGCTCGTTGAGTCGTACGTATTTTCTTCGCTCAATGCCTTCACTCCCGATGGTCGTGGGTCTGGGTGATACGGCCCTGTTCCACGTGGAACAGAGCGACTGGCGTTTCCGTCTGCCAGCCTTCCCTCAATAATTCGTGATCTACACAGGTGATGAACACCTGGCAGCGTAAGTCTTCCAGCAAGCGGCACAGCGCGCGACGGTGGCTCTCGTCCAGCTCGGACGGCAAGTCATCCACCAGATAAATACACTGACCGCGGCGGGCCTGGCTGACCAGATGCCCTTGGGCAATCCGCAGTGCACAGACCACCAACTTCTGCTGACCCCGGGACAAAATGTCCGCGGCGTTGTGTGCACCCAATCTAAGACGCAAATCAGCCCGTTGCGGTCCGGCCTGGGTATGACCCATTTGCTGATCCCGTTGCAGGGATCCGGCCAGTACGGCACTCAATTCCCGGTCTTTGTCCCAGCCTCGGTAATAGCTGAGCGTCAAACCTTCGAGCTCAACCAGTTCGCTCAAGGTTTGTTCAAAGACTGGTTTCAAGGCTTTGATGTAAGCGCGGCGGTATTCATCGATTTCAGCGCTGGCCTGGCACAGTTCCCTGTCCCAAACCGCTTGCGAAACGGCGTCAAGTGTACCATGCCGCAGCCAGGAGTTTCTCTGGCGCAAGGCCTTCTGCAAACGCTGCCAGGTGGCCATGAACCGCGGCTCGACGTGGAACACACCCCAATCGAGAAACTGCCGGCGAATCTTCGGCGCGCCTTCAAGCAGACGGAAGCTGTCGGGGTTGATCAACTGCAGCGGCAGGATCTCTGCCAGTTGCGCTGCGCTGCGGGCGTTCTGGCCGTCGATGCGTATCTGGAATTCGCCCTGACGGTCGCGCGAGATACCCAAAGCGCTATGCCCACCCTCGGCCAGTTCGACCTGACCGAACACGGTACAGGCGAGCTGCTCGTATTGGATGACCGGCAAAAGCCGCGTGCTACGAAACGAACGGGCAAGCCCCAGCAGATGAATGGCTTCCAGAACACTGGTTTTGCCGCTGCCGTTGGCGCCGTAAAGAATGTTGATGCGGGGGGAGGGGGAGAAGGTCACCGGGTGCAGATTGCGCACCGCGGTGACCGAAACACGACTTAAGGACATCCAGAGTCAGCTGATTACAGACGCATCGGCATGACAACGTAAGCCGAATCGTCGTTGTCCGACTCTTGCACCAGCGCACTGCTGTTGGAGTCGGACAGGATCAGGCGAACCTGCTCGGTGGTCATCACGCCCAGCACGTCGAGCAAGTAGCTCACGTTGAAGCCGATTTCCAGGGAGCCGCCGTTGTATTCAACGCCCACTTCTTCTTCCGCTTCTTCCTGCTCCGGGTTGTTGGCCTGGATCTTTAACTGACCGCTGGCCAGCTGCAGACGGATACCACGGTACTTCTCGTTGGACAGAATCGCGGTACGGCTGAACGCTTCGCGCAGCGCCTGACGATCGCCCAATACCAGCTTGTCGCCGCCCTTAGGCAACACGCGCTCGTAGTCCGGGAATTTGCCGTCGACCAGTTTCGAGGTGAAGGTGAATTCGCCGGTGGTCGCGCGGATGTGGTGCTGACCCAGCACGATGCTGACATTGCCGTCCGGCTCGGTGAGCAGACGCGCCAGTTCGAGGATACCTTTGCGCGGCACGATCACCTGGTGACGATCCGGCTGGCCGATATCGGCTTTCATCGAGCACATGGCCAAACGGTGACCGTCGGTGGCCACAGCGCGGATGATGCCCTCGGACACTTCCAGCAACATGCCGTTGAGGTAGTAACGCACGTCCTGCTGAGCCATGGCGAAGCTGGTGCGTTCGATCAGGCGACGCAGTTTGCTTTGCTCGAGGCTGCAGGTCAGCGAACCCGGGCCTTCTTCAACGGTCGGGAAATCGTTGGCCGGCAATGTCGACAGGGTGAAACGGCTACGGCCGGCTTTTACCACCAGCTTCTGCTCGTCGACCTTGATGTCGATCAGCGCGTCGTTGGGCAGGCTTTTGCAGATATCCATCAGCTTGCGCGCAGGCACGGTGATGGAACCTGTTTCTGCCGGCTCCTCGAGTTGCACACGACCGACCAGTTCGACCTCAAGATCGGTACCGGTCAGCGACAGTTGCTGGCCTTCGACTACCAACAGCACGTTGGACAGTACCGGCAAGGTCTGTCGACGCTCGACGACGCCTGCGACCAGTTGCAGGGGTTTCAACAGGGCTTCGCGTTGAATGGTGAAATGCATGGTCTAGTCCCTTGCCTTAATAAGCTGCGCTGGTGTTCATCAAGTGGTCAGTGTACGCAGCAGGTTCTTGTAGTCCTCGCGGATGTCCGCGTCGGATTCCTTAAGTTCGTTGATCTTGCGGCAGGCGTGCAGCACGGTGGTGTGGTCACGGCCGCCAAACACATCGCCGATTTCCGGCAGGCTGTGGTTGGTCAGCTCCTTGGACAACGCCATGGCTACCTGACGCGGACGCGCTACCGAGCGCGAACGGCGCTTGGACAGCAGGTCCGAGATCTTGATCTTGTAGTACTCAGCGACGGTGCGCTGAATGTTATCCACAGAGACCAGTTTGTCCTGCAACGCCAACAGGTCTTTCAGGGATTCGCGAATCAGCTCGATGGTGATGTCGCGGCCCATGAAGTGCGAGTGGGCGATCACGCGTTTCAACGCGCCTTCCAGCTCACGGACGTTGGAGCGAATACGCTGGGCAATGAAGAACGCGGCGTCGTGCGGCAAGTCGACTTTGGCCTGGTCGGCCTTCTTCATCAAGATCGCCACGCGCGTTTCCAGTTCCGGCGGCTCGACGGCAACCGTCAGGCCCCAGCCGAAGCGGGATTTGAGGCGCTCTTCAAGGCCTTCGATTTCTTTCGGGTAGCGGTCACTGGTGAGAATGACCTGCTGGCCACCTTCAAGCAGGGCGTTGAAAGTGTGGAAAAACTCTTCCTGCGAACGCTCCTTGCGAGCAAAGAACTGAATGTCGTCGATCAGCAAGGCATCCACCGAACGGTAGAAACGCTTGAACTCGTTGATCGCATTCAGTTGCAGCGCCTTGACCATGTCGGCGACGAAACGCTCGGAATGCAGGTACACGACCTTGGCATTCGGGTTCTTCTTTAACAGGTGGTTACCCACCGCGTGCATCAAGTGAGTTTTACCCAGGCCAACGCCACCATAAAGGAAGAGTGGGTTGTAGCCGTGCTTCGGGTTATCCGCCACTTGCCAGGCCGCCGCGCGGGCGAGCTGGTTGGATTTACCTTCGACGAAGTTTTCGAAGGTGAAGGTGCGGTTCAGGTAACTGGTGTGCTTGAGCGCGCCTTCGACCTGCACGGTACGCTGTTCGGCGCGGACCGGGGCTTGCTGGGAAGCGGCACCGGACATCGGGTCGAAACTGTCGCGAGACGGTTCATCGCTGACTTCTGGGCTTTTCTGCGTCGAACGCTTGGCTGCCGGCGCTGACGTCTGGGTGGGTGCCAGCGTACTCACAGGCGTGGCATTTGCCTGGGCCTGCTGGGAAACCTGCGCGGCTGCAAGCGGCGCGTTCGGTGCGGCACGCGGAGCGGAACTGCGTTTGCTGCCTATTAATAAGGAGAGCGCTGGCGCCATGCCGTTGCCATGCTCATCCAGCAGCTCAAGGACACGACCCAGGTACTTTTCGTTGACCCATTCCAGCACAAAACGGTTCGGTGCGTAGACGCGCAACTCGTCGCCTTCGGCTTCGACCTGTAGTGGACGGATCCAGGTGTTGAATTGTTGGGCAGGCAGCTCCTCGCGCAAAAGCTCCACGCACTGCTGCCAAAGTTCCACTGACACGGATATCCCCTAAGTTGAAAGCCGGTGAGGCAAAAACAAGCGGCCATTGTAGCGGCGAGCCGTCCACTTATCCACATGCAGGTTGCCCGGTGACCATGATTTATCAACGCGTTAACCGCTAAAAAAACGACCAACGGTGTGTGAATAAGCTCTGTGGATAACCGCCACTAAGGGCACTGGACAACTGGGGGTTGAACTCGGTGGATAACCTGCCTGTGGATAACATGCCATTCCACACACAGGTTATCCGACAGTGCAGCACAGGCTGAACACGGTTTTCCACTGTGGTTGTCATTCTCTGTACATCACGTCAAACAAGGGCTAATGCCACTTATCCACAGAAGACGGTGTGCCTAGCTTTTATAAGCTTTACAGAAAAGCTTTAAATAATTCCCTTCTTTATTTTTATGTATGGCGAGCAGGTGATCGGGCAAAGAACACCTCGAGATCTATTTATAAGGAAACGTTGGTTGGAAATTGACCTGAAGGCTTGCTTTCTCTAGAATCCCCGGTCTCTTAAAACGGGGGCCATTCCGGCCCGTTGTGGACGAACCAGGTAACACGACAATGAAACGTACTTTCCAACCAAGCACTATCAAACGCGCTCGTACCCACGGTTTCCGTGCTCGCATGGCTACCAAGAACGGCCGCGCAGTCCTGTCGCGTCGTCGCGCCAAAGGTCGTGCGCGTCTGGCAGTTTGATAATCCGGTACTGGAGGTGAGTCAGGACTTCAGTCGGGAAAAGCGTCTGCTTACCCCCCGGCATTTCAAGGCAGTCTTTGACTCCCCTACCGGCAAGGTTCCGGGGAAAAATCTCCTGCTCCTTGCACGCAACAACGATCTTGATCACCCCCGTCTCGGGCTGGTTATCGGGAAAAAGAGCGTAAAGCTCTCCGTTGAGCGCAATCGCCTCAAACGTTTGATGCGCGAATCATTCCGTCTGCACCAGGATTCACTGGTCGGCTGGGATATCGTTATCGTCGCGCGCAAAGGTCTGGGCGATGTAGAAAACCCCGAATTGATTCAGCATTTCGGCAAACTCTGGAAGCGTCTTGCACGCAGCAAGCCCGTTCCAGAAGTCAAAACCGAAACTGTAGGGGTAGACAGTCCAGATGCGTAAACTGGCCCTCGTTCCGATCCAGTTTTATCGCTATGCCATTAGTCCTTTAATGGCCAACCACTGTCGTTTCTACCCCAGTTGTTCCTGCTACGCGTTAGAAGCCATCGAAAATCATGGCCTTCTGCGCGGTGGCTGGCTGGCCTTTCGTCGTTTAGGTCGCTGTCATCCGTGGAATCCCGGTGGTTATGACCCGGTTCCACCTATCCCTACCTCCCGTTCTTCTTCGATGGCCGAGTAATCATGGATATCAAACGCACGATCCTGATCGTCGCCCTGGCAATCGTGGCCTACGTTATGGTCCTTAAATGGAACCAGGACTATGGTCAGGCTGCCCTGCCGACTCAGAATGTTGCTTCCAGTACGACTACATCCGGTTTGCCGGACACCGCCACTGGCAATAATGCTGCCGCCAGTGACGATATTCCGCGCGCCGCTAGCGATACCAGCGCACCTGCCGAAACGCCGGTAGCCGCCAGCAAGGATCTGATCCAGATCAAAACCGACGTGCTCGATCTCGCGATCGATCCACAAGGTGGCGATGTCGCTCAACTGACCTTGCCTCTGTATCCACGTCGTCAGGATCGTCCTGATGTGCCGTTCCAACTGTTCGATAACGGTGGCGAACGTGTTTATCTGGCCCAAAGCGGTCTGATCGGCACCAATGGCCCGGATGCAAATCCGGCCGGTCGTCCGGTCTACTCTTCGGAGAAGAAGACTTATCAACTGGCTGACGGTCAGGACCAACTGGTCGTCGACCTGAAGTTCAGCAAGGACGGCGTCAACTACATCAAGCGTTTCACCCTGAAACGCGGCCTGTATGACGTAGCCGTTTCCTACATTGTGGATAACCAGAGCGCTCAGCCCTGGAACGGCGCAATGTTTGCTCAGTTGAAACGCGACAACAGCGCTGATCCTTCGTCCACTACTGCTACTGGCACCGCGACTTACCTGGGCGCCGCCCTGTGGACAAGTTCGGAGCCGTACAAGAAAGTGTCCATGAAGGACATGGACAAGGCGCAGCTGAAAGAAACCGTCACCGGTGGCTGGGTAGCCTGGCTGCAACACTACTTCGTGACCGCGTGGATTCCGGCCAAGGGCGAAAACAACATCGTCCAGACCCGTAAAGACAGCAAAGGCAACTACATCATCGGTTACACCGGTCCGACACTGACCGCTGCTCCGGGTGCCAAAGTTGAAACCAGCGCTGTGCTGTACGCCGGTCCGAAAAGCCAGGCTGTGCTGAAAGAGTTGTCCCCAGGTCTGGAACTGACCGTCGACTACGGCATTCTGTGGTTCATTGCCCAGCCAATCTTCTGGCTGCTGCAACACATCCACGCCATTGTCGGTAACTGGGGCTGGTCGATCATCTTCCTGACCATGCTGATCAAGGGTATTTTCTTCCCGCTGTCGGCTGCCAGCTACAAATCGATGGCGCGCATGCGTGCTGTTGCGCCGAAACTGGCTGCTCTGAAAGAGCAACATGGCGATGACCGGCAGAAAATGTCGCAAGCCATGATGGAGCTGTACAAGAAAGAGAAGATCAATCCGCTGGGCGGCTGCTTGCCGATCCTCGTGCAGATGCCGGTTTTCCTTTCGCTGTACTGGGTTCTGCTGGAAAGCGTGGAAATGCGCCAGGCGCCTTTCATGCTGTGGATCACTGACCTGTCGATCAAGGATCCGTTCTTCATTCTGCCGATCATCATGGGCGCAACCATGTTCATTCAGCAGCAGCTGAACCCGACTCCTCCGGATCCGATGCAGGCGAAGGTCATGAAAATGATGCCAATCATCTTCACCTTCTTCTTCCTGTGGTTCCCGGCAGGTCTGGTGCTGTACTGGGTTGTGAACAACTGCCTGTCGATTGCACAACAGTGGTACATCACGCGTAAGATCGAAGCGGCGACGAAAAAAGCCGAGGCGTAACTTGCACTGTGGATAACACCACTCAAAACGCCCCCTAGTGGGGCGTTTTGCTATCTGCCACTTTTGTCTGGATTCCGGTTTATGAGCACACCTCGTGAAACCATCGCCGCCGTCGCCACCGCTCAGGGTCGCGGCGGTGTGGGCATCGTCCGTATTTCCGGGCCGCTGGCCAGTGTTGCAGCCAAAGCCATCAGCGGCCGTGAGCTGAAACCGCGTTACGCCCATTACGGGCCGTTTTTCAGTGACGACCAGCAAGTCCTGGACGAGGGCCTGGCCCTGTATTTCCCGGGACCGAACTCTTTCACCGGCGAAGACGTGCTGGAACTGCAAGGCCACGGCGGCCCGATCGTTCTGGATATGTTGCTCAAGCGTTGCCTGGAGTTGGGTTGCCGTTTGGCCCGTCCGGGTGAATTCAGTGAACGTGCTTTCCTCAATGACAAACTCGACCTGGCCCAGGCCGAGGCGATTGCCGATTTGATCGAGGCCAGTTCGGCACAGGCTGCGCGTAATGCCCTGCGCTCATTGCAGGGTGCATTTTCCCAACGTGTGCATAACTTGACCGAGCAGTTGATCGGTTTGCGTATCTACGTCGAAGCCGCCATCGACTTTCCGGAAGAGGAAATCGACTTCCTCGCCGATGGCCATGTGTTGAACATGCTCGACAAAGTGCGCAACGAGTTATCCACAGTACTGCGTGAAGCCGGGCAGGGCGCTTTGTTGCGCGATGGCATGACCGTGGTGATCGCCGGTCGTCCGAATGCCGGCAAGTCCAGCCTGTTGAATGCTTTAGCCGGTCGCGAAGCTGCCATCGTGACGGAGATTGCCGGCACCACGCGGGATATCCTGCGCGAACATATCCACATCGACGGCATGCCGTTGCATGTTGTCGATACTGCAGGGCTGCGTGATACCGATGATCATGTGGAAAAGATCGGTGTTGAACGGGCATTGAAGGCTATTGGTGAAGCCGATCGGGTGTTGCTGGTGGTCGATGCGACCGCTCCGGAAGCATTGGACCCGTTTGCATTGTGGCCGGAATTCCTCGAGACCCGTCCGGATCCGGCGAAAGTTACCCTGATCCGCAACAAAGCGGATCTGACGGGCGAAGCAATTGCCCTCGAAACCAGTGAAGACGGGCATGTGACGATCAGTCTGAGTGCCAAGTCGGCCGGTGAAGGGCTGGACTTGCTGCGTGACCATCTCAAAGCCTGCATGGGTTACGAGCAAACTTCGGAAAGCAGCTTCAGTGCACGTCGCCGCCATTTGGAGGCATTACGTCACGCCAGCGCCGCGTTGGAACACGGCCGCGCGCAACTGACATTGGCCGGCGCCGGCGAATTGCTCGCCGAAGATTTGCGTCAGGCCCAGCATTCTCTGGGTGAAATCACCGGGGCGTTCAGCTCCGATGATCTGCTGGGAAGGATCTTTTCCAGCTTCTGCATCGGCAAATAACAAAAGGGGCTGTGGAATATTTATCCACAGCCCCTTTTTTGCTTTACCAGTTGTAAGACACCGTCCCCAGCAAGGTGCGATCTTCGCCCCAATAACAACGACCAGCATCGTTGCATCCCGACACATATTCCTTGTCGAACAGGTTTTTCGCGTTCAGATCGACGCTCCAATTCGTATCGATCTGATAGCCGATCGCCGCATCCACCAACGTGACATCGCCGGCATCGAGCTTGCCGTACAGAGAAGGCGAGGTGTAGGCGAAGGCACTGTCGAAGTAACGCACACCACCGCCGACATACAGGCCTTTCAAGTCGCCATCGAGGAATCGGTATTTCGTCCAGACCGAAGCCTGATTACGTGGCACTCCGGTCATTTGATGGCCTTTGACCAATGACGTCGCGGCATCTTTGGTAATCCGCGCATCGGTGTAGGTGTAGGCCGCTGTCACATTGAGGTTCTGGGTCAGATTGCTGTTCAGTTCCAGTTCCACACCTTTGGAACGGCTTTCGCCGACCTGGCGGTAGGTCGCTGTCGTCGAGTCGAAGTAGGTGTCGTCCTTTTTGCGCAGGTCGTACACCGAAGCGGTAAACGCAGTATCCCAGCCGATCGGTTCGTATTTCAGACCCACTTCGTATTGGCTGCTGGTGATCGGGTCGAGCGGTGCGCCGGCATTGGAAATCTGCTGCACCGGTACGAACGAGGTGGAATAGCTGACATACGGCGTCATGCCGTTGTCGAACTGGTACATCACGCCGCCCTGATAGGTGAACTTCTTGTCCTCGGAACTGATGTCGCTCGACTGGGCGACCTTGTCGCGGAAATCACTGTCGACCCAGTCCTGACGGCCACCGAGCAGAAACAACCAATGGTCGTACTTGCTTTGGATCTGTGCATAAACACCTTTCATCTGTTGCTCGAGCAAGGTGTTTTGCACAGCAATCGGTGTCGTCGGGTCACGTAGGTACACCGGGTTATACACATCGATCGGCCCGACGATGCCAGCGTTCCAGTCCTGATTGAACGAGGTACGGTCGTAGCTGGCGCCGAACAACACGGTGTTCTCCAGACCGCCGACCTGGAACTTGCCTTCCAGCTGGTTATCCAGCGAGTACACCATCGACTTGTTGAAGCGATCGTACGCAGTCATGTTCAGGCGTGTGCCAAACCCGGCGTTGTTGAGGTTGCCCGGCCAGGTTTCGTGACGGGTAATGCGCGACTGCATGTAGCGCGAGTTCTGACGGAACTGCCAATCGTCGTTGAACGAGTGGCTGAACTCGTAACCGGTGCTCCAGGTTTCCCGTTCGAAAGTGTTCCAGTCCGGGTCGCCGAGCAGGGTGCCTTTGGATAACTTGCCGTTGGGATTTGTCAGCAAAGTACCGGCCGCCGGTAGGCCAAGTTCCATGTTGGTGTGATCCTTCTGGTAGTTGGCCAGCAGAGTCAGCGTGTTGAAATCATCGAAATTCAGGGTCAGGGATGGCGCGATGTAGATCCGGTCGTCCGGGACATGATCGGTCTGGGTGTCCGACTTGCGCCCAAGCATCACCACCCGCCCGAGAACGTTGCCGCTGTCATTGAGTGGACCGGAGACATCGACGCCGATCTGCCGGCGATTGTTCGAGCCATAACCCAATTGCACTTCGCCCTGCGGTGCAGCGGTCGGACGTTTGCTAACAAGATTGACCAGACCGCCCGGTGCGTTTTCCCCATACAACAGAGAAGACGGGCCGCGGAAAATCTCGACCCGCTCAAGTCCGTAAGGCTCGGTGCTGGTGTCATAACGATTGCCCTGTACGCGTAGTCCATCGCGCAAAAGACCGTAGCCATAATCGGTAGCGTTGAAACCGCGAATGTAGAACAGGTCTCCAGCCAGACTGTCGCCGGCGGCAAAGGGTGGCGCGAAGATTCCCGGAACGTAGCCGAGTACTTCAGTGAGTGTCTGAGATTTCTGATCTTTCATGCGCTGGGCAGTGACGACGGACACGGAACGCGGTGTTTCCGACAATGGCGTACTGGTTTTCGTACCGATCCGGCTGTTCTGCGCCTTGTATCCGACGTCGGCGGCGTAATCCAGATTCATCGGATTGGCCAACTGACCGTTAATGTTGGTCGGGGCCAATTCCAGTGCGTCGCCGTTGGGCAGTGCCTGCAAAATGTAACTGCCCGGCGCCTGTGGTACGGCTTGCAACCCCGAGCCTTGCAGCAGTTGGGCGAAACCCTGATCGACGGTGAAATCGCCGTTCAAACCGGCACTGCGCAAACGGCTGGTCTGTTGCGGCGAGAACGACAGGATTACATTCGAAGCGGAGGCGAACTGGCTCAAGGCATTGTCCAGCGGGCCGGCGGCAATGGCATAACGCTGGGCGACCGTTGCAGCGATCGCGTTATGGCTAATCACCAGGCAGGACGCAGCGCTGGTCATCAGTAGGCTGTAAGCAATGCAGTGGTAGGAAAAACGCTGACGAAACGTGGAAAGACGCATGTGTGGATTAGCCCTGAAGGTGGCAAAGAGCCGCGTTTATCGCGATTACCTGTAGGGCCGGGTCAGGGCAAAAAAAGATAACCCTGTTGTCGATTTATTTTCCCCAAGTGACATTTCGATCAAGCGCTGTGGCTGATCGAGACCCAGTAACGGGTGAAATAGCGCACGTCGATTGGCAGCGAAGCCTGAAGATTGGCCAGCACTGCATCGGTGGAGTCGAGCCGGAATGTGCCGGATACCCGCAGATCCCGCACGCGGTTATCGCAGTGCAAAACACCGCGGCGATAGCGGCCCAATTCTTCAATCACGTCGCCCAAGCGTGCATTGAGCACAATCAACTGGCCATTGGTCCACGCCACTTCCGTGGATTTGAAGGGATGAGTGAGCCCGATGTGTCGACGATCAAAGTCGGCCCCTTCGCCTGCGTTCAGAATAATTGCGGCTGTTGATAGATCAGCAGGCTGAACGCTGATCCGGTCTTCCAGCACACCGACCCGGGTAGACTCCGATAACTGATGTACGGAAAACCGGGTGCCCAGCGCTTGAATCCGGCCATCATGGGTGTCGACGAAAAAGGGCCGTTGATCGCCAAGTTTGCCGGTTTGAATCAGGATCTCGCCGGAGTGCAGGCGAATCAGCCGCTGCGTCGGATCAAAAGACACGTCAATGGCAGTGTCAGTGTTGAGCTGAATCTGACTGCCATCAGCCAATGTCAGGTTGCGACGCTGGCCAACGCCAGTTTTATAGTCGGACCAGACATTCCCCAGCGATGTGTGTTGCTGAACATTCCAGCCAACGAACCCCGTCCCCGCAGCGAGTAGCAACAACTTGAGCACCTGGCGTCGTTGCTGTCCGGTATTCAGGGCGCGACGTTTCAAATCAGGCGGCAACGTACCGAGGTGGCGCTGCAGTTGTTCCATCTGGTTCCATGCCGCCAGGTGCGCTGGATCACTGTCTATCCACAGCTGCCAGGCCTTCTGTTCGGCGAGCGTCGGCGGGTCCGCCTGAAACTGCACATACCAACTGGCGGCGGCTTCGAAAACCTGGCGATCGGGAGCGATGGCCATCAATGTTGCGCCATGATCAGGGCACATTCCGTCAGGGCACGGATCATGTGTTTCTTCACCGTGGTCAGCGAAACCTTTAGCTGCAGGGCGATCTGTTGATAAGTCCGGCCATCGATCTGCGACAGCATGAAAATCTGTTGGCTTCTGGGGCCGAGCCCCGCCAAGGCTTTATCCACAGCGACCAGAGTTTCGATGATCAGCGCCTTGTCTTCCTCGCTGATGGCGGTGGCTTGCGGTCGAGCTGCCACGGTCTGCAAATACGCAGCTTCGATAGCCTTCCTGCGATAACGATCGATCACCAGCCCGCGTGCAACAGTCGCCAGATAGTCCCGTGGTTCACGAATATGCGCGGCGTTGCGCGCCGCGAGAATCCGCACAAACGTGTCATGCGCTACATCGGCCGCATCGCAGGCGTCATGCAATTTGCCCTTGAGCCAGCCATATAGCCACGAATGGTGTTGCTCGTAGATTTGCTCGATCGCAGCAGTGTGGGCGGGTAGGGACATGGGGAAAAACTGATGAGTTAATGATAATGCCTATTATTAGCCCCTGTTACGTTCTCTCACAATAGCCCTCGCACTTCCCTCCATCGGCTTCTTTGTCGCCAGCGAACCCTCGCTGGCGTTTTTTTTTGCGCTGTGAAAAAGCCGTTGTATCGTTTTTCTGTGGATTAAGCCCTGTGAATAACTGCCACTAAGGGCAGTTGATAACAGGGCCTGAAAACTGGACATAACCGCCCCTGTGGATAAACACCCCTTTCATCCACAGGCTTAAACCGGTTATCCAAGGTCCTCATTGGCACATGGTCACAGGGTTTTGAATCTCTGTACATATTGAATATAAAGGCCTGTAGCGATCTATCCACAGAAACGTGCCTCAGTAAAAATAAACATAAAAACAAAGGTTTTATAAATTTCTCTCTTTTTTATTCTTTTAACCTCGAGTTCTCCACAGCTGGTTAAATTTTGTGCAAAGGGTTCTTTAGGAAGGGCGAAGTCCCTATACTTGTCGACCAGGTCCAGAAACCTGATCTCAAACTATTCCTGAATTACCTACTTAAGCAGGCACGAGGTGCGTGGTGGATTTCCCTTCCCGTTTTGAAGTGATCGTCATCGGCGGCGGTCATGCCGGTACCGAGGCAGCACTGGCCTCAGCACGTATGGGGGCAAAAACCCTGTTGCTGACGCATAACGTGGAAACCCTCGGAGCCATGAGTTGCAACCCGGCCATTGGTGGCATTGGCAAAAGCCATCTGGTCAAGGAAATCGATGCCCTCGGCGGCGCGATGGCCATGGCCACCGATTTGGGCGGCATCCAGTTTCGCGTGTTGAACAGCCGCAAAGGCCCAGCCGTACGGGCGACCCGTGCGCAAGCTGACCGGATTCTGTACAAAGCCGCTGTCCGTGAAATCCTGGAAAACCAGCCGAACCTGTGGATATTTCAACAAGCTGCTGACGATCTGATCGTCGAACAGGAACAAGTCCGCGGTGTTGTCACGCAAATGGGTCTGCGCTTCTTCGCCGATTCCGTGGTGTTGACCACCGGTACCTTCCTCGGCGGACTTATCCACATCGGTTTGCAGAATTTTTCCGGCGGTCGAGCCGGTGATCCACCGTCGATCGCGCTGGCTCACCGTCTGCGTGAAATGCCACTGCGGGTCGGTCGCCTGAAAACCGGTACACCGCCGCGTATCGACGGCAAGTCTGTGGATTTCTCGGTAATGACCGAGCAGCCCGGCGATACGCCGATCCCGGTGATGTCGTTCATGGGCAACAAAGAACAGCATCCACGCCAAGTGAGCTGCTGGATTACGCACACCAACGCCCGCACCCACGAAATCATTGCCGCGAACCTCGATCGTTCGCCGATGTATTCGGCTGCCGGTGAAATCGAAGGCATCGGTCCGCGTTATTGCCCGTCGATCGAAGACAAGATCCACCGCTTTGCCGACAAGGAAAGCCATCAGGTGTTTATCGAACCGGAAGGTTTGACCACCCATGAGCTGTACCCGAACGGGATATCCACAAGCTTGCCGTTCGACGTGCAATTGCAGATCGTGCAATCGATCCGCGGCATGGAAAACGCACACATCGTGCGTCCGGGCTATGCCATCGAGTACGACTACTTCGATCCGCGCGACCTGAAGTACAGCCTGGAAACCAAAGTCATTGGCGGTCTGTTCTTCGCCGGGCAAATCAACGGCACCACCGGTTACGAAGAAGCCGGCGCCCAAGGTTTGCTCGCTGGCGCCAACGCCGCACTGCGCGCCAAGGGCAAAGAAGCCTGGTGCCCGCGTCGCGATGAGGCGTACATCGGCGTTTTGGTCGACGACCTGATCACCCTTGGCACTCAAGAGCCGTACCGCATGTTCACTTCCCGTGCCGAGTACCGCCTGATTCTGCGCGAAGACAACGCCGACCTGCGTCTGACCGAAAAAGGTCGCGAACTCGGTCTGGTCGATGACGCCCGTTGGGCGGCCTTCTGCAAGAAACGCGAAAGCATCGAGCTGGAAGAACAGCGCCTGAAAAGCACTTGGGTTCGCCCGAACACGCAGCAGGGCGATGCGATTGCCGAGAAATTCGGCACGCCGCTGACTCACGAATACAACTTGCTCAACCTCTTGAGTCGTCCGGAAATCGACTACGCTGGTCTGGTCGAAGTGACCGGCAACGGCGCGGAAGATCCACAGGTCGCCGAGCAGGTTGAAATCAAGACCAAATACGCCGGTTACATTGATCGTCAACAGGACGAAATCGCCCGTCTGCGCGCCAGTGAAGACACGAAATTGCCTGTGGATATCGATTACACCAACATTTCCGGTCTCTCCAAGGAGATCCAGAGCAAGCTCGGCGCGACTCGACCAGAGACGCTGGGCCAGGCTTCGCGGATCCCGGGTGTGACCCCGGCAGCGATTTCGCTGTTGATGATTCATTTGAAAAAACGCGGCGCGGGCCGTCAGTTGGAGCAAAGCGCTTGAGTTCTAAGGTCACTTCGCAACACGCCGAAGAGTTATCCACAGGAGCCCGCGAGCTCGGTGTCAATCTCACTGAAACCCAGCACGAATTGCTGCTGGGTTATCTGGCCCTGTTGATCAAATGGAACCAGGCCTACAACCTGACCGCCGTGCGCGATCCGGACCAAATGGTTTCGCGGCACTTGCTCGATAGTCTCAGCGTGATGTCGTTCATTGAAAATGGTCGCTGGCTTGACGTTGGCAGCGGCGGCGGCATGCCGGGAATCCCGTTGGCGATTTTGTATCCAGACTCGCAAGTGACCTGTCTGGACAGCAACGGCAAGAAAACCCGCTTCCTGACTCAGGTCAAACTCGAACTCAAACTGGATAACCTGCAAGTTATCCACAGTCGTGTCGAAGCGTTCCAGCCTGCGCAGCCGTTCAACGGGATCATTTCCCGGGCGTTCAGCAGCATGGAAAACTTCACCAACTGGACTCGCCACCTCGGCGATGCCGATACACGCTGGCTGGCAATGAAGGGCGTTCATCCGGCCGATGAGCTGGTAGCATTGCCGGCAGACTTCAAACTCGATAGCGAACACGCCCTGGCCGTACCCGGTTGCCAAGGCCAACGCCATCTGCTGATACTGCGCCGCACGGCATGATTGGGAACACAAGCAAGAATGGCTAAGGTATTCGCGATAGCGAACCAGAAGGGTGGTGTGGGCAAGACCACCACCTGCATCAACCTCGCAGCATCCCTGGTCGCGACCAAGCGCCGGGTGCTGTTGATCGATCTCGATCCACAGGGCAACGCCACCATGGGTAGCGGTGTGGATAAACACGGCCTGGAAAACTCGGTCTACGACCTGCTGATCGGCGAATGCGATCTGGCCCAGGCCATGCACTATTCCGAGCACGGCGGTTATCAACTGCTGCCGGCCAACCGCGATTTGACGGCGGCCGAAGTGGTGCTGCTGGAAATGCAGATGAAGGAAAGCCGTCTGCGCAGCGCGCTGGCGCCGATCCGCGAAAACTACGATTACATTTTGATCGACTGCCCGCCGTCGCTGTCGATGCTTACGCTGAACGCATTGGTCGCCGCCGATGGGGTCATTATCCCCATGCAGTGCGAGTACTTTGCGCTCGAAGGGCTGAGCGACCTTGTGGATAACATCAAGCGCATCGCCGAACTGCTCAATCCGAACCTGAAAGTCGAAGGCCTGCTGCGGACCATGTATGACCCGCGCCTGAGCCTGATGAATGACGTTTCGGCGCAGCTCAAGGAACACTTCGGCGAGCAGCTCTACGACACGGTGATCCCGCGCAACATCCGTCTGGCCGAAGCGCCGAGCTACGGCATGCCGGCGCTGGCCTACGACAAACAATCGCGTGGCGCCCTGGCTTATCTGGCCCTGGCCGGCGAGATGGTTCGCCGTCAGCGCAAAAATTCACGCATCGCCGCCGCTCAGGCAACTTAAGGAATCCCCATGGCCGTCAAGAAACGAGGTCTCGGACGTGGACTGGATGCACTGCTGAGTGGTCCGACCGTCAGCGCGCTGGAAGAACAAGCCGCGCAGGCTGACACCCGTGAGTTGCAACATCTGCCGCTGGATCTGCTGCAGCGCGGTAAATACCAGCCGCGCCGTGACATGGATCCGCAGGCGCTGGAAGAACTGGCAGCGTCGATCAAGGCGCAAGGCGTAATGCAGCCGATCGTGGTGCGCCCGATTGGCGGTGGCCGCTTCGAGATCATCGCCGGTGAACGTCGCTGGCGCGCGAGTCAGCAAGCCGGCCAGGAAACCATCCCGGCGATGGTCCGCGATGTGCCGGATGAAACCGCAATCGCCATCGCGCTGATCGAGAACATCCAGCGCGAAGACCTCAATCCGATCGAAGAAGCGGTGGCTCTGCAGCGTTTGCAGCAGGAATTCCAGCTCACTCAGCAACAAGTTGCCGAGGCTGTGGGTAAGTCCCGCGTCACTGTGGCTAACCTGTTGCGGCTTATTGCGTTGCCGGAAGTCATCAAGACCATGCTGTCCCACGGCGACCTGGAAATGGGTCACGCCCGTGCATTGCTCGGTCTGCCGGACAATCAACAGGTAGAAGGGGCGCGACATGTTGTCGCACGCGGTCTCACTGTGCGCCAAACTGAGGCACTGGTTCGTCAGTGGTTGAGTGGCAAACCGGAGCCTGTGGAGGCGACCAAACCCGACCCGGATATCGCTCGTCTCGAACAGCGTCTGGCCGAGCGCCTAGGCTCTGCGGTGCAGATTCGCCACGGCAAGAAGGGAAAGGGTCAGTTGGTGATCGGTTACAACTCCCTCGATGAGCTTCAAGGTGTGCTCGCACACATCCGCTGAAACATTTCCTCATGTAGCGCGCAGTCGGAAATCACTACCTGACAGTTGAATAGGGGCAGAACCGCCCCTATACTCTGCGCGCATTTTGTCGGCACAAATTATGCCAAGTTATTGAATTCTGGCAGCCGACCATTGGAGAGCAAACGTGATGGAAACCCGCAAGCCAAACCGCCTGCCGTTCCATCGCCTGGCGGTTTTTCCGGTGTTAATGGCTCAATTTGTCATTTTGCTCATTGCCGCTTTGGCGCTCTGGCAATGGCATGGAGTCGTTGCCGGATACTCGGGACTTTGCGGAGGCCTGATAGCCTTGCTGCCCAATGTTTATTTCGCTCACAAGGCATTTCGGTTTTCCGGCGCCCGAGCAGCCCAGTCCATCGTCCGGTCATTTTATGCCGGCGAGGCAGGCAAACTGATTTTGACGGCAGTGCTCTTTGCACTGGTGTTTGCAGGTGTGAAGCCACTGGCGCCGATAGCTGTATTCGGCGCGTTCGTGCTGACTCAGTCGGTCAGCTGGTTCGCTCCCCTGCTGATGAGAACAAGACTTTCGAGACCTTAGGGCGTTTGAGGCAACCATGGCAGAAACAACCGCTTCGGGCTATATCCAGCACCACTTGCAGAACCTGACCTTCGGTCAGCTACCTAACGGCGGCTGGGGCTTTGCCCATACCGCAGCAGAAGCCAAAGAAATGGGCTTCTGGGCTTTCCACGTCGATACTCTCGGCTGGTCGGTCGCGTTGGGTCTGATCTTCGTACTTCTTTTCCGCATGGCGGCAAAGAAAGCGACTTCGGGTCAGCCGGGTGCTTTGCAGAACTTCGTTGAAGTATTGGTCGAATTCGTCGATGGCAGCGTGAAAGACAGCTTCCATGGCCGTAGCCCGGTGATTGCACCGCTGGCACTGACCATCTTCGTCTGGGTGTTCCTGATGAACGCCGTCGACCTGGTACCGGTCGACTGGATTCCTCAGCTGGCCATCCTGATCTCCGGCGACCACCACATCCCGTTCCGCGCCGTGTCGACTACCGACCCGAACGCGACCCTGGGCATGGCGTTCTCGGTTTTCGCACTGATCATTTTCTATAGCATCAAGGTCAAGGGCTTCGGCGGCTTCATCGGCGAACTGACCCTGCACCCGTTCGGCAGCAAGAACATCTTCGTTCAAGCCCTGCTGATCCCGGTGAACTTCCTGCTGGAATTCGTGACCCTGATCGCCAAACCGATCTCTCTGGCTCTGCGTCTGTTCGGCAACATGTATGCCGGCGAGCTGGTGTTCATTCTGATCGCTGTGATGTTCGGCAGCGGTCTGCTCTGGCTGAGCGGCCTGGGCGTTGTTCTGCAGTGGGCGTGGGCTGTGTTCCACATCCTGATCATCACGCTGCAGGCGTTCATCTTCATGATGCTGACCATCGTCTACCTGTCGATGGCGCACGAAGAAAACCATTAAGACCAGTCTCGACTAGTCTGATGTCCTTCCCGGTCAAACGGGAAGGGGCTCTTCACAGGGCACCTGAAACGATTTGTTTTACCGCTTTAATCTAAAAAACCTAAACCATACGACGTAAAAGTCGGGAGGAAAGATGGAAACTGTAGTTGGTCTAACCGCTATCGCTGTTGCACTGTTGATCGGCCTGGGCGCACTGGGTACCGCAATTGGTTTCGGCCTGCTGGGCGGCAAGTTCCTGGAAGGCGCAGCGCGTCAGCCAGAAATGGTTCCAATGCTGCAAGTTAAAATGTTCATCGTTGCCGGTCTGCTCGACGCCGTAACCATGATCGGTGTTGGTATCGCTCTGTTCTTCACCTTTGCGAACCCGTTCGTTGGTCAGATCGCTGGCTAATTACCCGGATTCTTCCGAGTAATTTGATGTGATGGACAACGTAACTGCGAGGTGTTGGCGTGAACATTAATGCGACCCTGATTGGCCAGTCCGTTGCGTTCCTGATTTTTGTACTGTTCTGCATGAAGTATGTATGGCCTCCGGTCATCGCTGCTCTGCACGAACGTCAAAAGAAGATCGCTGATGGTCTGGACGCTGCCAGCCGTGCAGCTCGCGACCTGGAGTTGGCCCAAGAAAAAGCGGGTCAGCAACTGCGCGAAGCGAAAGCTCAGGCAGCTGAAATCATCGAGCAAGCCAAGAAACGCGGTAACCAGATTGTCGAAGAGGCCGTTGAAAAGGCCCGTGTCGATGCTGACCGTGTGAAGGTTCAGGCTCAAGCCGAGATCGAACAGGAACTGAACAGTGTCAAAGACAAGCTGCGTGCCCAAGTGGGCTTGCTGGCTGTTGGCGGCGCCGAGAAGATCCTGGGTGCCACAATCGATCAAAACGCGCACGCAGAGCTGGTTAACCAACTGGCTGCTGAAATCTAAGCGAGGGCGATCATGGCAGAACTGACCACGTTGGCCCGACCTTACGCTAAGGCGGCCTTCGAGCACGCTCAGGCCCACCAGCAACTGGCCAATTGGTCAGCCATGCTCGGCCTGGCTGCAGCGGTGTCACAAGATGACACCATGCAGCGCGTGCTCAAGGCCCCGCGACTGACGAGCGCAGAAAAGGCCGCCACGTTTATTGACGTGTGCGGCGACAAGTTTGATGCCAAGGCACAGAACTTCATCAATGTCGTTGCCGAAAACGACCGTCTCCCGCTTCTGCCGGAGATTGCCGCTCTTTTCGACCTGTACAAGGCCGAACAAGAGAAGTCGGTAGACGTTGAAGTGACCAGTGCTTTTGCATTGAACCAAGAACAGCAAGACAAACTCGCCAAGGTTCTCAGTGCACGACTCAACCGGGAAGTGCGCCTGCAAGTTGCGGAGGATGCTGCCCTTATAGGTGGTGTCGTTATCCGCGCCGGCGACCTGGTTATCGATGGCTCGATTCGCGGCAAAATCGCGAAACTTGCCGAAGCATTGAAATCTTGAGTTTGAAGGGGCAGCAGAGCAATGCAGCAACTCAATCCTTCCGAAATAAGTGAAATTATCAAGGGCCGCATCGACAAGCTCGATGTGACCTCCCAAGCCCGTAACGAAGGCACTGTCGTCAGCGTATCTGACGGCATCGTGCGGATTCACGGTCTGGCCGATGTTATGTACGGCGAGATGATCGAGTTTCCGGGCGGCGTCTACGGTATGGCTCTCAACCTGGAGCAAGACTCCGTAGGTGCCGTTGTATTGGGCGCTTACCAGTCTCTGGCTGAAGGCATGAGCGCCAAGTGCACCGGCCGCATCCTCGAAGTTCCGGTTGGTAAGGAACTGCTGGGTCGCGTAGTCGACGCACTGGGTAACCCTGTTGACGGCAAAGGTCCACTGGGCAACACCTTGACCGACGCGGTCGAGAAAGTTGCTCCGGGCGTGATCTGGCGTAAGTCGGTAGACCAGCCTGTACAGACTGGCTACAAGGCTGTCGATGCCATGATCCCTGTCGGCCGTGGCCAGCGTGAGCTGATCATCGGTGACCGTCAGATCGGTAAAACCGCTCTGGCGATCGACGCGATCATCAACCAGAAAGACAGCGGCATTTTCTGCGTCTACGTAGCCATCGGTCAGAAACAATCGACCATCGCCAACGTGGTTCGCAAGCTGGAAGAAAACGGCGCCCTGGCCAACACGATCATCGTGGCTGCCAGTGCTTCGGAATCTCCTGCGCTGCAATTCCTGGCACCGTACTCCGGTTGCACCATGGGTGAATTCTTCCGCGACCGCGGTGAAGACGCGCTGATCGTTTATGACGATCTGTCCAAGCAAGCAGTGGCTTACCGCCAGATTTCCCTGCTGCTGCGCCGTCCACCAGGCCGTGAAGCTTACCCAGGCGACGTGTTCTATCTCCACTCCCGTCTGCTGGAGCGCGCATCCCGCGTTTCGGAAGAGTACGTAGAGAAGTTCACCAACGGCGCAGTGACCGGCAAAACCGGTTCCCTGACCGCACTGCCGATCATCGAAACCCAGGCTGGCGACGTTTCCGCGTTCGTTCCGACCAACGTGATTTCCATCACCGACGGTCAGATCTTCCTGGAATCGGCCATGTTCAACTCGGGCATCCGCCCTGCAGTGAACGCCGGTGTTTCGGTATCCCGTGTGGGTGGTGCCGCTCAGACCAAGATCATCAAGAAGCTCTCCGGTGGTATCCGTACCGCTCTGGCTCAGTACCGTGAACTGGCGGCATTCGCCCAGTTCGCTTCTGACCTGGACGAAGCGACCCGTAAGCAACTTGAGCATGGTCAGCGCGTTACCGAGCTGATGAAGCAGAAGCAATACGCACCAATGTCGATCGCTGACATGGCGCTGTCGCTGTATGCCGCTGAGCGTGGGTTCCTGACTGACATTGAAATCGCCAAGATCGGCAGCTTCGAACAAGCGCTGATTGCTTTCTTCAACCGCGATCACGCCGATTTGATGGCCAAGATCAACGTTAAAGGTGACTTCAATGACGAAATCGACGCTGGCATGAAAGCCGGTATCGAGAAGTTCAAGGCCACCCAAACCTGGTAAGCCGCAGCGGGAGCCGCGAGGCTCCCGCTTGCTAACCTGATAGGTGTTACATGGCAGGCGCAAAAGAGATTCGCAGTAAGATTGCGAGCATCAAAAGCACGCAAAAGATTACCAGCGCCATGGAAAAAGTGGCGGTCAGCAAAATGCGCAAGGCACAAATGCGCATGGCTGCTAGCCGTCCTTATGCGGAGCGTATCCGCCAGGTAATTGGGCATCTGGCCAACGCCAACCCGGAATACCGCCACCCGTTCATGATCGACCGCGAAATCAAGCGTGTGGGTTATGTCGTTGTGAGCAGTGACCGTGGTTTGTGCGGCGGCTTGAACACCAACCTGTTCAAGGCCCTGGTCAAGGACATGGCGGTAAACCGCGAAAACGGCGTCGAGATTGATCTGTGTGTCGTTGGTAGCAAAGGTGCGGCCTTTTTCCGCAACTTCGGCGGTAACGTCGTTGCAGCTATCAGCCACCTGGGTGAAGAGCCGTCGATCAATGATCTGATCGGCAGCGTCAAGGTGATGCTGGATGCCTACCTGGACGGCCGTATTGACCGCCTGTCCGTGGTGTCCAACAAGTTCATCAACACCATGACGCAACAGCCTACCGTGGAGCAGTTGATTCCACTGGTGGCCACCCCGGATCAGGATCTCAAGCACCACTGGGACTATCTCTACGAACCGGATGCCAAAGAGCTGCTTGACGGCTTGATGGTCCGCTACGTTGAGTCGCAGGTCTACCAGGCGGTGGTCGAGAACAACGCGGCTGAACAAGCTGCGCGGATGATCGCGATGAAGAACGCTACCGACAACGCCGGTGATTTGATCAGCGATTTGCAGCTGATCTACAACAAGGCGCGTCAGGCTGCGATCACCCAAGAGATCTCGGAAATCGTCGGCGGCGCTGCCGCGGTTTAACGGTTCAAATATTCAGAGGATCCAGCTATGAGTAGCGGACGTATCGTTCAAATCATCGGCGCCGTTATCGACGTGGAATTTCCACGCGACAGCGTACCGAGCATCTACAACGCGCTGAAAGTAGTGAGCGCGGCTGAAACCACTCTGGAAGTTCAGCAACAGCTGGGCGACGGCGTGGTTCGCACCATTGCGATGGGTTCCACCGAGGGCTTGAAGCGCGGTCTGGAAGTTACCGATTCTGGCGCAGCCATCTCCGTACCGGTCGGTAAAGCGACCCTGGGCCGGATCATGGACGTCCTCGGTAACCCGATCGACGAAGCTGGCCCGATCGACACCGAAGAGCGTTGGGGCATTCACCGTCCAGCGCCTTCGTTCGCTGAACAGGCAGGCGGCAACGACCTGCTGGAAACCGGCATCAAGGTTATCGACCTGGTTTGCCCGTTTGCCAAAGGCGGTAAAGTCGGTCTGTTCGGTGGTGCCGGTGTAGGCAAAACCGTAAACATGATGGAACTGATCCGTAACATCGCCATCGAGCACAGCGGTTATTCCGTGTTCGCCGGTGTGGGTGAGCGTACTCGTGAGGGTAACGACTTCTACCACGAGATGAAGGACTCCAACGTTCTGGACAAAGTGGCACTGGTTTACGGTCAGATGAACGAGCCGCCGGGTAACCGTCTGCGCGTAGCACTGACCGGCCTGACCATGGCCGAGAAGTTCCGTGACGAAGGTAACGACGTTCTGCTGTTCGTCGACAACATCTATCGTTACACCCTGGCCGGTACTGAAGTATCCGCACTGCTGGGCCGTATGCCTTCGGCAGTAGGTTACCAGCCGACCCTGGCTGAAGAGATGGGCGTTCTGCAAGAACGTATCACTTCGACCAAGGAAGGTTCGATCACTTCGATCCAAGCGGTATACGTACCTGCGGATGACTTGACCGACCCGTCGCCAGCGACCACCTTCGCCCACTTGGACGCCACCGTCGTTCTGTCCCGTGACATCGCTTCCCTGGGTATCTACCCAGCGGTAGATCCACTGGATTCGACTTCGCGCCAGCTGGACCCGAACGTAATCGGCCAGGACCACTACGACACCGCTCGCGGCGTTCAGTACGTTCTGCAACGTTACAAAGAGCTGAAGGACATCATCGCGATCCTGGGTATGGACGAGCTGTCGGAAGCCGACAAGCAGTTGGTAAACCGTGCTCGTAAGATCCAGCGCTTCTTGTCGCAGCCGTTCTTCGTGGCTGAAGTCTTCACCGGTGCTTCGGGTAAATACGTTTCCCTGAAAGACACCATTGCTGGCTTCAAAGGCATCCTCAACGGTGACTACGACCACCTGCCAGAACAAGCGTTCTACATGGTTGGCGGCATCGAAGAAGCGATCGAGAAAGCCAAGAAACTGTAATCCCGGCGCCCGGCAACGGGCGCTAATTTAGGTTGAGGCAATCAGATGGCTATGACAGTCCATTGCGATATAGTCAGCGCGGAAGGAGAAATCTTTTCCGGCCTGGTCGAGATGGTGATTGCGCACGGTGCACTGGGTGATCTTGGTATCGCTCTGGGTCACGCGCCGCTGATCACTAATCTGAAGCCAGGTCCGATCCGCCTGATCAAGCAAGGCGGGGAACCCGAGGTGTTCTACATCTCTGGTGGTTTCCTCGAGGTTCAGCCGAACATGGTCAAAGTGCTTGCCGACACTGTGCAACGTGCCGCCGACCTGGATGAAGCTCAGGCTCAAGCCGCTCTCAAGGCTGCTGAGCATGCTCTGCATGAAAAAGGCGCTGATTTCGACTACAGCGCTGCGTCAGCACGTCTGGCCGAGGCTGCAGCTCAGCTGCGCACCGTCCAGCAGATCCGCAAGAAGTTTGGCGGTTAATCCGTCAGCCACTTGTTGTGCGATTGATAAAAAAGGGTAGCCTCGGCTACCCTTTTTTCTTTTCCGAATTCCTAAAAACCGGTCGCAGTTGCTGACCACCCAGGATTGGTAGCCAGTCATGTCTCTTGAAATCGTTATCCTCGCGGCCGGTCAAGGCACCCGTATGCGTTCAGCCCTGCCGAAGGTGCTGCATCCGATTGCCGGCAATTCCATGCTGGGTCATGTTATCCACAGCGCCCGGCAACTTGAGCCACAACGCATTCATGTCGTGATCGGCCATGGCGCCGATGTGGTGCGTGAACGCCTGGCCGCTGATGATCTGAATTTCGTCCTGCAAGACAAACAACTCGGTACCGGTCACGCCACGGCGCAAGCGGTGCCGTTCATTACTGCTGACACTGTGCTCATTCTTTACGGTGACGTACCGCTGATCGAAGTCGAAACCCTGCAACGTCTGCTCAAACACGTCGTGCCCGGGCAGATGGGTTTGCTCACTGTCGAACTGGAAGACCCAACCGGTTATGGCCGCATCGTGCGCGATGCTGACGGCAAGGTGGCCGCGATCGTTGAGCATAAAGATGCCAGCGAAGCGCAACGCGCGATCACTGAAGGCAACACCGGTATCCTCGCTGTTCCGGCCAATCGTCTGGCCGACTGGATGAGCCGTCTGTCGAACAACAACGCGCAGGGCGAGTACTACCTGACCGACGTGATCGAGATGGCAGTCAGTGACGGTCTGGTTGTCGCCACCGAGCAACCGCACGACCCGATGGAAGTGCAGGGCGCCAACGATCGCAAGCAGTTGTCCGAGCTGGAGCGTCATTACCAGTTGCGTGCTGGCCGTCGCTTGATGGCGCAAGGCGTGACCCTGCGTGACCCGGCGCGTTTCGACGTGCGAGGCGAAGTCAGCGTGGGCCGCGATGTGCTGATCGATATCAACGTGATCCTCGAAGGCAACGTTGTCATCGAAGACGACGTGGTCATCGGCCCGAATTGCGTGATCAAGGACAGCACCCTGCGCAAAGGCGTGGTGATCAAGGCCAACAGTCATATCGAAGGCGCTGTTATGGGCGAGGGCAGCGATGCCGGCCCGTTCGCGCGTCTGCGTCCAGGCACCGTGCTTGAAGCACGCGCGCATGTGGGTAACTTCGTTGAGCTGAAAAATGCCCACATGGGCGAAGGCGCCAAGGCGGGACATCTGACTTATCTGGGCGATGCCGAGATCGGAGCGCGTACCAACATCGGCGCGGGCACCATTACTTGCAACTACGACGGTGCCAACAAGTGGAAAACCGTGTTGGGTGCTGATGTGTTCATTGGCTCCAATAATTCGTTGGTCGCGCCTGTGGATATCTCTGCCGGGGCGACCACGGCGGCCGGGTCGACCATTACGCAGAATGTGGATAACGCGCAGTTGGCCGTTGGCCGAGCGCGGCAGAGGAATATCGACGGCTGGAAGCGGCCGGAGAAGATCAAGAAGGACTGAGTTATCCACAGCGGCTTCAAGATCAAAAGATCGCAGCCTTCGGCAGCTCCTACGGGAATTGTCGGTGGTTGCGATTTTTTATGGGCGATGGGTTGACGATTTGAGAGCGATAGGTTTTGATTACTTCCGTTATCTTTCGAAACGAAACTTAAGTCCCCATGTCGAAACGCAACACGCCGCAACGCCGTCACAACATCCTCGCCTTGCTCAACGAGCAGGGCGAAGTCAGTGTGGATGAACTGGCCAAGCGCTTCGAAACCTCGGAAGTTACGATTCGCAAGGATCTGGCTGCGCTGGAAAGCCACGGCTTGTTACTGCGCCGCTACGGCGGGGCGATCACCATGCCGCAGGAACTGGTCGCGGAGACTGCGCAGAGCGTTTCCAAATACAAACAGGCGATTGCCCGCGCGGCGGTGAAACGTATCCGTGAACACGCGCGAATCATCATCGACAGCGGCAGCACCACCGCTGCAATGATTCCGGAGCTTGGCCAACAGCCCGGTCTGGTGGTGATGACCAATTCCTTGCACGTCGCCAACGCCTTGAGCGAACTCGAACACGAACCGGTGCTGTTGATGACCGGCGGTACCTGGGATCCGCATTCGGAATCCTTCCAGGGCCAGGTTGCCGAGCAGGTACTACGCTCTTACGACTTCGACCAGTTGTTCATTGGTGCCGACGGCATCGATCTGGTGCGCGGCACGACCACCTTCAACGAGCTGCTCGGTTTGAGCCGGGTCATGGCCGAGGTCGCGCGGGAAGTCATCGTCATGGTCGAGGCCGACAAGATCGGTCGCAAGATTCCCAATCTGGAACTGCCGTGGAGCAGCGTCCATACCCTAATTACCGATGATCGCCTGCCTATCGAAGCGCGCGATCAGATACAGGCCCGCGGTATCACCGTGATTTGCGCGGCTGTCAGTCAGGAGAAATAAGCATGTGTGGAATTGTCGGCGCAGTTGCTGAACGTAATATCACCGCCATCCTGCTCGAAGGCCTCAAGCGCCTTGAATACCGTGGCTATGACAGCGCCGGTGTCGCTGTCTTCACCAACGACGAAACCCTCGAGCGCATGCGGCGCCCGGGCAAAGTCAGCGAACTCGAAGCCGCGTTGGCCGAGCATCCACTGGTGGGTCGCCTCGGTATTGCCCACACCCGTTGGGCGACTCACGGCGCACCGTGCGAACGCAACGCGCACCCGCATTTCTCCGGCGACATCGCGGTGGTGCACAACGGCATCATCGAAAACCACGAAGCCTTGCGTGAACAACTGAAAGCGCTGGGCTACGTATTTACTTCGGACACTGACACCGAAGTCATCGCCCACCTGCTCAGCCACAAACTCAAGGATCAGCCAGACCTGAGCGTTGCGCTTAAAGCGACGGTCAAGGAACTGCACGGTGCTTACGGTCTTGCCGTGATCAATGCGAAACAACCGGATCGTCTGGTTGCTGCGCGCAGTGGCAGTCCGCTGGTGATTGGTCTGGGTCTGGGCGAGAACTTCCTCGCGTCTGACCAGTTGGCGCTGCGTCAGGTCACCGACCGCTTCATGTACCTGGAAGAAGGCGATATCGCCGAAATTCGCCGCGATAACGTGCAGATCTGGGACATCAACGGCTATGCGGTCGAGCGCCAGACCGTGCAGTACAGCGACGGTGCCGAAGCCGCCGACAAAGGTGAATACCGCCACTACATGCTCAAGGAAATCCACGAGCAGCCTGCGGTTGTTCAACGCACCCTCGAAGGTCGCCTGAGCAACGATCAGGTATTGGTTCAAGCCTTTGGCCCGCAAGCCGCCGAGCTGTTCGCCAAAGTCCGCAATGTACAAATCGTCGCCTGCGGCACCAGTTATCACGCCGGTATGGTCGCGCGTTACTGGCTTGAAGAGCTGGCCGGGATTCCGTGCCAAGTCGAAGTCGCCAGCGAATTCCGCTACCGCAAAGTGGTGGTACAACCGGACACCCTGTTCGTGACCATCTCGCAATCCGGTGAAACCGCCGACACCCTCGCCGCTCTGCGCAACGCCAAAGAGCTGGGCTTCTTGGCCAGTCTGGCGATCTGCAACGTCGGCATCAGCTCGCTGGTGCGTGAATCCGATCTCACTCTGCTGACCCAGGCTGGCCGCGAAATCGGCGTCGCCTCGACCAAAGCCTTCACCACGCAACTGGTCGGTCTGTTGCTGCTGACCCTGTCGCTGGGCCAAGTGCGCGGCACCCTGGCGGACGGCGTCGAAGCACGTCTGGTCGAAGAACTGCGTCGCCTGCCAACCCGTCTCGGCGAAGCCTTGGCGATGGACAGCACTGTGGAAAAGATCGCCGAACTGTTCGCCGAGAAAAACCACACCCTGTTCCTCGGTCGCGGTGCGCAATTCCCGGTGGCGATGGAAGGTGCCCTGAAACTCAAGGAAATCTCTTACATCCACGCCGAAGCCTACCCGGCCGGTGAGCTGAAACACGGCCCGCTGGCACTTGTGGATAACGACATGCCAGTGGTTACCGTCGCGCCGAACAACGAACTGTTGGAAAAGCTCAAATCCAACCTGCAGGAAGTCCGCGCCCGTGGCGGCGAACTGATCGTGTTCGCCGACGAAAAAGCCGGGATGACCAACGGCGAAGGCACCCATGTGGTGCAGATGCCGCACATCCACGACATCCTCTCGCCGATCCTCTACACGGTTCCGCTGCAGTTGCTGTCGTACTACGTGGCGGTGCTCAAGGGCACGGATGTGGATCAGCCGCGTAACCTGGCGAAGTCGGTGACGGTGGAGTAGTCGACTTGAGCGAGAAGCTGCTGCCTACCAAGTCAGCAGCATTTGCTTGGCAGATACTCGTCACGGTTCAAGTCTTTCAGGCCGCAGCGTTGTTCCGTGGCGTTCGCGAAGCGACGTAGCATTTCGATCGCCCCATCACGTGCCTCTTTCGACAAATCGCAGGCCAGGTCGCGAGCTTCACCCACCAGATCCGACCGAATACTTTCATAGATGGCCGTGCCTTCTGGCGTCACCGTGATCGCTAGGGCGCGGCCGTCAGTTGCGTCGGGCACACGGCGAACCAGCCCTTGTTTGGCAAGCGAATCGACCAGCCGACTAGCGTTGCTCTTATCGAGAAATAGCTCGCTGGCCAACGATTGAACACGAACAGGCCCTGCCTTAATCACATGCTCAAGTGCGTAGCATTGAGTGACGGATAAGCCCTCGCAGCAACTGCGATCTCTGTCACGAAACTGGTACACGCGAACCAAATGACTCAGCGCTTCATAGAGCTGTTCGGCATCCTGGTCGATCTGATCAATCTTTGGCATAGCACTCGGCTCGCAATTCCGGGGAAAACGCTAATACCACCTTAGCATTCGTAGTGACACATTTTTTTGGGCATAAGGGCCGACGAAATTGTTCCAAGATATTAGTTGCGGTGCGCAACGTATTTTGCGATTGTGAATTGGAGGCATGGCTTGCGGGATTTTCAGAGGCGGCTGCGGTAACGCTTGGAGGTACAGGGATGTTGGTAGAAACGCTTAGGACGAAAACAGGCTCCCGGTTACGAAACCTATGGAGCAGTGTTTCCATTCCTCTACCTGTAGCGATGCTACTGGGCGCGATTCTGATCCCACTTCTTGCTGGCAGTAGCAGCGGGGACGTATTCCAGTCGCTGAGCAAAGGCTTCGGAAACAACCTCGGTTATTTCGCCATCGTCATCCTGAGCGCGTTTTTCATTGCCGGGTGGATCTCGGCGCAAGGAAGTGCGTCTTTCGGAAAATTCGGTATCTCTCTTTCACCTCTGCTGGGTGCTGGGATGGTTTGTCCCGATACGGCCTACGCCTCTCTTGCTCCCATTGCGGGGCAACACAGGAAGTACATCGCGATCGGATGCTACTCAGGGTTCAAGCTGCTGATGCCCGCTGGCCCGCTGATCATCGGGATTGGGCTGGGAGCCAACACTCATGACCCAAAGTTTCTGTATCTAGGATTGCTGCTTACCGTCGTCACGTGGATTACCGGAACGATCTGGACTTACTGGACGACCCGCTCGGACTTTTCATCCACCAGTGATCCGACTGATCCAACCGCTTCTCAGGATTCGGTTATCAAAGTAATTCTGCCTCTGGCTGTATTTTTTGCACTCCTGATCGCCGGGTACACCATCACCAAGAACCAGCATTCCGTAATCGAGTTCTTCACGACTCCCGCCGGTGCGCTGATCGCCACATCGTTATTGATCGCGATTAGCTGCAAACCTGGCGAGGTTCAAGATCTGCTGTCCAAAGCAATGCGTAGAACCAGCTCGTTATTGTTCACCATAGGTTGTGCGTCTGCGTTGGGCCAAGCCCTCGGTATGGTGCTTCCCAAGGATCTGATTCAGCAGGCATTCAGCGCGTCGGGCAGCACCACGCATATTCTGGTTGGGGTGTTCCTGCTGGCAGCGGTATTCAAAACACTGAATGGTTCTTCGCTTGCGACCTTTGCTGCCATCCCACCTGTTCTCTCGCCAATCTTGGCGTCGAGCGGAGTGGATTTGATGAGCGTCACGTTCGCCGTATGCCTGGGATCCTTCGTCGCCATTCTCCCTAACGACAGCTATTACTGGTTGGTCAAAACCGACGCCTTTCCCGAATACAGCACCGGCAGGTACATGCGCCTAGTGACCGCCGGCTCAGTTCTACAAGCATTGATAGGCTTGGCAGTCCTTCTGCTGATCTCGCTTTAACTTCGAATTCCTACAAAACCATCAGTGACTCCAGTCACCGAATCGTCGTGCCTGAGCTCAAGGAGAAAGAGAATGAAGTACTTGGTCGCCAGTACATTCGAAGGGGGGTATCAACCGCTCAACGCGATATCTGCAACCACAGCTCTACTCGATGCAGATATCGAAGCGCAGTTGATCGATATCTACGTCGAGGGACTTGCCCTGGAGAGATTCAGTGACGCAGATTTGGTCTTCATCTGCGTACCGCTTTTTGACTCTCTGACTGCCGGAACGCAGTTGGCCAAGCAGCTTAAAGAAGCGAAGCCCTCCCAGAAAATTTGCTTCTTCGGTCAATACGCGACCATCAATGCAAAGAGCCTGGCCTCCAAATACGGAGACTATGCGATCGCCGGCGAGTGGGAAAAACCCATTGTCAGCTTGGCTAAACACCTGAGTGGCGAACAGGGACAAGATCTGCGCGGAGTGATCGATCGGACTCGCGGCCTTTCCAGTGAGATTGTTGTGCCTCAGTTGATACGTGACGGGTTCCGCCTGCCGCGCAGGGACCTGGCACCGCCTCTACACAAATATCCCCAACCTCAGCTGGAGAAGTTGCTCGGCGAAAAGAAAGTTGTGGGTGGGGTCGAAGGGTCGCGCGGATGTCACCATAAGTGTTCCTACTGTTCGGTGTATGCGGCCTATGACGGCAAGGTGCTTTTGGTCTCCGATGATCTCGTTGAGCGCGACGTGGCGAACCTCGTCGCACAGGGAATGACTCACCTCACCTTCACGGATGCCGATTTTTTCAATGCCAAGAAGCACGGTTTGAAAATCATCCGGACTCTGCATTCGCAATTCCCCGACCTCACGTACGACTTCACCACTCGCGTGGATCATATTTTGGAGAACAAAGACGCCATCAAGGAAATGGGGCCGCTCGGGCTTGCTTTCATCACCACCGCGCTGGAGTTCCCCAAGCAGGAAGTTCTCGATCAGGTCTTCAAGGAAATGAACGTGCCCATGATCGAGGAGGCGTTGGCGTTTCTGAAGGAGGCCGGCGTCAAGGTTAACCCGACCTTCATCACGTTCAACCCTTGGGTGAGCCTTGAAGACATGGCCGAGCTGCACGATTTCATTGCTCGCAACGAGTTGGAGAACATCGTCGACCCCATCCAGTTTGAGACTCGGCTGCATCTCTATAAAGGCTCACCGCTGCTCAACAACGACACGGTGAAGGAGTTGCAGTTGGAGGAGCACGAGTTTCACTTCGACTGGCAGCATTCGGACTCCCGCCTGGACAAGCTCTTCATGGACTCGGTCACACCGCCAGAAGAAGGTGTGTTCAAACGTTGCTGCCTGAAATGCTAAGGAGATAACAGATGTCGTCACTTACTTTGTTGCAGGCAGCTCTCAGGCTGGCCAACCAAACTGATGGTCTTCAGGTGCCGGGCCATATTGCTTGGCGTGCGCATAACGAGTCATTAAACAGAACGCTGAAGGATCGCAAGGACACGCTTTTCATTTGCTCTGCGTACCGAAATGAAGAGCTCGCCACCCAGTTAGGGCAGGGTCAGGGCAAAGCGTTCAGCCCGAACGTGCACGATGCCGACGCGACCTTGTTCGCGAACATTTATTGGGAAGGCTTCAATGCTGAGCCCGAGTTTGGCCGAATCGCGCAATCGCTCTATGAGCGACTGCAACGTCATGGTCGCTTGGTATTCCCGGCGATTCTGTCTGACGAGGAAGCCGTATCGCTCCGGGCCTTCACTGTTGAGGGGTTGGAGTGCAATAACGCGCTCACGGAGCCCGCTGTTGCCGAGCAACTCTGCGAGGCGGGTTTCCATGGCATCACCTATGAGCTCGCATCCGAGGTGCCTGTCTCCATTCAGGACGGCATTGAGTTCCGCCTGTTCACCGTGAGCGCATACAAGGGTAAAGCCGGCGTGTGCCTCGACCAGGGACATGCCGTTATCTACAAAGGCCCTTGGAAACATACCGTCGACGACGACGGCCATACGTACCAGCGCGGCATCCGTACAGCGGTGTGCGAGAAGACCTTCAATCTGCTGATGTCCGCGCCTTACCAAGGCCAATTCATCCCAGTGCGTTGCTATGTCGAGCCAGCCTTGGACAAGAGCGGCTACTTCGACTGCAACACGCCTTCAGTTCGAGATCCCAAGGTCACCAAAGGGCTTTTACCTATCGCAGGCTCTGCCGAGGAATCGTGCTGCGCTGATGGTACTTCGTGCTGCTAATCCGGAGATGTGAGTAATGACTTCTGCAATTGAAAACACAATCATCGCCGACTACACCGAGGCGTTGGGCAACGGTAACGTTGTCCTTGAATCTCAGCTGACTGAGAGCTGCTGCAGCGACGCTTATGGTGCCCAGTACCTGAAGAACATTCCAAAGCGAATCATCGAAGCCAACTTCGGTTGCGGTAACCCGACCAAGTATGTGCGCGAGGGTGATGTCGTCCTGGACTTGGGCTCAGGGGCCGGCCTGAATTGCTACGTCGCTGCCCAAATCGCCGGCAGTAAGGGTGCTGTCTTTGGTATCGACATCAACCCAAGCATGTTGCAGATCGCTCGTGAAGAAGCGAAGGCGTTTCAGAAGGCAACGGATAGCGCACCTTTGCGTTTCTACAAGGCATCCGCGAGCAACCTGAAAGTCGATCAGGAGCTGGCCGAAGAACGCCTGCGTACAGAGCCTTGTGCTGATTGGGCATCATGGAAAAATTTCGAGCAGTTCATCAGCGATAGCTCCCAGTCCAAGCCTCTTATCGACAGCCAGTCTATCGATCTGGTGATTTCGAACTGCGTGATCAATCTGGTTGGTGAGACCGAAAAGCAGAATGTTTTCGCCGAAATTTATCGGGTACTGAAACCAGGTGGCCGTTTTGCAATTTCTGACAACGTCTCAGATATCGCCATACCTGACGAATTGAAACGAGACACCAAGCTGTGGTCGGCCTGCTACTCAGGCGTGCTTCAGGAGCAGGAGTTCTACAGGCAGCTTCAGGAAGTCGGTCTCACGGGAATAAAGATTGAGGCCCGGAACGACGCCTCAACCAAGCGAATTGGCTCTGTCCGGTTCTACTCCGTCACTGTCACTGGTACCAAGCCTGAAGTTCAGAATGGGAAGTCCGTGACGGTGATCTACCGAGGGCCTGGGCTTGAACTAACCGGCGATAGCGGCAGGGTTTACAAGCGCGGTGTACCCACGGAAGTGGCCTCACAAGATGCCTACCTTTCCAAAGACGATGCGCTGTATGTCGCGGAGGGAAGTCAGCCCGTTAAGCCCAAGTCCTGCTGCTCGTAACAGCGTCTGCGGCTACGAGCCAGCTCAGTAGCCGCTCCCCCTAAAATCTCTCCTCATAGAGCCTATCCAATGAGTACTTCACGGAAGATCTTGGCTGAGTTTCTCGGTACAGCAGTTCTGCTGTGCACCGTAGTTGGTTCTGGAATCATGGGTCAGCGCCTAGCGAACGGTAACGATGCGCTAGCGCTTCTTGCCAATGCGCTGGCAACTGGCGCGAGCCTGTACGTACTGATCGTGTGCTTCTCCACTTTTTCCGGTGCGCACTTCAATCCGGTGGTCTCTGTAATCGATTATTTGCGCGGAGGACTGAGCAGTAAACAACTGGGCCCCTACGTGGCGGCTCAAACAACGGGTGCAATCTTCGGAGTATTCGCTGCGCATTTCATGTTCGAGCTGCCTGTGGTCGAGCTCTCCCATCATGTTCGTACCGGGCCGTCGCAGTGGTTCAGTGAGTACCTAGCAACGTCGGGATTGGTGCTGACAATTCTGCTGTGCGATAAATATCACAAAGCAAAAGTGCCTCAGGTGGTTGCCGCGTATGTTGTCGCAGCCTACTGGTTCACGTCCTCTACGAGCTTTGCGAATCCGGCGGTGACGATTGCTCGCGGGTTCACCGATACGTTCTCGGGGATACGGATATCAGACGTACCGCCGTTCATCATTGCGCAGTTTTTCGGTGGGTTGACGGCGCTGTTCCTGGCGAAGCTTCTCGGTGGTAAAGAGGTTGTCGTGGATATCCCGCAGCCTGGTCTCCACGAGCAGAAGCTACCAATTCAGTGAACGGTGCTCTCTGCGGTTCGTGGATGCGGTGAGCCCGTTTGAGGCAAAGTTCACGGTTCTATCGCGACATTCTGAAGGGCTTGGCCTAGGTGGTTCAGCCCTTCAAACGTGGTTCTTTAAGGGGCAGCAAGGAAAGACATGAATTATAAAGTGAGGGTTGCTACACCCGCTGATGCCTCTGACATCCAGGCTATCTATGCGCCGATGGTTTTGGACACGGTCATCTCGTTTGAGCTGACGCCACCGACTGTCGATGAGATGGCAGCACGAATAGCCGCAACACTGCCAACGTATCCCTATCTGGTAGCAGAGATGGACGGCAAGGTCGTTGCATACGCTTATGCCAGCCAGCATCGAGCCAGGGAAGCCTATCGTTGGTCGGTGGATGTCACCGTGTATGTCGACCCGGTTGTGCACCGAAAAGGGATTGGTCGTGCGCTTTATCAGCAGCTTCTACCAGTCCTAGAGAAACAGGGGTTTCATGCAGCCTATGCCGGCATCGCCTTACCCAACGCGGGAAGCATAGGTATCCATGAAGCGCTCGGGTTCACCCACATCGGCACCTACCCCGAGGTTGGGTTCAAGCACGGCCAATGGCATAGCGTGGGTTATTGGCGCAAACCACTTTGTGCGGCGGCGCCGCCAATAGAAATCATCCCGTTCAGTGAGATAAAGGGAGAGTAGAGGAACGAGGTTTGATATGACCTAACTGCTATTCGTCGCCATCGGTACCAGGCGATTCGCTGGGAACTATGCTGAAGGATGTTTCTCATTCGAATCGGTTTTTTGATCGGCCGGAGGAACGAATGAATTTGGTAGGGTTTACCTCACTGCTTTCTGCAGGGGAGAAAACAAGCGGGTGCCAACTCGCCAACCCAGATGCAGTGGCCCTCGCCAATCTGCACTTTCCTTCCCGTGCCTACTGTCTTGTTGCTGATTGGGCAATATTGGACATCGAAGTTACAACACGTCAGAGAAAAGCCATCACCGATAGAGGGTTAATCCCTGCTCTGGTTTACGCTTTGACCGTTATCCAAGATAGCAAAGGCCGCTTCCCACCTGGCGATTGGGTTCGAACAACGTTGGCGGTTTCTTTCACTCATGGGTGTCTGTTTGAGACGAAAAATACGATTTATGTATTGATGGGGTTCGGTCGAAGGCTTCGCACAGATCTCGATATAGCGCTTAGCCTGTGTTGAGCCGTTGCAACAGTGAGTGCTCATAAGTCAGCTGGTTTCAATGCACATGTGCTCGTTCGATAGGATGTGCTGGAGCGCATTGGAATTTAAACTTGAGTTTAAATTGATCAAAAAACAGGCAAAAATCCACGTCTCAAGTCGATCTCAAATTAACTAATCAGTTTGCCTAAATCTTCATATTTAACAAATAGATACGTAGATTATGATGAGCGCCTCTATCTAGATAGCAGCTGCGCTTGGCGTTAACGTTTCTCCTGTAGCCATTTTTTTTGAGGTTCCAGGCAATGAATTCCGTCCTGTTTGTGATTGATAAAGCGCTCTCGGCTGATCCGTTGAAGCTAGCGTTGTGCTGTATCTTGCTTCTGAGTGCTGGTTTGCTGATGCATGCGTGGAGGTCGAAATGAGCGAAGTCGAAATGGGTCGTGCTGTGTCTGAATGGGCCAAAATGCCTGTCGATTGGATACGTGCAGGCGAGCTAGTCAACTTTGCGGATGAGTCCTATTCGGTAAAGTCGATGTGGTTGAAGGAGGATAAGTCCGCAAGAAACGCATGCATTTCCTCGCTCAAGCTTTACCTAGCGCTGTGCTGTCGGGCAGATTTCATAACTGGAAATGCGAGCGTGACTTATGAGGAGCTGATTCGGCTCACTGGCTTGTCTCGGCCAACTGTTGCGAAGGCGTTGACGCGACTAGAAGTAGAGGGGCTTATTCAGCGAAAAGCACAGGCCCTCAGGAAGGGGTCGAGCATCCTGATTTGCGGCTGGCTTGAAAGTAAAAGCTGGGCGAAGATCCCGAAACGCTGGCTTTACGATGGCTCGTCTGGAGCGAAAATTCTCATGCTTACTGAGTTCAACTTCAGCAGAGCGTCATTGTCGGCATTAAAGGTGTACGTAGCTTTACTTGCGTACAGGGACTCAAATCGAGGTGGCATCGCTATGCTGTCCTATGACCGGTTAGCGCTGATTACCGGTGTTAAGAGACACCACATCGCGGATGCCATTACTCGATTGTACGATCTGAGAATGATTTCATTCAGACAGGGTGACTTTTCAGAGGCATCTGATTTTTCTAGAACGAACCGCTATCTGGTTCGCGGACTCGGAGTTCGGTGGACTAAGGCAGACGAATTTGAGATACCTCAAAGCTCGACTCATAAAAATCGTCCAGGTGCTGCTGACATTGCAGCAGCTAATCGTTTTGTCTCAACCTCACCTAAAGTTACGTAGTGCTAGGGGCTAGTTCTCGTTTAAAGCTAACTCCTCTCGAACGGAGAAAGGAGGAAGTGTCATTGCTCTCGGAAGTTGTACTAGTACCAGACACTGGTGCTTTGCTCTGGTAACGGCATTGTAAAGTAGCCGTCTCTGCTGCTCGTCATTTCCACGAATTGCCGCAGGCCAAAGCACAATCACTAGATCAAATTCTCTGTTTTTTGCTCCATGAACGGTTAGCGCTCGAATACCTGGCCCATCTCGTGAGCTTAGACGTCGTTGGTTTGAAAATGAGTGCCGTATTGTGTCCTCCATTTCTTCGCGAAGGACATGAGTCCTTCCCTTAGTCCGACGCTGTTTCTCTAGCCAACGCACGAAGTCTTGAGCAATCGGTGCAGGTTTTTCCGCCATCAATGCGAAAGCTTCCGCCAATGTGGCTTGGTCCGGCAAAGCCAGATCGTCAACGAATGTGTCGGCAAGCTTGGTCTCTGACTCTTCCAGAATTATGTTGTAGGGGCCGTTTCCTCTGCCTGTTGTTCGGGTGGCGACCCACGTGAGGATGCCGTGGGCAAATTGCCCCATTGTTGGGGTGATAATCGCGACCCGATTCCCCCCTCTATTCCAACCAATGCCATTAGAAACGTAAGAAGCGGCGAGAGCTGGTGTGGGTGTGTGGAAAATCTTAAAGAGCCCATTTGATGCTGGAGCCTGTGCTGATCGGATAGCAACGGCGGCGGCAAGGAGATTACGATCTGAGGTGCGCCTAGGCTGCTGAAGAAGTGCGTCGTGGCCAACAGCAGTTAACCAATCGCAGGCTGGATTAGGACGTAGTTCCTCGATGAGACATTGAAACTCATCTGCAGCAATTAGAAGGTCCACATGGGGAGCCATTGCCTGCACTATCCGCAGTCGGTTTGGCGTGAGATCTTGTGCTTCATCCACGACCACAACGGGATATGTCGCGGCAATCCAGCGGACAACGATATCGTGAGAAAGGAGATCCGCGGCGACCTGACACACCGCTTCATAATCATTGACTCTTGGATGTCCCATTTCTAATTGGGTTATTAGTGCTTGCCATCTACTGACGATTCGCCAAGCGAATCCATCGATTGTTGTGCACTCGTACTGTCGGCGCAGAAGAGCAACACCGCTCAGCCGATCGTCCAAGCGACGGCGCGACCCATGCATAAAGGTTAACGCCAAAACTTTCTGAAACGCCTGTAGAGGATGTCTTTCTAATCTCGTGGCTAGGTTTGCCATCAACTGATGAGTTTTTCCACAGCCTGCCGCGCCTGAAAAAGATTGAATTGTCATGGCTGGAACACCCAGACACCCTCTGGGTCGGCGACGAAATGTGCACTAGCAGTTCCCGCGCACGCCATAGCCAAACAGCTGAACAACTCTGCTGCTCTGGCACGGCAGAGAGGTGAGTTAACTATCGCGTCTGCCACCGACTCGTAGCAGATCACGTCCACTTTTTTATTTTTTAAGTGGGTGACGATGTCGGACACAGTTGAGGGGGCAACCTCCGTCAACTCCGTAAGCCTCCCAACTACGTCGTCTTCATCCGCAGCCAAAATCCAGCCTATGGCGTCTTCGATCATTTCGTCGTCAGCCCACCGTATTACTGATGAGGGAGCAGTGGGCTCTGCTAGAAGGCTTGTGATGTAGCGTTTACCGTCTCTGTCGCCGTCCACCAGGCAGCAGACCTTGTTATGAGTGGCTGACAGTAACTGGAACGTCTCGACCACTTTGGCATCCTCAGTGGGTACGACGCCGACCTCCAATCCAAACATAGATGGCATGCTCGTGGACCAACCCTCGGACAACATCAAAGGTCGTAGCACCGTTTTCAGTAACAAGAAATCAGCACGGCCTTCAGGCACCAATACACACGGGTGCATTAAAGCCGACAGGACGTCCACACGACTTTGCTGAAAAAACTTCCTCTTCCAATTCTGGGCATTTGGTAGCAACGGCTGTGATAAAAAAGGAAGGGCCGAGAGATGACCGTCGACATTTCGGAGAATCAATACAGAGGTTGGATCTGATACCGCAGCAATCAATGGGGAATGCGTAGTAATGAAGGTTTGGGTCGAAAGTGCTTGCACTCGTTGTACCAGCTGTTGCTGACCTGCTGGGGGCAGGTGAAGCTCGGGCTCCTCTAAGGCCATTAGAAATCCTTCACCTGCGGCTGCACGTCCTCGACCTAGTTCCAGTAGTAGTAACAAACCTTGCAGTGAAACCAAGCCGCTGCCCTGTCTGGCGGCGGGTACGCCCAGTCCTCCGACTACAGCGAAATGTGCTGCGACAGAGTCGAGGAGTGATCGACTATCAGTACTCGTCACCCGCAGTTGAACATGGGGTGCGTTCGGTATGCATCTCGCTAACTCAGCGTTGACGTTCTGGATCAGCGGTGAAATTCGATCATCGTTCTCGATTGGGGCCTCCGGACGCCTGAGCCGATCGCGCTCAGCTAAAATGGCTTCGGACGGTTGGGCTGCGGCTGCTTGCAGCGTACGCCGGAAAAGCTCACTCCCCCATGTAAAAACCTTGTCCCAGGTACGGCTCGCTCGCACGAGATAAAACCCAATTTCTTTTATCAAGCGTGGAGGAACGCCCACGGGCGAGTCGTCGGCGAAGGGATCCATCGGACTATCGTGATCGTGGAAGTAACGAACCATCTCGACCGAGAGCGAGTCGCGGTCGAAATAAGCTTGAGCGCCAATTTGGCAGCATAGCTTCGATGCCTCCTCGGTTCGAACCGCGCTGATCGTACCGTTGGCTTCGTCCAACCATTTAGGCACGCCTCTGCCGTCTCTAAACCAATCGGTATTCTGATAAGGGTCTTCGGAAGGAAAATCTGTGATTGTGGCTACAAGCTTTATTCGGTCGGCAGGCTGGGGATCTGAACCGTAAAAGTCATGTTCCGTGAGTTCCCTGATCATCCGCTCCCTTCCTAGAAGAAGCGTCAGTGCCTCTATCACCGTAGTTTTGCCGGTGTTGTTAGCCCCGATCAGCACAGGATGGTCTTTAAAGTGAACGCTTCCTGCACGGATACCGCGGAAATTTTGGATATCCAAGATCGCTACTCTCATCACATTTCCTTTGGACTGAACGAGCTAACAGAGAAAATTTCCTTTCCAGCAGTCGAGCCATGCCGACCCCCGAAGTAGTCAATATAGGAGAGATTCGGAGTAGCCCTTCCCGCAATTGGTGGCCATTTTGGGGGCGCGTGTCTGAATCGGCTTTGCATGCGTCACGTTTGGCCGATATGTTAATGAGCTGACAATGGAGGGGAAGCATGGAATTTGGTCAACAGTTACTTCGAGTAATGCTAGGGAACCTGCCTAAGATTGCCGGGCTTCTGCCTGAAAAGTTTAAAAAAAATGTGAAGGCGAGGTTTAACGATTTTAATATCTTTGCCACGCTGGGAGCCAATGACGACCTGAAACGTGCGCTGCGTTTGGCATGGATTGAGGCTGCCCTAAAGGTTGATAAATCAGCAAAGGATGCTTGTGCATCACCCGATTGGATGTCCAAAGCTTTAGACGTCGAAAATTTCTCACCTGTACTGCGTAAGCGGCTGAAAGCACTCCGTTACGCCGCCTTCGATCGAACTATTCCTCTTTCTGATTCACCGATCGATCAGCATTTGCAAAAGGTTATTAGTAAAACCCCTGCTACTTTGACAGGTGAGCAAGTGGATACCGGCTTAGCGATATCCAAAGCATTTCAAAAGATCACTGCAGACATACTGGGTTGCGAGTTAAGCGACATACCAGGCCCGTATCAGCACATAGCTGAGCGAGGTTTGATTGCTCCTGGCGGCGGGTCTATGTATAGCTTTGGAGATATGGTTCTTATCGTCTTCACGGAGTTGATTCAGGATCCCAAACGTTACCCACAAGCGGGAAGCGCTTTTGAGCTTGCGTTTAGTAACCTTGGCATTGAGCTGGGTCAGCAGTGTTTGAAGTTGTTGGAGGGGCAGGAGAGGCAGTTTGATCAACTGCTTGAGTCTTTAGATGTCACGCCAGATGGGAGTGGACTTGGGGAGTGGCTAGGTCGTGTCGATACAGCTTTGGCGTCAGGTTTCGAAAAACTGATTCTCGAACTGAACGGCTTAAACGCAAAAATCGATCAGAATACGGGGGCGGTAAAACAAGTTGATACAAAGGTGGCTCGGCTTGAGTTGCTCTTGGCAGAGGTTTACAAAAAACTTGGAGGCAACCAGGATCCGAGAGCACATCAAATTATTATTGATCAGGCACAGCTTCTGCTTCCTGACGAGCTAATAGATTTTCCACGTGCAGTACAAGAAATTGAATACGCCGTGTGTGCTGCTCTAGACATAATTAGTAAGGGTGGTACCGACCTTTATAAAGATCGATTTCTAGATGATGCCCATGCCAGCGTAATCCGATCAATTGAAACAGGCCAGATTGATCAAGGATCGCGAACTATTGATCAAGCCCTTGCAGAACTTGACCGGCGCGAGGAGTGTGAGCGTGAGATTGCAAAGCGTCAACGAAAGCAGCTACTCGAGCTATCGATTAAGCATGGAGCTGTAGCCCACGCCCCCGAGCGAGTTGCAGACGCTGAGGAAAAATTACTGGGAATTGAGCACCCAGATTGCCCCGTCATGAGCGAAGAATACCGATTACGATTTGTGCACTACTTTCAGGAAGGTGAGATGCATGACGTTAACTTCCTCCTGGATGTGGCGGTAGCTCTGGCGCGTAAGAGAGTCGAGCAAGCGGGTGACAGTCGCGAAAGTGGTGAGGCCCTGAGTTGGCTGGGTAAGTCCTTTGCGCGACTTGGCGAGCGAGCACCATCCAAAGATTTACTTCTGCGAGCGGAGGAAGTTTTTCGAGAGGCGTTAGACGACAGCTTCCAAACCGCTATGCCCATTGATTGGGCTATGGCCCAGAACGGTTTGGCCAACGTATTGCAGATCTTGGGGCGTCGTGAAAATAGCAGCGATAGATTTGTTGAGGCGGTAAGGATTTATCAAGCAGTGCTGTCAGTTTTTGTACAGGAGAATCTTCCTCTAGAGATTGCTGAGGTGCGTGCCAATCTAGGCGCTGTGCTGTTGGCTATTGGTGAGCGTGAAGCTAATCCTGGTCAGCTTCACGAAGCGGCCCAATCTCTCAGAGTCGCACTTGAGGAGCCAGCGCTTGAAGGCTCTTCTCTTGTGTGGGCAATGGCAAAGAATAATTTGGGTACTGTTTTACGGATAACCGGTGAACGAGAGGGGAACGACGAACTCCTTCGAGCGGCAGTCAACGCTCACCGAGCCGCATTGCAAAAGCGCACGCTTGAGGTCACGCCATTTCTTTGGGCTACATCGCAGAGCGATTTGGGCGCTGCGCTCCTGACTTTAGGTGAGCGTGTAGGAAATACAGATTTGATAAGGGAAGCGATTGACGCCTTTCAAGCTTCATTATCGGGACGTGCGCGTAATTCAGCACCTTTGGAGTGGGCCACAACACAGCATAATTTAGGCGTAGCATGCTGGAAAATCGGAGAGCTGGAAGGCGATATCGCGATGTTGACTCAAGCGAACAAGGCCTTCGAGCTCGCGCTGCAGGAGCGGACACCGCTGCGCGGGTTGAACCGCTGGGCAAGCACCATGAGCTCTTTGGGTAACGTTCTCCTCGAAATCGGTGAGCGTGAGAATAGCCCTGAAAAGATATTGAAGGCCAAGCAAACTTATGAAAAAGCATTAGATAAGCTCTCGCACGAGCTAGCACCTTGGGATTGGGCCTTGATAAAGCACAACCTTGGTAACGCCTTTCTAAGCCTCGCTGAACACGAAGATGGTTCTGTGAGCCTTCAGGCAGCTATTAGAGCATATCAAGATGCCTTACTAGTTAGAACCCTCGATCGCGGGAGAGCAGCTTGGGGAAGGACTAAGCTTTCACTAGGCAATGCATTTCTTTTCCTTGGGGAGCGCGAAGCAGATACTCAGTATCTAGATCGAGCGATTCAAGAGTATCAATGCGCGTTACCCCAACTGAGTCTGCAACATCGACATAGAGCGGAGCGCAGCATTGCGATCGCACAAGAAATTATTTACGAACTCCGTGGCTCAGAAGCGTGAATTACTGGTTTCGTTGGTGCCCTAGCGTCTTTGGCTTTCTACATTTTTTGTACACGCTTGCTTGAACAGTGCTTTTGCAGATTGCTGAGGGCTTTCGTTGCGACCTCTCAGTACACTCGATGTACATAGAGGGCGGTGTCAAAACATATGTCGAAAATTAGTACCGGCTTGGTGAGATTGCTTCTTCGGTGTCAAAATACTCACGTCAGCCGACGTATTCTGTTGGTTGGTTTCGCCCAGAATTTGCTGAACCGCTAGTGTCAGAATATTTTGTTTGGCACCAACTTGATTTAAAGAATCTAAACTGTCGCTAGCTAATTAAAACTGTCGCAGCACAGGGGAGCGCTCGCTGGCTCCATTGATGTCGCGACAGGCTTCTCCCGCCCGGTTCCTAAATTGGCACCAATGCACCGGCGTTTCCGATGCTCTTGCAAATACGATCTGATGAGTCACTTACTTCCTTTGTAATGCGAAACCTCCTTATCAACAGGTATGCATCCGATATGGAGGTCTTTATAGAGCTGGCAAAGCGTGCCTCATTCAGTAGAGCCGAGGTAAAGAAATTGGCGTCGGCTATAGGATGGGGGTATGCGCCAGGCATAATGTCTTGCGTGATTAAACCAACTGCCACTTATGCGGAAGAAGATGCTCTATCTCTCTCGCCCGGTGCGTCGGAAGGCGCTTGAGGATCCTGCCGTGTTAGCAAAAGAATCGATCCATGTGAGCTTTGCCATATGTACCGAGCTGATGATGGCCGCTGCGGTCTTTGTCCACTTGAACGGCTTGGCTGAATGCTCGTTATGAGCAGTAATGAACTGGCGGATCGCGACTTTCAGATCAGTAACACTGGTGAAGACACCTCGATACAGTGCGCGTCTCTCCAGCTGTGAAAACCAGCCTTCCACCGCTTTTAGCCAGGACGCACTGGTCGGCGTGAAGTGCAGCTTGAAGCGCGGATGTTTTTCCAGCCAGGCCTTGATCGCTGGGGTTTTGTGGGTCGAACTGTTATCCAGGATCACATGGAGGTCCAACTCGGCAGGCGTGTTCTTATCAATCTGCCGGAGGAAATCCAGGAACTCCTTGGCCCGGTGCCGCTGGGTAATCCGGCCCATTACTTCACCGGTCATGATGTCGAACGCGGAGTACAAGCTCGCCGTGCCATGGCGCTTGTAATCATGGGTTCGCCGCTCGATCTGCCCAGGCCGAAGTTGCAGCATTGGCTGATTACGATCCAGCGCCTGGATCTGAGTTTTCTCGTCAAGCGACAGCACCATGGCGTTGTCCGGAGGGCTCAGGTACAGCCCGACCACATCGATGACCTTTTCAGCGAAGTGCGGATCGTTGCTGACCTTGAATGTTTTCAGTCGGTGCGGCTTGAGATCCGACGCAGCCCATATCTGCCGGACTTGCCAGGTGGTAACGCGAGCGTACTTGGCCATCAACCGGACGCTCCAGTGCGTTGCTTCCTTGGGAACCCGGTGCGTTGTCAGGGTCAGGATTTCTTTGACTTTCTCAGCACCCAGCTTCAAAGGCTGACCGCTACGCGGCAGGTGGTTCAGGCCATCGATGCCCGACTCCAGATAACGCTTTCGCCACTTGAACACGGTCGGTGTCGTGATCAGTAACTGCCCACAGATGGCAATGGGCGTCACCCCTTCATTGAGCAAAAGCAGTATCCGCGCCCGCTGAGCAAGGCTCTGCTCCAGCGTACTCATGCGCAGCCAACCTTGAAGCGTAAGAACGTCGGCGGGCTGCAGTGCAAAGGGAGCAATTGGACGAGGCATGCCTGGAACCATCTCGGGGCGAGGGGGGCACGGTATATCGTTGTACGTTAGAAAATAAACTAACCGCTCACGACACCAGTATAAAACTTTCAAAGGTGGTTCATTGTTGTTGATATCAAATTATCTTTGAATTATGCTTGACGTGAAAGGCGGTAGTAGAATTTTTTAGTGTGATTTTAGCGCTTCATCCTCAGGCAAATATTTATTTTGCAAGGAGCTTTCTTTGAGCTTGGTCGCAACAAAAGTCTCAGCGGATGTATTATATGACATGTTTGAAATAGTTGAGGCTCAGACTTGGGTCAGAGCGTATTTAGATGAATTTACAGATCTGTGGAATATCTGTGATCATCGAAGCGAACAAGTATTTTTGAAAGAGCTGATAAAAGAATTTGTGATCCTGGACTCGGAAAAAGAGCGAAAGGCATACAGAGATCTCAGTGCTAAAATCACAGCTTGGGGGTTGAGTCCAGAAACCACGTGGATAGTTGCAGCCTGTAACGATAAGGAAATTGATGGCTCTGTAGCAGCCATGCAAAAGCTTAAGAATAAGTTAGATCCTTGTGATGATTGGCACCTTCGGATGTTACCTAGCATTCCTAGTGGGGTGAAGCATATACAGAACGGTGACCTCGTCGTGCTTTTTGATGACTTCATTGGTAGCGGTGGAAAGCTAATCGCAAAGGCAAAATGGCTGGCCAAAAACCTTTCGGCAATTGGAGTTGAAGATTTTACTCTTTATTATATGTCTGTAGCAGGTATGCGGTTTGGATGCGATCGGATTGCGGATGAAACCGGACTCGAAGTATTTACAGCAATATCTCTAGATCGAGCTATTTCAGACAAGTATGAGGCTAAAGTGGCTGATGAATATAAGCTACTTATGCTTGGACTGGAGCAGAAACTGCACGAAAACTATAAAAATAAAAAATTAAAAGACTTCAGCTTAGGGTTTTCCCAAAGTGAAGCGCTGTACTGCGTAGCAAATGATAATTGCCCTAACAATGTCTTCCCTGTGTTTTGGTGGGCAAAGTTGAAAAGTGGGGATAGCTTTAAAACCCTCTTGAGTCGAGCGGGCTGATCAATGAGCTCAAAAAGAACAGCGCTTAAAGAGTTTATTGAATTTATTTCTGATCGGAAGTGGCACGAAATTTATGATTTTCACTTTCAGTATGGCGTCTCCCCTCTGCTAATTATAGAAGTCATGGATTTTATGATCCGTAATGATTTAATTGTTAGGGAGGGTCGAAGCGTTAGACTTTCACCAGATCTATCTAATGCTAAGATCGCGTTGCTAAACAGGCTCCGTAAAACTCAACGGCCTAGTGTGTTGGATGAGTACACTCCTAAAACCTTGACCGGAGCACATCGTTATGTATAATGCCCGCGTTGGGGTCGGCTCTAGTAATCGAAGGTGTATCCGCCTTTATCATTCAGGCTGATTTTAGCCACGAATGAATTCAACTCTATCGCTCCACTCGCTTCGCTCGCTCCTCGATAGAGTTAAATCCATTCACTACGTGAATGAATTTAAGTGAAAAGAGCAAGCTGGTAGGGTCGGCCTTCAACACTACGTAGGTTTTCTATGCAGATAGATTCGCACGTACATATGCTCCTTGGTATTTCCACCGAGGAGGAGCTTTCTGTATTGTCACGTATTATAGCAAGCCCATCGAACTTCTATAGAAAATTCAAAATTCCAAAAAAAAGTGGTGGAACTAGGACAATAAGTTCTCCATACCCTTCCTTAGCGATTATACAGAGCAATATTCTGAATAATTTGTTTTTTCCTTTTGAGGCTAATTCCTCTGCCTCTGCCTATGCATATGTGAAGGGTAAGAGCGCGATTGATCATGCTCGTATTCATGTTAATGGTAGTGAGTTATTGAAGCTTGATATAAAGAACTTTTTTCCTAGTATTTCTAGGCAAATGGTCTTCGAAGCTCTTCAGAGAAATGGGGCTAAAGCTGATGTGTGTTTTTATACTTCTCTTATTTGTATCTTGGATAATGGCCTTCCACAGGGCGCATGTACAAGTCCCGCACTTAGTAATTTAGTGTTCAGCCCGATAGATGTCAGACTTACCGGACTGGCAAATTTTTTTGGTTTAAAATATTCTCGTTATGCAGACGATCTGGCATTTTCAGGGGAGTTTATACCTAGGGATTTGGCGTCATTGGTAGGTGAGATTTTATTGGAGTATGATTTTCATCTAAATCATAAAAAAACGCAGTTAAAGTTGGCTGGTAGGAAAAAGATTGTAACGGGCGTCTCAATATCTTCTGGCCAAGTTAGGGCTCCGAAATCATTTAAGAGAAAGCTCAGGGCTCAGATTTATGAGTTGGAGAAAAATATTGGTAGTCTAGCGCGGCTGCCAGATTTTGATCCATTAATTTATGAGCGTTTAATAGGCCGAATTAATTATCTTCTCCAAATCGAACCTGAAAACAATTATGCGAAGGTGAAGAAAGCTTACCTGAGTAAATGCCATCAAGATTTTCTCGGACTTGTTGATGAGCAGATTATCAGTGCATTTGTGTAGTTTTGCTTGAGCTATAAAAATAGTATTCGACTGTTATCTGTTATATCGCGCAATTGAAATTATGCTTTAGATCGCTTTGCTAATACTTTCAAGCTTTTAGATTCCATACCTTTTACACCTTATTTCTAAGTTCTTTTTTCACCCGATAAACTGTTGCGACGCCACAACCTGCCAATGTTTGATCTGCTGATGCACCTGGAAACTTTTTTAGAAGCACTTAGTGCAATTTCTCCGGCCAGATATGTCGTCGCGAGCAGCACCTCGCTTGCACATAAACTCGGCAACCCCCTACCTTCGCCGGCAGGGCTACTAGTTGGCCCTAGAGAAGAAATCGCTCCCGACTCGGGTAGGCTTTGTTCTCAAGTTTACACCGATGGTACGCATCCGCGTACAGGGGTGGTTAAGTGGGGAGTAGGCGATTGGAATAAATCGTTAATTGGCACAGACGGGACTCTGGCTCGTAAGTGAGAATGATGGAGTCAGATTGGGAGCTCCTCAGCCCCCGTCCAGCGGAAACCTATGCCTCAATTACGCGAGATATGCGCTGTGCTTAATACTCAGCAAACCCGGCCAACGCGCCAAGCAAAGGACGCCAGCCATGACGAGTTTATGGTACTTCAGCTTGTCAGAAAGCCAAGCGCACAAGAGATTGAGTTCTCAGGTTACTGATAAAAAAACCGCGCTAGGCGCGGTTTTTTTTGCGTGGAATTTGACGAGGTTTGCGAGTCAAAACTCCAACGAACAGCGGCACTTACAAGACTATCTCTAGGTACTCTGGGTTCCACGCAATGGAGACGCACTGCTATTTGAAGGCTTCGTATATCCAGGTGCAAAGATTGCGCTCTCGACACCATAGAGAGCCAGCGGGTCGCTTAACCATAACCGATAAGCTAGACCCTTGATGCTGTGATCAGGTGAGCAATCAACGTGGTATTGCTGCAGGACATAGCCCGCCATCGCTGCACGCACACGAAGCCGCATGACTCCATCTTCCATCCCGAAATCGCGAATAACTAGCTCGGCTGAATCTTTGTCAGGATGGGGGACTATAGGGAGGTCCAGCATTCGATTCCACTGATCATCATTCGACCAACTCTCTGCAGCTAGAGGCTTTTCCCCAATAACAACCTCAGCGCTGCTCATCCTAGTGAATACGAAATCTGCAAATTTTCCGCTCTTGCGATCAAATGCGCGAGCATGCCAACGGAGCCCATCACAACCGATAGCAAACGGAACAATCTCTCGCGTTGAAGGCCCCGATTTCGACGTGTACTCGATTCTTACCACTTGCCCAAGGCGAATTGCACGCGTGATAGGCGCGAGGATTTCGATCTTAGGGCGACTCAGCAACGACACTGATTCGTGTCGAATCAGTGAACCTTCCCCTGAATCTACGCCATCCCCGAATCCTTGCGACAGAGTCACTAATACGCGTTCGGAAGCATGTATTACCTGAGGCACGAACTGCTCACGAATAACATAGTGCTTACTAACCGGATCAAGCTCAGTGTTTTCCGGGGCGAGTTCACGGTAGAGCGCAAAGTCGCGTGTGGCTGCTGCTGAAGCCACTCCAAAGCGTTCCATTAGATCCGAGCGCGATACGACTCCCAAAAAATAGAGGCGGAAGTCTATGAAGGCTAAGCGCTCCTGCTGTGCCTTGCTGTAATCGCTGAGGTCAATCATGTTTTCTCCGTTCGGTCGTCAACGGGTGCAACCAATCATTCATGTGTCGAGGATAACACATGATGGGTTGACGTGATCAAAATGATGATGATAGTATTAAGTTATGGATTGACCTCATGCTCTTTATGAGCATGCTAGCAAATCTCTAATGGAGATTTGTAGTGGAAGTTTGAGACCAGGAAATAGAAAGCCGACCAAGGTACGAACTTGATCGGCTTTTGGGAAAAGACGTCTGAACAGGCTCCAGATGTCTCTCGCGCTTCAGGAAAAGCGTTGTGATGGTAGCCTCAATGGGTACCGTTCGCAAGGGAGCGAGTTTGTGTTCGAGCCTATCTCTGTGAGAGACGACTATGTCCCAGCAAGAGATGTTCGAAAAGCCGGACGAGGAAGGGGAGGTCATTTACCGTATGACCATCCGCACTAAGTCTGGAAAGGTGATACGACGTGCGAACGGCCAGCCGTTCCGCATTGTTCTTCGCCCAAAAGCGGCTTAATAGGCCGTCCACTCGACTCAGGGCATCAATTGATGCCCTGTATTCCCTTTAGAATGGATCACTCCCATGAGCCAGGATTTTTACGATCGAAACGGCACTCCGACCATCTATACCGATGACAATGTCCATCTTTTTAGTTTTGATGGGCGACCAGTTGGGTATTTTCATGGTGACGCCCTGTATTCATACGTGGGACAGCATCTAGGCCGTATTGCTAATGGATTGATACGCGACAATCACGGTCAAGTAGTATTTTTTTCCAGCAATGCTAATGGCGGCCCAATGAGGCCTATGCGTCAGTTGAAGCCTCTAAAAGGCCTTAAGCAGCTTAAACCCCTCAAAGGGCTACGGCAGCTCCAGCCCCTACGCCCACTACTTAACAACAGTTGGTCGCAGCTCTCCGGGCAACAATTCTTCCTTTGAGCAGCCGCCTCAGCCTGATAGCGCCCGAATGGTAGCAGTAAGGTATAGGTCATGCTTTTGTAGTAAGAGTTAGTCCCTTGCCACTATTGTCAAAATATATTGTTGAAAATCAGGGTCGGTTTGGTGGGATAGGCTGGGAGGTGTCAAAATTTCCGCCGAGCTGGGGCCTCCCTGTTGAGCCGTTTGTCCCAGTATTTGCTGAACTATCGGTGTCAAAATATTTTGTTCTGCACCAGCGCAAAAAATCGCAGCTTAGGCTGCGATTTTTGTATCTGACTCGAGAGGCACCATGGATCGCTTCCAGGAAATGCACATCTTCACCACCGTCGCCCAAGAGCAAGGCTTCTCCTCTGCCGCGCGGCGTCTTGGTTTGTCAGCGGCCAGCGTCACGCGCGCGGTGGCGGCGCTGGAGTCGCGCATCGGCACGCGGTTGTTGATCCGCACCACGCGCAGTGTGCATTTGAGCGAAGCGGGGCAGCGTTACCTGGAAGATTGCCGGAGGATTCTCGCCGAGGTGCAAGAGGCCGAGGATTCGGCGGCGGGCAGTCATGCCGAGCCGCGTGGGCAACTGACGGTGACGGCGCCGGTGTTGTTCGGTGATTTGTTTGTGACGCCGCTGATGGCGCGTTATCTCGCGCAGTATCCGGATGTCACGATCAACGCGGTGTTGGTCGATCGGATCGTCAACATGGTCGAGGAGGGCCTTGATGTGGCGGTGCGCATCGGTGATCTGCCGGACAGCAGTCAGCATGCGATTCGCGTGGGTGAGGTGCGTCGGGTCATTTGCGGCTCGCCCGACTACTTCGCCAAGTATGGCCGACCGGCTCATCCCCACGCGTTGGCGGGGGCGCCAGTGGTGGCGACTTCAGCGATCGGTCAGCAACGCAGTTGGCCGTTTCTCGACGCGGGCGAACCGCTTAGCGTGCGCCCTGAGCCGCGTCTGATCGTGACTGCCAATCAGGCAGCGATTACCGCAGCCTGCATGGGGCTGGGTTTGACTCGGGTTCTGTCTTACCAAGTCGCCAGCAAAATCGCGACTGGCGAGCTGGAAATCGTCCTTGCTGAATTTGAACTGCCGCCCTTGCCGATCCACGTGGTGTATCAGGGCGGGCGCAAAGCGCCAGCGCGGATTCGCAGTTTTGTCGATTTCACCGCCAAGGCTTTACGTGAGCACCCAGCGCTTAAAGATGCTGCGTTATTGCATGAGATGAAATAATCGATTGCAGTTGCTGGTGATTCTGTTGTTTTCGCGATCAGCGCAAGATGACCTCCATCGGCGCGCTCATCCCCGCAGCGGCGCCCCTGTTCAGCGGAGTCGACCATGCAAGCGATCAAACTCTACAACTTTCCACGTTCCGGCCACGCCCACCGTGTCGAGCTGATGTTGTCCCTGCTGCAATTGCCGACCGAGCTGATCTTCGTCGATCTGGCCAAAGGTGAGCATAAGCAGCCGGCGTATCTGGCGATCAACAGTTTTGGCCAGGTGCCGGCCATTGATGACGACGGTGTGGTGCTCGCCGATTCCAACGCGATTCTGGTGTATCTGGCGCAGAAATACGGCCATGGTCGTTGGCTGCCAACCGATCCGGTCGGCGCCGCGCGGGTACAGCGCTGGCTGTCGGCTGCCGCCGGGCCGATCGCTTTCGGCCCCGCCGCTGCGCGATTGGTCACGGTGTTTGGTGCCCAGCTGAATGCAGAAGAAGCGATTACCCGGGCGCACAACCTGCTCAAGGTGATGGACATCGAGTTGGGCAAAACGCCGTATCTGGCCGGCGACGAACCAAGCATTGCCGACGTTTCGGCCTACAGTTACATCGCCCACGCGCCGGAAGGCAACGTGTCGCTGGACGACTACGGCAACGTCCGCGCCTGGCTGGCCCGGGTTGAAGCATTGCCCGGCTTCGTCGGTATGCCGCGTACTGTTGCGGGTCTGCAAACCACCGCCTGATTTTCGCAATCCACACTGTGCCGACGGTGCAGGGGAGAGGTCATGATGGAACGTTCACCGTGGCACGCTGGCGAACAGCAATTGCAGGCCCATGTCGGCGTTGCCGAACGCATGGAAGCCTTCGGACGTAAGGTGATTCGCACCTGGATGCCGGATCAGCACCGTGAGTTCTATCAGCAATTGCCTTTCATGCTGTACGGCGCAGTTGATGCAGACGGGCGGCCCTGGGCCAGTGTGCTCGAAGGCGCGCCGGGGTTTGCCCATTCGCCGGATCCCGAGCATCTGCATTTCGCCAGCCAGGTCGCTGCCGATGATCCGGCGCAACTGCGCAATGGCGAACCGATCGGTTTGCTTGGCATCGAGTTACACACACGCCGGCGCAATCGCCTCAATGGTCATGTCGGCAATCTGAACGCTCATGGTTTTGACGTGAGCGTGGATCAGGCCTTCGGCAACTGCCCGCAATACATCCAACTGCGCCAGTTTCAGCGGGTGCCGCTGACGGATCCGCAGACACGCCCGGCTGAGCATCTGAACGGTCTCGATGATGCGGCCATTGCGCTGATCGCCGGTGCCGATACGTTTTTTGTCGCCAGTTATGTGGATGTCGACGGCCAGCGTGCGGTGGATGTTTCCCACCGGGGTGGCCAGGCCGGTTTCGTACGGGTGGAAGGCAATCGTCTGACCATCCCCGATTTCGCCGGCAATCTGCACTTCAACACCCTCGGCAATTTGTTGCTGAACCCTAAGGCCGGCTTGCTGTTCATCGACTTTTCCACAGGTGATCTGCTGCAACTCAGCGGGCGTACCGAGATTCTTCTCGAAGACCCGCAGATCGAAGCCTTTCAAGGTGCGGAACGGCTGTGGACATTTGAGGTGGAAAAACTGGTGCGGCGCCCGGCAGCTCTGGCGTTGCGCTGGCGCTTCGACGGCATGTCGCCGACCAGTCTGTTGACCGGTAATTGGGCCGAGGCCGACGCGCGTTTGCAAGCGCAGGCGCTGGGCAATCAATGGCGGCCGCTGCGGGTGGCGAAGATCGAAGCTGAAAGTCGTCATATCCGCTCGATCTATCTGGAGCCAACTGATGGCGCCGGGTTGCCGGTGTTTCTCGCAGGTCAGCATTTGCCGCTGCGTTTCACGATTGATGGCGAGGTGCATATTCGTACTTACAGCCTTTCGAGCGCGCCGTCGGATGGTTTCTACCGCATTAGCGTCAAACGCGAAGGTCTGATTTCATCGCATCTGCATGAGCAGATTCGCGTTGGCGACGTACTTGAAGCGCGGGCACCGCAAGGGCATTTCACCGTGGCGCCGCTGGAACAGCGACCATTGGTGCTGCTGGCTGCCGGTGTCGGCATCACGCCGTTGCTGTCGATGCTGCGCGAGGTGGTCTACCAAGGCCTGCGGACGCGGGGAATTCGTCCGACATTGTTGTTGCAGAGTTCGCGCAGTCTGGCGGATCAACCGTTTCGCAAGGAGCTGGATCGTCTGCTCGAAACGGCGGGCGACTCTGTGCGAGTCCTGCGTCTGCTCAGCCAGCCGGAAGCGGATGTGCGAGAGGGCGAGGATTTCGATGTGCGCGGGCGGATCGACGGCGCGGTGCTGAGGAACCTGCTGGATGCCGAGGATTTTGATCAGCTCGACTTTGTGCTCTGCGGCCCCGGTGGTTTTACCCAAGGGCTTTACGACACTTTGCGCGAACTGGATGTGCGCGATGCGCAGATTCATGCGGAAACCTTTGGCCCGTCGACCCTGAAACGTCAGGCCGATCCGGACGCGATCGTGATCGAGCAACCGCCTGCGGCAACCACTTCGGTGCCAGTGGTGTTCGAGCGCTCGGCCAAGGAAGCACGCTGGCAACCCGATGGCGGCAGTTTGCTGGAGCTGGCGGAAAGTCGCGGATTGCGCCCCGAGTTCAGTTGCCGCGGTGGTTCGTGCGGTACCTGCAAGACCCGGCTGGTCAGTGGTGCGGTGAATTATCCACAGGTGCCGGCGGATATTCCGGAAGCGGGGCATGTGCTGATTTGCTGCGCGGTTCCGGCGCAAAGCAATCAGCCACTGGTCTTGGACCTGTAACCCGAGCCTTCGGCAGCGCCTACAGGGGATCGGTGTTCCACCCACGCTCAGGCGTAGGACAGGGATTTCTCTTCCAGCAATTCCTGATACAGCTCCGTCCACTTGCGGCCCATGTCATCGGCGGTGAATAACTGCCGGTAACGTGCTTCGGCTTTCACCCCCATGGCAGCGGCGCGGACCGGGTCTTCCCAGAGCGTGCGCATCGCCTCGCGAAATGCCTGTGGATGACTGGGAGGGACCACCAGCCCGGTTTCGTTGTGAATATTGATGTAGCTGGTGCCGGTGCCAATCTCGCTGGAAATCATCGGTTTGCCGTACATCGCACCTTCCAGCAGAGAAATGCCGAACGCTTCCGAGCGCAGGTGCGACGGGAAAACAATCGCGTAGCTCAGTTGCAGCAGTGCGACTTTGTCTTCGTCACCCAGGCGCCCGAGGAAATGAATGTTACGCAGGCCCAGCGCCTGCGCCTGTGCGTGCAGCTCCAGTTCCAGTGGCCCGGCGCCGACGATGACCACGGGATAGTCCACTTCTTTCAGGGCCTCCAGCAAAATGTGCAGGCCTTTGTAGTAACGCATCACGCCGACAAACAGGAAAAACTTATCCCCAAGCTGCTGACGCCAGCGATTCATCCGTTCGGCATCGGGCTGTGGATAACCGGCCTTGTTCAAACCGTAGGGAATCACTCGGGTCTTGTCCTGGAATTGCTGCAACACGTCGCTGGTGTGCAGGTAGTTCGGCGAAGCGGCAACGATACGGTCGGCGCTGGCGAGGAAGCGGTTCATCAGCGGGCGATAGAGTTTGAGAAGGTGTTTCTGGCGAATGATGTCCGAGTGGTAGGTCACCACACTCGGTTTATTCGTCGCGCTAGCGAAATGCACCAGGTCCATGAACGGCCACGGGAAGTGGTAGTTGATCACATCCGCCTCGGCCGCCAGTTCGCGAAACTGTTTGAACACGCTCCAGGAAAAACCGGTGGAGGCGAACTGGATGTCGAGTTTGGCGCGGTGCACTTCGTGCTGACCGAGTTGCACCACGGGGGGATTCGGGTCGGCGCTGAGTGTCAGCACCTGGCCGTCGATACCGTGCTGAGCGCCGCTCTCGCAGAGCTGGAAGATCACTTGCTCAATGCCGCCGACCGAGTCAGGCAGGTACGTCTTGAAAAAATGAAGAACTCGCATTCAACCTCCCATGGCCTGACGGTAGGCACCGGCCGTGGCCTGTGCACAACGCTCCCAGGAAAAAAGCCGTGACTGCTGCAATCCGGCTTCTTGGCATGCCTGCCAATGCCCTTGATCGTCGATCAGTCGGCTCAGCGCATCGCGCAGGCCTTCTGCATCGTCAGCTTCAATATAGTTGCCCGCCGCACCCGCGACTTCCGGCATCGCCGAAGAACGCGTGAGCAGCACCGGCGTGCCGCTGGCCATGGCCTCCAGTACCGGCAGACCAAAACCTTCATACAGCGACGGAAAAATCAGCGCCCGCGCGCCGGCCAGCAATTGCGCGACCTGTTCATCGGGCAAATAACCGAGCAGGCACACATGCCCGCTGGCCAGCGCCTGACGCAGGGGTTCGCTGAACTGTTCGCGCTCCCAGCCGGCCATGCCGACGATCAACAGTGGAAAGCGCTGGCGCACCGCCTCCGGCAGTAGGGCATGGGCGCGTAGGGCCAGGCCAAGGTTCTTGCGCGGCTCCAGCGTGCCCACGCAAAGAAAATATTCCCGCGCCGCCACCGCATGAGCCTTGAGCACCGCGTCAATGGCGCACGCTTCGCGCGGATGAAAGCGCTTGGCGACCCCCAGTGGGGCCACCACAAAACGCTCGGCAGGCAGGCCGAAATACGCTTGAGCTTCGTCGGCAATGGCTTGCGAGTCGGTGAGAATTACTTGGGCTTGCTGCACACCCACGGCCAATCGACGTTCGATTTCCTTGAGTCGCGCCGCAGGCTGGGTCTCAGGGAAATGCAGGTGCGTCAGGTCATGCAGGGTGATCACGGTCGGGCCGTCGAAGGCCAGTGGCCACAGGCTTGGTTCGTGATAGAGGTCGATGCCTTGCGCGCGGCCCTGATCGAAGCGTTTCTGTTCCAGCCAGCGGCGCGCCTGATAGGCCCCGGGGATCTGCCGCAGCAGCGGTGTCAGGCGCGAGTAACCGGGCATGGCCGCTTCCGGCAATGCCGAGCTCCAGCCCCAGCCGTGGAACAGCGTCACGTCAATGTCGGGCTCACTGCGCAAGGCGTTGACCAGTTCGGCAACGTAATGGCCGATGCCGGTGCGCGGTGCCTGGAGAATGCGCGCGTTAAGAGCAATGCGCATGCTGACTCTCGGGGGCAGGCATCGCTGCATTCAAGTTGCGTTCAATACGTTCGACCAATTGGGCGCTCGCTTCACGCCAGCTCAACCAGCGCCAATGTTCTAGGCTCAGCGTTGCCGGAAACTCGCCGGAGCGCTCCATGCCGGTCACCAGATCAGTCAGACTCTGTGGATTCGTCAGGTCGAAATACGCCATGTAGTCGCCGCCGATCTCGCGAAACACCGGGATGTCGCTGGCCATTGCCGGTAACTGGCGTTGCATGGCTTCCACCAGTGGCAAGCCGAAACCTTCGACATGGGACGGAAACACCAGCGCCGTGGCGTGAGAGTAGGCGTGCTCGAGACTTTTGTCCGAGAGCGAGTTGTACATGAACAAGCGTCGGTTCAGCTCGGGATGCTGGCGGATTCGTTCGATCAGTGCGTCGCACTTCCAGCCGATCTTGCCGACGATGCATAACCGCGCTTTCGATCCTGTTGCCCAGGCGAGTTCAAACGCCTCGAGCAGGTACGCGTGGTTTTTGCGCGGCTCGATGGTGCTGACCATGAGAAACACCGGGTCCTTGGTCTGGAACATGTCCAGCAGGCCACGGTCGACCTTGGCATCGGCCTCACTCAAGTCCAGTTCGGAGCCGAGGTGGAAATAATCAAACCAGCGCTGCCCGACCTGTTGCGTGCCGATCCGGCGCAGCATTTCCTCGCGCACCTGATCGCGGATCGTGGTCGAGATCGCGACATAACCATCAGCGGTGCGCGCGATCCAGTCGAACCAGTCGTTGAACACTTTGACCAGTCCGGCATCGCAAAACTGCGGGTGGGTCAGGGGGATCAGGTCATAAATCACCGAAATTATGCCCACGCCCTCACGCTTGAGTTGCTCGGCGAGGGGGAAAAAGTTGGCGTGCCAGGACGAGTCGAGCAGCACCAATTGATCGCCCCCCCGGTGGACCAGCGGGATACAGCGCTCGGGAATCTGTTGGCCCTTGAGGACGCGCTCTAGCAGGCGCATGGGCAAGCTGAAACAGGCGAATGCCGTGAGTCGGCAGCCGACGTACAGCACCCGACGGGTGAAATGCGACTGGTTGAACGGCCAGCGTCGCTCCACCGCTCGGTGACGTAGCCAGAAGGCGTTGGCCCACTGTTCCAGTTTCACCCGCAGACCCATCAGGTCGAGCTTCGGGGACTTCAGCGGCGCCAGACTTTTAACTTCATACAAACCGCCATCGATCATCACCACCGGGATGCATTCGAGGGTGTCATCGGCCGTCGGCAATTGCTGAATGACGTTGCGTACAACACGTTGAATGCCCGAGTTGGCGGAGGGATGTTCGAAAACGTAAGTGCACTCCACCAGCAATCGTGTCATCGCAAGATCTCCGTATCAGGCGTTTTTAAAAGGTTTTCACTGGAACGGGTGATTTCGGTCCGGGCTTGTAACCAGGAGCAGCCGACAAAGTCTTCCTGGCGATTGTTGATCACGTGGAAGATCAAACCATAATCGCGCCACTCGAAGTTGCGATCCAGGTGCGAATCCAGACGTGACAGGCTCAACGCCACGGAGTAGTTACCCTTGCCCAGACGCATGTCGAAAGCGAAGCGAAAGGTCACGCGTTCGCCGGCACTCAGCTCGGTAATGGCTTTGTCGAGGCGATGGGTGTTGATGCCATAAATGGCCTGGCCCAGACGATCCTTGATCATGAAGCCGAGAATCAGCCGCTCGATGTCTTCACGAATTTCGGTCTGCACTTCCAGCACCACAGGCTGACCGACCTCCGCGACTTCAAGGCTGCGTCCTTGCTCATCGAGCAGGCGCACGCTGAGAATCGCTGCTTCACCGGTGCCGGAAATGGTCTGTACCTGGCCATTGGCGAGCATCTCCTGGCGCACCGTCTGGCCTTCGCGCTGGGCCAGCATGGCGTTGTAGTAGTCCATGACTTCTTCGGGTTTGCCACGCATGGCCAGACGTCCGTTCTCCAGGAGAATCGCGGTGTCGCAGATCGATTGAATGGCCGAGCGGTCATGGGACACGATCAGCAGGGTCGTACCGGCTTTGCGGAAGCTGCGGATGCGCTCGAAACTTTTATGCTGGAAATACGCATCACCGACCGACAGCGCTTCGTCGACGATCAGGATGTCCGGACGCCGCGCGGTCGCGACACTGAACGCCAGGCGCATCTGCATGCCGCTGGAATAGGTACGCACCGGATGATCGATGGCGTCGCCGATTTCGGCAAAGCTTTCGATTTGCGGCATCAACGCTTCGATCTCTTCGACCTGCATGCCCAGCAACTGACCGGCCATGACAGCGTTCTGCCGACCGGTAAAGTCCGGGTGAAAACCCATGCCCAATTCCAGCAACGCGGCCACGCGGCCTTGCAGATGGATCTGTCCACAGGTCGGTTGGGTGGTGCCGGTGATCATTTTCAGCAGGGTACTTTTGCCCGCGCCGTTGACGCCGACGATGCCAACCGCTTCACCGGGTTTGATCTCGAAATCGACGTCTTGCAAGACCCAGTGCAGGTGATGGCGGTTCGGCGAGAACGGCACCAGCCATTCCAGCAAGCGACTCCAGCGATTCGGATATTGTTTATAGGCTTTGGCCAGGCCAGTAACGCGTATGTGTCCCATCAGAGTTCGTCCACCATTTCACCGACTCGTTGACGGAACAGGCGCAACGCCATGGTGCAGAGCAGCAGACCGATGATCAGCAGCGGTGTCAGTGACGACCACTGCGGCCATTGGTTGTAAAGGAACACGTTCTGGTAGCTGGTCATCAGCGCCGTCATCGGGTTCAGGCTGATGACGTGCTGGATGCCTGACGGCAGGATCGAAAGCGGGTAAACGATGGGCGTCAGCCAGAACCAGAACTGCAGGCAGATGCCGAACATCTGCCCGACATCGCGAAAGAACACATTGAGAATCCCGAGCAGCATCCCCAGCCCCGCGGCAAAGATCACTTGCACGATCAACAGCGGTATCAGCGCCAGCAGGGCCATGCCGGGCAGGCGGCCGCTGATCAGCAGAAAGCCGAAGAACAGCCCGAGAATGATCGCAAAATTGATACCGGCGTTGAGCAGGGTAATCACCGGCAGGCAAATGCGCGGGAAGCTGATTTTCTTCAGCAGGTTGGCGTTTTCCAGAAACATGCTCTGGCTGCGCGTGGTGATTTCCGCGAACAGACCCCACGTCAGCAGGCCGGCGCAGAGATAGACGCTGTAGGCCAAGCCATCGTCCACGCCCGGCAGACGGGCGCGCATGATCTGGGAAAAGATCACCGTGTACACAACAATCATCGACAACGGGTTGAGTACAGTCCACAGCGCGCCGAACAACGAGTTGCGATAACGTGATTGAAACTCCCGCTTGACGCTACCGAGGATGAATCCGCGATAACTGCGCATTGAGCGGTAAAGGGAAAGCAGCATTCAAACCGTCCTGCCGTATTGGTCTTCGAAGCGGACGATGTCGTCCTCTCCCAGGTATTCGCCGCTTTGTACTTCGATGATCACCAGATCGATCACCCCGGGGTTTTCCAGGCGATGGCGGTGGCCGGCAGCGATGAACGTCGATTCGTTTTTCGCCACCAAGTGGGTACCGGTACCATTGTTGGTAACCTTGGCCATGCCTTCGACGACCACCCAGTGTTCGTTACGGTGATGGTGCATTTGCAGAGACAGCTTGCCGCCGGGCTTGACCACAATGCGCTTGATCTTGAAGCGCGGGCCCTCCTCGAGCACGGTGTAGGTGCCCCATGGCCGACTCACCGTGCGGTGCAGACGGTAGGCTTCGTGGGATTTGTCCTTGAGCTGCTTGGCCACTCGTCGCACGTCCTGCGCACGATCAGCGTGAGCGACCAGTACGGCGTCGGCGGTGTCGATGACGATCAGGTTGTCCACGCCGACGGCAGCCACCAGCCGACCTTCGCTTTGAACGAAGTTATTGTGGCTGTCGATGAAAATCGCTTCGCCGCTGGCACGATTGTTATCGGCATCGGCCGGTACCAGAGCCGCGACGGCGCCCCAGGAACCGATATCGCTCCAGTCGAACCCGGCGGGTACCACGACGACTTTTTCCGAGCGCTCCATCAACGCGTAGTCGATGGAGATGTCGGTGATCTCGGCGAACAGCGCTGGCGACAGTTCCTGTTGCAGGCAGCCGACAGTTTCCAGCGGGGCGCTAGCCGCCATGCAGGCACGGGTCTGTTCCAGCAACTGCGGCGCATGCAGTTGCAACTCGGCCAGCACACTTGCGGTGGTGAAGCAGAACATCCCTGAGTTCCACAGGAAGTTGCCGCTTTCCAGATAATGCGTGGCGGTTTGCAGGTCGGGTTTCTCGACGAAACGCTGCACTTTCGCAGCGCCTCTGGCGTCGAGTGGCGCGCCAGTCTCGATGTAGCCGAAGCCGGTTTCCGGGGCGGTCGGCGTCACACCGAAGGTCACCAGATAACCGTCCTTCGCCAGATTGACCGCGTGTTCGACGGCACTTTTCAGCGCGTCCTGATTGACGATCAAATGGTCGGCCGGCATCACCACCATGATCGCGTCGTCACCGTGCAGCGCTTGCAGCGACAACGCGGCAGCAGCGATGGCCGGGGCAGTGTTGCGGCCGGTCGGCTCCAGCAGGAAATGCCCGCGATGACGCGAGACATGGGCGGCGCAATAGTGATCCTTGCTCTGGAAGTAGTACTCGCGGTTAGTCACCGTGACAATGTCGCCCCAACCGTCCAGCAACGCGGCGGCACGCTGGTAGGTCTTGCCCAGCAGCGACTGGCCGTCGGGCAGGGTCATGAACGGCTTGGGATGGCCCTCGCGGGACACCGGCCACAAACGAGTGCCGGCACCGCCGGACAGAATCACGGGAATCAGCATGGCCTACTCCTTGGCGACGCGTTTCATGTCCGCATCCATCATCATGCGGATCAAGGTATCCAGGTCGGTTTTCGGCTTCCAGCCCAGCACACGCTGAGCCTTGGCTGGATTGCCGAGCAGCACTTCAACTTCGGCCGGGCGGAAAAACGCCGGGTCGATCTTCACGTAGTCGCGGTAGTTGAGGCCGACGTGATCGAAGGCGATGCGGCACATTTCACGCACCGTGGTGGTGACGCCAGTGGCGACAACAAAATCGTCGGGTTTGTCCTGTTGCAGCATCAGCCACATGGCTTCGACGTAGTCACCGGCAAAGCCCCAATCGCGCTTGGCGTCGATGTTGCCCAGGGCCAGTTCGTGCTGTTTGCCCTGTTTGATGCGCGCCGCGGCATCGGTGACTTTGCGCGTCACGAATTCGATGCCGCGCAGCGGTGATTCGTGATTGAAGAGGATGCCGCTGCTGGCGTGCAGGTTGAAACTTTCGCGGTAGTTGACGGTGATCCAGTGGCCATACAGTTTGGCCACGCCGTACGGGCTGCGGGGGTAGAACGGCGTGTTTTCATCCTGCTGTTCAGCCTGGATCAGACCGAACATTTCGCTGGTCGATGCCTGATAAAACCGGGTATGCGGGCTGAACTGGCGGATCGCTTCGAGCAGGTGGGTAACGCCCAGACCATCGACGATGCCAGTCGTCACCGGTTGATTCCACGACGCGGCGACAAAGCTCTGCGCGGCGAGGTTATAGACCTCGTCCGGCGCCGATTGAATGACTGCACGCTGTACCGAACAGGCATCGGCCATGTCACCGTCCAAATAGACGATGTCGGCTTCGACCCCCATCTCGCGCAGACGCCAGCGCGAATCGCTGCTGCGCCGTGCCACGAGGCCGTAAACCTTGTAGCCCTTGCCGAGCAACAACTTGGCCAGATATGCGCCGTCCTGGCCGGTGATGCCTGTGATCAATGCACTTTTAGTCATTCTTGTTTTACTCGCGTCTCCCAGTCGGACAGGATCGCCCGCAGGGATTGTTGTGTTGTGATTTCAGGCGTCCATCCTGTGGTCTGGGTCAGCCGGTTATGGCTGCCACAAACGCGACGCTGATCGGCACGCCGCATGCGCGCAGGGTCTTGAACCAGTTGCATGTCGACTTCGGCGAGATCGCCGAGCTGCTCGATCAGGCTGCGAATGCTTTGCTCGCGGCCCGAGCAGATGTTGTAGACCTGTCCTGACGTGCCTTTTTCCAGCAGCGCGAAGTAGGCCGATATCACATCGCCGACATCGAGGAAATCTCGCGTCACATCGATGTCGCCAACCTCCAGTTGCGGCGCTTGAAGGCCCTGTTTGATGCGACTTATCTGGCGGGCGGCACTGGCGATGACAAAGCTTTCTTTCTGGCCGCTGCCGATGTGGTTGAACGGACGCGCTACCAACACCGGCCAGCCTTCACTCAGGCCCCATTGCAGGCTGAGAAACTCCGCCGAGAGTTTGCTCACCGCGTAAGGATTGCGCGGGCAGGGAGACTGTTGTTCGCTGATCGGCAGATCGCTCTCGCCGACTTGACCGTAGACATCGCCGGAGCTGACGTAGAGGAAGGTGCCGGCAAAGCCCCGCGCCTTGAGCGCCTGCAGCAGATTGAGGGTGCCGAAAAGATTGATGTCGAAGGTACGCGCCGGATCACGGAACGCTTCCGGGACGAAGGTCTGCCCGGCCAGATGAATTACCGCGTCGGGCATCTGCGGCCACAGATCACGGAGGCTGTCAGCATTCGTGAGGTCGTAGGGCGAGGCGGCAGGCAGCAGCTCCCACGGCGAATCAGGCAATGCCAGACGCGATTGAATATGTTGTCCCACGAATCCACTGAGACCCGTGACGAACAGACGCTTTTTCAAACAGCGACCCCTTGGTCTTGAACTTGCGCCACTTTCTCACAGGCTTTAAGGAGAGGTCTGTCAGACCGGAGGAAAAACCGGGTGAGAGACGGGCGAAGTCAGTTGTTGTAGTTGTTTGTTATCAATCTGTGCCAATTGCGCAGCAATTTCAACAGGCCAAACCGTGACCGGTCAGTTCTCGTCAGCGTAGTCCGATTTATTCTCGTCGGGCGGTTCCCGGATCCTTGATGGATGTGTTTAGAATGGCCCTCGTCGCCATTCCCCCAGGTCCACCGTGGGCGTGGCGCAACCAGGGTGAAACTGACCACTAAAACAAGAACGAAGACGTGCCTGAAGATGATGGACTAGCTGCGTTATTGCGGCTTGATCCAACGCCGGGTCGTCATAGCATGAGGTTGCCGGGACGGCTGCTTCATCGTGGGATGCCATGAATTTCATTCTTTACTCGGACGTCAACGACCGCTCCATCAGCCAAAGTCTCGGGCGTCCCGAATACAGCTACTACTTCGTGCTCAAGGCTTATCGCCCGGTGCTGGAAAGCCTTGGTCGCGTGCATGTGGTCACGTCGACTGACGACGTCGATCCGCTGTATCTGCAATTGCGCCAGGCCGATCAGGAATGCCTGTTTCTTTCGTTTGCACCGCCACATAAAACCCCGATCGGCCTGCAGTGCCCGATGGTCTGCGTGATTGCCTGGGAATATGACTCGATCCCCACCGAATACGCTGGCGACGATGTGCGCCAGGACTGGCGCCAGACACTGGCCCGCCATGGCCGGGTGATTACGTTGTCCACCCACACCGCGCAGGCCATCCGTCGCAGTCTGGGTGAAGATTTCCCCGTGCTGGTATTGCCCACGCCACTGTGGGAGCGTTTCGCTCAGGTGCGGCGAGATTGTCCAAGTGTCCCGGTAAACCCCGGCACCACGCTGCAGATTAAGGGCTGCATCATCGACAGCCGTGCTCTGGGGCTGTCGGCCGATGGCTTGATCGCACCGATACTCCGCGAGCCGGAACTGCAAACACCGCAAGTGATCGAGCCCGTGCCGGAGCCGATCGCGGAACCTCCTCCGGCACTGACCCTGCGCCGGCGTGCTTTCATCACCAAGCATTACCTGATCGCGGGCTACAGAGCTGTCACGGTGGCCTCCGAACATCGACCGCTGTTTCTGCTCAAGCACAACCTGTTGCAGTGGTATCGCGAAGCCGTCAGTGATTTGCTGCCGGGCTCGGTCCGCGAGGAACACCGCGAGTTGCCTGATCCCATTGTCGAGGCAATAACGCCGGCTCCAGCCGTGAGTGAAATGCCGGTGTTGGCTGAGCACCCGCAAGCTTCGCTCCCCGACACCAGTCAGCACGTACAGATCGACGTCAGCGGCGTGGTTTACGTCAGCGTGTTCAACCCCGAGGACGGGCGCAAGAACTGGCATCACCTGATCACTGCGTTCTGCTGGGCTATGCGTGATGTCGACGACGCGACGCTGGTGCTGAAAATCACCCAAAACGATCTGTCGAGCTATTACGTTCATCTCATTACGTTGCTCTCGCAGCTGTCGCCATTCGCCTGTCGCGTGGTGGTCATGCATGGCTATCTGGAAGAGGAGGAATTTGCCCGGTTGTATGGCGCTGCGAGTTTCTACGTCAATGCGTCGCGCTGCGAAGGGTTGTGCCTGCCGTTGATGGAGTTCATGTCGTGTGCCCGCCCGGTGATTGCGCCGAACCACACCGCGATGGGTGACTACATCGACGAACGCGTTGCTTTCATCGTCAAGTCCAGCCGCGAACCGACCATCTGGCCGGAGGACGCGCGCATTCTCTATCGCACGCTGCGCCATCGTCCCGACTGGGGATCGTTGAAAACCGCCTACGAGGACAGCTACGCCATGGCCAAGAACCATCCAGAGGCTTACCTGGCGATGGCCGCTGCCGCTGCTGAGCGGATGCGTGAATACTGCGGTTTTACGCCCGTGCAGCAGCGCGCGGAGGCGTTTTTCGGTCTGAGGGCCAATAGCGAAATGACTTCGTTGGCGGTCGAGACCGGAGCGGCCTCATGCTGATCATCATTCATTCGGAAACCAACAAGAGCAATATCCAGCAGAACCTCGGCCGGCCGGAGTACAGCTATTACTTCGTGCTCAAGGAGTTTCGCCCCGTTCTCGAACGAATCGGTCAGGTGATTGAAGTCAGCAACCCTGACGAGTTAGTGGATCGTTTGTATTTCGACTGCTTGAGCCGGGGCGAGGATTGCGTCTTCCTGTCGTTCTCGCCGCCGCATCGCACGCCCATCCATTACGCATGCCCGACCATCCCGGTGTTCGCCTGGGAATTCAGCACCATCCCGACTGAAAGCTGGCAGGGCGAATCCCGTCACGATTGGCGTGTGGTGTTGCAGGCGTGTGGCCGGGCGATTACGCATTCGACATTCACGGTGAACGCGGTGCGCGACGTGATGGGGGCGGACTATCCGATCTGCGCGATCCCGGCTCCGGTGTGGGATCGCTTTGCCGCTCGCGGCGAGCAATTGGCCAAGCGTCCGGTGGTTGACCTTGTGACGCTGAACCTGCGTGGATTGCTGATCGACAGTCGTCGCACGGACTTGCGGCCGTATGGCCCACCGCGATTGCGCGAAGGCACGCCGATGTCCTTCGCAGGACCGCCAGAGGATTGCCAATTGCAGCTCGAAGGCGTGGTCTACACCTCGGTGTTCAACCCTTACGACGGCCGCAAGAATTGGCAGGATATGGTCAGCGCGTTCTGCACGACGTTTCGCGACATCAGCGATGTGACCCTGGTGCTCAAACTGACCCACCATGACATCGCCGATGCGCTGACCGACATGCTGCATCACTTGTACAAGAACCAGTCGTATCAGTGCCGGATCGTGCTGATCCATGGCTATCTGGCGGATGCCGATTACGAAGCACTGGTGCAGGCCACCAGCTACGTGGTCAACAGTTCTTACGGTGAAGGACAGTGCCTGCCGTTGATGGAGTTCATGTCCTGCGGCAAACCGGCGATTGCGCCGTTGAACACCGCGATGGCCGATTATGTGAGCAGCGATAATGCATTTATCGTCGACTTCACCGAAGAGCTCACCGCCTGGCCGCATGACCCGCGTGCGGCCTATCGCACGATGCGTTACATCACCGACTGGGATTCGCTGTGTCTGGCGTATCGCGCCAGTTATGACGTGGCAAAAACCGATGAGCAGCGTTACGCCGGGATGTCCGCCGAGGCGATTCGCAGTCTGCAGCGATTCTGTAGCCAGGCCAGCACCGAGCAGAGATTGCGCGATTTTTTTGCGCAGCCACTGCAAGCCCGCGGAACGTTGCCTGCGCCAGTTACGGTCGCATGATCCGGCGTCTGCTCGCACGATGGCGTCCGGCGCGTGCCGCGCAACCGCTGTCGGCACCGTTGGCCAAGGTGTCGCCTCGCGACGTCGGTTTACATGACGCCGTGCTCGACGGTTGGTTCTTGAATGACAGCGGCGAGTTGCTCAAGGGCTTTGCGATCAGCGCTGACGATACGTTGCTGGATGTCGGTTGTGGCGAAGGCGTGGCGACACTGTTTGCCGTGCGTCAGGGCGCTTCGGTGATTTTTACCGACAGCGAACACGCCAAGGTGCGTGAGCTCGCACGGCAGGTCGAAGCACAAAGCGACAAAGCCCATCTTGGGCTGGTCAGCAATAGCCTGCCGTTGCCACTGGCTGACGGCTGCGCCAGTAAAGTGGTGTGCATGGAGGTGCTGGAGCACATCGATCAGCCCCAACCGTTCATGGCCGAACTGGTGCGCATGGGGCGCCCAGGTGCACAGTATCTGTTCAGCGTGCCGGCACCGGTGGGCGAACACTTGCAAAAAGGCATCGCCCCGGACAGTTACTATCAGTCTCCCAATCATGTGCAGATTTTCACCCCGGAGCGCTTCGCTGCGCTGGTAGAAGAGGCTGGCCTGGTGATCGAACATCGCCAGGCCAGCGGATTCTTCTGGGTGATGGGCATGATTTTTTTCTGGGCCGGCGAACGGGCTGCAGGGCGTGATCCGGGCGGTGCGGTGCGTGACCGGATTCAGGAGCCCTTCATGCCGTTGATGGAGAACTGGGCCAAGACCTGGCAGGATCTGCTCGCTCAGCCGGGCGGGCTGGCGATCAAGCAGACGCTTGACCGCTTCATGCCCAAGAGCCAGGTGATCATCGCCCGCAAGCCATCGGGTGTGGGGGAGGCACCATGAGCAGCAAGCGGATCATGGACATTGAAGTGCTGCGCGCAATTGCCGTATTGGGCGTGTTGTTCCATCACTTGCAGGGCAGTCTGTTTACCGATGTCGTGCCGTCGCTGGAAAAGATCCATGCCTGGGCGCAGCCGTGGTGGGGCGTTGATCTGTTTTTCGCCATCTCCGGTTTTGTTATTGCCCGAAGCCTGATCCCGGCGCTGCAAGGCTGTACAACCCGCCAGGAGTATTGGCAGCAGACGCGCAATTTCTGGCTTCGCCGGGTTTTCCGGTTACTGCCGTCGGCCTGGTTATGGCTGGCGCTGATGTTGCTGGCGTGCGTGTTTCTCAATCGTTCGGGGGCGTTCGGTACGTTGTCGGCCAACCTGCAAGCAACGTTGGCCGGGGTGTTGCAGTACGCCAACTTCCGGTTTGCCGACAGCTTCTTTCGCTACGAGTACGGCAGCAGTTTCGTCTACTGGAGCCTGTCGCTGGAGGAGCAGTTCTACCTGCTGTTCCCGCTGCTGATTCTGCTCTGTCGCAAACATTTGGTCTGGGCATTGCTGGCGCTGGTCGCGGTGCAGATTTTCACCCTGCGCACGCCGTTGTTGATGGTGGTGCGTACTGATGCGCTGGCCCTCGGTGTTTTGCTGGCAATGTGGAGTGCGCAGCCGAGTTATCAACGTTGGCGGCCGAATTTTCTCGCTCGGCCATGGGTCGGAATTTCGGCATTGATGCTGATCGGCGCGCTGTTGAGTTTCATGGCCACCGATCGCTTCACGTTCGCCTGGTACCGTATCGGTTCAATTGCCGTACTGAGCGCAATACTGGTGTGGATCGCATCGTACAACCGCAATTACCTGATGCCCGCTGGCGCGATGCAGCGGCTGCTGGGGTGGATCGGTAGCCGGTCCTATGGCATCTACCTGATTCACATACCCGCTTATCAATTGGTGCGTGAACTGATCTTTCGCTTGCAGAGCGCCGGTCTGCCCAGCCCTACCGGCCACCCGGTGCTGACGCTGCTGATCGCTTTCGGCCTGATCGTGTTGCTCAGCGAACTCAATTACCGCTGGGTCGAAATGCCCATGCGCAACCGTGGTGCCGCGCTCGTGCGCCGCCTCGGTACGTCCCGATCCACCGTCCCGTCCTCTGGAGCCACCTCATGCTGAGCCTACTGAAGAAACTCACGGCGGCGACGCCAGCACCGGTCCCCGCGCAGGCAGTGGAGCCGGTCGCCAGCAAGGTCGATCCGTACATGCTCGGCTTGTACGATGCCAAGCTCAGTGGCTGGTTCAACCAGGAAACCAACGAGCTGTTCAAAGGTTTCGTGGTGTCTGCCGAGGACACGCTGCTTGATGTCGGCTGCGGTGATGGCGGCAACGTGCATTTTTGCGGCATGCGCGGGGCGAAGATCATCATCGCCGACATCGACGGGGCCAAGGTCGAAGCGACTCGTCAGCGCCTGAGCGATACGCCGGCACGGGACATCGAATGTCACGTCACCGATTGCAATCCGTTGCCGATCGCCGACGGCACTGCAACGCGCGTGGTCTCCACCGAAGTCATCGAGCATGTCGACGATCCGGCACAGTTCCTCGCCGAACTGGTGCGTGTCGGCAAACCGGGCGCCTTGTACCTGTTGAGCGTGCCGCACCCGAGTTCTGAAGACCTGCAAAAAGACATCGCCGCGCCCCAGTACTTCCAGAAGCCCAATCACATTCGCATCATCAGCGAAGAGCAGTTCAAGGCGCTGGTCAGCGAGGCCGGGCTGGAGATCGTCAGCCATAGCCAGTACGGCTTTTACTGGTCGATGTGGATGCTGTTGTTCTGGGAAGCCAAGGTCGATTTCAGCAACCCGGATCATCCGCTGCTCAATCACTGGGCCGAGACCTGGCAAGCGGTGCTGGACTCGCCGCGTGGTGCGCAGATCAAACAGGCGCTGGACGCGGTGGTTGCGAAAAGCCAAGTCATCATTGCCCGCAAACCCGCCGCACCCGTGTAGGAGCTGCGGCACGCTGCGATCTTTTGATTTTGATCCTGAAAAACAAGATCAAAAGATCGCAGCCTCGTTTTACTCGACAGCTCCTACAGGGGTTTTGTGTAACCTTGCAGCCTTGTGGTGTCAGGGGGCCGGAAGGTATGCGGTTTATTGTGGGTCTGTTTTTGGGCATCGTTATCGCGGGTTGCGAGCAACACGACGCGCGCCCTCTCGACCAACAACTCTACATCTGGCAACGCCAGTGGACGCCGGCCCACGAGGTAGCGCTGCGTGACAGTCGCCAGGATTTCTCGACGCTGCGCGTGCTGGCGCTGCAAGCCTTTCCAAATGCCGGATGGAGCCGGGCGCGGATCGATGCGCCGTTATTGATAGCCGACGGCCGTCCTTTGATCGCAGTGATTCGTCTCGATGGGCAGTTGAAGGCGCTGGATCAGGATCAGCTCACCACGCAGATTCTGCAGGTGCTTGCCGATTGGCAGGCGCAAGGTCTTGTATTGAGCGGCGTCGAGATTGATCACGATGCCGGTAACGCACGTTTGCCGGCCTACGCTGAATTCCTCGAACATTTGCGCTCGGCATTGCCGACGTCTCTGCCTTTGAGCATCACGGCACTTCCGGCCTGGCTCGACAGTGCGCAATTGCCAACACTCCTGCAAACCGTCGACAGCAGCGTGCTGCAAGTCCACGCCGTCAGTGATCCGCGTCGGGGTCTGTTCGATCCTGATCAGGCGTTGAAGTGGGCCAAGGCTTGGGCGCGGATTACCGACAAACCTTTTTTTCTCGCGCTGCCGGCTTACGGTGTGGCGCTGTTGCCGGATGATGGCGGGGCGCCGGTGGTGGAAAGCGAAGTACAACTTGAGCGGGGCGGTGAGCGCCAGGAATTGCTCGCAGATCCGCAGCAATTGCGCCAACTTGGCAAGGCCTTGCGCGAAGACCCACCGGCGCATCTGGCCGGTCTGATCTGGTTCCGCCTGCCGCTGGCCACTGACCGCCGCGCCTGGAGTCTGACCACCCTTGCGGCGGTCGCACGGGGTGATCAACTGAACAGTCAGCTCGGCGTGACGCTGAGCGAGTTCGACGGCCTCTACGACATCAAACTCGACAATCCCGGCAACCTCGACAGTGCCTGGCCTGCGCGGATCATTCTCAAGGCGAAAAACTGTGAAGGCGCCGATGCGCTCGCCGGTTACTCGTTGCAACAAAGCCCGGATCTGCTTACCTTCACCCGCCTGCGCGACGGCCGCTTGCCGGCGGGTGGGCAGCACGTCATCGGTTGGGCGCGTTGCGCCAATATTGATCAAGGAGGTTCGCATGTTGACCCGTAACTGGCCCCGCCATCTGCTCTGTCTGAGCCTCTGTTTGCCATTGAGTTCGGTGCTGGCCTGCGGACCGGATTTCCCGATGCGCCTGCTCGATAATCGCGGGCAAACCCTGGCGGATCTGCCTGAGGGCAACTTCAACTTCGAACTCAGTCGGCTCGGCAAAGCCATCGCCGGGCTGAAGAACGTCACCGCTGCAACGCACAATCCGAACGATATGTACGGTGAGGAAAACGCGGCCGCCGAGGCACGGGAGAAAGCCGAGCAGGCCGGACTGAGCCCCGAGCAGCAAGCGTTGGTCAAACAACTGCGCGGCCTGACCGATGCGCGTCAGGTCGAGGCGCAGGGCGCCGGCCTGCCGGCGGAAATCCGCTTGTACGTGGCTGGTGCGGTGGCGTTTGCCACGGGCGATCATCAACTCGCGGTCGAGTATTTCAACAAGCTGCTGACGCTGCCGGCAGATCAGCGTCCGTTGCGCAGCACGTGGGCGGCGTATTCGCTGGGCCGTACCTGGTTTGCGATGAGCCGCGAAGGCGGGGATGCGGTCGAGGCGCTGGAGCAATCGCGTGATGCGTTCCGCCAAGCCCGGCAACTGAGCATCGACGGTTTCAGCGATCCGCTGGAGTTGGGTGTTGCCAGCCTCGGTGAAGAGGCGCGAGTGTTACGCTCGGCGGGCGACTGGAACGGCGCCATCGAATTGTATGAAGCACAGAACCTGCACGGCTCGGCCGTGGGTTACACATCGCTCAAGCAATTGATGAATGAACTGGCGGAGTTGCCCGAGGCCGAACTCGCCGATTTGCTGCAGCACAAAGCCGTGCAGCAACTGGTCACGGCATCGCTGGTGAGCCGTCAAGGCTGGTCGTTTGGCGATGAGCCGCCGAACGAGAAAAAACTGGTGAAACTGCTGCAAAACAGCACCCGCGGCAGCCTCGAAAACGCGGATCGTCTGGCGGCGATGAGTTATCAACAGGGTGATTACGCCGGTGCCAAGGCCTTTCTCGAGAACGCCGGCGACGGCGGCCTGGCGTGGTGGCTGCGGGCCAAACTGGCGGTGCGTGACGGTGACAAAAACGCCGCAGCCGCAGCCTATTCGAAAGCCGCGCAAGCCTTCCCGCAGAGCGAAGACTGGGGTTATCGCCGTACGCCGGACTGGGCGTTTGAAGCGGTTCAGCCGAAATGCCGGGTCGAGGGCGAAAGCGCGATTCTCGCGTTGCAACGTGGCGAGTACCTGCAGGCTTTCGTGCAGTTGTATCGCAGCAACAGTGTCTATTGGTTCGATGCCGCGACCGTGGCCGAGCGCGTACTGACCGTCGATGAGCTGAAAAAGTACGTCGACGATAACGTCCCGGCTCCGCCCGCGCTGACTCAGCAGCAGCGTGATAACTACGTGCCGCTGCCGGTCGCCGCCAGCCTGCGCAACCTGCTCGGCCGGCGTTTGCTGCGCGAAGGGCGTTACGCCGACGCGGTCGCTTATTTCGACAATCCCGACCTGCAAAACAAGGCTCGCCTCTACGGCGAACAACGGCTGAAGGCCGATGCGTCGTGGTGGCCGACCAAGCGCGCCAGTGCGCTGTATAACGCCGCGTGGACAGCGCGTGAATGGGGCATGGATATTCTCGGTTATGAGATGGCGCCGGACTACGCCACGTTCGGTGGCAACTACAGTCTGGAAAGCACGGAGCTGAAAGTCGGCCCGCTGGTGAGCGAGGCCGAAGTGCAACGTCAGGCCGCCAGCGAAGCGAAACCGGATCAGCGCTATCACTACCGTTTCGTCGCCACCGAACTGGCCGGGCGCGCCGCTGACAACCTGCCGCACACCAGTCAGGCATTCGCCGCCGTGCTGTGCAACGCGGCCGGCTGGAACAGCAGCCTGGAAGATCAGAGCGCGCTGTATCAGCGTTACATCAAGGAAGGTCCGTTCGTCCCGTGGGCGGTCGACTTCGGCAATCAGTGCCGGTACCCGGATTTCGAAAACGCTGACAAGCGTTACGTCACTCAGGTCACGGATGCCGTGCGTTCATCGCTGCGGCCGTACAAGTGGCCGGTGCAGATCGGCGTGGTTGTGCTGGTCAGCGCTGCGGCATTGCTGCTGATCACCCGTCGCCAGCGCAAGGTCCGCAAAAGCTAAGCCTGCTGGACGAAGGTCAGGCGTATGGCGAAACCGATCAGCAGGCTGCCGAACAGCCATTGTTGTACGCGTTGGGCGGTTGGACTGTGTTGCAGCCAACGACCCAATGCGGCGCCGGTGAGGGCGTAGGCGCTGTCGAACAGCAGACCGACGCCGACCAGCAACATGCCGAGCACGGCGAACTGGCTCAATACCGGTGCGCCGTCATTGACGATGAACTGCGGCAGCAGCACCGAGCAGAACAGCAGCGCTTTTGGGTTGAGCAGGTTGGTCAGCAAACCGCGTCGAACGGCTTCGCGCCATTGCCCGTGTACGTCACCAGCCTCACCCGCATTCAGGCTCGGCAGCAGAGTGCTGCGCAGGCATTGAATGCCGATCCACAACAGATACGCCGCCCCCGCCAAACGCACGACCTCGAATGTCCACGGTGCAGCCTTGAACAGCGCGGCCAGCCCCAACGCCGCCAGCGCCACGTGGCAACCGCGAGCAACGCCCAGGCCGATAGCGGTGGCCAGTGCCGCGCCGCGTCCCTGTCGCGCACCGGTTTGCAGAAGCAGGATCATGTCCGGGCCGGGTAACAGATAGATCACCGCCAATGCCAGGAAAAACAGCCAGAGACTCGCCATGTTGCCGCCCTTTCGTTGTCGATTCGGTGCGCCAAGTCTAGAGCTGAAGGGTGGGGCAGGTGCTTGCGAAGTCAGCTTCAAAAACCTTCTTGATTGGCATAATCTGCTGGTTTTCCATTGCATGACTATCGGGATCTGCCAAACATGAAACTCGACGCCTTCGATCGCAAGATTCTCGCGGCGCTGCAACGCAACGGACGCCTGAGCAATGTCGAGCTGGCGGATGAAATCGGCCTGTCGGCCTCACCGTGTCTGCGCCGGGTGCGGATGCTCGAGGAGGCCGGGGTGATTCGCGGTTATCAGGCCAATCTTGATCGCGATGAAGTCGGGCTGGGGCTGACGGTGTTTGTCGGGGTCAAGGTCGAGCGCCACAACGATGAGCAGGCCGAGGCGTTCTACCGCGCGGTGACAGCGTTGCCGGAAGTGATTTCCGCGTTTCTGGTGTCGGGGGAATCGGACTTTTTGCTGCAAGTGGTGGTGCCGGATTTACGCGCGTATGACCGCTTTCTCAGTGGCTGCCTGTTGAAGCTGCCGGGGGTGAGCGACATTCGCAGCAACTTTGCCATTCACACGGTGAAGACGCCGGGGTCGTTGCCGCTGGGGCATCTTCCGGCTTAAGACCGGGTGGGGCCCCATTCGCGAGCAGCTCGCTCCCACATTCGACCGCAGTCCTTCAGAAGGTACACGGTCAATTGTGGGAGCGAGCCTGCTCGCGAAAGCGGTGTTTCAGCCACCTGGATTTCAGAACCCTACATCTGCGTCGCCATCCCCTCGACATTCATCGCCGCCTGACGCAACGCCTCTGACCGCGTTGGATGCGGATGGCACGTCAACGCAATGTCTTCCGCCGAGGCACTGAACTCCATCGCCACACAAAACTCGCCAATCATTTCACTGACGCTCGGGCCGACCAGGTGCACGCCGAGGACTTCATCGGTGCGTTCATCCGCGAGGACTTTGGCGAAACCCTCGGTCTCATGGTTGATCTTCGCCCGGCTGTTGGCGGTGAAGGGAAACTTGCCGACCTTATAGGCACGGCCCTCGGCCTTGAGTTGTTCTTCAGTCTTGCCGACGCTGGCCAGTTCCGGTCTGGTATAGATCACGTTGGGGATCAGGTCGTAATTGACCTCGCCAGCCTTGCCATGGATCTGCTCGACGCACGCCATCGCTTCATCTTCAGCCTTGTGCGCGAGCATCGGCCCGGAGGTCACGTCGCCGATCACCCAGACCCCGGCGGCTTCGGTACGGTGCTGTTTGTTGGCGAGCATGCCGCGCTTGTCAGTGCTTAGGCCGACGTTTTCCAGACCGAGGCCTTGGGTATACGGACGACGACCGATAGCGACCAGCACGTAATCAGCTTCGAGCAACTCGGCCGTACCGCCAGCGGCCGGCTCGACGCTGAGTTGCACGCCGTTGGCGGAAGAGGTGGCGCTGGTGACTTTCGAACTCAGCTTGAACGCGATGCCCTGTTTGCCCAGTGAGCGTTGCAGGGTTTTGCCGGCCTCGCCATCGACGCCGGGGCAGATGCGATCGAGGTATTCGACCACGGTGACCTGCGCGCCCAGGCGTCGCCAGACTGAACCCAGTTCCAGGCCGATCACCCCGGCACCAATCACCACCAAATGCTTGGGCACCTCACTCAGAGACAGCGCGCCGGTTGAGTCGAGGATGCGTTTGTTATCGATCTCGACGCCGGGCAGGGGAGTGGGTTCGGAGCCGGTGGCGATGATGATGTCCTTGGCGGTCACTTCGATCTTGTTGCCCTGATCGTCGGTCACGGTGACTTTGCCCGGGCCGTCGATGTGGCCCCAGCCCTTGATCCACTCGACTTTGTTTTTGCGAAAGAGAAACTCGATGCCTTTGGTCAGGCCCGCCACGCTCTCGTCTTTCTGTTTCATCATCTGCGCGAGATTCAACGTCGGTTTGACCTCGATGCCGAGGTTGGCGAATTCCGCACCTATCGCCGCTTCGTACAGCTCCGAGGCATGCAACAGGGCTTTGGACGGCATGCAACCGACGTTCAGGCAAGTGCCGCCCAGCGTCGCACGACCTTCCACGCAAGCGGCCTTGAGGCCCAACTGGCCGGCGCGGATCGCTGCGTTATAACCCCCGGGGCCGCCGCCCAGAATCACTACGTCATAGTTGCTCATGCGCTTGCTCCTGTTGGATGGATGCGGATCGCTAAAAGTAGTTCTGAATAAAAATTACGAACGTAATATGTGCGTTTCGAGGCTTTTCGGTCAAGGCTTCAGGCAAGCGACAGGTTGGGCGTCTTTGAATACGCGTAATTGTGTACGAATATTTCACGCTTTTCGTTATATCGTAACGATATGAACCGCGAGCCAATGATATTGGGGTGATATGCAAGTTGATCTGGAGGTGGATGGCACGCAAGTGACCGGACTGCCGCGTTTTCAGCAGGCGGCCACGCAGGGCAGGCGACTGCGGCGTTGGGCGTTTGCCCTCGGTGGATTGGCCGGGGCGGGCTGGGTGTTGGCGTTTTTCGTCGGGCTGTTTGCACCGCAGTCATTGTGGCTGCCGCTGCTGGTCAATCAGAGCGCGGCGCTGCTGGTGTTGGTCGCCGGGCTGCAATCTGCGTGGTGGGTGACGCAATGGCGCGCGCGGGTGATCAATCCTGTTGTGCTGACGCCTATTGCCGAAGATGAACGCTCTGCGCCGCAAGGGTGGTACGAGCGCCTGCTGGATCACCTCAGCCAGCGGGGTTTGCATGCACTTGGCCTGATCGGTGCTGCGACGCTGTGGTTGGCTGGCTGGGCGTTGCTGGTGGCGCTGAGTATCGAACAGGTGTGGAACCTGGCGCTGCCCGCCGCAGCCGTTGGATTGTCCGCCACTGTGGGCGCAGCGCTGTCATTACTGCTGGCGTTCGGCTTGTTGGTGCTTGAGCGACAACTGGCTCAGGAGAATCCTGCGCAATGGCCGGAAGCAGGTTCATTGGCGCAACTGACGCGCGTGGCGATCATCACTCTGGTGCTCGGCGCGCTGTGTTTGTTGTTCGCTGGCGAGAATGCCGTGTGGCCAGTTCGCGTGTCTGTACTGATAGGTATCTTGCCAGGATTGGTCGCGATCGAGTGGCTATTGCGCGCCGTTCTTTCAGTTTTTAGCCCTCGTCGCGAACAGCTTGAGCCAAGGTTGCTGGCGCGCAGTTTTGTTACCGACATGCTGCGTTGGCCACCCCAGCCTTTTCTCGCGTTGCAGCACGAATTGCACAACCGTTTTGGCATCGATCTGCGCCAGATCTGGGCGTTCAGTTTCATGCGCCGAGCGTTTCTGCCAGTGCTGGCGCTCGTCGCAGCGGTGGGTTGGCTGCTCACCGGCATTCATGAAATCCCGCTGCAGGGCCGTGGCATCTATGAGCGCTTCGGCAAACCGGTGCAGGTGTTCGGCCCAGGATTGCACACGGGTTTGCCGTGGCCGCTGGGGCGCGTGCTGATCGTCGAGAACGGTGTGGTGCACGAATTGGCCACCAGCGTCGGCGAGAATCCGGCGCCGCTGCAAGCCGATCCTGCCGAAGGCCCTGCGCCGATGACAGCCAACCGCTTGTGGGACGCCAGCCACGTCAATGACAAGTCGCAAGTCATCGCCAGCAGCCGTGGCGCTCAACAGAGCTTTCAGATCGTCAACATGGACGTGCGCTTCGTTTATCGCATAGGCCTGACTGATCAGGCGGCGCTGGCCGCGACCTACAACAGTGCCGATGTGCCGACGCTGATTCGCAGCACGGCCAGCCGGATTCTGGTGCATGACTTTGCCTCGCGCACACTCGACGGTTTGCTCGGTGAAGATCGGGTCGGACTGGGCGAGGAGATCGGTCGCGCGGTGCAAAGTGATCTGCAGCAACTCAACAGCGGCGTGGAGATTCTCGCCACAGTCGTCGAAGCCATTCACCCGCCGGCCGGTGCCGCCAATGCCTACCACAGCGTGCAAGCGGCGCAGATCGGCGCGCAGGCGTTGATCTCCCGCGAGCGTGGCGCTGCGGCCGAAGCGAGCAATCAGGCGCAATTGCAGGCCAGCCTCGCTCGCGATCAGGCCAGCGCCAACGCGCGCGAAACCCGTGCTACGGCGCAGGCGGCGGATCTGAAATTCAGCGCCGAACAAAAAGCCTATTCCAGTGCTGGTCAGGCTTTCGTGCTTGAGCAATATCTCGGTCAGCTCAGCCAAGGCCTGAGTAAAGCCAAATTGCTGGTAATCGACCATCGTCTGGGTGGCAGCAGCAATCCGCCGACCATCGATCTGCGTACTTTCACGCTGCCGGCTGACCCTTCGCCCGCGCGCAACACCGCTCAACCAGGAGTCGCCCATTGAGCCAGTCGCACACTCACGAACCGCATGATCACAGCGGCCACGATCATGGCCACGGCGGACATCACCATCACCACGGTGCGCCGGAAGAGGCGGGGCCTTTCCCGTGGCGACGCATGAGCTGGGCGGTGTTGCTGGTTGCGTTCGCCATCGCAGCAGCGAGCCTGGTGCAAGTGCGCTCGGGCGAAGCCACGGTGATTACCCGCTTCGGCAATCCATCGCGGGTACTGCTTGATCCGGGTTTGAGCTGGCGTTGGCCGGCGCCGTTCGAAGCGGCGATCCCGGTGGATCTGCGTTTGCGCACCACCTCCAGCGGCTTGCAGGATGTTGGTACCCGCGACGGTTTGCGCATCATCGTGCAGGCCTACGTGGCGTGGCAGGTGCAGGGTGATCCGGACAATGTGCAGCGCTTCATGCGCGCGGTACAGAACCAGCCGGATGAGGCGGCGCGGCAGATTCGCACCTTCGTGGGCTCGGCGCTGGAAACCACAGCCAGCAGTTTCGATCTGGCGAACCTGGTGAACACTGATGCCAGTCAGGTGCATATCGCTGAATTCGAAGCGCAGTTGCGTCAGCAGATCGATCAGCAATTGCTCGCCACCTATGGCGTGCGCGTTGTGCAAGTCGGCATCGAGCGTTTGACTTTGCCTTCTGTGACCCTTACCGCAACTGTCGATCGCATGCGCGCCGAGCGTGAAACAATCGCTACCGAACGTACCGCGATCGGCAAGCGTGAGGCTGCGCAAATCCGCTCTGCTGCCGAACGCGATGCGCGAATTGTGCAGGCCGACGCCACCGTGAAAGCTGCAGAAATCGAAGCACAATCTCGAGTTGAAGCCGCGCAGATTTACGGCCGTGCGTACGCCAGTTCGCCGCAGCTGTACAACTTGCTGCGCTCGCTGGACACCCTTGGCACCATCGTTACGCCAGACACCAAACTGATCTTGCGCACTGACGCGGCGCCATTTCGCGTGCTGATCGATGGCCCGCCAACACTCGACAGTAAATCCGGATCGCAGCCATGAGCGAAGAAGTTCCACGTGGAACACATTCGCTGAACAGCCCGTGGATTCAGGCTGGTCGTTTGGCATTTCTCGCCCTGTATGCGGTGACGGTGTTGGCCGCATTGGCTTGGGCGTTTTCCAATGTGCGACAGATCGATCCGCAGAATCGTGCGGTGGTTTTGCACTTTGGTGCACTGGATCGCGTGCAGAACGCGGGGCTGTTGTTGGCTTGGCCGCAGCCGTTCGAACAGGTGGTTTTGTTGCCGGCCGCGGATCGGGTGATCGAGCGTCGGGTGGAAAACCTGTTGCGCAGCGATGAGGCACTCAAGGCTGATCGAGTCGCTTCCTTCGCTACACCACTCAGCGATGCTCTGGCCGGCTCTGGTTATTTATTGACCGGTGACGCCGGCGTGGTGCAGCTGGATGTGCGGGTGTTCTACAAAGTCACCGACCCTTACGACTTTGTCTTGCAGGCCGATCATGTGTTGCCGGCGCTGGATCGATTGGTCACTCGCAGTGCCGTGGCACTGACTGCCGCCAGGGATCTGGACACCATTCTGGTCGCGCGTCCGGAATTGATCGGCGCTGACAATCAGGCTGCCGAACGACGTGAGCGATTGCGCGGTGATTTGGTCCAAGGCATCAACAAACGCCTCGCCGAGTTGAAGGCGAGCGGGCAGGGTATCGGGATCGAAGTGGCGCGGGTCGATGTGCAGTCGAGTCTGCCGGATCCGGCGGTCAGTGCATTCAACGCGGTGCTGACGGCCAGTCAGCAAGCCGACAAAGCTGTGGCCAACGCACGTACCGATGCCGAAAAGCTCACCCAGACCTCCAACGAACAAGCCGATCGGGCGCTACAAGTCGCTCACGCGCAGGCCGGTGAACGCTTGGCCAAAGCCACGGCTGACACTGCCACGGTGTCGAGTCTGGCCAGCAGTACCGACCCGCAAATGCTTCTGCGCCTGTACCGCGAGCGCATGCCGAAGATTCTCGGTCAGGCCGGATCGGTCACCACGGTCGACCCGAAAGACGATTCCCGTCTGATCATTCAGGGAGCCAGTAAATGACTGCGACGACCGCTGCACCGAGCCTGTTGTCCTCGGCCGAACAACGCCGCGCCGCACGCCAACTGACATTGGCGATGCTGGCGCTCGGTCTTCTGGGGCTGGGTTTGATCTGGCGTTGGCTGGTGCCGGAGCAAACCGGCGTCAGTCAGTTGCTGCTTGGTTTTGCTTCTTTATTAGTCGCCGTCCCGGTGATGCGTTCGGCGTGGTACAGCCTGCGCTATCCAAGCTTGCACGGCATCACCGATCAACTGATTGCCCTGGCCATGCTCGGTGCATGGGCCACCGGCGATCTGCTGACGGCGGCGCTGCTGCCGATCATCATGATCTTCGGCCATGTGCTGGAGGAGCGCAGCGTGATCGGTTCGCAGGAAGCGATTCATGCGCTTGGCCAACTGACGCGCAGTCACGCACGCAAGCTTCTGGCGGATGGTTCGATCATCGAAGTGGACAACGGCACGCTGAAATCCGGCGACACCGTTGAGGTGCGCGCCGGTGATCGGGTGCCGGCGGACGGTCGGGTTTTGTCCGGCCAGGCCAGTCTGGATACGGCTTCGATTACCGGCGAATCAGTGCCCGTCGAGGCGGCTGTCGGCATGACGGTGTTCGGCGGCGCGATCAATCTCGATGGCCTGCTGCGCATTGAAGTGACCCGCACTGGCGACGAGTCGACCCTCGGCAAAGTCATCGCGCTGATGCAGAACGCCGAGCGCTCGAAGCCACCGATCACCCGTTTGCTCGAACGTTACGCCGGCAGCTATATGGTGCTGGTGTTGTTGCTGGCAGCGGTGACCTGGTTCGTCACCAACGATGCGCAAGCGATGCTTGCGGTGTTGGTGGCAGCGTGTCCGTGCGCGTTGGTGTTGTCCGCTCCGGCGACGGCGATTGCCGGTGTCGCGGTGGCAGCGCGTCACGGGATTTTGATTCGCAGTTCGGCGTTCCTCGAAGAACTGGCTGACCTGACATCGCTGGTCGTCGATAAAACCGGGACACTGACTTACGGCACATTACGCTTGCAGTCGATCAACAGCCCGCAAGCAGAGTCGTCTGTGGTCATGGCGCTTGCCGCCAGCCTCGGCGCGGCGAGCAGTCACCCGGTCAGTCGTGCACTCGCAGGGTTGGTCAGTCAGGATCAATGCCTACCGCTGAGTGATATTCACGAGCGTCAGGGCCTTGGTGTAGTCGCCATGACCGGGCAGGGCGAAGCGGCGCTCGGTCGGCCAGAATTGTTCGCGCAACTGGGCATCACCACGACAACGGTCCCCGATCACGATGGCCCCATCGCCGGGCTGGCATTGAACGGGGAATTCCTCGCTTGGCTGTTGCTCGCCGACACGGTTAAACCGGAGGCCCGTTTCGCCCTCGACGAATTGCGTGAATTGGGGCTCGGACGGCAATTGCTGCTGACCGGCGATCGTCAAAGCGTGGCCCAGTCGCTCGCCAAGGAGGTCGGTTTGCATGAGGTCCAAGCCCAGGCCTTGCCCGAGGACAAACTCAATCGCGTGCTCAAGGAAATCGACAATGGTTTCCGGCCGATGGTGGTCGGTGACGGCATCAATGACTCCCTCGCGCTCAAGGCAGGCGTGGTCGGTGTGGCAATGGGCGCGGGTGGCGCCGACATCGCGCTGGCCTCGGCGGATATTGTCTTGATCGGCAGCGACCTGCGCCGACTCGGCACCTGCGTGCGCCTCAGCCGCCAGTGCCGCCGGACGTTGCAGGTCAACGTGATCATCGGTCTGGGTTGGACGCTGGCCATCGTCGTGTTCGCTGCATTCGGCTGGCTGGGTGCCGCCGGGGCGATGATTGCCGCGCTGCTGCACAACCTCAGCACGCTGCTGGTCCTCGGTAATGCCGGGCGTTTGCTGCGCTTTCAGGAGCCGTTGCTCAAGCTCCAGAAAGACCTTTGAAATTATTTTTCGATCCTCTGTAACGCCGTCGGGGGCGCTCTCTCTAGTGCTATGTCGGGACTGAACAACCTTCCAGCCGACACCCCTGACGATTACCGAGGATAAGAAAAATGACCATCAAGACCGCTGCTGCTGGTGCCGCTCTCGCTTTGGCCGCCGCCACAATGTTCGCCGGTGTTGCCTCCAACGCGATGGCCGCCGATGCCAACGTTCACTGCTACGGCGTGAACGGCTGCAAAGGCCAGAACGACTGCAAAACCAAAGACCACGCCTGCAAAGGCATGGGTGCCTGTAAAGGCCAGGGCTTTAAGGCAATGACTCAGGCGGCGTGTGAAAAAGCCGGTGGCAAGGTCGGCGAATAACTGACCGGCAAGTGTTGCCGCAGTGGTTGGCGCCACTGCGGCCACTTTTTATCAGGAGTTCGCCCCATGTCTGTTTCTCTTCCCTTCCTGGGCTACGGCTTGGGTTTACGTAGCACTTACTACCAGCAGATCCTTGAGCAGTCGCCGGATGTCGACTGGTTTGAAGTGGTTTCGGAAAATTTCATGGTGCAGGGCGGTAAGGCCCTGTATTACCTCGACGCTATCGCCGAGCGCTATCCGCTGGTGATGCACGGCGTATCCCTGTCCATCGGCGGGCCGCATGCCCTCGACCCTGACTATCTCAACCAACTCAAGCAATTGGCCGAACGGGTCAAGCCGGCATGGATCTCCGATCATTTGTGCTGGAGCCGTGGCAATGCCCATCAGTTACATGATCTGCTGCCGCTGCCTTACACCGAAGAAAGCCTGAATTACATTACCGCTCGGGTAATCCAGGTTCAGGACGTTTTGCAGCGTCCGTTGGTGCTGGAGAATGTCTCCAGTTATGTCCGTGTTGCCTCGGATGATTTCACCGAGTGGGAGTTTCTCGCAGCGCTGAGCCGCGAAAGCGGCTGCGAATTGCTGCTGGACGTGAACAATGTTTACGTCAGTTCACGTAATCATGGCTTCGATCCGTGGGCCTTCATCAGCAACCTGCCCATCGACAAAGTCCGCCAACTGCATCTGGCGGGGCACAGTGACTACGGCGATTACGTGATCGACACTCACGACCATCCGGTGAGCGATCCGGTCTGGGCACTCTATCAACGCACACTGGAACACTTCGGCCCTGTGGCCACGTTGCTGGAGCGTGACGATCATTTTCCGCCTTTCGATGAATTGCTCGATGAACTGCAAAAGGCCCGTGAGCTGGGGAACAAGGTTCTGGCCGGGAGGCAGCAATGCGCCTGAAGGAGTGGCAACTGGCGTTCGAGACGTTCCTTCTCGATGAAGACCGCAGTGCAAATCTGTCCTTGGGCAAGAGCCTGATCGGTGGCCCGACACTGGATGTCGGCACGGGGCTGGCGATCTATCACAACGCTTACAAAGCGCGGTTGCTGGAAGTCTTGCGCAATGACTTTCCGACGATCCTGCACTGGCTGGGTGATGAAGAGTTCGATGACCTCGCCATGGCGTACATCCGTCGGTATCCATCAGCGCATTACAGCCTGCGCTGGTTGGGCAAAGGCTTTGAAGGTTTTGTCCGCGAGCATCTGGTGCCGGAGCAGAGTGCGCCGCTGGCCGAGCTGATCGCGCTCGAATGGGCTTTCACACTGGCCTTTGATGCACCCGCCGATGAGCCGCTGACGATTGACGCTGTGGCGGCCCTGGCCCCGGAGGAGTGGCCCGAATTGCGCGTCAAAGCGGTGCCATCCTTGCAGTGGCTGGGGTGCCGCTTCAACAGCCTTGCACTGTGGCGCTCGGTGAAGGAAAAAGCAGACTTCCCTGAAAGCATGGCGTTGGATATTCCACAGGCCTGTCTGATTTGGCGCAACCAGCTGATCTGCAGTTACCGCAGCCTCGATTCGGCGCAGGCGACGGCCCTCGATGGTTTGCTCAACCAAGGATGGAGTTTCGCCGAACTGTGCGCCGAGTTAGCAGTCACTTATGGTGAGGGCGCGCCACTTCAAGCCGTGACCTGGTTGAAACAGTGGATTCAGGAAGGTTTGCTGGTGCGTCTGCAGCGATAGATCAGGCTAATCAAATCGATAGCCTGCTATTTTTCCGGGATGGTCTACCCTCAGATCTGACGTCTGAAACAAGGGGGATTTTCCATGCTCGCGCAACTTCCACCGGCCTTACAGAATCTGCAGCTTCCGCTTCGCCTGCGACTCTGGGATGGCCATGAGTTCAATCTGGGGCCGGCGCCCAGCGTCACCATCGTGGTCAAGGACCCGCAGATGGTCACCCAGTTCACCCATCCAAGCCTGGATGCGCTCGGAGCGGCATTCGTTGAAGGCAAACTTGAGCTGGAGGGCTCGATCAGCGAGGTCATCCGGGTCTGCGACGAATTGAGCAACGCTTTGCTCGGCGAAGATGATGACAGTCAGCCGGTGCGTTCGGTGCACGACAAGGAAACTGACGCCAAAGCCATTTCCTATCACTACGACCTGTCCAATGCGTTCTACCAGCTCTGGCTGGATAGCGACATGGCGTATTCCTGCGCTTATTTCGAAACGGGCAGCGAAACTCTGGAACAGGCGCAACAAGCCAAATTTCGACACTTATGCCGCAAGCTGCGCTTGCAGCCAGGCGAGTACCTGCTGGATGTCGGCTGCGGTTGGGGTGGTCTGGCACGCTTTGCCGCGCGCGAATTCGGTGCGAAAGTCTTCGGTATTACCCTGAGCAAGGAACAGCTGGAACTGGCACGCGAACGGGTCAAGGCCGAAGGCCTGGAAGACCAGATCGAACTGCAGTTGCTCGACTACCGCGATCTGCCTCAGGACGGGCGTTTCGACAAGGTAGTCAGCGTCGGGATGTTCGAGCACGTTGGCCACGCCAATCTCGCCGAGTACTGCAAAACCCTGTTCGGCGCGGTGAAGGAGGGCGGTCTGGTAATGAACCATGGCATCACCGCCAAACACACCGATGGTCGTCCGGTGGGACGCGGTGCCGGGGAATTCATCGAGAAATACGTATTCCCCAACGGTGAGTTGCCGCACCTGGCGATGATCTCGGCCGAGATCAGCGAAGCGGGGCTGGAGATTGTCGACGTCGAAAGCCTGCGCCTGCATTACGCGCGCACGCTGGATCACTGGAGCGAGCGGCTGGAGGATAACCTTGAAACGGCAGGCAAACTGGTGCCGGATCAGGCGTTGCGCATCTGGCGTCTGTACCTGGCCGGCTGCGCTTATGCGTTTGCGCGCGGCTGGATCAATCTGCACCAGATCCTTGCGGTGAAAGCGCATCCGGATGGCAGTCATGAACTGCCATGGACGCGCGACGATATCTATAACCCTTAACACTGAATATTCCCCTCTCCCTTTGGGAGAGGGTCAGGGTGAGGGTTTTTAGAGAATCGGTGAAATCAGCCGGGCGATCCGCATGCCGACTTGTTGCAGTCGGTGGATTTCCCGGCTTTCTTCTTTGGCAATTTCGTAGGCTTGCTCGAAATCGGCGATAAGCATGTTTTCCACGCTGGCGGCGAAGTCGCTGTCGACGGTCAGCAGCATCACTTCGAAATTCAATCGGAACGAACGGTTGTCCAGATTGGCGCTGCCGATGGCGCTGATCTCACTGTCGATCAACACCACTTTCTGATGCAGGAAACCGGGCTCATAGCGGAACACTCGCACGCCGGCACGCACAGCTTCAAACGCGTAGAGACTGGAAGCGGCGTAAACGATGCGATGATCGGGACGCGATGGCAGCAGTAGTCGCACATCGACACCCCGTAAGACCGCCAACCTTAATGCGGCAAATACAGCCTCGTCGGGAATGAAGTAAGGGCTGGTGATCCACACGCGTTCGGTGGCCGCATGGATGGCTTCGACAAAGAACAGCGAGCAGGTTTCGTAAGCATCGGCCGGGCCGCTGGCGAGCAGTTGGCAGAGCACGCCGTCGTCCGGATATTCGTCCGGCAGTATCAGCGGAGGCAATGTTCGCGCGGCCCAGAACCAGTCCTCGGCAAAGGATTCCTGCATGCACGCGACCACCGGGCCGCGTACTTTTACATGGGTATCGCGCCACGGCGCCAGCGGTGGTTTTTCGCCCATGTATTCATCGCCGACGTTATGCCCGCCAACAAATCCCACCACGCCGTCGACCACGACGATCTTGCGATGGTTACGAAAGTTGACCTGAAAGCGATTGAGCCAGCCGCTGCGCGTGGCGAAGGCTTTGACCTCAACGCCGCCATCACGTAACGCCTGCACATAACTGTGGGGCAGGGCATGGCTACCAATACGGTCGTAGAGCAGATGAATCGCCACGCCTTCGGCGGCTTTCTTCAGCAGCAGATCACGCAGGCGCTGACCGAGGCGATCATCGTGGATGATGAAAAACTGGATCAGCACCGCTTCCTTCGCCTGATCAATAGCCTGGAAGATCGCCTCAAAGGTGGCTGCACCGTTGATCAACAATTGCACTTCGTTGTTCGCCAGACACGGCATGCGCCCCAATTTTGGCATTGCGCGTAACGAGGCGTAGGCATTCGAGGCGCGCGCGGTCAGCGCTTCTTCCACCCACGGGCGCCAGTTCAGTTCGGAGATGGCCTGACGCATCTGTTCGTTGGCCTGACGTCGCGCGTTGATGTAGCCATCAAAGGTACTGCGGCCAAACACCAGGTACGGAATAAGCGTGAGATAGGGAATGAAGATCAGCGACAATGCCCAGGCGATCGAGCCTTGAGCCGTGCGCACGGTGAGCACCGCGTGAACGGCGGCGATCAAGCCGAGAGTGTGTATCAGGGCGATCAGATAACCGAAAATGTGCGGTCCAAAATAATCCATGGGGCAGCCTTGCTCCGGAAGATTCAATGCTTAACAGACCATGTTCTGTGGCGAATGTCGCTATTTAATTGGTGCATGAACCGAAGCAATCGGCTGACGTCTAACGGCCACTACTGATCAGGAGTTTTTCGATGAACGTTCGTCTGCTGGGTTTGGCGCTGGGCCTGGGTTTGGCATTGCCGGTGGTTGCGCAGGCGCAGATGCTGCAGCCGGGGCTGTGGGAAATGACATCGAGCAACGTCAAGGTCGATGACCAGCCGATGGATGTGCAATCGATCCTCGGCCAACTGCAAGGGCAGATGACCCCGCAGCAGCGTGCGGCACTGGAAAAAAACGGCATCAATATCGGCGGCAAGGGTATTCGCGCCTGTCTGACGCCGGAGCAAGTGGCGACCAACGATATTCCGTTGGCTGACCCGCAATCGGGCTGCAAACAACAGATCACCGAGCGCACTGGCAATCAGTGGAAATTCCGTTTCAGCTGCCCGAAAGCGCAAGGCACCGGGGTGGCGACGTTCCTCAGTGATCGTGAGTTCAACACCGTGGCCAACGGCACGTTCAATGCGATCGGGATCAACCAGAAGGGCAGTCTGGAAACTCGCGCGGTTTGGTTGGGTCAGGATTGCGGCGCTGTTAAACCCCGCGCCTAAATGTATCTCCTGCAGGAGCTGCGGCACGCTGCGATCTTTTGATCTTGATTGTAAAAAACAAGATCAAAAGATCGCAGCCTCGTTTCACTCGTCAGCTCCTACTGAGTTTTTTCAATCAGCGCATAAATCGTAGCGCCGACCCGCGACATCCCTCATTCACCCGACCCTCCCGCCAGGCAATCTGCCCCGAGACAATCGTCGTACTCACCCGATGCCGAAAGCTGCGTCCGGCAAACGGCGTCCATCCACACTGCGACAGAATGGGTTGCCGATTCACCTCCAAGGTGTGCGGCTCAACCAATATCAGATCCGCCCAGTAGCCTTCACGTAAATACCCACGATCGGGAATCGCAAACAGATCCGCGACTCTGTGGCTGGTCTTTGCTACCAACGTGGTGATTGGCAGTACATCGTCCGCAACCAACTCCATCAGTGCCGGCAACGCGTGCTGTACCAGCGGTAATCCAGAAGGTGCCTGCGCATAAGCTCGCTGCTTTTCTTCCCAGGTATGCGGTGCATGGTCACTGCCAATCACGTCCAGCAGATTGCTGCTCAGGGCCGCGCGCAACGCATCGCGATCCGCTTGGGTCTTGATCGCCGGATTGCATTTGATCAGGTTGCCGAGGGCAGCATAGTCGCGATCATCAAATAGCAAATGATGCAGACAGACTTCAGCGCTGATGCGTTTTTGCGCCAGCGCTTTGTCCTCGAACAACGTCAGTTCACGCGCCGTTGTCAGGTGCAAGACATGGAGCCGCGTGCCGTGACGTTTGGCTAACTCGACCGCCAGTGAAGAGGAGCGATAACACGCCTCGGCATTGCGGATGAGCGGGTGAGCAGCGGGCGGGATTCGTTCGCCGAACAGCTCACGCAGATTGGCCGCATTCGCGTCGATGCTCGGCGTGTGTTCACAGTGCGCCAACAGAATGGTCGGCACCTCGGCGAACAGTCGCTCAAGGATTTGCGGATCATCCACCAGCATGTTGCCGGTCGAGGCGCCCATGAACACTTTCACGCCGGCCACTTCACACGGATTGAGCGCGGCAACCGTATCTAGATTGTCCCGGCTCACGCCAAAGTGAAAGCCGTAGTTAGCCACCGAGTTGATCGCCGCCCGGCGCTTTTTATCCGCCAAGGCTTCGAGGGTGAGGGTGGCCGGATTTGTGTTGGGCATGTCCATGAAGCTGGTGATGCCACCGGCCACCGCTGCGCGTGACTCGGTGTGGATGCTGCCCTTGGCCGGCGCGCCCGGTTCACGGAAATGCACTTGGTCATCGATCATCCCCGGCAGCAACCATTGGCCGTTCGCGTCGATTTCTAGCGTGGCGTTTTCGCCTTCAATGCTTCGCGCAATCTTGACGATGCGTCCGTTGCTGACCAACAGATCGCCGTCGAACTCGCGCCCTTCATTGACCAGTCTTGCGTTGCGAATCAGCACGCTGCTCATGATTCAGAACTCGTTCTGCAAGGCTTTGTAGCCGCGCACCAGATCGACATTGGTACGTGCCACGTCTTCGGAAAACTCCGAAGCGCTGACGCTCACCGGTGGGAACAATGAGAGGTCGGTGTTCGGTCCGATGCGGGTGGTGGAGGGCACGTAGAATGCGGCCGGCAAATCCCGACCATCGACCACCGAGTTGTGCCGCACGACACAACCATTGCCGACAACGCAGTTGAACAGCACGCTGTTGAAACCGATGAACACGCGGTCGCCGACGACGCAGGGGCCATGCACGATCGAGCGGTGGGCGATGGAGCTGAATTCGCCAATAGTCACTGCAGCACCGGATTTGGAGTGGATGACCACGCCGTCCTGGATGTTCGAATTGGCGCCGATGGTGATCGGTTCCATCTCGCCCGAGGCGTCCACTTCGTCGGCGCGGATCACTGCGTAGGGGCCGACGAACACGTTCTCGCCGATCACCACTTTGCCGCAAATGATTGCGGTCTTGTCGACGTAGGCTGACTCGGCAATTTGCGGTAAATCACCTGATGGGTTCTTGCGGATCATGGTTGGCTCAGCGCGTTGTAAAGGGCGTTGAGGTTGTATTCGAACAGACCGGTGAAGGTGCTGGCGGGGCCATTGGCGGCGAGGGCGTCGGAGTACAAAGTGCCGCCAATGTGCGCGCCACTTTCGTCAGCAATCTGTTTGAGCAGGCGCGCGTCTTTGATGTTTTCCATGAACACTGCTTTGACGTGAGCTTGGCGAATCTGCGTAATCAGTGCAGCGACTTCGGCAGCCGAGGGTTCGCGTTCAGTGGACAAGCCTTGCGGCGCCATGAAGTCGATGCCGTACGCTTGGCCGAGATAACCGAAAGCATCGTGGCTGGTGACGATTTTGCGGTTGCCCGGAGGTAGTGCACCGAGTTTGGCTTTGGCCTCGGCGAGCAGGGCGTAGATCTGCTTCAGGTAGGTTTTGCTGTTGCGTTCGTAGTCCGCTTTATTCGCGGGATCCGCAGCGATCAGTGCCTTGGTGATATTGGCGACATACAACTCGGCGTTCGCCAGATTGTGCCAGGCGTGCGGGTCGGGAACGGTTTCGCCGTCCTCATCCAGTGATCGCGGAATCACGCCATGACTGGCACTGACCACTGTGGCTTTGGTCTCGGTGCTGGTCACCAGTCGGTCCAGCCAAGGCTCGAAACCGAGACCGTTCTTGATGATCAGTCTGGCGCTGAGCAATGCCTTGGCATCGTCCGGTGTCGGCTCGTAGGTGTGTGCGTCAGCATCGGGGCCGACCATGTTGGTGATCTGCACATGCTCGCCGCCGACCTGATGGACCATGTCGGCGAGGATGCTGAAGCTGGTGACCACCGGTAATTTTTCCGCCGCCGACAATGACATCGACAGCATCAGGCTGAGCAACACGAGTAGAGCGCGCATCGGGAAGCACCTCATTGGGATGTGAGCAAAGGCGGGCGGCGCAACAGACCGTGAACCGGCCCGAACACCACGGACAGCAGATAGCCGAGGCCGGCGACCAGCACGATGGCCGGGCCGCTGGGTAGCGAGTAGTAGAACGACAACAGCAAGCCGAACCACACTGAGAGACATCCAATGACGGCTGCGATGGCAATCAGGATCGGCAGACGACGGCTCCAGAATCGTGAGGCGGCGGCGGGGAGCATCATCAGCCCGACGACCATCAGGGCGCCGATGGCCTGAAAGCCGATCACCAGATTGAGTACGACCAGCGTCAGAAAGACGCCGTGGGCGAGTGGGCCGAGGCGGCTCACGGTTCTCAAGAACAACGGGTCGAGGGTGTCGAGCAACAGTGGTTTGTAGATCAGCGCCATGGCGATCAGGCTGAATCCCGAGACCCACAACATGCCGGTGAGGGTCGGGCCGTCGACGGCCAATGCCGAGCCAAACAACAAGTGAAGCAGGTCGAGGCGTTTGCCGGCGATGCCGAGAATCAGCACGCCGCTGGCAAGGGAAATGGGATAAATCGCGGCGAGGCTGGCGTCTTCACGCAGACCTGTGCGACGGGTGATCCAGGCGGCGAGGCCGGCCATACTCAGTCCGGCCCCGAGACCGCCGAGCGTCAATGCCGGCAGGCTGAGTCCGGCGAACCAGAAACCCAATGCAGCGCCGGGAAGGATGCCATGGGCCACTGCATCACCGATCAGGCTCATCCGTCGCAGGATCAAGAACACGCCGAGCGGTGCGGTACTGCAAGCGAGTACCAGGCCGCCGAGCAGGGCCCGGCGCATGAACACGAACTCGTTGAACGGCTGCCAGAAGTGGGCGACGGCGAGCATCAGGCCACCTGCGTGCGAGGTGTTTGCTGGATCAGCTCGACGCTCGCGCCGAACACGCACTGGCGGTTTTTGATCAGCAAGGTTTGCGGTATGTGTTGGCGCACGGCGACGAGGTCGTGGCACACGACGACCAGTGTTCGACCTTCGCCATGCCAGGTATGGATGTGCTGCCAGAGCAATTGTTGGCCGAGTTCATCGAGTGCGGCGTGGGGTTCATCGAGCAGCAGCACCGCAGCGTCAGTCAGACTCAGACGAGCGAGCAGGGCGCGTTGCAGTTCACCGCCGGACAGGGCCATGAGTGGACGCTGTTCGAGTCCGCTGAGGTGCCAGTTTGCCAGTGCATCTTTCAGGCGCTGGTTTCGTAGTTGTGTCGATAGTCTTCGCCCCCAGAAACCAGCGGCGACCAGTTCTTCGAGGCTGATGGGGAATTGGCGATCCAGATGCTGTTGCTGGGGCAGGAAGGACAATCCGCTTTGACGTGGAACACTCAGGCCGACATTGCCTGCCAATGGTTTTTGCAGCCCGGCGATCACCTTCAGCAGGCTGCTTTTGCCACAGCCGTTGGCGCCGATGATCGCCGTCAGGCTGCCGCTGTCGAGCTCGAGGCTCAGGGGCGCAGTCAGTGGTTGGCCGGGTGCCCCCCAACTCAGGGATTGGCAGCGGATCATGCTTGTTCACGCTGCCAGTGGCTTTCGGCGACGGCATCGTGGGCGTGCAGACTTTCGGCGTGGATCACTCGCAAATGAAATGCACTGACGCCCGGAGTCCGACGCAGGGCCAGATTCAGACGGCGTGCCGCGTCTTCGCAGAACATCAGGTTCTGCCCGTTGGCGAGGGCGAAGGCTTGTTCGTCAGCGCGTTTTACGGCGGTTTGTACGGCGGTGCCAAGGGCCGCCTCGGCGTCATTGATGATCACGCTCAACGGCAGCTCATCGATGAATTCGTCGAGATGTAGATGCAGTTGCGCGGTGCTGCGTTGGCTGTGAGGCGTGGCGACGATGCCGTGGGTCGAGCCTAGCCAGGCCAGAACGTCGGCGTGCTGAAGGCCTTTGTTGGCGAAGTCGTCGATAAATTGTTGCTGGATCAACTGCCGCGCCAAAGCCGCTGAGCAAGGGCAAGTCGAAGAGTAGGGCAATTCAATTTTGAGTTCCACGTGGAACATGTTGTCTTTCAGGCTTGCCGAAATACTCGCTGGATAGGATTTCCAGCCAGCCAATGGACTGATCAACGCAGGCCTTTTCATCAGCAGATCGGTGTGAATATTCAAGTAAGCACGGCTGGATAAACCTTCGTGGCTCTTCAGAAAACGCTTGAGCACCTGCTGCAGAAGAGCGGGTGTCAGGCGCTCCTGTTCGAGCGCTTCCAGAGCCAAATACAGTCGCGACATATGAATGCCGCGTGCCTCGCCATCATCAAGACTCACTCCAGCGTCAGCCTTGGCATTCAGGTGTTGGCCTTCCAATAAGATAGGTAATGCGATGCCCTGCATGCCCACCCATTCAAGTGGCAATGCTTGGCGAGTAACTTGCGCGGCGATATCCGGGAGTGAAAGCGAATTCATGTTCGGGACCATCATGGTGATTCAATTCGATGTTACATTATAACAATACTCATCACGATGTCTTTTTCATGAACAGGTTTTCATATGCACAGACGTCAGGTGCTTAATCTGATTTTGGCCAGCGCCGCTTTTGCTTATCCGTTCAGTGTGTCTGCTACACAAATTCGCCAGGCACGACTTTGGCGATCTGAGGACAAAGTGCGGTTGGTGTTCGATTTGAGCGGGCCAGTGCGCTACAAGACCTTCACACTCAATGCGCCTGAACGGCTGATCATTGATGTGAGTGGGGCTAGCTTGAGCGGCGATTTCAGTCGGTTGGCGCTGGATGGCTCGGTTATACGGTCGATTCGATCCGGGCCTTTTGGTCTGGGTGATACGCGGATTGTTCTCGATCTAAGCAATCCCGTGCTGCTGAACAGTTTCCTTTTGGCGCCGCAGGATGGGCAAAGTCATCGCTTGGTATTGGATTTGGTCAGCACAAAACCGATGCCAACAAGCCCAAAGGTTCCACGTGAAACACCGCAGATTGGCGCTCATCCGAAGCGCGACATCATCGTAGTCGTCGATCCTGGACACGGCGGCAAGGATCCCGGCGCGGTCGGCGCCAAGGGCGAACGGGAAAAAGATGTAGTGCTTTCCATTGCGCAGTTACTCGCTAAACGCCTGAAAAAAGAGAAAGGCTTTGACGTAAAACTGGTACGCAATGACGACTTTTTTGTTCCGTTGCGCAAGCGTGTGGAGATTGCCAGGCAGCACAAGGCTGACATTTTTATCTCGGTACATGCTGATGCGGCGCCGCGTCTTACTGCCTCTGGCGCATCTGTTTATTGCCTTTCTGAGGGTGGCGCAACGTCGGCGACTGCTCGCTTCATGGCGCAGCGAGAGAACGGCGCAGACCTGCTCGGTGCGACAAGCCTGCTCAATTTGAAAGATAAGGATCCGATGCTCGCCGGGGTAATTCTCGACATGTCGATGAACGCGACGATTGCCGCGAGTTTGCAGCTCGGCAGCACGGTGCTGGGCAGTCTGGCCGACATTACCACGCTGCACCAGAAACGCGTGGAACAAGCCGGATTCGCAGTGCTGAAATCGCCGGATGTGCCTTCAATTCTGGTGGAAACCGGCTTTATTTCCAATGCGCGGGACAGCCAGCGATTGGTCACCGCTCGGCATCAGCAAGCCGTGGCAGACGGTTTGTTTAAAGGATTGCAGCGTTACTTTGAAAAGAATCCCCCCGTCGACAGTTACCTGGCTTGGCAGCAGGCGCAGCAAGAGGCTCAGGTTTAACAGCCGGTAATCCGGCTGCAAGTGAACTTCGCGCTGCTACCGCCCGAGCTGGAGAACCGATTGATCGTCGTCCAGCCGACACGTCGGGTGTAGCCCACCCAGGCTTCGCCGTCAGAGGCGATGCCGGTGAAGAACGTCAGTTGGCCGAAACGGCTATTGGTTTGCGCCCAATAACGCTGGCCAGCCTTTTCAAACCCACGCAGATAAAGCGTGTTGCCGACGGTGTTGACGCTATAGGCGTTACCGTCGGCATCGACGCATGCCAACAGATTTGCGCTGCGTGTGCAGGTCGCAAGCGCCGGCACCTGCGCCGATGCATTGCCGATCATCAACAATCCAAGGCTCAACAACGAGCATTTCAGCGCAGTTTTCATTACGAATCCCGGAGTGGTGTCGGCTCAGCTTCCTGCGGTTTATTGCTCAGGACAAGAGGAGAGCTGGTTTATTCATGTTGTTATACTATAACATAAAAAACAACCAAGCCTGAGCGGGCCGATTTCAAGCGTTTGCTTTTAGCGAAATCCTTCGCATGAAGCACAGACACGCCAAGCGCAAGCAAAGCGCTAATCGGTTGCCATTTTAAGAGGATTATCCAATGTCAGCCGAATTGCCCGTTACCGTACTTTCAGGATTTCTTGGTGCCGGAAAAAGTACACTTTTGAATTACGTACTACGTAATCGCAAGGGGTTGCGTGTAGCCGTCATCGTCAATGATATGAGCGAGATCAATATCGATGGCAGCGAAGTTCAGCGCGATGTCAGCCTTAACCGCGCTGAAGAGAAAATTGTCGAAATGAGTAACGGCTGTATCTGCTGTACGTTACGCGAAGACCTGCTAGACGAAGTCAGCAAACTCGCCCGTGAGGGCCGCTTCGATTATTTATTGATCGAATCCACTGGAATCTCCGAACCACTGCCCGTGGCCGAAACCTTTACCTTCCGCGATGAACACGGCCAGAGTCTCTCCGACATCGCGCGTCTCGACACCATGGTCACTGTAGTCGACGGCTTGAATTTCCTGCCGGACTACCACGCGGCAGAGAGTCTCGCCTCCCGTGGCGAAATTCTCGGCGAAGAAGACGAACGCTCGATCACCGACCTGTTGATTGAGCAAATCGAATTCGCCGACGTGCTGTTGATCAGCAAGATCGACCTGATCAGCCAAAGCCAGCGCGAGGAACTGATGGCTATCCTCAAGCGCCTCAACGCTCAGGCCGAAATCATCCCGATGGTGATGGGCGTGGTGCCGCTGGAAAAGATCCTCAATACCAATCGTTTTGACTTCGAGAGAGCCGCGCAAGCGCCGGGTTGGCTGCAAGAGTTGCGCGGCGAGCATGTGCCGGAAACAGACGAGTACGGCATCGCTTCAACTGCCTACCGCGCACGCCGCCCGTTTCACCCGCAACGCTTCTTCAGCTTCATTGACCGTCCGTGGTTGAACGGCAAACTGCTGCGCTCCAAAGGCTTCTTCTGGCTCGCAAGCAAACCCACCGACGCCGGTAGCTGGTCGCAGGCCGGTGGATTGATGCGCCACGGTTTTGCCGGGCGCTGGTGGCGCTTCGTGCCGAAGGATCAGTGGCCACAAGATCAGGAAAGCACCGCAGCCATCATGGAAAACTGGACGCCAAGCGTTGGCGACTGTCGCCAGGAGTTGGTGTTCATTGGTCAGAACATCGATTTCCTGCAGCTTTCTGCTGAACTCGATGCCTGCCTGCTCACCGATGAAGAAATGGCCCTTGGCGTGGAGGGATGGCGATTGCTGCCAGATCCGTTCGGTCCTTGGCACGAAGAGGTCGCCTGATGCTCGCGCTTAAACTGCTGCAGAACCGTACGCGCCATCAGCATCAAGGCCCGACACCGAAGGCGTTGACGCGAATTCTCGAAGACGACACCAATCTTGCCGTCTGGCAACGCCAACTGCCGTTGCACATCAGCGATTTCGCCCAGTTACTCCTGTCGCTCAACGAACCGCTGGCGGAGTCGTTGTGCCTGGAGTTGCCGAGCGAGGACGCGGAGCCTGATCTCACCGGGCTGGCTTCAGGATTCCGCGATCTGGAAGGGTATGAGGGCTTCATCGCCGACCTGAAATGGTTAGTCAGCGCCTTCGCCTGCTTGCTCGGTGCGCGGCGAATCGGCTTGCGCCTGCGGGTGCTGGATAAAGCCATGTGCCCGCGCTTCCACGTCGATCATGTGCCGGTGCGGCTGATCACCACGTACGCCGGCGTCGGCAGCCAATGGCTCAAGGAAGGCGCGATGGATCGCCAGCAACTGGGGCAGGCCAACGCCGAACCCCAAGCGCAAATACAGCAACTCAAGAGCGGCGAAGTCGCCTTACTGAAAGGCGAGAAATGGCACGGCAATGAAGGCTTCGGTCTGATTCACCGCTCGCCGCAACCGGCCGCAGGCGAGCGTCGTCTGATACTGACCCTCGACTGGCTCGGCTGACGCCTCAAGGCTTGAGCCACGACCCCTGGCTCTGGCCTTCGCAGTACGGCTTCAAATACGCGGCATCGGTGGCGACGCCGTAATAGTGGATGTCCTGGCGATAAGGCATATTGGCGACTTGCGCGTTGCCGCACACGCCAAACGCGCCGCTCGGGCATTGATCGACGTATTGCACCTCGACTTTCTGCCCGGCCAGCGCTGGCTGGCAGAAACCGTCGTTGAACAGTTTTTCCGGAATATTGCGGTTCTGCTGACAGACTTTGACGTCGAGCCGCTCGCCCTGACTGTGCACTACGCAGGCCTGAGCCCACGCTTCGCTCGACAGCAGCGTCAACAGCAACGACCATCCCATCCAACGCATCTTTTGAATCTCCCAAGAAAGCTCCCGGCCATGTTGCAGAACATTCCGACCCATGTCATTGCTGGCCCTTTGGGCGCCGGCAAGACCAGCCTGATTCGCCAGCTCATGGCGCAGCGGCCAGCCGGCGAGCGCTGGGCGGTGCTGATCAATGAGTTCGGCCAGATCGGCCTCGATGCCGCGCTGCTGACAAGTGATGCCGATGGTATCGCACTGGGCGAAGTGGCCGGAGGCTGCTTGTGCTGTGTCAATGGCGCGCCGTTTCAGATTGGCCTCGGGCGTTTGTTGCGCAAGGCGAAGCCGGACCGGTTGTTCATCGAACCTTCCGGGCTGGGGCATCCGGCGCAGTTGCTCAAGCAATTGAATGAGGCGCCGTGGTTGGGTGTCCTGGCGGTGCAGCCGTGTGTTCTTGTTCTCGACGCTCAATCGCTTCAGGCCGGGAAAGCATTGCCGGTAGCGCAGCAGGAAGCGTTGGCCAGCGCTGGGCTGTTGCTGCTGAACAAGGCGGAAAACCTTGATGAAAATAAACGGCAGAAAATAGCCAGCCAGTTGCCGTCAGTCAGGCTGATATGGACGCAACGGGCGCAACTGCCCCTGAGCGAACTGCCGGGCCTGGCTGCGCAAGCGGTCAATGGTTTGGACAATCTGATCGTGCCCAAGGGGTTAGGGCAAATGCCGGCTGTCTGGAGCGATCCGACGCTGCCGATCTGCTTGAGTCAGGCCCAGGAGGGTGGCTGGAGTGTCGGTTGGCGTTGGCATCCGGGACAAAAGTTCGACAAGGCACGTATCGCCGATTGGCTAAACGGGCTTCATTGGAAAAGAGCGAAACTGGTTATCCACAGTGCAGATGGCTGGATTTCGGCGAACGCGCTAGAGAATGCGCAGTTGGTTTGGCTGGCCAGTGAATGGCGGAAAGATTCGCGCATCGAGCTGATCTTCAGTGATGCGCAGGATGTTGAGGTGCTGCAGAGAGGGTTGTCGGGGTGCCGGGCGGATTAAGATCAAAAGATCGCAGCCTCCGGCAGCTCCTACTTGGCCTTCAGGGCTTCCATTTGGTGTGTTCCTGGCGCCACTGGCTTAGCTCGATGACTTCCGCTCGAGGCTTGTGCACTTCAACCACCGGCGGTGTGTCGTCAAACGGCGCCGGGTAGGGCGCTAGTTCGATCTGCGCACTGTGCGCGCCAAACTGGGTGATGGTGCCGTTATGGCGGCTTTCGCCGGTCACGGTGAACTCAAAGTTATACACCCGCGCCAGTCGTCGGCGACCGTTGGCGTCCTTGATGAAACCGATCTTCTTCAGAGCGACGTTGCCGTCGAGCAACTCGACCCGCACGTTCAGGCAATGCTGTTTGACCCGCTCCAGCGCGCGTTCGCGCAAGCCGTGGTTATGCCACAGCCAGGCGCCGGCAGCGGCGAACAGTATCAGCACGAAGATGTTTTCCAGGGTCAGCATCAACATCGAACTCCAAAAGATAGCGTCAGCTTAACTGCGTCGCCGGTCTGTCGTACAGGCTGCGTTTCGTCGCATACTGCGCGGCTTGAATTTCAATCGTTTTACGGAATGACCCGAATGAAACGTACGCCTCATCTGCTCGCCATTCAGTCCCATGTGGTGTTCGGCCACGCCGGCAACAGCGCCGCGGTTTTTCCGATGCAGCGGGTCGGGGTCAATGTCTGGCCGCTCAACACCGTGCAGTTTTCCAACCACACTCAGTACGGTCAGTGGGCCGGCGAAGTGCTGGCGCCGCAACAGATTCCCGAGCTGGTCGAAGGCATCGCTGCGATTGGCGAGCTGGGTAATTGCGATGCGGTGCTGTCCGGGTACCTCGGTAGCGCGGCGCAAGGCCGGGCGATTCTCAGCGGTGTCGAACGCATCAAGTCGGTCAATCCGAAAGCGCTCTATCTATGTGATCCGGTGATGGGCCATCCGGAGAAGGGTTGCAGCGTGCCGACCGAGGTCAGCGATTTCCTGCTGGAAGAGGCGGCGGCCGTGGCGGACATCATGTGTCCGAACCAGTTGGAGCTCGACAGCTTCTCCGGGCGCAAGCCGCAGTCGCTGTTCGATTGCCTGGCGATGGCGCGGGCACTGTTGGCGCGCGGGCCGAAAGCGGTGCTGGTCAAGCATCTGGATTATCCGGGCAAACCAGCCGATGGCTTTGAAATGTTGCTGGTGACAGCCGAAGGCTGCTGGCATCTGCGCCGTCCGCTGTTGGCGTTTCCGCGTCAGCCAGTGGGCGTGGGTGATCTGACGTCGGGCTTGTTTTTGGCGCGGGTGCTGTTGGGCGATAGCCTGGTGGCGGCGTTCGAATTCACTGCGGCGGCGGTGCATGAGGTGCTGCTGGAGACTCAGGCGTGCGCCAGTTATGAGTTGCAACTGGTGCGGGCGCAGGATCGGATTGCGCATCCACGGGTGAAGTTCGAGGCGACGGCGATCAGTCTGTAATCGCGTAATCGTTCAAAAAGATCGCAGCCTGCGGCAGCTCCTACATGGGAATGCAAAACCCTGTAGGAGCTGCCGAAGGTTGCGATCTTTTGTCTTTGATCTCAGGCGTCGCCCTTGATCTCCTGATAGCGCTTTTCCAGCTCCTGACGAATCTGCCGACGCTGCTGCGCCTGCATATAACGACGCTTGTCTTCACTGTTCTGCGGTTGCAGCGGCGGCACGGCGGCCGGTTTACGCTGGTCATCCACGGCGACCATGGTGAAGAAGCAGCTGTTGGTGTGGCGCACCGAGCGTTCGCGGATGTTTTCGGTCACCACTTTGATGCCGACTTCCATCGACGTGTTGCCGGTGTAGTTGACCGACGCGAGGAAGGTCACCAGTTCGCCGACATGGATCGGCTCGCGGAAAATCACCTGATCCACCGACAGCGTCACCACGTAGCGGCCGGCATAGCGGCTCGCGCAGGCGTAGGCCACTTCGTCGAGGTATTTGAGCAGGGTGCCGCCGTGGACATTGCCAGAGAAGTTGGCCATGTCGGGGGTCATCAGTACCGTCATCGACAGCTGGGCGTTTCCGGGTTCCATAACGTTCTCACGGATCAAGGCTGGTTGCTGGAAGCACCTCTGCGGGTGCCTGGTTGCTTTTCTAAAGCACCGTTATCGGGACGCCGGGCGACTCGCCGCCGTCACGCCGGAATCGATCTGTTTCCATATATTGCACCGCCTTCCAGCCGCAAGTCGCGGTGTTAACCTGCAAAAGCCCCTTACAAAGGCAATTCCCACACGAAAAGCGGATTTTTACTTCGCTCGCCCAGACATTTCTGACGTCTGCTGGCGAGCCTCGTCATTCAAGGAGCCCACGCCATGCATGCCATCAGCTTTATTCAGGATCTGGCAGTGATCATGTTGGTCGCAGGCGTGGTGACCGTGTTGTTCCACCGTTTCAAGCAACCGGTGGTGCTCGGCTATATCGTCGCCGGCTTCATCATCGGCCCGCACACGCCGCCGTTCGGCCTGATCCACGATGAAGAAACCATCAAGACCCTCGCCGAACTCGGGGTGATCTTCCTGATGTTCTGCCTGGGGCTGGAGTTCAGCCTGCGCAAGTTGTTCAAGGTCGGTGCCACGGCGTTTATTGCGGCGTTCCTCGAAATCGTCCTGATGATCTGGATCGGCTACGAAATCGGCCGCTGGTTCGACTGGAACACCATGGACTCGCTGTTCCTCGGCGCGATTCTGGCGATCTCCTCGACCACCATCATCGTCAAAGCGCTCAACGATCTGAAGATGAAAAACGAGCGCTTTGCGCAGTTGATCTTCGGCGTGCTGATCGTCGAAGACATCCTCGGCATCGGCATCATCGCGCTACTGTCGAGCATCGCAGTGAGCGGCACCGTCAGCTCCGGAGAAGTGTTCTCCACAGTCGGCAAGCTGTCGCTGTTCATGATCGTCGCTTTGGTCATCGGCATTCTGCTGGTGCCGCGTTTGCTGGCTTACGTGGCCAAATTCGAAAGCAATGAGATGCTGCTGATTACGGTGCTGGGCCTGTGTTTCGGCTTTTGCCTGCTGGTGGTCAAGCTTGAATACAGCATGGTCCTCGGTGCGTTCCTGATCGGCGCGATCATGGCCGAGTCGCGGCAATTGCTGAAGATCGAGCGGCTGATCGAGCCGGTTCGCGATCTGTTCAGCGCGATCTTCTTCGTTGCCATCGGCCTGATGCTCGACCCGATGATCCTTCTCGAATATGCGTGGCCGATTGCGGTGATCACCGTGGCCGTTGTGCTCGGCAAGATGTTGTCCTGCGGCCTCGGGGCCTTTATCGCCGGCAACGACGGACGCACCTCACTGCGGGTGGGGATGGGGCTGTCACAGATTGGCGAATTTTCCTTCATCATCGCCGCGCTGGGTATGACCTTGCAGGTCACCAGCAACTTCCTCTATCCGGTCGCCGTGGCTGTGTCGGTGATCACTACGCTGCTGACACCGTATCTGATCCGTGCAGCCGATCCGCTGTCGATCAAGCTGTCTGCGGCGGTGCCCAAGCCTCTCGGCCGTGTGCTGGGCATGTACGGCGAATGGCTGCGCAGCATCCAGCCGCAAGGCGAGGGCGCGATGCTGGCGTCGATTATCCGCAAGATTTTGCTCCAGGTCGGGGTCAATCTGGCGTTGGTGATTGCGATCTTCTTTAGCGGTGCATTCTTCGCTGAACGCCTCTCGGCCTGGCTACAGGACTGGATCAGCGATCCGAGCTGGCAGAAGGCGTTGATCTGGGGCGGGGCGTTGCTGGTCTCGCTGCCGTTTTTGATTGCGGCGTATCGCAAGCTCAAGGCGTTGTCGATGCTGCTGGCTGAGATGGGCGTGAAGCCGGAGATGGCCGGGCGGCACACGCAGCGAGTGCGTCGGGTGATCTCCGAAGTGATCCCGATTCTCTCGCTGCTGGTGATTTTCCTGCTGTTGGCAGCCTTGTCGGCCAGTATTCTGCCGACCAACAAGTTACTGGTGCTGATCGCCGTAGTCGCCGCTGCGGTAGCGGCGCTGCTCTGGCGCTGGTTCATCCGCGTGCACACGCGGATGCAGGTGGCGCTGCTGGAAACCCTCGACAACCACAAGGAGTCGTCGGGGCATTGACCACCCGGGGCGGCTGGCCGATCAGCTTTCCAGCCAGACGTCCCGCGCCCAGTGCCACACCGATTCCCAGGATTCTTCGGTGATCAGCTCTTCTTCGCCGGACCACAGCACCACGGTGCCGTCTTCTTCGACGCAGTAGTAGTTGTCGCCGTCTTGGCAGATCGGGATCAGATCACGCGGTACACCGATGTCCCAGGCATTGGCTGCGACGTCCGGCAGATAGGTGTGCGATTGCGGGTCGGTGACGGTCACCGGTTCCAGACTGCCGTACACCACGTCGCTGACAGTCAGCAAAAATTCTTTGAAGACGAACGGAATGTTGATGAACAGTTCTTCTTCGACTTCGACCAGTTGGTCTTCGTCAGGCAATTCCAAAGGAACCGGCACGGGTTCGTTGGCTTCACGCAGTTGTTCGATGATTTCTTCCACGTCCGGGATCCTCTTGCTTGAATGGCGCGGTTTATATGGGCCGGTTTATACAGTAGCTCGCTATAGATGCAACCGCGAAATAGAAAACCCCAGCCGAGGCTGGGGTTTTTATTACAGCAAGTGAAGCGTGCGAGGGATCAGCCGTTCTGGCGGATACCGGCAACCAGCCAAGGCTGGTTCTCGCCCTGCGGACGTTCCATGTTCCAGCTTTCGCTGAACACTTCGCCCTGGTCGAAGCGCGAGGACTTCGACACACCGCTGAAGGTCAGGGTGGCGATGGTCTTGTCGGCACGGTCATCCACGCCGTCCAGTTGCACCTGAAGGTTGTCGATGTAGGTCGACTGGAACGCGTCACCCAGATCTGCACGCTCACGCTTGAGGAACTCAAGCATTTGCGGGGTCACGAACTCGGCGATCTTGTCCATTTCGTTGGCGTCCCAGTGCTGCTGCAGCGACTGGAAGTGGCTGCGTGCAGCTTCAAGGAAGTTCTGCTCGTTAAACCAGGCTGGTGCGTTGATCACCGGACGAGCGGCAACAGGTGCAGCCGAACCACCGAAGATCGAACCCATGGCGGCAGGTTTCTGCTCGAACACTTCACGCTGCATCGGCGCGCCGGCCGGAGCGAATTGCTCCTGCTGCTTGCGGCGACGCGCGGCGATGAAGCGGAAGATCACGAACGCGATCACGGCCATGATCAGGATGTCGAAGATCTGCATGCCCTGGAAGCCACCGCCCATGAACATGGACGCCAGCAGGCCACCGGCGGCGATACCGGCCAGAGGGCCGAGCCATTTCGAAGCACCGCCGGCCTTGGCGGCAGCGCCTGCGGCACCGGCAGCACCTGCGGTCGCAGCAGCGCCGCCGACACCTGGAGAAGAAGGAGCCATCTGGCTGGTCTGGTGCGTCGGCGCAGCGCCGGCGCTTTTGCCACCACCAAAGCGCTTGGCGTTGGCGTCGAGGCTCATCGTCAGGCCGATGCACAACGCCATGGCGATGCTAAGAAAACGTTTCATAAAGGGAATTCCCGTTTGTGGAGACACGCGCGCCATGTTGCACAGCTGAAGTGTTACTGGCTAGCGAGAGAGTGTTTCGGGCTTTTGCCTGACAGGTCGCGTTCAGCTTCGCGAGGCAATCAGCCTATGTACTTTTGTCTGTAGGAAAAGGCGATAGGTTCAGCGGGATTGATGCACTGTGCGCCGTATTATCTGTGGGAGCGAGCCTGCTCGCGAAGGTGCCGTGTCAGACATATGAGTGCTCAATGACACACCGCTTTCGCGAGCAGGCTCGCTCCCACATTTGTTCAGTGCAGGTCGTCAGATCGCTTCCAGCTTGGCGTAACCGAGCATCAGCCACTTGCTGCCTTCGCTGAAGTTGACCTGCACCCGCGCCTGCGCGCCGGCACCTTCGAAGTTGAGGATCACGCCGTCACCAAAGATCGAATGGCGTACTGCCTGACCGAGGCTGAACCCCGTTTCCGGGATTTCGCTGCCACTGAACAGGTTGCTGCCGCTCATCGACTGGTTGCCGCCGAACGGACGGCTGACGCTGTTCGACAAACGCACTTCCTGAATCAGGCCTTTCGGCACTTCGCGGACGAAACGCGAAACCTTGTTATAGGTTTCACTGCCGTACAGGCGTCGGGTTTCCGCATAGGTCATCACCAGATTCTGCATCGCCCGGGTGATACCGACGTAGGCCAGACGCCGTTCTTCTTCAAGACGACCCGGCTCTTCCAGGCTCATCTTGTGCGGAAACAGGCCTTCTTCCATACCGACGAGGAACACGTAAGGGAATTCCAGTCCCTTGGCGCTGTGCAGCGTCATCAACTGAATACTGTCTTCGTGCTCGTCGGCCTGAGTGTCACCCGCCTCCAGCGAAGCGTGGCCGAGGAATGCCGCCAGCGGCGTCAGCTCTTCGTCTTCTTCGGTGTTTTCGAAGTTGCGTGCGGCGCTGACCAGTTCCTCAAGGTTTTCTACCCGGGCCTGGCCTTTCTCACCTTTTTCCGCTTCGTGGTAGGCAATCAGGCCGGACTGTTCGATGACGGTTTGCGTCATCAGGTGCAACGGCATTTCCATGCACTTGGCGGCGAGGTTCTCGATCAACTCGATAAACGCACCCAGCGCACCGGCAGCGCGACCGGTCAGGCCTTTGTTGGCGACCAATTGGCGCATGGCTTCCCACATCGACACATCGCTGTGCCGTGCATGGTCGCGGATCGCTTCGACGGTTTTTTCACCGATGCCACGGGCTGGAACGTTGATTACCCGTTCCAGCGCCGCATCGTTGCCGCGACCTTCGAGCAAACGCAGGTACGCCATGGCGTTCTTGATTTCCGCACGCTCGAAGAAGCGCTGACCGCCATAGATGCGATACGGAATGCGTTCACGCAGTAAAGCTTCTTCCAAAACGCGTGATTGGGCGTTGGAGCGATACAGAATCGCAATATCGCTACGGGCCAAGCCGGTTTTCAGCGCGCTTTCGATGGTTTCGACAACGTAGCGTGCTTCGTCGTGTTCGTTGAACGCAGCGTACAGATTGATCGCTTCGCCATCGCCGCCGTCGGTCCACAGTTCTTTGCCGAGGCGCCCGGTGTTATTGGCGATCAGGGCGTTGGCAGCCTTGAGGATGCCGGCGGTGGAGCGATAATTCTGCTCCAGACGAATGGTTACCGAATCGGCGAAGTCGGAAGAATACTGATGAATGTTTTCGATCTTCGCGCCACGCCAGCCGTAAATCGACTGGTCGTCGTCGCCCACCACCATCAGGCTGTCGCCGCCCTTGCCGAGCAGGCGCAACCAGGCGTATTGCACGGCGTTGGTGTCCTGGAACTCGTCCACCAGAATATGTCGGAAGCGCTTTTGGTAATGCGCCAGCAGGCCCGGATGATCGCGCCAGAGGTCGAGGGCGCGCAGCAGCAGTTCGGAGAAGTCGATGACGCCGGCACGCTGGCACGCCGCCTCGTAGGCTTCGTAAATGCCGCGCATGGTCGCCAGGTACAAATCGCCGCTGGCCTGAATGTGTTGCGGGCGCAGGCCTTCGTCTTTCTGGCCGTTGATGAACCACTGCGCCTGACGTGCCGGCCAGCGTTGCTCATCGAGACCGAGCTCGCGGATCACCCGCTTGACCAGCCGTTGCTGGTCGTCGCTGTCGAGAATCTGGAAGGTCTGGCTCAGGCCCGCTTCCTGCCAGTGCGCCCGCAGCAAGCGGTGCGCCAGGCCGTGGAAGGTGCCGACCCACATGCCGGCCGGGTTGATGCCCAGCAACTGCTCGATGCGGTGACGCATCTCGGCAGCGGCCTTGTTGGTGAAGGTCACCGACAGGATGGAGTGGGGCGAGGCGTTTTCGACCTGGATCAACCAGGCGATACGGTGCACCAGCACTCGGGTTTTACCGGAGCCAGCACCGGCCAGGACCAACTGACGGCCAACGGGGGCTGCTACGGCCTGGCGTTGGGCATCGTTGAGGGAGTTCAGCAGAAGGGAGAGATCATCGCGCATCGGGGCATTCTAGGGTGCGCCGCAGGCCCGGGCAAACCGAGCTTTGCATTAGCCGATGAAAGTCCTGTCGATGACGACCGGTCGGTCACTGCCTGCAGGCATCGGCCCGCCGCGCTTCAAGGGTTTGGCCGGTGGCAAAGGGCGGAACAGTTTCGGTGAAATTATGATCTGGAGCAGTTTGGCAACGGGATCGGCTTGTGTATGCTCCGTCCACGTTTCGGGCGCACGCCCTCCTTATAAGAACAAGAACGTTGCCCATGACCCTCAGCTCCGAACTGTCGGGCCCCTCCGTGGAACCCCGGGTTATCCGCAAGCACTATGCCGTCGAAATGGCGGTCGAGCGCACGCGTCTGCTGTATCAGGGCTCGTTGTTGCCCACGCTGTTCATGTTGATCAATGGTCTGGTCTGCGCCGGCCTGCTCTGGAGCCCGCAGCGCTACTTCGTGGTCAGCGTCTGGCTGGTATGGTTGCTGTCATTGGTCGCGCTGCGGGTGATTCAGGTGGCGGCATTCGATTCGGCGATCCCTGATCGTCAGGCGCAACCGATCTGGCGGCGGATGTTTCTGCTTGGCTCGACCATGACCGGCCTGACCCTGGCCGGCGCCGGCATCGCCTTGGTGCCCGCCGACAACTTCATCCAACAGGCTTGGGTGTTCGGCCTGATTGGCGCCGCAACCCTGTCGGCCAGCGTTGCCTACGCGGTGAGCCTGCCAGCGTTTCTCTCCTTTACCTTGCCCTGTCTGTTGCCGGCGATCGGTTATCTGTTCTGGGGCGGTGACGAGCAGGCGCGCGGTTGGGGCTGGCTCGGGCTGATCCTGCTCGGCTCGCTGAGCGTGGTGGCATGGCAGGTCAATCGGCTGATCGATCGCGGCTTGCTACGGCGCTTCCAGAATCAGCACTTGATCGAACACCTGCAACAGACGCAGGCGCGCAGCGAACAGCTCAATCAAGAGTTGGCCAAAGAAATCGACCAGCGCCGCTGCGCCGAGGGCAAGTTGCGTGAGGCGCAGGTCGAACTCGAAGACCGCGTGGTCCAGCGCAGCCTTGAACTGGACGCCGCCAATCAGGCCCTGAGCAAAAGCGAGGCGCGGCTGGCGCTGGCGTTGAAGGCCAGTGAGTTGGGGTTGTGGGACTGGAACCTGCAAACCGACGAAGTTCACCACACGCAGATTCAGGAGCTGTTCGGCCTCGCTCCGGAATACGTCACGGCGCTGTTGCGCGACCTCAAGCCACGTCTGCATCCAGACGATGTGCCGACGCTGAAATACGCGTTGATCGAGCACTTGAAGGGTCGTACCGAGGACTATCAGATCGAATACCGCGTACGCCACGGCGATGGCCATTGGGTCTGGATCGAAGACCGTGGCCGCGCGGTAGAACGCAGCGACAGCGGTCGGGTGATCCGCATGGTCGGCACCCGCCGCGACATCAGTGCCAGCAAAAGCCTCGAAGAGCAGCAGCGCCTGGCGGCGACCGTATTCGAAGCGGCCAGTGAAGGCATCGTGATTCTGGACCCGAACTATGCGCTGATCGCGATCAATCAGGCGTTCAGCCGCGTCACCGGCTACGACATCGAAGACATGCTCGGGCGCAATGTCGTCGAATTACCGTGCAGCCGCGATGCCCGCCGTCATTACGTGGCGATCCGCCATGCGCTTGAGCAGCATGGCAGTTGGCAGGGCGAACTGGTGGAGACGCGCAAAAACGGCGAGCTGTATCCGCAGTGGCTGCAACTTAATGCGGTACGTGATGGTCGGGGAAATGTCAGTCATATCGTCGGCTTCTTCGCCGATCTGTCGGCGCGACGCGAATCTGAAGAGCGCCTGCGCTATCTGACCCATTACGACGAACTCACCGGGCTGGCCAACCGCTCACTGTTTCGCGAGCGTTTGCATGAAGCGCATCAGCGCTCGCGTCAAGGCCGGCGCAGTCTGGCGTTGCTGCACATCAATCTGGATCGCTTCAAATTGCTCAACGACAGCCTCGGCCATGAGATTGCCGACCAGTTGCTGCAGAAAATGGCGCGCCGTCTGGTCAACGCCTTGCCGGAAGCGGACACCATCGCGCGGTTGTCCGGCGACGAATTCGCCGTGCTGTTCGATGCCTACGGTAACCTGTCGAGTCTGGCCCGGGTTGCCACGCGCCTGTCGAGCAAGTTGCGACTGCCACTGACGGTCGAGGGGCATGAGCTGGTGGTCAGCGCCTCGATGGGCATCAGCATGCTGCCAGACAACGCTCGGGAGATTTCTGCGCTGGTCAGCCAGTCGAACATGGCTATGCAACACGCCAAGCATTTGGGCGGCAACAACTTCCAGTTCTACACCGACAGCCTGCAAGCCAGCACCCTTGAGCGCTTGCAGCTGGAAAATCAGTTGCGCAAAGCCATCGAAGAAAAGCAGCTCAAAGTGTTCTATCAACCGAAGTTGTGCCTTGAAACCGGGCGGTTGAATGCCGCGGAAGCACTGGTGCGTTGGGATCATCCGAGCATGGGCCGGGTGCCGCCGGGGGATTTCATCGGGTTGGCCGAGGAAACCGGTCTGATCGGGCCGATCGGCGAATTCGTCCTGCGTCAGGCGTGCTGGCAGGCTTGTGAATGGCAGCGTCAGGGCCTGGAGCCGATCCGGGTTTCGGTGAACCTGTCGGTGCATCAATTGCGTCAGGGCAAGCTGGTCAGTCTGGTGCGTCAGGTGCTGGAGGAAACCGGTCTGGCGCCGCACTACCTCGAACTGGAATTGACCGAAAGCCAGTTGCTCGACAGCGTCGAACACATCATCGCGACCTTCCAGCAGCTACGTGATCTGGGCGTGAAACTGGCCATTGACGATTTCGGCACAGGCTATTCGTCGTTGAGTTACCTCAAGCGCATTCCGGTGGATTACGTGAAGATCGATCAGGCGTTCATTCGCGGGTTGGGTGAGGGCAGCGAAGACGCGGCGATCACTCGCGCGATCATCGCCATGGCGCATGGACTATCGCTGAAGGTGGTAGCTGAAGGTGTCGAGCGCCTGGAGCAGCTGGAATTTTTACGCGTTGAGCGCTGCGATGAGGTGCAGGGTTATCTGATCAGTCGGCCTGTGGAGGCTGCCAGTCTGGCCGGGCTTTTGCGCGCGCAGGATAATCCGTTTTAAGGGCTACATGCTCCTCATCGCGCCTGATATGGGGACATGGAGTTACGCATTGAGCAGGCAAAAAGCCAATTCATGTAGTATAACTACAAGCGTGCTACATCCTTGCCCATAAGAAGAGTCCAGCCCCTTGAATCTGCTGCAACACATCGCCCAGTCACGTCACCTGTTACGCAAGTCGGAGCTCAAGGTCGCCGACCACGTGCTGCTTGACCCTGCGGCGGTGATGCACAGTTCCATGGCCGACCTGGCCCACAGCGTCGGCATCAGTGAGCCGACTATCGTGCGCTTCTGTCGAGCCATCGGTTGTTCCGGTTTTCAGGATCTCAAACTCAAACTGGCGCAAAGCCTGGCCGCCGGTGCCAGCTTCGGCCAGTTCGCGATCCATGAAGACGACTCGGTTGCCGATTACAGCCTGAAGATTTTCGACACCACGTTGCACACCTTGATGGAGGTTCGCGAGAAGCTCGATCCGGTCGAGTTGCAGCGCGCAGTGACGTTGATGTCGCAGGCGCAGCGCGTCGAGTTCTATGGCTTCGGTGCCTCGGGTGCAGTGGCAGCGGATGCGCAGCACAAGTTCTTTCGTTTGCTGCTGACGGCGGCGGCGTATTCCGATCCGCACATGCAGGCAATGTCGGCGGTAACGTTGAAGCCGACCGATGTGGCGATCTGCATTTCGCAGTCGGGGCGTTCCAAGGATTTGCTGATCACCGCCAATCTGGTGCGCGAGAGCGGGGCATCGCTGATTACCCTGTGTCCGAGCCAGACGCCGTTGGCCGAATTGTCGACGGTCAATCTGGCGATCGATGTGCATGAAGACACGGAGATTTATACGCCGCTGACGTCGCGTATCGCGCACCTGGTGGTGATCGATGTGCTGGCGATGGGCGTAGCGATGGCGCGCGGGCCAAGCCTGGTCAATCACCTCAAGAGCGTGAAGCGCAGTCTGCGCAGCTTGCGCTTGTCGCCCAAGGCCGCCAAAGCCCTGGATGATTAAGATCAAAAGATCGCAGCCTTCGGCAGCTCCTACACGGATCAATGTAGGAGCTGCCGAAGGCTGCGATCTTTTGCTTTTTGGGCGGCAACTTTCATCAAACCGTCATCCCTCCCGCCTATCGTGAAACTCCCGTCATCGCCTTGGGAGACTCGAAATGGCTCAGCCCTACGAAGAACGCAACAGCGCCGCGAAAACCCGTCGTCAGCAGGAAGACCAGCGCCGCATGGAATTTCGCCGCGCTATCGAAGAGCGCTTCGAACTCCGTCAGCTTCAGGCCGAAATCGGCGACTTTCCCGAGATCAATCACTGGCAGGCAACGCCCGTAGCTTCCCGTCGAAACGCTCAACCAGCGCGCTGATCTGCACGCGTTCGCTGCGGATAAACGCCAGGAAGGCGTGCGCCACCGGTGACAGGCGTTTGGCTTTGGCTTGCACCAGGCACCAGCTGCGCAGCAGCGGCAATTCCTCGACCGGCAGCTCGACGAGTCCGCCGGTCGCCAGCTCCAGGTTCAGGGCGTGGCGCGTCAACAGCGCCAGGCCCAGACCCGCCTGCACGCATTCACGCTGAGCTTCGGCCGAGGCCACTTCCTGCGTCTGGGTGAAGTGCACGCGCTTCTCTTTGAAATACTCTTCGCAGGCCAGTCGCGTGCCCGAACCCGGTTCACGGATCAGCAATGTATAGGGTTCAAGATCCTGCAAACGCAACGGGCCCATGTGCGCCAACGGATGATCCGGACGCGCCACGGCAACGATCGGATTGTTGAGGAACGGCAGGAACTCCAGACCCATGTCCTGCGGCACCATCGACATGATCACCAGATCATCGCGGTTGTCCGACAGCCGCCGGATCACTTGACCACGGTTGACTACCGTCAATTGCAGATTCACTTCCGGGTGCTGGCGCTTGAACGCGGCGAACAGGTGCGGGACGAAGTATTTGGCGCTCGATTCGACCGCCAGTTTCAGCTGACCCTGCAACGAGCCCTGCATGTCCGACAGTTGCATATCGAGGTTTTCCAGGCGTCCGAAGATGTCCCGGCTTGCGCGCTGGAGGGCCTCGGCAGCCTCGGTCATGTAGAGCTTTTTACCGACATAATCGAATAATGGCTGGCCGATCAGCTCCTCGAGCTGACGAATCTGTAGGCTGACGGCCGGTTGCGTGAGGGACATTTCCTCGGCTGCGCGGCTGTAAGAGCGTAAATCACACACTTCGTTGAAGATCTGCAACTGGCGCAATGTCATACGCATCAAGGACTTACGCATTTTTTATGGGCTCTGACGGCGGGCTGATGTTTCAACTATAAGTCTTTGCTTATGCCTGACCCAATTATTATTCATTTTTGTTAATCCCTCATGAGCGCTAGTGTGGACCTGCGACTAAATTGAAACATTTGGTCACGCGTCGACCTGGGTCTAGCAGGTCGTGGTGCCACCGGCTCAAGGGAACCTCCAAGTGATAACAAAGATCCTGATCGCCAACCGTGGTGAGATTGCCGTACGAATCGTGCGAGCCTGCGCCGAAATGGGCATTCGCTCGGTTGCGATTTTTTCCGACGCCGACCGTCATGCGTTGCATGTGAAGCGTGCGGACGAGGCCCATAGCATCGGTGCCGAGCCACTGGCCGGTTACCTGAACCCGCGCAAGCTGGTGAACCTGGCGGTTGAAACCGGCTGCGATGCGTTGCACCCCGGTTACGGTTTCCTCTCGGAAAACGCCGAGCTGGCAGACATATGCGCTGAACGCGGCATCAAATTCATTGGCCCGTCGGCGGAAGTCATTCGCCGCATGGGCGACAAGACCGAAGCGCGGCGCAGCATGATCAAGGCCGGTGTGCCGGTTACGCCGGGTACCGAAGGCAATGTTGCCGACATCGAAGAAGCCTTGGCCGAAGGCGACCGCATCGGTTACCCGGTGATGCTCAAAGCCACTTCCGGTGGTGGCGGGCGCGGTATCCGTCGCTGCAATAGCCGCGAAGAACTCGAACAGAATTTCCCTCGGGTGATTTCCGAAGCGACCAAGGCGTTCGGTTCTGCCGAAGTGTTCCTGGAAAAATGCATCGTCAATCCCAAGCACATCGAAGCGCAGATTCTCGGCGACAGCTTTGGCAACGTCGTGCACCTGTTCGAGCGTGATTGCTCGATCCAGCGTCGCAACCAGAAGCTCATCGAAATCGCCCCGAGCCCGCAACTGACTCCCGAGCAACGCGCTTACATCGGCGACTTGTCGGTGCGTGCGGCGAAGGCAGTGGGTTACGAGAACGCCGGTACTGTGGAGTTCCTGCTCGCCGAGGGCGAGGTGTACTTCATGGAGATGAACACCCGGGTGCAGGTGGAACACACCATCACCGAAGAGATCACCGGGATCGATATCGTTCGCGAGCAGATTCGCATCGCCTCCGGCCTGCCGTTGTCGGTCAAGCAGGAAGACATCCAGCACCGTGGTTTCGCGTTGCAGTTCCGCATCAACGCTGAGGACCCGAAGAACAACTTCCTGCCGAGCTTCGGCAAGATCACCCGTTACTACGCCCCCGGCGGTCCGGGCGTGCGCACCGATACCGCGATCTACACCGGCTATACCATTCCGCCATTCTACGATTCGATGTGCCTGAAACTGGTGGTCTGGGCGCTGACCTGGGAAGAGGCGATGGACCGTGGCCTGCGCGCCCTCGACGACATGCGTCTGCAGGGGGTGAAGACCACCGCGGCGTACTATCAGGAAATCCTGCGCAACCCGGAATTCCGTAGCGGCCAGTTCAATACCAGCTTCGTTGAAAGCCACCCGGAACTGACCAACTACTCGATCAAGCGCAAACCCGAAGAGCTGGCCCTGGCCATCGCCGCCGCCATCGCCGCCCACGCAGGCCTGTGAGGAATACAACAATGTCCAAGAAGATCTTTGTCACCGATACCATCCTGCGCGACGCTCACCAATCGCTGCTCGCCACCCGCATGCGCACCGAAGACATGCTGCCGATCTGCGACAAGCTCGACAAAGTCGGCTACTGGTCGCTGGAATGCTGGGGCGGTGCGACGTTCGACGCCTGCGTCCGCTTCCTCAAAGAAGACCCGTGGGAGCGTCTGCGCCAACTGCGTGCGGCGCTGCCTAACACGCGTCTGCAAATGCTTTTGCGCGGCCAGAACCTGCTGGGCTACCGCCATTACAGCGATGACGTGGTCAAAGCGTTCGTCGCCAAGGCTGCGGTAAATGGCATCGACGTGTTCCGCATTTTCGACGCGATGAACGACGTGCGTAACCTGCGCGTGGCCATCGAAGCGGTGAAGGCGGCCGGCAAACATGCGCAAGGCACCATCGCTTACACCACCAGTCCGGTTCACACCATCGATGCGTTCGTGGCCCAAGCCAAGCAGATGGAAGCCATGGGTTGCGACTCGGTGGCGATCAAGGACATGGCTGGCTTGTTGACCCCGTACGCCACCGGTGAACTGGTGCGTGCGTTGAAAGCCGAGCAATCGTTGCCGGTGTTTATCCACTCGCACGACACCGCCGGTCTGGCGACCATGTGCCAACTCAAGGCGATCGAAAACGGCGCCGATCATATCGACACCGCAATCTCCAGCTTCGCCTCGGGCACCAGCCATCCAGGCACTGAGTCGATGGTTGCTGCACTCAAAGGCACCGAGTTCGACACCGGCCTGAACCTCGAGCTGCTGCAAGAGATCGGCCTTTACTTCTACGCCGTGCGTAAGAAGTACCACCAGTTCGAAAGCGAATTCACCGCGGTCGACACTCGCGTGCAAGTCAACCAGGTGCCGGGCGGGATGATCTCCAACCTTGCCAACCAGTTGAAAGAGCAGGGCGCACTCAACCGCATGGCTGAAGTCCTCGCGGAAATCCCGCGCGTACGTGAAGACCTTGGCTTCCCGCCGCTGGTGACGCCGACCTCGCAGATCGTCGGCACCCAGGCGTTCTTCAACGTGCTGGCCGGCGAGCGCTACAAGACTATCACCAACGAAGTGAAGCTTTACCTGCAAGGCGGCTATGGCAAAGCACCGGGCGTAGTGAACGAAAAACTGCGTCGTCAGGCGATCGGCAGTGAAGAAGTCATCGATGTGCGTCCGGCCGATCTGCTCAAGCCGGAAATGACCAAGCTGCGTGCCGACATCGGCGCACTGGCCAAGTCGGAAGAAGACGTGCTGACCTTCGCCATGTTCCCGGACATCGGTCGCAAGTTCCTCGAAGAGCGCGCCGCGGGAACCCTCACGCCGGAAGTGCTGCTGCCGATTCCAGAGGCTGGCGGTGTGACCAAGGCTGGCGGCGAAGGCGTGCCGACCGAGTTCGTTATCGACGTCCACGGCGAAACCTACCGCGTCGACATCACCGGTGTCGGCGTCAAGGCTGAAGGCAAGCGTCACTTCTACCTGTCCATCGACGGCATGCCGGAAGAAGTGGTGTTTGAGCCGCTCAACGAGTTCGTCAGCGGTGGCAGCAGCAAGCGCAAGCAAGCCTCGGCGCCGGGCCACGTCAGCACCACCATGCCGGGCAACATCGTCGATGTGCTGGTCAAGGAGGGTGACACCGTCAAGGCGGGTCAGGCTGTGCTGATCACCGAAGCGATGAAGATGGAAACCGAAGTCCAGGCTGCGGTTGCCGGCAAGGTCACCGCCATTCATGTGGCCAAGGGTGATCGGGTCAATCCGGGTGAAATTCTGATCGAGATCGAAGGCTGAGATAACGGCCGCGATCCAACGCTTTAAACCTCGGGGGGGCATGTGCTCCCCTTTTTTTTGCCTGAATTTTTCACCTGTAGGAGCTGCCGAAGGCTGCGATCTTTTGATGTTGTTTTGGGTTAATAAAAACAAAGATCAAAAGATCGCAGCCTTCGGCAACTCCTACAGAAAATGTTGTGTCAGTTAAAACGCCATGCGCCATTGGCCCATCACGCCGTGAGTGCGGCTGTCAGTGGCCATTTCACCGGTAAGACCAACGCCGACGGAGTGATTGGCTGACAGCCCAAGATCGAGGCCGGCATCCACCGACAGGCTGTTGCGATCCAGCGCGGCACCGGCAACCTCAAACCGCTTGCCACCCTTGACCAGTTGTTGGCGGGTGTCGCTTTCGATCTCGCCAAAGGTGTGTTTCCAACCGGCACTGAATCGCGGCGTCAGCGTCATGCCGTTATCCAGCCGAGTGATTTTTGCCGTGCGCAGGCCGAAGGTGCTGCTGAGGTTGTCGCGGGTTTGCCCAAAGACTTTCAGCGCTGCATCCCCACCTTTTTCGCTGTAGCTGTCGCGCTGATAGCGCTGATAGCCGAGGCTGGCGAACGGTTCGAGCGTCGCGTTGTGCCGGCCAACATTGACCGCCAGTTCGGCAAAGGCTTGCTGGGTGTTGGCGTCATAGTTGCCCTTGAGACGATCGCTGAAGCCGTTGAAGGCCACTCGCCGCTTGCTGTCGCCGTCATGGCTGGCATAGGTCGCCCCGAGACGCAGTGAGAACGGTCCGTCCTGGCGCACGGCGTAGGCGCCGAGGTGCCAGCTGTCGAGGTCGCCATCGTATTGCCGAGCGTCGAGTCTGGTTTGCGATTTACCACCGACCAGGCCGATATGCCATTGCTCATCGAGCCGCCAGTCGGCGCCCATGACCAGGCCTTGGGTCGCGTGTTTCAGGGTGCTGTCGAACTCGCGGTCAACCTTGCCGCCATGGCCGAGCGCCTGAATCCACACCCGCCCGGAGTCGGCGCCGCCGGCGGCCTGACGCGGTGAGTTGCCGGAACCGTAGGCAGAACCGTAACGGCTATTCAGTTGCTGCATGGCCGAGAGCATGCTCGCGCTCACCGGAGTGATACTGCTTAGCGTGGCTTTGGCGAGATTGGCGTTGCTGCCGGCGGCGAGTTGTTCGATGGCGACGGGGGCGGTGGTTTTGTCGCTGGTCAGTAGTGCGGCGACTGCTGCGTTTGTGGGTTTTAGTGGCGCAGGGGCGGGCTGTTCGGCGGTCTCGTTAACTTGCGCAGTAAGAGGTTCGTCCTGCATTAGCGATGGGACGGACTCTGCAACGAGCGTCGACGCCGATGGCGGAACTGGAACTGGAACTGATGCGGATGCCGTCAATGGCGTTGGCGTTGGCGTTGGCGTTGGCGTCGCGAATGGCGCAGGCGTTTGTGGTTCGACAATGCTGTCGGCAACTGCACGACCGTTGTCTGTTGTGGCAACGCTCGCAAGCGGCTCACCGTTACGGGCATAAGTCAGCCCGACAGATTTTTTGTTGTACTGAGGTGTGGCGGTCATAAAGGCGAGGTTGTTAAGGACCTTGCCGAATTCGCCTTCTACCTTGCCGGCTTCGATGATTTTGTACTGGCGACTTTGCGGATACTCCCCTGGAACGGCAACGACGTTCAGGGTTGCACCTTCCAGCCTGGCAGTGCCATCGACCTTGATCGTTTGACTGCCACTGGGCGTGACCTCATAAGCCAGCTCGGCGGTTGGGGACAAGCGCAAGTCGCCTTTCACGCGCGGACTGCCGAGTGCCCCATTGACGGAGAGCAGGCCGGCGACCTCCAGGCTGCCCACAGCGCCTTTACCTGCAAAGCTGCCACCTCTTTCGACATAGACATCGCCCTTGATGCCCCCCAGGTTGGTCAAAGCGGTACCGCTGTTGACCAGCACGCCGTCCTTGAAGTCACCCTTGGAACTCAGAGTCCAGTCGCCCCGGCTGAGGAGCAGGCCGTTGAAATTACGCGTGTCTTTCAGCTCGCCGCCTGCCGCTGCATCCAGGAACAGGACGTTATCTCCTGCGCCACCATCCAGCAGGCCGGTAAAGCTTGCGCCGTCCGTGAGTGTGATCAGATCGTTTACAGCGGTACCTTTAAACGTTTCTTCAGGGGTTTTAAAAGCGATGGGTACCGTACTTGGGTCGGTGAGAAATCCCTTGAGTCGTTCAAGTGCCATTTCTTTAGCGTTGGTTTCGGGCAATTCAGTGGCATTCACGACTGCGGTTGAATCAGCGACTTCAGAGGATTGCTGAGCGTTGGCAAGCTCTACACAAGCCAGCGCCAGCGAAATGGCCAAAGCCAAGTGTTTTGGTTTGAAAGTGTGTTGAAGGGGCATTAGGTAGGGCCTTTTTTGAAAGGAGACCCAACTCTATTGATGCACCCGAAAATCCGATGTCGGCTGCTTCCCGCAGGCTTGCAGGCGACATCGCATCGTTTTGTAGAAAATGACCGTGTGATCTGGAACCCGGAGTTTTGCTCGGCTGCAGCGGCTCTTTTTCCTACAACCAATCAAGACCGCGCCGCCTGTTCAACCTCAAAAACTCATCTGCCACTGCCCGATCAAACCGTGATTGCGGCTGTTGCTGCCGATCTCACCGCTGTATCCCACACCCAGCGTGTGCCGCGCAGAAATCCCCACATCCAGCCCGGCTTCCAGCACCAGGCTGTCGCGATCCAGCGAGCTACCATCGACACTGAACGCGGTGCCGCCAGTCACAAACGCCTGACGCGTCGAGCTGCCGACATCGCCGTAAGTGTGTTTCCAGCCAGCAGCCATGCGCGGGGTCACGCTCATGCCGTTGTCGAGGCTGCTCAAGTGCGCCAGGCGCAGGCCGAAGGTGCTGCTGAAGTTGTCCTGGGTCTGGCTGTCGACTTGCAGCGCGGCGGCGCCGCCTTTTTCCTTATAGCTGTCGCGGTGGTAGCGCTGATAACCGAGGCTGGCGAAGGGCTCGGCGCTGAGGCGGCCGCTGCCCATGGCATAGCCGAGTTCGGCGAAGGCTTGCTGGCTATCGGCGTCGTAATCGCCTTTCGGGCGGTCGCTGAAACCATTGAAGGCGATGGTGCGTTTGCTTTCGCCCTGATGGCCGCTGTACGCCGCGCCGAGGCGCAAAGCGATCGGGCCGTTCTGGTGCAGCGCGTAGACGCCGGCGTGCCAGCTCTCGACGTTGCCGTCGACGCCGGTCGCGTCCAGATCGGTTTTCGAATAACCACCCAGTACGCCCAGGCGCCACGCTGGATTCAGTGACCAGTCGGCGCCCAGCACGCTGCCCTTGGTGCGTTGTTCCAGACCACTGCTGCCGTGTTCGCCATCGAGCTTGCCGTAGCCGCCGATGCCTTGCAGCCAGAGCCGGCCGTGAGCGTTCGGATCATTCAGGTTGCGCGCCTCGGTCGGCACGCCGTTGGCCGCCAGCACGGGCGTGTCGCGTTGATCGAGGCCGACCAGCAGTCCCGGGCTGCCGCCCATTTGCTGCATCGCCGAGAGCATGCTGCTGCCGACCTGACTGCTGGCGCTGAGGGTGGCGTTGGTCAGGTTGGCGTTGCTGGCACCGGCCAGTTGCTCGATTGCTGCGCCGGCGCTGCTTTGGCTGGTATTGAGCAAGGCGTTGTACAGCGCACTGTTTTTGCCGATTGAGGCGAGGCTGTTGGCGGCGTTTGTGCCGTTGCCGGTCGTGGCAAACTCATTGAAAGCCACGTCGTTGCGAGTGTAGGTCAGGTCAACTTGGGTAGGCGTGTAGGCAAGGGTCGGCGTCAGGAATGCATAGTCGCTGCTGACCTTGCCGAAGGTGCCGTTGACCTGCGCCGCTTGCAGCACGGTGTAGTGGCTCTGCCAGGGATACGTGCCGCTATCGGGATTCACCGCGAGCGTTGCGCCATTGAGATTGGCGATGCCGCCGACCTGTACCGGCGCGCTGCTGCCATCGGCGTTGACGCCGTAGGCGAGGGTGGCTGCGCTGCCCATGTTCAAATCGCGAACGATGGTTGCGCGACCGAGTCCGGTGTCGGTGCGCAATGTGCCGTTGACGGTGAGGCTGCCCACCGAACCGCCACCGGCATACACACCGCCGGCATCCACGGTCAGGTTACCGGTGATGCTGCCTTGATTGATCAGTTTTGCGCCGTTGCGCACTGCACCGCCGTCGCTGAAGTCGCCGCTGCCTGTGAGTGTCCACGCACCTTGTTCTACCTCCAGCCATTCGAAGTTACGACTGGCGCCGAAGCTGCCACCGGCCGCATCGTCCATCACCACCCGGTCGTAACCGCTGCCGCCATCCACCACGCCGACAAAGCGACTGCCGTTGCGCAGGGTCAGACTGTCGTTACCGCCGCCCAGATCCAGCGCCAGGCCATTGCTGCCACTGATCGTGCCGCCGTTGATGACGTTGTCGTCGAACTCGCCGACGAGCTTCACGCCGAAACCGTTGAGGCCTTGAATGGTGCCGAAGTTTTCCAGAGTGGTCGCCGCCAGTCCCGAGCCGCCGCTGCCATCGTCGACCAGAATGGCGCTGTCGGCACCGCTGATCAAAGCGTTGCTGGCGTTGAGGATGTAACCGCCACCCAGCGCGATACCCTCGCTGCCGTTGGCGAAACCACCCTTGTCCACACCGCCCGCACCGACGCCCTGAATAGTCCCGTAGTTTTCGATGTGGGCGATCTTGTCGATGTCCACGCCGTCGCCGTCACCGTTCGCTTGCAAGCCTGAGTAAGCGCCAGTGATGGTGCCGTGGTTAATCACCGTGCCATCGCCGTCGGAACCGAAGCCGGAACCATTGCGGCCGGCGATCTGCCCGTAGTTGATCAGCGTCGCGCCAAGATCGGTGGTGATGCCATGGCGGCCACCGGAAATCACCCCGTAGTTGGTCACACTGACGCCGCTCGCGGAATCGATATCGATGCCGTCGAATTTCCCGTCGGCATTGTGCGAATCGCCGGACGAAATCTCGCCATAGTTGCTGATCGTCGCATTCGCGCCGGTCTTCATGCCGTCGCTGGCGTCGCCGCGAATCAGCCCGCCGACGCGGTTGATAATGGTGGTCTTCACGCCGTCACTGCGCAGCGCATCGAGATCCAGTCCCTGGCCGGTGGTGGAGCGAATCACGCCGCTGTTGTCGATCAACAGGCTGCCGCTGACAAAGTTGCTGTCGATACGCAACGCGTCGTTGGCACCGCGAATCTGCCCGCCGCTGCGGTTGTAAATCGTGTAGTTGCGCGCCTGGGTCAGGTCGCCACTGCTGTCGATGGCCCGGCCACCGCTGGAAACGATTTTGCCGGCGTTGTCGATCACCACACCGGCACCGCTGGTCTTGTCTTTCAGGCTCACGGCCTTGCCGCTGTTGGTGATGCTGCCCGGCGCGGAAATCGTCAACGTGTCGCTGCCACCCAGCGTTTGTGCTGCCGTGGTGGCGGTGTCGATCTGCACAGTTTTAGCGTTTGCCGAAGTGGCAGCGATCAACAGGGCAATGGCGAGGGACAGACGCTGTGGCGGGAACGGCATGGTCGGACGGCCTTTTTGTTATAAGCGGGCCGTCCTGTATAGCGAAGGGTTTTTACAGAATGATGTCGGTGGTTGATCTGCATTGTTTTGCATCTTCAGCGCTGAAATATATTAATTTCTGCATTTTGTTGCAGTTTTTTTGCCTGCTTCTCTCATTAGGTGCGGTAAGTTTTGATTCAAACGCCGAAGCACTCACATCAATGAATCCCCGCGCCATTAATGTTTATTGAGCCTTATGCGGCGCTCGAAGATTGGAGAGGAAAATGGTAATGACAGTTCTCGAACGCATGGCGCTCATCGAAAGCATTCAAGAGGCGCTGGCCGACGGGACATTGGAAATCAGCGAAGCCGTCCGCCGTTTACGAGTTGAGGTGACAGGGCTGCATCAAATCCAATTCGCTAAGATGTGCAAAATTTCGGTCCGCACGTTGATACACATAGAGCACGCTGAGGGTAATCAGACGTTGAGGTCGTTGGACTCAATATTCCGATTGTTTGGCCTGAAAATGGGCGTTGTGCGGGTACGCCGAGAGCCCCATTAAAACCCGACGCAACCCGCAAGGTGCCGATCCCCCTAGCTCCGTCGCACGTAAGCCTTGCCGTAATGCCGCTCCATTCGTGCCTGAATCAACTCCAGTCCAATGGACATCAGCCAGTAGATGATCGCCGCCGTCGTCAGCATTTCGATGTAGCGGTAGCTTGAGCGCCCGTATGACTGGGCGAGAAACATCACTTCCCAGACGCCCATCACCGAGATCAGTGACGAGTCCTTGAGCATCGAGATGAACTGGTTGGTCGTGGGCGGGATGATCGTGCGCATGGCTTGCGGCAGGGTGATGCGCCAGAAAATCACCGTCTCGCGCATACCCAGTGCTAGCGAAGCTTCGCGCTGGCCGTGGTCGACACCGAGGATGCCGGCGCGGAAGATTTCGCTGAGATAGGCGCCGTAGTTCAGCGACAAGGCAATGATGCCCGCGACGATGGCGCCAGGCACGATGCCCAGTTGCGGCAAGCCGAGGTAGATCAGCAGGATCTGGATAAGCAGTGGCGTGCCGCGAAAGAACGAGGTGTAAAAACTGGCGATGCCGAACGCCACGGCGCTTTTCGACAGACGTGCCAATGCCGTGATGAAGCCCAGCAGGGACGAGGCGACAATCGAGCACACGCAGAGGAACAGCGTCAGCGCTGCACCCTGCAAGAAGCCGTTGGGCGCCAGGTGCAGGCCGACCAGATTGGGCAGTTTGTCGAGGATGATCGAGAACTTCAGGTCGAAGCTCAGGAAGAACCCGGCGAACAGGCAGAACAGCGTTGCCCAGGTCAGGTACAGCCGCGTACGAAAACCGAACATCCGTTGCAGGCGTGATTCAGCCACCGGTTGCGGTGGCTGTGGCGGTGTCGGGAAAGAAGTCATTGGCTGATATCAGCGCCGATCCATTTTTGCGAAAGCTTGCTCAGGGTGCCGTCCTGTTTCAGTTGCGCGAACACCTCGCGCACTTTGGCATCCCATTGCGCGTCACCCTTTTCGATGGCCACCGAGTTCGGCTCCGAATACAGCGGCGCGCCGGCCAGTTTGAAGCGTTTGTCCTGGTTCAGGCGTGGCTGCGCGGTGACGAGGTTGGTGAGGATTGCATCCAGGCGCACGCCGGCGCCCAGGCCCAAGTCCTGGAAGGCGACGTTATCGGTATCGTACGGCGCGATCTGCACATCTTCGAACGGGTACTGCAGTTGCGTATCTTCGGCGCCTTCGATGACCAGGTTCTTGTTCAGATAGCTTTCGTAACTGGACGCGCTGGTGAGGCCGACTTTTTTGCCGCTCAGATCCTTGGCGTCGTGGATCCGCTCATCCTTGGCATTGACCACGATCACCGCCGGCGAAGCGTAGTACTCGACCGGGAAATCGAACACCTCGGCGCGGGCCTTGCTCGGCGTCATCGAGCAGATGCAGATATCGTAGCGCCCGCTCCAGCGGCCGGCGGCAATGACGTCCCAGGACGGCGTTTCCAGTCGTAACTTGACGCCCAGTTTTTCAGCCACGGCCTTGGCGACATCCACGTCGAAGCCGTCTAGTTGGTTCTGGTCATTGAGAAACGAGAACGGTGGATAGCTTTCCATCAGCACACCGACCAGCTCTTTCTTTTGCTCGATACGGTCCAGCGTGGTGCCAGCAAAGGCTTGCGTGGAGGCGGCCAGAATCGTCAGGCCCAGGGCCAGTAGCGGTTGAAATTTCACAGTCGATCCCTGGGTAAAAAAGAGGTTGTTTTTAACGGAATGGTGCGTATTAAATAGTTATAAGAACGACTCTGATAGTGAGTTATTTTCATAAGCATATGAGTGAAAAGCATATGGGCGCAGGCAGCACGATTATTCTCGATGGCGGCATGGGCCGTGAATTGCAGCGCGCCGGTGCGCCATTTCGCCAGCCGGAGTGGTCGGCGCTGGCGTTGAGCGAGGCGCCGCAAGCGGTTGAGGCGGTACATGCCGCTTATATCGCCAGTGGCGCCAATGTGATTACCACCAACAGTTATGCCGTGGTGCCGTTCCATATTGGTGAGGAACGCTTCGCCGCTGAAGGGCAGGCACTGGCGGCGTTGGCCGGTGAACTGGCGCGACGTGCGGTGCAAGCCTCGGGGAAATCCGTGCGGGTGGCCGGCTCATTGCCGCCGCTGTTCGGCTCCTATCGTCCGGATCTGTTCGAGGCCGCCCGAGTGACTGAGTTGCTGGCGCCCTTGGTCAACGGCCTGGCAGCGCATGTTGATGTGTGGCTGGCGGAAACCCAGAGTTCGATCATCGAGGCGCGAGCCATTCACGCCGGGTTGCCGAAGGATGGCAAACCGTTCTGGTTGTCGTTCACCTTGAAGGACGAAGACACTGATGAAGTGCCGCGCCTGCGCTCTGGTGAGCCGGTCGCCGAAGCGGCTGCGGTGGCGGCTGAGTTGGGCGTCGAGACGTTGCTGTTCAATTGCAGTCAGCCAGAAGTGATCGGTGCCGCGATTGATGCCGCGCGTGAAACCTTCGAGCGTCTGGGGGTGAAGATAAACATTGGTGCTTACGCCAATGCGTTTCCGCCGCAGCCAAAAGAAGCTACGGCCAATGACGGACTTGATCCGCTGCGCGAGGATCTGGATCCGCCGGGGTACTTGCACTGGGCGATTGACTGGCAGCAGCGCGGTGCCAGCCATTTGGGCGGTTGCTGCGGGATCGGGCCGGAACACATCGCGGTGCTGGCGCAGAAACTGGGCTGAAAACAGATCAAAAAATCGCAATCTGCGGCAGCTCCTACATGGGATTGACGTTCACCCTGTAGGGGCTGCCGCAGGCTGCGATCTTTTGCTTTTCAGGTAATCACGATCGGCATTCAACCAAGCCTTTCACCTGCCCGTCGGACGTCTGATTATCATCCGACAGCCACTGCTCGAACCCTGCCGCAATCGCCGGCCACTCGCCATCCAGAATCGAGTACCACGCGGTATCGCGGTTCTGTCCCTTGACCACCATGTGCTGGCGGAACACGCCTTCGAAGCTGAAACCCAAACGCTCGGCGGCGTATTTGGAGCGGGCGTTGCCGTTGTTGCATTTCCATTCGAGGCGGCGGTAGCCGAGGTCGAAGGAATATTTGGCCAGCAGGTATACCGCTTCGGTGCTTCTCGGCGAGCGCTGCATCGGCGCACCAAAGGTGACGTGACCGATTTCAATGCGACCCTGGGCCGGGACGATCGACATCAGGCTGAGGATGCCTTGCACTTGGCCGCTGGCGCGGTCGATGACGCTGAAGAAATACGGGTCGCTGGCGGCCGCGTGGTTGTTCAGCCAGGCGTCGAAAGTGCTGCGCTCCGGAAAAGGTCCATAAGGCAAGTAATCCCAGAGTTTCGGGTCGGCGCCGGGGCCTTCGAGGGCGGCGAACAGTTCGTCGCCATGGCGCGCCGGGTCGAGTCTTTCCAGGCGAATGAAACGCCCTTCGAGCAGCGTGGCAGTGGGGGCGGGGGCGCCTTTCCAGTCAGCCAGTGAAGTGGTCATGCAGATGTCTCCTTAAATGGCCTTGCGAAACTGGATGAAGCCCGGGCGTTCAGCGATGCGCTCGTAGAGCTGGATCGCAGTGGCGTTGGTTTCGTGGGTCAGCCAGTGCACTTTGCAGCAGCCGTCAGCCTTGGCCGTGGCGTAAACGTGTTCGATCAACAGACGACCGACACCGCTGCCACGGGTTTCCGGCACCACCAGCAGATCCTGCAGGTAGCAGGAGTTTTCGATGCTCCAGTTCGAGCGATGGTAGATGTAATGCACCATGCCCACGGCTTTACCGTCGGCCCACGCCAATGCTGCGTGGGTTGGCTCGCTCGGGTCGAGAAAACGCTGCCAGGTACTTTGCGTCACAGCTTCCGGCAGTTGGGTGTTGTAGAAACGCAGATAAGCCTGCCACAGCGGTAGCCACGCGGCGTGGTCGTCGGCGCTGACCTGGCGAATGTCGGTCTGACTCATGGTGATTTCCTTAGCGCATCAATCGGGCGAGGGTTTGATCATTGATTTCCGGGCTGGCCGCCAGGCCTTCGCGCACGCCGGCAATGTCTTCGGCGCTGCGGTTCTGGCTGAGCTTGCGTTTGCCTTCGAGGCGGTCGATGGGAATGGCGAAACCGACAATCGCTTTGAGCATGCCGTCGATGTAATCGGCAGGCGCATCGGCGACGGACCACGGTTGCGCGCGGCCGGCTTCATGACGGTCGGTGAGGGTGCTGACGATGTCGAGCAGGCGTCCGCCGTCGCTGAAAGTTTCGGCGTGGCCATAGGCATGCACGGCGATGTAGTTCCAGGTCGGCACGACTTTGCCGTGCTCGGCCTTGCTCGGATAAAAACCCGGGCTGACGTAGGCATCGGCGCCGGCGAAGATCAGCATGGCTTCGGCACCGTCGCGCAAGTCTTTCCACTGCGGGTTGGCGCGGGCCAGGTGCCCGTACAGCGTGCCGTACTCGCCTTGTTCGCAATGCAGCAGCACCGGCACATGGCTGGCCTGCAAGCCACTTTCGCCGTGGGTCACCAGAATGGCGAGGCGGGTGGCGAGGATCAGCTCGTGCAGTTGGGAAAGGTCTTCGATGGCAAAGGCGCGCGGTGTGTACATGGACAAATTTTCCTTGGCGAATGCCTGCATCGTAGGCAGGCTATTGGTCTGTTGTAAGAGCCATTGATGACCAATTTCATAGGTCCATTGCCATGCCCGATTCGCCAACGTTGTCCATGCCCTTCAACCCTGCCGGTATCGAGCTTGATCGGCGCCAGGGCTTGAGTCGCCAGCTCTATCAGGCGTTGCGCCTGCGTGTGCTGGATGGACGGCTGGCGAGTGGTACACGGTTACCGGCCAGTCGCGATCTGGCGGCGGCGTTGGGGATCTCCCGCAACAGCGTGGTGCGCGCCTACGATCAACTGTATGCCGAAGGCTTTATTGAGGGGCGGGTAGGGGATGGCACCTACGTCGCCCAATTGATGCCCGTGACGACCCCAACGAAAAAACTATCCACAAAAGTATCCACAGGGTTTTCAACAGGCTTACCCACAGCCTTATCCACAAATTGGCTGGATTTATCTGTGATTTCATCCAGTAAAGTTATCCACAGTGATAATTTTTCGCGCATTGAAAAGAACCATTTGGCCCGACCCCCGAGTGGTCCGCCGCGAGCATTCAGGGTGGGTGTTCCGGCGTTTGATCTATTCCCCTTCGAGGTGTGGGCCAAGCTGAATGCGGCTTTCTGGCGTAAACCGGATCTGGAGCAACTGTGTTACGGCGATCCGTCCGGCGATGCGCGCCTGCGTGCAATGATCGCTGCCTATCTGCGCAGTTCGCGCGGCATGCAGTGTTCACCTGAGCAAATTGTGATCACCAGCGGCGCACAGCAAGGCATTAGCCTTTGTGCACAGTTGCTGGTGGCGCCGGGCGACGGTGTCGCGATCGAAAATCCTGGCTACCGCGCGGCCGGTCATGCGTTCGCTGTGGCGGGCGCTCGTTTGCACGGTATTGCCGTAGACGAAGAGGGCATGGATTGCTCGGCGCTGTCGGCCACCGGGGATTGTCGCGTGGCGTATGTCACGCCCTCTCATCAGTACCCGACCGGCGTGGTGATGAGCCTGGCGCGACGCCTCGAACTGCTCGCCTGGGCCGAGCGCTGCCATGGCTGGATCGTCGAGGACGATTACGATGGCGAATACCGTTACACCGGCGCGCCGCTGGCACCGTTGGCGGCACTCGATCGACAGGGACGCGTGCTGTATGTCGGCACTTTCGGCAAGGTCGCGTTTCCGGCGCTGCGCCTTGGGTATTTGGTTTTGCCGCCGGGGCTGGTGGATGCGTTCTCGCAACGCCGGGCGGTGGATGTCCGGCATTCCGAGGTGAGTACACAGGCGGTGATGGCTGAGTTCATGGCGGCCGGGCATTTCCAGCGGCATATCCGGCGCATGCGCCGTGCCGCGCTGAGCCGGCGCAACACCTTGCTCGACGGTTGGCCAACCGCCATCGCCGGGGTGGGTGATTTGCCCGCCGTCTCTGCCGGGCTGCACCTGACCGTGGCCGTGGACAGCATCGAGCGCGAGCAGCAGTTGATTGCGCAAGCGGCTGGCGTCGACGTCGAGATCAACGGCTTGAGCAGTTACTGGCTGCCGGACTCGACGACGCTGCTGGACCAGCGTGCCGGGCTGGTCCTGGGCTTTGCCGCTGTCCCTGAACCGGCAATCAACGCAGCGTTGATCCGGTTACGGCAGGCGTGGAAGGCGTGAGAAACAGTGCCTTCGCCGATTTGTCGGAAATGCCGCTGCGATGGATGTCGATCAGCGCCTGATTGTTCAGAAAGCGCGGCTCAAAGGCACCTCCCATACGCTGCTGCGCCACGGTTTTCATATGGCCGATGGGGAAGGGCGTGACGGGCGCCTCGGCACTGCTGTAATGGAAATGTGCGTAACACAACACCTTGTTGGTGTGGGCGTCGCGTACTTCGTACTCGTCGAGGAAATCCCTGTCCTGACCTTTGAGCCTGCGTCGCTTCACGGTTTTTGCAATCCTGACTTCGCCCTTGTCCTTGAGCCATTGCACTCCTGCGGCTGTCGGTAACTGTTGCTTGACCATGCCGATACGGGTGCTGGTACCTTTTTCTTCAAGTTTATTGGCAGCGTCGTCAAGCTTGTGGCCGAGTTCTTCGGTCGGCTTTTTGAGGTCGGCGGTCAGGTTGCTCGCAGTCAATGCTTCGTCGATTGCCGCATTGGCTTCCCGCAGGACGGCCGCATGCTTGTGGTATTGCTCCTCGACCTCGACAGGGATCCGCCATCCTCGTTTGAGCTGTGCTTCGATGCGTAGGTGAAAGCGAGCCAAACCGTCGATCAGGGCCTGACCATCACGAATACTGCTACTCAGGGAGGGGCGGGCCTTGGGCGGCTGGGGTTTCGCCGTGCGCTGTTCGACCCAGACACCAGGCGATTCCTCCTCGAACGTGGCGATGACCCCTGTCAACGTGGTTCGCACTTCGACCAGGTTGGTATCCGGGCCTTCGAGGCTCTTTTTCCGTTCGCCGACCACCGTGCCCCTGGATTTGGTTTTGATGATCCGTCGCGTCGATGAAGAGGCAGATCTCGGCCTGGAAGGCCCCGGCCCCGGCCCCGGCTCCAGCAAGTGCTTATAGCGCAGCAGCTCGACCAGTTTGCTTTCGGTACGGGCCTGGAACGCGCTCACCCGGCTGCGTACATGCTCCAGGCGTGCGGTATTGATCTGTTCGGGGTAGTCAATGAGCAGATCGCCAAAGCGTTGATTGATGGCAGAAAATTGTTCGGCCACATTGTTCAGGGCATCCGTGCGTTCGCGCAGATTTTCGAGGCTTTCATCCGCGGTCAGATTCAACGTGCTCTGGATACTCAGCGCGGCGTCTTCGATGAGACTGCCCAGCGTTTTATAGGCATTGGCGGCGTCCGCCGTGGCGCCGCCCTTGATGCAGATCTCCTGGCCGAGACTGATCTGCAACAGTTTGAGGTCGTTCAGTTCATATTTCGGTAACGCCTCGCGATAGGTTTGCACCACCTCGACAGCTTTTTTTCCCAACAACTTCAGTTCGTCAAAACGGCTCTGGGCCATCTCCATTTTTTCAATGATCGCCTGGGTCTGATCGGTCATCTTTTCGAAGGTCTGAACAAACGCCTGTACGGCGAAATCACCTTCATTGGCCAGCATTGCCTGCATTGTCTTGAGGTTGGCCTGGAACTCTGTGGAGTGCAGTTCGAGCCATTCCTGGCCAAGAAAAAGCTGCATCTCCAAGCGCTGGATCATGACGATGCGGTAGTTGGGAATGGGCTCCTTCAGATGCAACGCCTTGATTTGTTCAATGTTCGCGCCGTACGCCTTGTGCTGTGCGTCGAGTGTCGCCAGATACTGCTCGCGCGCCGGTGCCCGGGCTTCCCCGAGCGCATTGCTCAAGGCGTTATGGTCGGCGTCACGCTGAACCTGCTTGGTTTGCATCGTTGCATCGAATGCGCTGATTTCGGCGGTCAGTTGCCCGGCATCCATTTTGTTGACGTCTTGAGCGGCCTCAAGGGCGTTGTCGAGTCCGCCGCCGCGCAGGCGCAATCGAAGGTCTACCACCCATTGACCGTTGGCGGTGCGAGTCAGCGGCGGCCCGTTACGCGGCGGTTGCTGACGTGAGTCGATGATCTGCACCTCGGCGTGCTCATTGAACATGACTTCGAACCAGCGCTTGCCGACGGGGGCGAACCATTGTTTCTGGCGGGGATAAAGGTGCCTGTGCGTACCCTCCCTGGCGGCATCGCCGATGCCTCTGGGTTTGGCGATCTGTAAACTATCGAGCAGCGCTTTCAGTGCGACCGGGGATCGTTTCAGAGCAGTAAAGGGGTTCACCACCATCTCATGCGCGATGGGCAGTGCAGTGCTGGAAACGTCCGGCAGCTGCAAAGGTTTGCTGACGACGAGGTCTGTGGTGACGGTGGGGCTTGGTTCTTCCTGCGGGATCGACTCGCTGAGTGGCTTGTCGCCCATTGCTGCGCGATGGGCGAGCACCATGCCCAAGGCCAGAAGAATGTCGGTGAGGGCCGTCCAGGCAATCTTGCCGGATTGCTCATTGGCCACATCGCTGATTTCTTGCAGGTCGTCCATGATCTGCCAGATCCACGCCGCCGTGCCGACGCTGCGCCCGAGGAATGGCAAGGCGGCGTTGAACAGCATCCAGCCGCCGTGTTTAAGCGTGACCCAGCGTGCTTCTGCGTCAGAGACCGATTGGCGGTCGGCCTGGGTGATGACTGCCTGCACGTTGCTGTTATGCAGGGTCGCGAGTACATCGTGGTTAATCATTGTTGTCGCCAGTGCAACGGGGCCGGACATGTCGAGGGCGGTCAAGGGGTTCACCAGCAATTGCGGGATCGTCCAGACAGAAGGCAATCGGGCGGTGAAGACGAACTGGCTGTAGTCGAAGCGCACGTCGTCCGGCAACCAGGCCAGGACCGACTCGCGCAGATCCCGTGAATGCTGGATCTCGTACAGCAGGTTGGCGTGCGAGGGAAATTGCATCAGTGCCTTTTCGAACAGCGGTCGATAGAGCAGACACGGCCCCTTGTCCGTCTCGCGCGGGCCGATGACGAACATGTTATTGACGGTGTCCGCCTGTGAGCGGCTGCGATGGGCAACGAACCCGAGCGGGCGAATGACGATTTCATCGCGATCGACATAACGCTCATCGCTGGTGTTTGCCAGCGCGGCAACCACATAGCGATAACCCTGGTCAGTGATGCCGGCCTTGCCTTGTATTTTGTGCTGCAACGCCAGCAGCGGCAGTTCGATGGGCAACTGGCTGGTATAGAGCGCTTGCAGTGCCGACGCCTGCTCGGTGTCGTCAATCAGCAGGTTTTGCAGGTACGCCGGGTAGGTCTGGCCGATATCGACGCTGCTGACCAGTTGTTCCAGGTAGCTTGCAGTCATCCAATCAGGCGCCGCGCCGCCCTCCTTGTAACCAACGGTCTTATTGCCTGCTGGCTGCCCTGCGAGGTTTTGCAGGGCAAGCTCGATGAGCGACAGCGTCTGGGTCTGCGTGTTACCCGGCAAGACGAATGTGCCCCAGACCACCAGGCTGGTGATGCTGATTTCGATGTCATCGATGCTCACCTCGCCGGCCTGCGGATGATCCTTGGCGATCTGTTGTTTCAAGGCATCACGGGTGAACGCTTGCAGGGTAATGACTTCGCTCTGAAATGATTTTCCCTTGTTGGTGTGCTGCACCATAGTCAGATCGAGCAGATGCCGGCTGTATCGGGTTTGATCGGCGGGAGAGGCGTTGTCGAGCCAGGCTGGCAGCATCGGACGCAAGAGATCGATGTGAGGCTTGAGGCGCGGTGTCGGCTCTCGGGGATTGCCGACAGTCCCGGCGTGCGGATAAAGCTCGCTGGAACTCGAGCCCTGGAAATAATTGATCGCGCCCAGCGCTTCTGCTTCCAGGGCAACCAGTGTGCAGGCCTGATAGTCGAAAAAATCGCCCTGCGGTTCGACCAGTCGCCATTTCAACCCGGCCCCGGAGGCACCTTTCCAGTAACGACGCGGCAGGGCTTCTCCGAGCTTTGCCAACGATTCAAAACTCTCGAATCCTTTAAGCACCGAGTGGGTCATGATCAACGTACGTTTGTCGTGGGTGCCGATCAGTACAGCCGTATCGAGCAGGCTCACGTGGTTCTGCTCGTCGCCCTCGCCGCGGTCAAGATCAATCAGGCAGGCGCGGATCTTGTATGGGGCGGTGGGCAGTCGTTGGTGTTTATCCGGGAACGTGTAAAGCGCTTCGGCCATGGCGCGCTGGTCGGCATCCCAGTCCGGGTTCGTGTCGATCTTCCACAAATTGCGCAAGGCCTGTGACAACTGCTGCCAGCGGGGCTGCCCCGGATAGGTGAAATCGTCCCAGTAATTGACCTGCTGTTCCTTGTAGGCGATGAACAGCAACGGTGCCAGCTCATTGAGCAGCTTGCCGATTGCGCTGATTTTTACCGGCAGATGGATGGCGGACGGCAGGTCCGGTTGCAAGGTCAGATAATGCTCACCGTCGAGATACGCCACCGTGGTGCCGGAGAGGCCCAGACGTACCAGGGTGTCGGTCAGCGATTCGATCAGATAGCGACCGGGGACCACTTGATCACCCTCAATGATCCAGGTCGGTCTTACGACCACGGCCAGCTGCGGGTCGAGATCGAGGTCGGGATACAGCGTCCTGAGCGCCGGGTGCAGCGTTTTCGACGCGACTTCTCGCAGCGAAGGGCCAGTCACCAGTTGGGTCACGACATCGACGGCGCTGGGCGAAGGGATTTCGGGCATGGGCAACTCCTGCTCTGATGGCCGCGCCGAAAGGGCGACGGTTCCGGGCAAGGTAGAGGCGGGCTGCGGCGCGCGTGCGGTACATACATATTGCGGGCGAAAAAAGACCCGCCTGGGCGGGTCCGGTTTTTACGGTTGCGACGGGACTGTGGTTATTGTTCGAAGCCTTCCAGCACGTTCACTGCGTTGATGCCGATTTCCTCTACAGCGTAACCGCCCTCCATGACAAACAATGTCGGTTTGCCGAGTGCGGCGATGCGTTTGCCCATTGCCAGATAATCCGGGCTGTCGAGTTTGAACTGCGAGATCGGGTCATCTTTGAAAGTGTCGACACCCAGCGACACGACAATCACGTCGGCGCCATAACGCTCGATCTCGTTGCAGGCCTGATCCAGCGCCGCACTCCATACCTCCCAGCCAGATCCGGCGGGCAGCGGATAGTTGAAGTTGAAGCCTTCACCGGCGCCTTCGCCACGTTCATCGTCGTAGCCGAGGAAGAACGGGAATTCCGCTTCCGGGTGGCCGTGGATCGAGGTGAACAGCACGTCGCTGCGCGCATAGAAAATCGACTGCGTGCCGTTGCCGTGGTGATAGTCGACATCAAGGATCGCGACTTTTTTGTGACCCTGATCGAGAAAAGCCTGTGCGGCGATGGCGGCATTGTTGAGGTAGCAATAACCGCCCATCAAATCGCTGGCGGCGTGGTGTCCCGGTGGGCGGCACAGGGCGAAGGCACTGCGCGCGCCACACTGGATTTGCGCTTGTGCAGTCAGGGCAACCTGCGCCGCGCTGTAGGCCGCTTGCCATGTACCGGCGGTGATCGGTGCGCCGCCGTCGAAGCTGTAATAACCGAGCTGACCATGCAGGCTGGTGGGTTTGATTGCACGCAGGGTGCGCGCCGGCCAGGTGTAGGGCAGCAGATCACCGTCGGTGTTGAATTCAGTCCAGCGATCCCACGCGCCTTTGAAGAAGTCGAGGTAGTCGCGGCTGTGGATCCGGGCGATCGGCTCCAGACCGAAATCCTTCGGTGCCTCGACCGGGCCGAGGTTCTGGTTCTTGACGCGCTGCAGGACGTGGTCGGCGCGCGACGGCATCTCGAAGCACGGCTTGAGCTGGCCATCGATGAGTTCGCAACGGCCATGGTGCAGGTGATGATCGTCCGAGTAGATCGTCAGCATTTGTTGTTCTCCGCAGGGCTGATTCAGTTGCCCCCAGTGTTGCGGCGCGAGGCGAATCGGAAAACGGCAGGAAAGGCCAAAAGGGGATGGATATGGCCAAAAACACTGACCGAAATTGCCCCTTTAGGATCAAAAGATCGCAGCCTTCGGCAGCTCCTGCGCCGATCCCTTGTAGGAGTTGCCGAAGGCTGCGATCTTTTGATCTTCAGGCCCGGAATTGGCTCGGCGCCACGCCGCTCCAGCGCACAAAGGCATGGCGGAAACTGGCGGTCTCGCTGAACCCGAGCGTTTCGGCAATGCGATAGATCGGCAACTGATCCTCACACAACATCTGCTTGGCCCGCTCGAAACGCAGCTCATCGAGCAGTTCCTGATAGCTGCTGCCCATATCTTTCAAATGCCGGCGCAAGGTGCGTGGCGAACACTTCATCTGCTGCGCCAGACCTTCCAGTCCCGGTGCTGCATTCAGTTGCGCGCTGAGTAACTGTCGAATCCGCCCCAGCCACGCCTGACGCCCGGTGAACTCAAGATTCTGCTTTCGGCAACGTTCGGCCATGGCTTGGTGGGTGATGGCATCCGCCAACGGCAGTGGCTGGTCGAGCCAGTGCCGATCGAAGGCAAACGCGTTGTCCTTCGCCGCGAAGTGCAACGGTGAGTTGAAGTGTTCGGCATAGCTGTCGCGGTAGTCCGGCGCGGCGTGTTCGAAGCGCGTGGCGAGCAAAGGCAGCGGATGCCCGAGCAGGTCATCGCAAATGACTTTCAGCGACACCAGGCAGAACTCGGCGTTGAACACCGCCATCGCCGGGCTCTCGCGATAATCGGCAGCGACGAACCAGACGCGCTCGCCGTCGTCTTCCAGATTCAGTTCGAAAAGTGTTCCCAGCAGCGCCGGATAACGGATCGCCAGGCGCAAAGCGTCACCGAAGGTGGCACAGGTCAGCAGCGCGTAACCGAGGATTCCATAGCAGGACACGTGCATGCGTTGGCCCAGTTCCAGACCGATATCGTGCTTTAACGCGACCGCGTTGGCGCAGACCTGCATCTCCTGATTGGTGGTGATGCGCGTGTCGGCGCGGCTGAGATCCGCCGCACTGATGCCGCTGCCGGCCAGCAATGCATCGCTCGACAGGCCTTCGGCCTTGAAGGTGTTGAGGATCAGCGACACGGCGTTGAGGGTGGTGAGGTGGGAGTGGAGCATAGGATCTTCCAGCCTTGAGATGGCTGGAATGCAGCAAGTTGCATGCCGCAGCAGCCCCTCACCCCAACCCTCTCCCAAAGGTAGAGGGGGCCGATTGGGGGATATTGGCGAGATACGCCGACCTGAAAAAACGCTGCCGAATCCATAATCGACTGTTTTTTTCAGGTCGGCGTATAGCGCAAGACACTAAGGTCAGTTCCCTCTCCCTCCGGGAGAGGGCTAGGGTGAGGGCCGATCCAGAGCCATGCTCAGAGTAGCTCACCACACAGATCCAGTTCGATCAGCCGACGCACTTCTTGAGTTTCAAGGCCTGCACCGAGCAGGCCGTGCAACTTGCCGAACGCGGCCTCGCGAGTCATGCCACCACCGGACAATACGCCGACACCGCGCAAGCGACTGCCAGCCTCGTAAACATCCAGCTCGACGCCACCCTCATGGCACTGCGTCACTGCAACCACCACCACACCGTTATCCCGTGCGCGGCCAAGGCTTGCCAGAAACTCAGGGTTGTCGCTCGGCCCGGTACCGCTGCCGTAGCACTCCAGCACCAGACCTTGAATGCCGCTGTCGAGGAGGCCGTCGAGCACTTCGGCGCTGATGCCCGGGAATAGCGGCAGCACGGCAACTTTGGCCAGCTGTTTCGGCTGGTTGTAATTCAACGACGCTGGAATCGAAGAGGCTTTGACACCGCCGCCCTGACGCTCAAGTCGTTTGAACGGATGACGGCCGAAGCTGCGCACCTTCGCGCAACGGGTTGGCGCCAGCAGTTCACCGTGGAAGTACAGATGCACACCGGGCGCCAGGCCTTGGCCGAGGGCAACCAGTGCGCCACTGAGATTCTCCCAGGCATCGCTGTCAGTAACGCCAGCCGGCAACATTGAACCGGTGAAGCACACACGGGCATTCAGCCCCAGCAGCTGGAAGCTCATCGCTGCCGCGCTGTAGGCCAGCGTGTCGGTGCCGTGCAGGATCAGCACGCTGTCGCAACCTTGCACGTCAACGGCATCGACCACCGCTTCACGCAGTTGCTGCCAGTAGGCCGGGGTCATGTTGGCGCTGTCGATCAGCGGCGACATCTCGCGAAAGCGCCACTGCGGTACGACGAGTTCAGGCTGGCTGTGCAGATAGTCGCGCATCCGCGCTTCGAAACCGGACGCCGGGGCCAGGCCATTGGCGCTGGCCTGCATGCCGATGGTGCCACCGGTGTAGAGCACCATGACGTGTTGGGCGGCGGGGTAGGTCGACGAATTCATGGGGATTCTCCGAAAGGATGAGGTCCTTGTGGGAGCGAGCCTGCTGGCGATGGCGGTTCATCATTCAGCGTTGATGTTGGCTGAAAGACAGCTATCGCGAGCAGGCAAACTCCGACAAGTTATTGCACCACAATAACTGACGGGCGCAGGGGATGCGCCCGTCATTCACCTGTCAGCGTTGCGCTGCAGGCACGCCTTGCGGCTCGGCTTCAGTCTTGCCGACAGCGGCAGACGGATTGGTCGGCCAGGCTTTCAGGTCGAGGTCCAGATCAGCAAATTTGCTCGAGTCGAACACCGGCTGTTTGACGCCGGCGCGGCGTTGCGCATCGTAGTCGCGCATCACACGCATGCCGACCTTGAACAGCATGGCCAGGGCCACGAGGTTGACGAAGGCCAGGCAGGTCATGGTGATGTCGGCGAAGGCGAACACGGTCGACAGGTCCTGCATCGAACCCCATACCACCAGCGCCAGCACCAGGCCACGGAAAATCATCAGCGCGGCGCGGTTGCGGGTGAGGAACTGCAGGCTGTTTTCGCCCAGGTAGTAGTTGTAGAGGATGCAGGTGAAGACGAACAGCGACAGCGCGACGCTGACGAACATGCGACCCCAGTCACCGACCACGGCGGCCAGCGAGTTCTGGGTCAGGACGATGCCGTCACCTTCGAAGCCCGGGGTGTAGAAGCCCGACAGCAGGATCAGCAGTGCAGTACAGGTGCAGATCACGAAAGTGTCGAGGAACACACTGAAGGCCTGAACCACGCCCTGCGCGCCCGGGTGTTTCACCGCAGCCACGGCAGCGACGTTCGGCGCACTGCCCAGGCCCGCTTCGTTGGCGAACACGCCACGCTTCACGCCCATGACGATGGCGCTGCCGAGCAGACCACCAAAGGCCGGATCGAGGCCGAAGGCGCTCTTGAAGATGGTTTCCAGCATGGCTGGTACGTGTTCGATCTGAGTACCGATCACGTACAGGGTCACGCCGATATAGGCGAGGGTCTTGATCGGTACCAGCAGGTCGGACACCGAAGCGATACGCTTGATGCCGCCAATGAAGGTAATGGCCAGCAGCACTGCCAGGACGATACCGGTGTGTTGTGGGTTGAATTCAAAGGCGTTCTGCAGCGAGTGGGTCACGGTGTAGGACTGCAGGCCAATGAAGGCGAAGCCGTAGGTGACCAGCAGCAGGACCGAGAACACTACCGCCATGCCTTTGAGCTTCAAGCCGTGCTGGATGTAGTAGGCCGGGCCACCACGGTACAGACCGTCGCCATCGGCGCGCTTGTAGACCTGGGCCAGGGTGCACTCGAAGAAGCTGCTGGACATGCCGACCAGTGCGGTCACCCACATCCAGAACACCGCACCTGGACCACCGAGTGTCACGGCGATGCCGACACCGGCGATGTTGCCCGCACCAACGCGGCCGGCAAGGCTGAGCATCAGGGCCTGGAACGAGCTGAGTTGCCCGGCGCTGCCCTTGAGGCTGTCGCGGAACACCGCGAACATGTGGAAGAAGTGACGCAATTGAACGAAACGCGAGCGAATCGTGAAGTAGCTACCGAGCCCGACAATGAGCACGATCAGTACTTTCCCTGAGAGGAAGTCGTTAATGACTTCGAGCATGGATTTTTCCTCGCTGTTTTTTGTGTGAGCAAATGCTGGAAGGTCGGAAACATCGCGTTACACCGGTTTGCGCGCGGCACAACAGGTGAGGCGAGGATTTCGTCCCGGATCCATTTCGCGGGTTTGTTATTAGTTCGGGTTTCACATGGGTTATGGCCTCGTTACCGACGACCGCTCATGCGAAGAGGGGCGGCACTATACCGATCAGTGGCGCGCCCGTCTGCACAGTCGTGGTGCAAGCGACGAAACGAGGCTTTGAAACACCCGGCGTTACCGGCGCCGGGCTTGTGCAGGAATTGCTCTTCTGTCAGAGCGAGCAATCCCCAGACATACGGGTCTCAGGGGCAGAAAGTTAAAAAAAAGGGCTTGGGGACTAAATCCCCAAGCCCTCAAAAGGTGAGAGGTGTCTAGTCCCTCGACCTGGTGAGCGGTGCTACAAGTAACGTGTCGGCTCAGGCTTTCAGCGGAACCAGACGCGGAGCAATCATGTTTTCCGGGCGCAGGATGTCGGCGAGCATGGCTTCGTCGAGCAGACCTTCTTCGCGCACCAGTTCCAGCACGCCGCGGCCGCTTTCAAGAGCAAGACCGGCGATACGGGTGGCGTTTTTGTAGCCGATGTACGGGTTCAGAGCGGTAACCAGACCGATCGAGTGCTCGACCAGTTCACGGCAGCGCGCTTCGTTGGCGGTGATGCCGACGATGCAGTGCTCGCGCAGCATGTCCATGGCGCGTTGCAGCAGGCGGATCGAGTCGAAGATCTTGAAAGCGATCAGCGGCTCCATCACGTTAAGTTGCAGTTGGCCGCCTTCGGCTGCCATGGTCAGCGCCAGATCGTTACCAATTACTTGGAACGCCACCTGGTTAACCGCTTCCGGAATAACCGGGTTGACCTTGCCAGGCATGATCGAGCTGCCTGGCTGACGCGCTGGCAGGTTGATTTCGTTGATGCCGGTGCGTGGGCCGCTGGACAGCAGGCGCAGGTCGTTGCAGATCTTCGACAGCTTCACCGCGGTGCGCTTGAGCATGCCGGAGAACAGCACGAAGGCGCCCATGTCGGAAGTCGCTTCGATCAGGTCGGCCGCCGGAACCAGCGGTTGACCGCTGATCAGGGCCAGACGCTGTACCGCCAGCGCTTGATAACGCGGGTCGGCGTTGATGCCGGTACCGATCGCGGTGCCGCCCAGGTTCACTTCAGTCAGCAGTTCCGGGGCCAGCGTCTTCAGACGGGCCAGGTCTTCGCCCATGGTGGTGGCGAAGGCACGGAATTCTTGACCCAAGGTCATCGGCACGGCGTCTTGCAGCTGGGTACGGCCCATTTTCAGGACGTGATCGAATTCCTTGCCCTTGGCGGCGAATGCCTGAATCAGGCTGTCGAGGCTGGCCAGCAGGGTGTCGTGACCGAGCAGCAAGCCCAGGCGGATCGCCGTCGGGTAAGCGTCGTTGGTCGACTGCGCCATGTTCACGTCGTCGTTCGGGTGCAGGTACTGGTACTCGCCTTTCTGGTGACCCATTGCTTCCAGCGCAATGTTGGCGATCACTTCGTTGGCGTTCATGTTGGTGGAGGTACCGGCGCCACCTTGAATCATGTCGACCACGAACTCTTCGTGGTAATCACCGCGGATCAATCGGGCACAGGCTTCGCTGATGGCAGAGTGCTTGGCTTCGCTCAGATGACCCAACTCGCGGTTGGCGTCAGCAGCGGCCTGTTTGACCATTGCCAGGCCGACAACCAGTTTCGGGTAATGCGAAATCGGAACGCCGGAGAGACGGAAGTTATTCACCGCTCGCAGGGTCTGGATGCCGTAATACGCTTGAGCCGGTACTTCGAGGGCGCCAAGCAGGTCGTTTTCTGTGCGGAAAGATGCAGCGGAGGACATGATAGAAATCATCTCGATATGGACCCGGTCTGTGCCGGAACGCTGCGAATGCTAGGCTTGTAGGAAATTTTGGGCCAATGCTGTTCAGCACTGCCCTATGCACATTCGGCATAATGCCCGTGTGACGCCGCGTGCGCGGCAGACGTGTGACCTGTTTTGGTGCGTGTCCGGGAGGACGTGATGAATCTGGAAAGCAAATGGCTCGAGGACTTCAGTGCTCTGGCCGCCACCCGTAGCTTTTCGCAGGCGGCCGAGCGACGCTTCGTGACCCAGCCGGCCTTCAGCCGGCGGATCCGCAGTCTGGAGGCTGCGCTGGGGCTGACCCTGGTCAATCGCTCGCGCACGCCGGTTGAACTGACGGCGGCGGGGCAGTTGTTTCTAGTGACCGCACGCACCGTGGTCGAACAGCTCGGTGAAGTGCTGCGTCATCTGCATCATCTGGAAGGCGGGCAGGGCGAAGTGATGCAGGTCGCGGCGGCGCATTCGCTGGCGCTGGGTTTCTTTCCGCGCTGGATCGCACAACTACGTAATGAAGGTTTGAACATCGCCACGCGCTTGGTCGCCACCAACGTCGGTGACGCGGTGCATGCGTTGCGTGAAGGTGGTTGCGATCTGATGCTGGCGTTCTACGACCCGGACGCGGCGATGCAGATGGACCCGGAGATCTTCCCGTCGCTGCATTTGGGCCAGACCGAGATGTTGCCGGTGTGCGCGGCGGATGCTGATGGCAAGCCGCTGTTCGATCTGGAAGGTGATGCCAGCGTGCCGTTGCTGGCGTACAGCGCCGGAGCGTTTCTCGGGCGCTCGGTGAATGGATTGCTGCGTCAGCGGCAGTTGCGCTTTACCACTATTTACGAAACCGCGATGGCTGACAGTCTGAAGAGCATGGCGTTGGAAGGTCTCGGGATTGCCTGGGTGCCACAGCTGAGCGTGCGCGCGGAATTGGCCCGTGGCGAACTGGTGGTCTGCGGCGGCCCGCAATGGCATGTGCCGCTGGAGATCCGTTTGTACCGCTGCGCTCTAGTGCGCAAAGCCAACGTGCGGCTGCTGTGGCGCAAGCTCGAAGGCGGCGCCGCACAAGGTACGACCGTAACCTGAGGTTGATGAAAAACCCTGTGGGAGCTGGCTTGCCAGCGATGGCGGTGGGTCAGACACCGACTCTGTTTGCTGATGCGACGCCATCGCTGGCAAGCCAGCTCCCACAGGGATCGTGTGATGTCTATGCTCTGACCTTCAGGTCAATAAAACCGGGCCTTTCGCTCATTTGACAGATGGTCGTTTCGGGGGCTGTTTATTGCTTTCTTTGCGGTATACTGCGCGGCCTTCGGCCGGCACGTCCGGCCATTTTTCGTACAATCAAGCCACGCAACCTGCGTGGCTTGTTGTTTTATGACGCGCCTGCGGGCGCTCCAGAGAGAAGAGGCGCGACGATGAGTGCACTGGTTGGCGTGATCATGGGCTCCAAGTCCGATTGGTCCACCCTTAGCCACACCGCCGATATGCTGGAAAAGCTCGGCATCCCGTACGAGGTCAAAGTGGTCTCTGCCCACCGCACCCCGGATCTGCTGTTCCAGTACGCCGAAGAGGCTGAAAGCCGCGGCATCGAGGTGATTATCGCCGGTGCCGGTGGCGCAGCCCACTTGCCAGGCATGTGTGCGGCCAAGACCCACCTGCCGGTGCTGGGGGTGCCAGTGCAGTCGGCCATGCTCTCGGGCGTCGACTCGCTGCTGTCGATCGTGCAGATGCCAGCGGGCATTCCGGTCGCCACCCTGGCCATCGGCAAGGCCGGCGCGATCAACGCAGCCCTGCTCTCGGCGAGCATCCTCGGCGCCAAGCATCCGCAGTTCCACGCGGTACTGAAAACCTTCCGTGCCGAGCAGACAGACAGCGTCCTGGACAATCCAGACCCACGTATTGCCTGAGGTTGTTGAGATGAAGATCGGTGTAATCGGTGGCGGCCAGTTGGGTCGCATGTTGGCCTTGGCGGGCACTCCGCTGGGCATGAACTTCGCTTTTCTCGACCCTGCGCCGGACGCTTGTGCGGCCGCTTTGGGCGAACACCTGCGGGCCGATTACGGCGATCAGGATCATCTGCGCCAACTGGCCGATGAAGTCGATCTGGTGACCTTCGAGTTCGAAAGTGTCCCGGCCGAAACCGTGGCATTCCTCTCGCAATTCGTCCCGGTCTACCCGAGCGCCGAAGCCCTGCGCATCGCTCGCGATCGCTGGTTCGAAAAGAGCATGTTCAAGGACCTGGGCATCCCGACTCCGGCCTTCGCTGACATTCAGTCGCAAGCCGATCTGGACGCTGCGGTGGCTTCGATCGGCCTGCCGGCCGTACTGAAAACCCGCACCCTGGGTTACGACGGCAAGGGCCAGAAAGTTCTGCGCAAACCGGAAGACGTGGTCGGCACCTTTGCCGAGCTGGGCAGCGTGTCCTGCCTGCTGGAAGGCTTCGTGCCGTTCACCGGTGAAGTCTCGCTGATCGCCGTACGTGCTCGCGATGGTGAAACCAGGTTCTATCCGCTGGTGCACAACACCCACGACAGCGGCATCCTCAAGTTGTCGGTTGCCAGTACCGATCACCCGTTGCAGGCGCTGGCCGAAGACTACTCGAGCCGTGTGCTCAAGCAACTCGACTACGTCGGCGTCATGGCGTTCGAGTTCTTTGAAGTCGACGGTGGCCTGAAAGCCAACGAAATCGCCCCGCGCGTGCACAACTCCGGGCACTGGACCACCGAAGGCGCCGAGTGCAGCCAGTTCGAAAACCACCTGCGCGCCGTTGCCGGCCTGCCGCTGGGTTCGACCGCCAAGGTTGGCGAGAGCGCGATGCTCAACTTCATCGGTGTGGTTCCGCCGGTTGAGAAAGTCATCGCCATCGAAGACTGCCATCTGCATCACTACGGCAAGGCCTTCAAGGCCGGGCGCAAGGTCGGCCACGCCAACCTGCGCTGCGCCGACATGGCCACGCTGCAAGCGCAGATCGTCAAGGTCGAAGCGCTGATCGCCGAGTAAAACAGTTTCATGTGGCAGCGGCGGAACCATTCAGGGGCCGCCGTTCTCTCATGGCAGGATGCCAAAGTCTGTCTAGGCTTTGGCATATCTACCAAATCAGAGGGAAATGCCATGGGAATTATCGGAACCATCTTTATCGGCTTGATCGTCGGCCTGCTGGCGCGGTTCCTGAAACCGGGCGATGACAGCATGGGCTGGATCATGACCATCCTGCTCGGTATCGGCGGTTCGCTGGCAGCCACTTACGGCGGCCAGGCTCTGGGCATCTATCACGCGGGCGAGGGCGCAGGTTTCATCGGCGCACTGGTTGGCGCAATCGTGTTGCTGGTGATCTACGGCCTGATCAAAAAGAACTGATCCAAAGCGACAAAGCCCTCTCTGCCAAAGTGGCCGGGAGGGCTAGAATGCTCGGCGATTCACTGTTCCTTCCTTTCTATACCGAGCACCTTCATGCGCCGTCTTCTGTTGACTCTCCTCTTCCTGGGCAGCGGTTTGGCCCACGCCGGCGAACTGCCGGAAACCGATTGGCTCGAACTGATGCCCAAGTCGGATCAAAAGGCCCTCGAGGCCATGCCTGAAATCGACCACAACTCCCCGGAAGCCACCGGCACCTTCACCGAGAAGGGCGGGATGAAGCAGGCCAAAGGTCTGCCGGCGGTGATGTATTCGACCAAAACCGTGGCGTCGATGAACGACAAGCACATTCGCATCGGTGGTTATCCGGTGCCGCTGGAGTCCGACGCCAAGGGTCGCAGCACGCTGTTCTTCCTCGTGCCGTATCCGGGCGCTTGCATCCACGTGCCGCCACCGCCACCGAATCAACTGGTGCTGGTGCGTTATCCGAAAGGTTTGAAGCTGGACGATATCTACACGCCGTTGTGGGTGACCGGCACGCTGAAGGTTGAAAAGGTCAGCAATGACCTGGCTGACGCAGCGTATGCGTTGGAAGCGGACAAAGTGCGGGTGGTGCAGGAGTCTGATCTCTGAAGCAAAAGATCGCAGCCTGCGGCAGCTCCTCCAAGGATATGCATTCCAATGTAGGAGCTGCCGAAGGCTGCGATCTTTTGATCTTAAAGCGGTTTGCTGGCGACACTGACGCCCATGGTATGGCTCGCACCCGGTGCCAGATCCACAACGTCATCCATCACATTAGCCGTCTCGATGCACAGCATGCGCTGCCAGCCATCGTTATCCATGTCAGCAAGCGCCGCCGCGCGATCGATCCACGGGTTCCAGATCACTGCTGTGCGCGAGCCGGTGGCGGTCAGCACAATGCGCCGCTCCCAGGTCGGGTCGACGATGCTCAGCTGTGGCGGCGCATTGAGATAGATACGGTCGGTCTCACCGGCAAACTGCAGGTCACCTTGCTGGCTGTTGGTTTTCCAGTCATCCAGCGTCTCGATGTAATTCAAGCCATCGACACCGTCGACATGCACATTGCGCACGTCACTCACTGCGAAATACGTGTGCAGCGCCTGACTCAGGCTGACGGTGTCACTGCCACGGTTATGGCTGGTCAGGCTGAAGCTCAATTGGTCGGACAAATGCAGGGTCAGGCTCAGATCAACCTGATGCGGCCAGCCCGGCAGGCCACCTTCGGGGTAAGGCAGCTTGAATTCGACCTTGACGCCGTCAGCCTCTGATTCGATGCCGCCCAGCTCCCAATCCATCGCCCGCACCAGACCGTGCGCGGGTGCCGGTTGCTCACCGGTGTACATGGCCTGCACGCTCTGCGGGTTGCGTTCGAACTTGCCGAACCACGGCCAGCACACCGGCACGCCGGCGCGAATGCTTTTGCCTGTCTTGAACTCGGCCTTGTCGTTGAGCCAGATGATCGGCGGCTGGCCATCGATCTGATAACTGAGGATGTGCGCGCCTTGCTGGGTCACCAGCACTTCGGCCTGACCGTGGCGGATGCGCCAGCAGTTCAGTTCATTCAGTTTCACCGCTTCAACGTTGGGCGTGTTCATGGGACAGCTCTCGATCAGACACTTGGGACGGTTATCGACCGCAAAACGGCCGCGAGGTTTAACGCGCGCGCGGTGGAACCGAGCGGGTGCGACCGCTGCCGTCGATAGCGACGAAGACGAATACGGCTTCGGTGACTTTACGCCACTCGCTGGACAGCGGGTCGTCGCTCCACACTTCGACCATCATCTGGATCGAGCTGCGGCCGATCTCCAGGGTCTGGGTATAAAAGGACAATTGCGCACCCACTGCCACTGGCACGAGAAACGCCATGCGATCAATGGCTACGGTCGCTACACGACCACCTGCCACGCGGCTGGCCATTGCGGTGCCGGCCAAATCCATCTGCGCTACCAGCCAACCGCCGAAAATATCGCCAAAGCCGTTGGTTTCGCGTGGAAGTGCGGTGATTTGCAGGGCCAGGTCGCCTTGCGGGATCGGATCTTCTTGTTCGAGCTCTATCATGCCGTGGGGCCTCTGACCCGTGACTCTTCGTGGGTATTGCTGGTGGTAGCCGTCTTCAAGAAAAACGATTCAACACCGAACACACTGCGTTCGTCACGTTTTCCATCAGGCGCCTAAAGGGAAACTCTGCGAAAAAGGCTAAATCCCGAGCAAAGGACGGGCCAACAACGTTTTCGCACAGTAACCTCTTACAAATCCTGCGCAGGTGGCGAGTATATCGGTCGGTAGACTCCGCGACGACCATCCGGTTCTGATTTTGACCGTCAATTACGCGCCTCTATGTGCTTTTTCGAACAATTTGCTATGGTGCCGAACCTGCCCGAGCCACTGCCAGCGTTGTTGTGGCGGCAGATCCGACTATAAGAGAAGCCCTTGCCATGACCACAGCGCCTTCGAGCCTCGCGCAGCCCGAGCAACCCGCACGACCATTGACCCGCAATGACTACAAGACTCTGTCGCTGTCCGCTCTCGGCGGCGCGCTGGAATTCTACGACTTCATCATCTTCGTCTTCTTCGCCACCGTGGTCGGCAAGCTGTTCTTCCCGGCCGATATGCCCGAGTGGCTGCGCCTGATGCAGACCTTCGGCATCTTCGCCGCCGGCTACCTCGCGCGGCCGCTGGGCGGCATCGTCATGGCGCACTTCGGCGACCTGCTGGGGCGCAAGAAGATGTTCACCCTGAGCATTTTCATGATGGCCGTGCCGACCTTGATCATGGGTCTGCTGCCAACGTATGCGCAGATCGGCATGTGGGCGCCGATCCTGCTTCTATTGATGCGGGTGATTCAGGGCGCGGCGATTGGCGGTGAAGTGCCGGGGGCATGGGTCTTCGTTTCCGAACACGTACCGCAAAAGCACATGGGTTACGCCTGCGGCACGCTCACCAGCGGCCTGACCGCCGGTATTCTGCTCGGTTCGCTGGTCGCCACCGCGATCAACAGCATCTATACGCCTGCCGAGGTGTCCGATTACGCCTGGCGAATCCCGTTCCTGCTCGGCGGTGTGTTCGGCCTGTTCTCGGTCTACCTGCGCCGCTGGCTGCACGAGACCCCAGTGTTCGCCGAGCTGCAACTGCGCAAAGCCTTGGCTGAAGAAGTGCCGCTGCGCGCGGTGCTGCGTGACCATCGCGGCGCGATTGCAATCTCGATGCTGCTGACCTGGTTGCTCTCCGCTGGCATCGTCGTGGTCATTCTGATGACGCCGACCGTGCTGCAAACGGTCTATCACTTCACGCCGACAGAGTCGCTGCAGTCGAACAGTCTGGCGATCGTGTTCCTGAGCATCGGCTGCATCATTTCCGGCGCACTGGCGGATCGCTTTGGCGCAGGCCGGGTGTTCGTATTTGGTTGCCTGGGTCTGCTGATCAGCTCCTGGACCTTCTATCACAGCCTCGCCGATCACCCGAACTGGCTGTTCCCGCTCTATGCGCTGACCGGTTTTCTGGTCGGCACCATTGGTGCGGTGCCGTACGTGATGGTCAAAGCGTTCCCGCCGGTGGTGCGCTTCAGCGGGTTGTCGTTCTCGTATAACGTGGCTTACGCGATCTTTGGTGGCCTGACGCCGATGGTGGTGAGTCTGCTGTTGAAAGAAAGCGCGATGGGGCCTGCCTACTATGTGGCGGTGCTGTGTGCGATGGGGATTCTGGTCGGGGCGTGGCTGTGGAAGAAGGGGCGCTGATCCCAAGATTCTGCTTCTAGGGCTCTCGCCAGCGTGAGAGCCTTGATTCACATTCTCCTGTCGGGAGTCGAGCGCCATGCTCAAGCATGTGGGCCAAGGCGTTTGCGGCATCCGACTTTTCAATTACTTGATGCTCAACCATCAGATCAAGTAACCAAAGAGCGCCGTGCACCTCCAGTCCATCTCGTTGTGCCTGGCGCCTTAACTTGCCATCTCCGGTCAGCAACGGACGTCCTGTTTCCTGTGCGAGCAGGTAACAAGACACGTCTGCCAGTGAGCTGTTGTTGTGTTCGACTTTCAGCTCAAAGAGTCTGATCACGCCAGATTCATCGAACGATTCGACACTCAGCCCTCGATCAAGCAGTTCCTGGTGGGGAAAGTCGGCAAGTTCATGCATGACAAAGTCGGTGCAGCAAAGTGTGAATGGCAATCGAAACATCTGCTCCAGTAATCCGGCGTTTCTGAAATCAATCCAGATATTCGTATCACTGATGAAGATCAAACTCATGCATTCTCCAGTGAACCCAGGAAATTGGGGTCCAGTGCGCTAACTGGTTTGCGCAGGAGTTCGGCAGCCCGAGACTTGGTGATCAGCCCTTCTGCCAACGCCCAGAATGCTAGCGACTCAAATCTTTGCGGCGGTTTGCAAGGTAGCGGCTCAGGTTCTGATTTGCGCCAGCCGTTGGCGCTGAATTGGATAGTGAGGGATTTATAGCCACTTTCGCTAAGAAGCTTCAGATCTTTCAGGCGTCTCAACGCGGCATGCATTGAGATCCCGTATTGACGCTTTGCAATCAGCAGTTCTCGTGGATGAACTCTGGAGCGAGGATGGCTACCGAAGTCACCGGTGACACTTTTCGCCGGGTAGAGAAACGCGCCGGCGAATCGATGGCAGCAATTTTCCTTGTCCCTCTCCGGCATATCCTCGGGTAATGCCATGACCCAGTGGCCGAGTTCATGCGCGGCAGTGAACCTGATTCGTTCGCCTGGGCGATCGGCATTCAGTGCAATCAACACGTGCTCGCCGTTACCGGTGGCGGCGCAGGCCCCGTCGAAATCGTCCGGGCCGTTTAGCATGGCGACCTTTATGCTGTGCTCCTCCAACTGTTCGGTGAGATTGGCTATAGGGTCGCTACCAATTCCCCAGAACTGACGAAGTTGCTCTGCTGCGCGTTCGGCGTCCTCAAGGCAGGAAACGGGGATCATTTGTGCCGGAGTAGCTGGGGTATGTATGTCGGCAGGATCGAAACACTCCTCAAGCGCGATGTAACGCTCAAGGTGTTCCCGAATTTTCTCTTCCACCTGTGCCTGGCGATATTTAGGCATTCGGGCCAGTTTTCGAAACTCCAGAGGCGCCAGCGCAATTGCTTCCACGCGGAAGAAATACTCAGGGCTGACCTGAAGCGCTCTGGCCAGTTGCAGCAGACGAGTTGAGTTAGGGGTACTCAACCCTTTCTCATATTTGCTCAAGGCTTGCTTGGTTATGTCGCCAAGCTCCATCGCCAAAGCCTCAAGGCTGAGGCCTTTTTGCAGACGTGCGCGGCGAATTCGATCGTTTATCATGGGGCCCTCTCGTGGTTGACAAGACTATATTTAGAAGATGATTTGTCAACCTGCAAAGCGTTTCCTTTTTTAAAGGTGATGCCCATGCTGGCCTTTCATCCAATTGTCATATTTCAGCCATAGAGTGTTCACACGGCCTGCTGATACTTGGCCCCGACTTAACACACCCTATCTGCTAGGAGTAAGGCATGAAACTGAAGCGTTTGATGGCGGCAATGACTTTTGTCGCTGCTGGCGTTGCGACTGCCAACGCGGTTGCCGCTGTTGACCCTGCTATCCCGAGCTACACCAAGACCACTGGTGTGTCGGGCAACCTGTCCAGCGTCGGCTCCGATACCCTGGCCAACCTCATGACCCTGTGGGCTGAGAACTACAAAAAAGAATACCCGAACGTAAACATCCAGATTCAGGCCGCTGGCTCCGCCACTGCGCCACCTGCACTGACTGAAGGCACCTCCAACCTGGGCCCGATGAGCCGCAAGATGAAGGACACCGAACTGGCGGCCTTCGAGCAGAAGTACGGCTACAAGCCAACCGCTATCCCGGTGGCCGTTGATGCCCTGGCTGTCTTCGTACACAAAGACAACCCGATCCAGCACCTGACCATGGAACAGGTTGACGCGATCTTCTCGTCGACCCGTCTGTGTGGCGCCAAAGCCGACGTGAAAACCTGGGGCGACCTGGGCGTGACCGGCGACCTGGCCAACAAGCCAGTGCAACTGTTCGGCCGTAACTCGGTATCCGGCACCTACGGCTACTTCAAGGAAGAAGCCCTGTGCAAAGGCGACTACAAGCCAAACGTCAACGAACAACCAGGCTCGGCTTCGGTCGTGCAGTCGATCAGCTCCTCGCTGAACGGCATCGGTTACTCGGGCATCGGTTACAAAACCGCCAGCGTTAAAACCGTACCGCTGGCCAAGAAAGGCAGCACTGACTTCATCGAAGACACCGAAGAAAACGCCCTGAACGGCAAATACCCGCTGTCGCGTTTCCTCTACGTTTACGTCAACAAAGCCCCGAACAAGCCTCTGGCCCCGCTGGAAGCCGAGTTCGTGAAACTGGTGCTGTCGAAGCAGGGCCAGGAAGTGGTAGTTAAAGACGGTTACATTCCATTGCCAGCCAAGGTTGCTGCAAAAGCACTGGCTGACCTGGGTCTGCAGGAAGGCGGCGCTGTCGCAAAGAAGTAACAAATTGAGTCCAGGGTGAACCCCACCGGACTCAGGTAAAAGGCCGGATCTGCGCGCAGGCCGGCCTTTTCCACACCTCAAATTTTTGATCCTCTGCCAGTCCCGCTGGCGGTGGATTTGCTGCGTCACTGCATTGTCATCTTTCTGTCATACAGGATCGCTAGGGTGAGCGCATGAATGATCTGGCCAATTCCCACATGACTACTAATCCTCCCAAGCGCATTGATTTCAATACGCCTGAGCTGCAACGCAAGCGCCGTATTCGCGCGCTCAAGGATCGCTTCACCCGCTGGTACGTCCTCGTTGGCGGTCTCGCGGTGCTGGCAGCCATCACCCTGATCTTCTTCTTCCTCGCCTACGTGGTTGCGCCGCTGTTCCAGGGTGCCGACCTGACCGCGAAAGACTCGATCACCCCGGCCTGGATGCAGGACGCCGGCAAGCCGCTGATGATTTCGCTCGAAGAGCAGAATCAGGTGGCCATGCGCGTTTCCGATAAGGGTCAGGCATTGTTCTTTGATATCGACAGTGGCGCTGAACTGAAGCGCGTCGATCTGCCGGTGCCTGCTGGCGCCACCGTGACCTCGATTGGTGAAGATCAGCCGGGCCACCCGCTGGTAGCCGTGGGCTTGTCCAACGGCCAGGCGCTGGTGTTCCGTCACACTTATAAAGTCAGCTACCCCGATGGCAAGAAAACCATCACCCCGGCCATCGAATATCCGTACGGCGAGACGCCGATCGCGCTGAACGAAGCCGGCGGTGCGCTGGAGCATGTCAGCCTGAACGCCACCGACACGACGCTGATGCTGGTCGGTTCGACCGGTTCGCAACTCAACGTGCTGTCGCTGACCAGCGAAGAAAACATGATGACCGGCGAAGTCACCAACGAGCAGAAGCGTATCGATCTGCCGCAGATGACTGAACCGGTGAAAAACATCTTCGTCGACCCGCGCCAGCAGTGGCTGTACGTGGTCAACGGTCGTGCTCAGGCCGATGTGTTCAGCCTGCGCGACAAGAGCCTCAACGGTCGCTACAAACTGCTGGAAAACGCTGACGCCGAAGTCACCGCGACCACGCAGTTGGTTGGTGGTATCTCGCTGATCATCGGTGACTCCAAGGGTGGTCTGGCTCAATGGTTCATGGCCCGCGATACCGATGGCGAGCTGCGCCTGAAGCAGATCCGCACCTTCCAGATGGGCACCACGCCGATCGTTGAAATCAGCGCTGAAGAACGTCGCAAAGGCTTCCTCGCGCTGGATGCCAGCGGCAAGCTCGGCGTGTTCCACAGCACCGCGCACCGCACTTTGCTGGTCGATCAAGTGGTGGAAGGCCAAGGCCTGTTCGGTCTGTCGCCGCGTGCCAACCGTGTGATCGTCGAAGCCGGCGGCAAGCTGCAACCGCTGCTGCTCGATAACCCGCACCCGGAAGTCTCCTGGAGCGCGTTGTGGAGCAAGGTCTGGTACGAGAACTACGACGAGCCTAAATACGTCTGGCAATCGACCGCCGCCAACACCGATTTTGAACCGAAACTGAGCCTCTCACCGCTGACCTTCGGCACCCTGAAAGCTGCGTTCTACGCGATGCTGCTGGCCGCGCCGCTGGCTGTGGCTGCGGCGATCTACACCGCGTACTTCATGGCCCCGGGCATGCGCCGCAAGGTCAAACCGGTGATCGAGCTGATGGAAGCGATGCCGACGGTGATCCTCGGTTTCTTCGCCGGCCTGTTCCTCGCGCCGTATGTCGAAGGGCATCTGCCGGGCATCTTCAGCCTGCTGATGTTGTTGCCGATCGGCATTCTGGTCGCCGGTTTCACCTTCAGCCGCTTGCCTGAATCGATCCGCCTGAAAGTCCCGGACGGTTGGGAAAGTGCGCTGCTGATTCCAGTAATTCTGTTTGTGGGCTGGCTGTCGCTGTACATGAGCCCGTTCATGGAGAACTGGTTCTTCGGCGGTGACATGCGCATGTGGATCTCCCACGACCTCGGCATCACCTACGACCAGCGCAACGCCTTGGTGGTCGGTCTGGCCATGGGTTTTGCGGTGATCCCGAACATCTACTCGATCGCTGAAGACGCCGTGTTCAGCGTGCCGCGCGGCCTGACCCTCGGCTCGCTGGCTCTGGGTGCCACGCCTTGGCAGACCATGACTCGCGTGGTGATCCTGACTGCCAGTCCGGGGATTTTCTCGGCGCTGATGATCGGCATGGGCCGTGCGGTAGGCGAAACCATGATCGTGCTGATGGCCACCGGTAACACCCCGGTCATGGAAATGAACCTGTTCGAAGGCCTGCGCACCCTGGCTGCCAACGTCGCGGTGGAAATGCCCGAGTCGGAAGTCGGCGGCAGCCACTACCGCGTGCTGTTCCTCTCGGCGCTGGTACTGCTGTTGTTCACCTTCGTCATGAACACCCTGGCAGAACTGATTCGTCAGCGTCTGCGCAAGAAATACTCGTCGCTTTAAGCAAAGGTAGAAGTCTGTGAAACAGAACTCCCTGAAAGGATGGTTCAAGAGCGGCGCCCCGGGCGTCTGGATCAGCGGTGGCGCGGTGTCCATCGCGGTCATCATGACCATTGGCCTGCTGGCGGTAATTGCCGTGCGTGGTCTGGGTCACTTCTGGCCGGCCGACCTGGTCCACGCCCATTACGACGTACCGGGCCAGGCCAATCACCTGGTCATCGGCGAAGTGGTACAGAAGGAAGAAGTGCCCCGTGCCCGTCTGAAGAGTGCCGGTTTGCCGGTGCCCGATGAAGGCCCGGAATTCATGACCCGCGAGCTGATCAAGGTCGGCAACCGTGACCTGAATGGCAACGACTTCACGTGGATCGTCGGCGAGTGGCTGACCAACCAGACCACGCCGCCAGAGTTGATGGCGATCGAACGTCGCGAGTGGGGCAATTTCTACGGCTACCTGGTCAACGTCAAACAGGATGGCAAGGTCATCGCCGAAGGCGAGGCCGCGTGGCCTGAGCTGCAGGCGCGGATCAACCGTGTGAATGGGCTGGCGGCACAACTGAAGTCGCTGGAAAAGACTGACATCGGTGCGATCAACGCAGGCCTTGAGCGCATCCGTCTGCACGGTCGCAAACTGGAACTGGAAGGCAAGCTCGACGCCACCGCACAAGCGGACATGGAATCCGAGCGCGCCGAACTGAATGCGCGTTATCAGGACATCGAAGCACGCCTGGCCGATCTGCATGCGCAGTTCAACCGCGATGCCCTGACCGCTCGCGATGCCAACGGCAAAGAGATCGAAATCGGTCTGGGCAAAGTGGTTCACGCCTACCAGCCGAACGCGATGAGCACCTTTACCAAGGTCGGCTTCTACTTCAGCAAGATCTGGGAATTCCTTTCGGATGACCCGCGTGAAGCCAACACCGAAGGCGGGATCTTCCCGGCGATCTTCGGCACCGTGATGATGACCCTGATCATGGCGATGATCGTTACCCCGTTCGGCGTACTGGCGGCGGTGTACCTGCGTGAATACGCCAAGCAGAACACTCTGACGCGGATTATCCGCATCGCGGTGAACAACCTCGCTGGCGTTCCGGCGATCGTTTATGGCGTGTTCGGTCTGGGCTTCTTCGTTTACGTACTCGGTGGTTCGGTTGACCGCTTGTTCTTCCCCGAAGCATTGCCGGCACCGACCTTTGGTACCCCGGGTCTGCTCTGGGCCTCGCTGACTTTGGCGCTGCTGGCGGTGCCGGTGGTGATCGTCGCGACCGAGGAAGGTCTGGCGCGTATCCCGCGTACTGTGCGTGAAGGCTCGTTGGCCCTCGGCGCGACCAAGGCTGAAACGTTGTGGAAGATTGTGATCCCGATGGCCAGCCCGGCGATGATGACCGGCATGATTCTCGCCGTGGCTCGCGCCGCCGGTGAAGTGGCGCCGCTGATGCTGGTGGGTGTGGTGAAACTGGCGCCGTCGCTGCCGGTGGACGGCAACTACCCGTACCTGCACCTGGATCAGAAGATCATGCACTTGGGCTTCCACATCTATGACGTCGGCTTCCAGAGCCCGAACGTCGAAGCGGCGCGTCCGCTGGTGTACGCCACGGCGCTGCTGCTGGTACTGGTCATCGCGACGTTGAACCTGTCGGCGGTGTATATCCGCAACCACCTGCGTGAAAAATACAAAGCTTTGGACAGTTAACACAAATCCTGTGGGAGCTGGCTTGCCAGCGATGCAGGCGACTCGGTCAGCCAGTAACACCGCGCTGATGCCATCGCTGGCAAGCCAGCTCCCACAAGGATCGGCGCAAGCCACAGATTTTCAGTAACCCATTGGCAAGGCCAGTGGTTCAACGAACCGAATTTGTTAGCACAGGGAGCCTCCCATGCAGCACGAAACACATAGCCACGGCATCAACATGTCTGCCCTGGGTCGCGACAAGCAAAGCCTGAATCTGGCGCAGGAAACCGTGGCCATCGAAGTGCCGGGCCTGAGCCTGTACTACGGCGAGAAGCAGGCATTGTTCGACGTCAGCATGAACATCCCGAAGCAGCGCGTGACCGCGTTCATCGGCCCGTCCGGCTGCGGTAAATCGACGTTGCTGCGCACCTTCAACCGCATGAACGATCTGGTTGACGGCTGCCGCGTCGAAGGCGCGATCAACCTCTACGGCAACAACATCTATCGCAAAGGCGAAGACGTCGCCGAGCTGCGTCGTCGCGTCGGCATGGTGTTCCAGAAGCCCAACCCGTTCCCGAAGACCATCTACGAAAACGTGGTCTACGGCTTGCGCATCCAGGGCATCAACAAGAAGCGCGTCCTCGACGAAGCGGTCGAATGGGCGTTGAAAGGCGCGGCACTGTGGGACGAAGTCAAAGACCGTCTGCACGAATCGGCACTCGGCCTGTCTGGCGGTCAGCAACAACGTCTGGTGATCGCCCGCACTATCGCGGTTGAGCCGGAAGTGCTGCTGCTCGACGAACCGTGCTCGGCCCTCGACCCGATCTCGACCCTGAAGGTTGAAGAGCTGATCTACGAGCTGAAATCCAAGTTCACCATCGTCATCGTGACCCACAACATGCAGCAGGCTGCGCGGGTTTCGGACTACACCGCGTTCATGTACATGGGCAAACTGGTCGAATTCGGCGACACCGACACCCTGTTCACCAATCCGGCGAAGAAGCAGACCGAAGACTACATCACCGGTCGTTATGGCTGACAGTTGCGGGTTATTCACAGAATTGACGCTGCGGCCCACCGCACCTTACCGGACGCTCCAAGGACGCCAACATGATTAGTAAAGAAGGCCTTACCCACCACATCTCCGCGCAGTTCAACGCTGAGCTTGAGGAAGTGCGCAGCCACCTCCTGGCCATGGGCGGGCTGGTCGAGAAGCAGGTCAACGACGCGGTGACCGCGCTGATCGAGGCCGATTCCGGCTTGGCTCAGCAGGTGCGCGAGATTGATGACCAGATCAACCAGATGGAACGCAACATCGACGAAGAATGCCTGCGCATTCTTGCCCGTCGTCAACCGGCGGCGTCCGACCTGCGTTTGATCATCAGTATTTCCAAGTCGGTGATCGACCTTGAGCGCATCGGTGACGAAGCGACCAAGATCGCTCGCCGCGCGATTCAGCTGTGCGAAGAAGGTGAAGCGCCGCGCGGTTACGTCGAGGTTCGCCATATCGGCGACCAGGTGCGCAACATGGTCCGCGATGCGCTGGATGCGTTTGCCCGTTTCGACGCTGATCTGGCGTTGTCGGTGGCGCAGTACGACAAGATCATCGACCGCGAATACAAAACCGCCCTGCGTGAGTTGGCGACCTACATGATGGAAGACCCGCGCTCTATCTCGCGGGTCTTGAGCATCATCTGGGTGCTGCGTTCGCTGGAACGCATCGGCGATCACGCGCGCAACATCTCCGAACTGGTCATCTACCTGGTGCGCGGTACCGACGTACGCCACATGGGCCTCAAGCGCATGAAAGAAGAAGTTGAAGGCACAAGCGGCGAAACCGCTAATGTTCCGGGCGATGTTGACGATAAGTAAGATTGCCTGAGAAAAGCGCCCGGCCCTTTGGCCGGGCGTTTTTGTTTGTGCTTTTCACAAGGCAGATCGAATTAAAAAGCAGCACCCGCGAACGAAAAGTCCCGGCGTGACTGAAGAGTTTTGGCAATGTGCCATCAGCCAGCGTTATGCTTGCCGGGATTTTAATAGGGGTGTTGGATGAGCAAGATCAGTGTGTTGGTCGTGGACGATGCTTCGTTCATTCGTGACCTGGTGAAAAAGTGCCTGCGTAATTATTTCCCGGGGATCCGTACCGAGGACGCCGTCAACGGTAAGAAGGCTCAGGCCATGCTGGCCAAGGAAGCGTTCGACCTGGTGCTCTGCGACTGGGAAATGCCGGAAATGTCCGGTCTCGAACTGCTGACCTGGTGCCGCGAACAAGACAACCTCAAGACCATGCCATTCGTCATGGTCACCAGCCGTGGCGACAAGGAAAACGTCGTGCAGGCGATTCAGGCCGGTGTTTCCGGTTACGTCAGCAAGCCGTTCACCAACGAGCAACTGCTGACCAAGGTCAAACAGGCGCTGAACAAGGTCGGCAAGCTCGATACCCTGATGAACAGCGCGCCGACCAAGATGAACTCGGCGTTCGGTAACGATTCTCTGAGCGCCTTGACCGGTGGCAAGCCTGCCGTGGTCGGCGGTGCCCCGGCAGCGGCTGCGGTCAACCCGTTCGCCAAACCGGCAGCTGCCGCGCCAGCGCCCGCCGCCGCGCCGTCCCGTGGTTTGCTCAACAGCCCACCGGTCAAGGCACCCGTCGCCGCGTCGGCGCCGGCCAGTGGCCGTGGTCAGGGCCAGTTGCGTCTGCCAAGCGGTACTCAGCAATGTGTGATCAAGGCTTTGAGCATCAAGGAAGCGTTGCTGGTGGTGAAACGCACCGACACCCTGCCGCAGATCCTCGACAGCGCCGTGCTCGATCTGGAGCAGGGCGACAACGCCGAAATCGCCCGCCTCAACGGCTACCTGCACGCCGTCGTTGCGTTTGAGCCGAAACCGGACAGCGACTGGCTACAACTGACGTTCCGCTTTGTCGACCAGGATGCGCAGAAGCTCGACTACATCTCCCGCCTGATCGCCCGCGGCACGGCGCAGAAGCACTTCGTTCCAGGCGCTTGATCACAGCTTTACACTGATCGTTCCCACGCTCTGCGTGGGAATGCCTCAACCGGACGCTCCGCGTCCTCTCGCATGGGACGCAGAGCGTCCCGGGCTGCATCCCCACGCAGAGCGTGGGGACGATCATTTGAAACATCTGTCGACTAGCCTGGTCTGCTTCACCTGCTAGGCTCTTTTCCAGGCCTACCTTTCGACAGACTTTTGCCCATGCTCGCGCGCCTGCTGTTTTTCTGTGGTCTCTTCATGGCCTCCACCTCGGCTGTGGCCATGACCATTTACAAATCCACCGATGCCAACGGCGTGGTCTCGTACAGCGACCGGCCGAGCAAAGGCTCGCAGGTGTTCGTCTTTCAGGACCGCATGGTTGAGCGCCTGGAGCGGCAGGTCTATCTCGATATCAAGAAGCAGAAGGGCGTTGACGTGGTGTTCGTACGCAACGATCTGTATGCACCGGTCGAGGTGGCACTGGCGTTTACCGGCATGAGCAATGTACGCGGCGCGCCAGCCAAAGCCATCCGCCGGGTGCTGCCGGCGCGCAGCAACACGCGTCTGGCGCTGCTGACGGCGATTACCAGCGGCAAGCCGCTGGTCTATTCGCCGCAGTTCCAATATTCACTGGGTGACCCTTCTGGTGCTGCGCAGAGCTATCGCTACCCGTTGCCGTGGCGCGGTGGGCCGTTTCGTCTGAGTCAGGGCGCCAACGGTCAGTACAGCCACTATGGGCCGAAGAATCGCTATGCGATGGACATCGCCATGCCGGTGGGTACGCCGATCATTGCCGCGCGGGCCGGGGTGGTGGTGAAGACTGAAAACTCGCAGAGTGGGCGCGGCAATGATGCGTCGGGCAATTTCGTGCGGGTGCTGCACGACGACGGCACCATGGGCGTGTACCTGCACCTCAAGCAAGGTTCGGTGAGCGTACGCGAAGGGCAGCGGGTGACGGTGGGCAGTCCGTTGGCGCTGTCAGGTAATACCGGCAACAGCAGCGGCCCGCATTTGCACTTTGTCGTACAGCGCAATACCGGCGAGGGGCTGGTGTCGATTCCGTATCAGTTCAACCAGCCGCTGGGGGCGTTGCCCAACTTTGCGTTGGGTAAGCAGTAAGCTTCTAAAAGCAAAAGATCGCAGCCTGCGGCAACTCCTGCATGGGAATGCGATCCCTGTAGGAGCTGCCGCAGGCTGCGATCTTTTAGCAGGCAACGCGGTTTCCCGCATTGCACTCAATCCAGCATCAACACCTTGGCCAGCACAATCTTCGGCCCTTTCATCTTCTTGATGATGATCCGCAGGCCTTCGACCTCCAGCACTTCTTCCTCTTCAGGTACGCGCTTCAAAGTCTCGTAGACCAGCCCGGCAAGGGTTTCCGCTTCGATGTGATCAAGGTCGATGCCCAACAGGCGTTCCACCTTGAACAGCGGCGTGTCACCCCGCACCAAGAGTTTGCCCGGCTGATAGGCGAGGATCCCGCGCTCAGCCTTGCGATGTTCGTCCTGAATGTCGCCGACCAGCACTTCCAGCACGTCTTCCATGGTCAGGTAGCCGATGATGTTGCCGTCAGCCTCCTCGACCACGGCGAAGTGCGAGCCGCCCTTGCGGAACTGCTCCAGCAACTGCGACAGCGGCATGTGCCGTGATACGCGTTCCAGCGGGCGGGTCAGTTCGGCGAGGTTGAACGACTCGGGAATGTGATCCAGTGCTGCTAGTTCCAGCAGCAGATCCTTGATGTGCAGCAGGCCGACGAACTCCTGGCGCTCGCTGTCGTACACCGGATAACGGCTGAACTTGTGGCGACGGAACATCGCCAGGATTTCTTTCAGCGGCGCGTTGAATTCGAGGGTGATCAGGTCTTCGCGGGAGTTGGCCCAGTCGACCACTTCCAGTTCGCCCATTTCCACCGCCGACGCCAATACACGCATGCCCTGATCGCTCGGATCCTGGCCACGGCTGGAGTGCAGGATCAGTTTCAGTTCTTCACGGCTGTAATGGTGTTCGTGGTGCGGGCCGGGTTCGCCTTGGCCGGCGATACGCAGGATCGCGTTGGCGCTGGCGTTGAGCAGGTAGATCGCCGGGTACATCGCCCAGTAGAACAGGTACAGCGGCACGGCCGTCCACAGCGACAGCAGCTCGGGTTTGCGGATCGCCCAGGATTTCGGGGCCAGTTCACCGACCACGATGTGCAGGTACGAAATGATGAAGAACGCGGTGAAGAACGACACGCCTTTGACGATTTCCGGCGACTGCACGCCGACCGCGCTGAGCAGCGGTTCGAGAATGTGCGCAAAGGCCGGCTCACCGACCCAGCCGAGGCCGAGGGAGGCGAGGGTGATACCCAACTGACACGCCGAGAGGTACGCATCGAGCTGACTGTGCACGGTGCGCAGGATGTGTCCGCGCCAGCCGTTCTGATCAGCGATGGCCTCGACCCGGGTCGAGCGCAGTTTGACCATGGCGAATTCCGCCGCAACGAAAAAGCCGTTGAGCAAAACCAGGATCAGAGCAAAAAGGATCATGCCGAAATCGGCGAATATTGTTGCGAGGGACAAGCCAGGGGAAGGGTCCATGATGGAGTTTTGCGGGTTCCGTGTGATTCAAGAGGGAGAAAAATCGCGCCTGAAAGGCAGGCACAAGTCAGCCAATGTAGCGGCTGACATGGCGATTGCCTAGTGGCGAGTGCCGGTCGGTCTTACTCGGCGGCGCTGATGGCCCGCACATGGGCCACCTGAGCCGGGGCAAAATGGCAGGTGAACGTGCTGCCGTGACCGGGCACGCTGCTGATCTCCATGCGTGCGCGGTGGCGCAGCAATACGTGCTTGACGATGGCCAGACCCAGACCGGTGCCGCCGGTGTTGGAGTTGCGACTGGAATCGACGCGGTAGAAGCGTTCGGTCAGGCGCGGCAGGTGTTTGCTGTCGATACCGATCCCGGAATCCTGCACGCTCAGGTGCGCGCCCTGATCGTCACCCCACCAGCGAATGCGGATGTTGCCCTCGGCCGGGGTGTACTTCACCGCGTTGAACACCAGATTGGAAAACGCGCTGCGCAATTCCGCCTCGCTGCCCTTGAGCAACAGGCCGGCGTCGGCTTCGAGGCTGATGCGCTGGTTCTTCGCGCCGGACAATTGCTGCGCATCGCTCTTGATTGATTGCAGCAGGCTGTCAATCTGCACTGGCTGGTTGTCCGACGGGTAATCGGTGGCTTCGAGTTTCGCCAGCAGCAACAAATCGTTGAGCAGGGTCTGCATGCGTCCGCCCTGTTGCTGCATCTGCTGCAGGGCGCGGCTCCAGCGCGGATTCACTTCTTCGACGTTGTCGAGCAGGGTTTCCAGATAGCCGCAGATCACTGTCAGCGGTGTGCGCAACTCGTGAGAGACGTTGGCGATGAAGTCTTTGCGCATCTGTTCCAGCTGATGGATGCGCGTGACATCGCGCACCAGCATCAAGTGTTCGTTGTTGCCGTAGCGGGTCAGGTACAGCTGAATGCGTACGCGATCGTTGGTTGGCGAGGGGATTTCCAGCGGCTCGGCGTAGCTGTCCTGCTCGAAGTACTCCTTGAAGCGCGGATGGCGCACCAGGTTGGTCACCGGTTGGCCGCTGTCCTGCGGGGTCTTGAGGCCGAGCAAGGTTTCGGCAGCGCGGTTCCACCATTCCAGGTTGCCGTCGCTGTCGAGCATGATCACCGCGTCTTTCAGCGCGGCGGTGGATTCCTGCACCCGGTCAATCACCGCTTGCAGGCGCCCGCGCACACGTTGGTCGCGGCGTTGCAGGTGGTAGATGCTGTCGAACACTTCGCCCCACAGACCATAGCCATCGGGCGGTGCTTCGTCGGGTTGATGCTGGCGCAGCCATTCGTGCAGACGCAGCAATTGCTTCAGCGTCCAGGCCAGATAGATCCCCAGGCCCGCCGCGAGGCTCCAGCCGTAATAGCCGGTGATCAGGCCGATCACCAGGCAGACGGTGACCAGCAGCAGCATGTGGCGAATCAGGGTGCCATGCCAGTTTTGATTCACGGGAAATACGGTCCTTGTCTGCGAGTCTGGCGGTCGGCTCAGGCCTTGGTGGAAAACCGGTAGCCGGTGCCGCGCACGGTTTGTACCAGATTTTCGTAAGCGTCACCGAGGGCCTTGCGCAGGCGGCGGATGTGCACGTCGACGGTGCGCTCTTCAACATAGACGTTGCCGCCCCAGACCTGATCCAGCAACTGGCCACGGGTGTAGGCGCGTTCCTGGTGGGTCATGAAGAATTGCAGCAGACGGTATTCGGTCGGGCCCATCTCGGCCGGTTTGCCGTCGATGGTTACGCGGTGGCTGATCGGGTCGAGCAGCAGGCCACCGACTTCGATCGGCGCTTCGCCGTCGGTCGGACCGGCGCGGCGCAGCACGGCTTTGAGGCGTGCGACCAGTTCGCGCGGGGAAAACGGTTTGGTGATGTAGTCGTCGGCGCCGACTTCCAGCCCCTGGATCTTGTTGTCCTCTTCGCCCTTGGCGGTGAGCATGATGATCGGGATGTCCCCGGTCAGTTCATCACGTTTCAGACGACGGGCCAGCTCGATGCCGGAGGTGCCGGGCAGCATCCAGTCGAGCAGGATCAGGTCCGGCTTGCGGTCGACGATGATGGCGTGCGCCTGCTGCGAGTTCTCTGCCTCGAGGCAGTCATAGCCGGCCATTTCCAACGCAACGGCGATCATTTCGCGAATGGGCGCTTCGTCGTCGACGATCAGAATGCTCCTGCCAACCATGCCTTAATCCTCTTGTCATTTAACTGTCTTGCGCCGCATTAGATAACGGAATTATTGCAGTCGTGTGACAGTATTTTAGTCCGGCAGCGATTGTGCAAATCCTCAACTAAGCTCTAAGTCCGAATCCTGACAACCACAAAAGAAGGTTTCCATGACTCAAATGACTGTTTCTTTCAAAGCCCTGCTGATGGCTGCGGCCCTGACATTGCCTGGATTTGCACTGGCTGCGGATCCGGCGATGGAGAAGGACGGCATGTACACCGACCACAAGGGCATGACCCTGTATACCTTCGCCAAGGACTCGGGCGGCAAGTCGATGTGCAACGACAAATGCGCAACGAACTGGCCGCCGTTGATGGCGACCGCGGGTGACAAGTCGATGGGTGACTGGACTGTCATCAAACGCGACGACGGCACGATGCAATGGGCCTACCAAGGCATGCCGCTGTACACCTTCGTGATGGACAAGAAAGCCGGTGACATGACCGGTGACGGCAAAATGGACGGCGCGTGGAAAGTCGCCAAAGCCAAGTAAACGCGGTCCCTTGTAGGAGTGAGCCTGCTCGCGATAGCGGTGTATCAGTCGGCATTTTCGTTAACTGACACACCGCTTTCGCGAGCAGGCTCACTCCTACATTGATTTGCGTTTAGCGCAACGCGTAATCCAGCACGATCCCGACGAATATCGCCAACCCGGCCCAATGATTGTGCAAAAACGCCTTGAAGCAGCGCATGCGGTCACGATCGCGGGTGTACCAGAATTCCCACGCATAACACCCGGCAGCCACCAGCAAGCCGAGATGGAACCAGATCCCCAACTCGAACTTCGACCCCGCCAGCAGCAGGCAGCCCAGCGACAACGCCTGCAGGCTCAGGATGATCACCCGGTCCGCCTCGCCGAACAGAATTGCCGTGGATTTCACGCCAATCTTCAAATCGTCATCGCGATCGGTCATCGCGTAATAGGTGTCGTAACCCACCGTCCACAGCAGATTGGCGATCCACAGCAGCCACGCCGCCGCCGGCAACTCACCGGACTCGGCAGTAAACGCCATCGGCATCCCCCACGAAAACGCCGCGCCCAGTACCACTTGCGGGTAATAGGTGTAGCGCTTCATGAACGGATAAGTGAACGCCAGCGCCAGACCGCCCAGCGACAGCCAGATGGTCGGCGCATTGGTGCACAGCACCAGCAGGAAACTCACGCCCATCAGCAGCGCGAAGAACACCAGCGCCTCTTTCGAACTGATCTTGCCGCTGGCCAGCGGCCGTTGCGCGGTGCGTTTGACGTGGCCGTCGACCTTGCGATCGGCCCAGTCGTTGATCACGCAGCCGCCGGCGCGGGTCAGCACCACGCCGAGGACGAAAATCACGATATTGGCCAGCGACGGCGAGCCTTTACCGGCAATCCACAGCGCCCACAGGGTCGGCCACAGCAGCAGGTAAATGCCGATCGGCTTGTCCATCCGCGTCAACTGAATGAAATCCCAGGCGCGCGGGTTCAAGCGATTCAGCGACTTGAGCAGGCTCTGATACATCAGCAGTTCTCCGGATGGGCGCGGGCGGCGTTCCACAGGCTCGGCAGGAATATTTCCGCAACCAGTACGCTCAGCGCGCCACGGTCGAAGCGCGAACGCCGGCCCCACAATTCTGGCGCTTTGGCGGCTGGCGGCAGCCATTGTTCAGGGTAGTGGCAAACTTCGAGGGCGCGGCGCTGGAAGGCCTGATCGCAAAACAGCAATTCGCCCAGCGAGCGGCTGCCCAGTTCGTCCATGTGCAAGCCGTCACCCTGTAAGGCGGCGCGCGAAGCGACGCTGCGGGCAAACACCCAGACCTCGCCGTGACCGCGCAAATACACCTCGCGCACCCAGCCTTCGCTGCCCTCGGCCAGATCCAGTGCGGCGCATTCATCGGCACGCAAGGTGTCCCAGCCTTCAAACAGTGGCGTGACGCTGAAGCCGTCATTGGACAGCCGGGTCAGTCGGCGGGTGAGGGAGCCTTCGTCGAACAGCCAGTCGAGGGTCAACGAATCGGGGAGGGGCGTCAGTCGGCTTTGAGTCAGCCAGAGCGGGGCCGGGCAGGCATTTGAATGTTGCACAATGAGTCATTATTGGCCGCAAATGAGGCGGCGAGCTTAACATGGTGGCCGCCGATATTGATTGATCCGGGTCGCCGTTGCGCCGAACAGGCTTGCATCTGCCCGGCTCCATCAGTACAAAACGCCCTGAGCCGGATGGCAGCGCAACACCCATCGACCGTCCGCGCCGGCAATAAGCCTGAACCCTGAGGAAGTACTTGAATGAAAAAGTGGCAATGTGTGGTCTGCGGCCTAATCTACAACGAAGCCGAGGGTTGGCCGGATGACGGCATTGCGCCGGGTACTCTGTGGCAGGACGTGCCGGAAGACTGGCTGTGCCCCGACTGCGGCGTCGGCAAGCTGGACTTCGAAATGATCGAAATCAACTAAGCAAAACAAAGGAGTAAGGCATGAGCGCACCTGTCGTCATCGTTGGCACTGGGCTGGCGGGCTATAACCTGGCCCGCGAGTTTCGCAAGCTCGACAGCGAAACCCCGCTGCTGCTGATCACCGCCGATGACGGGCGCTCTTACTCCAAGCCGATGCTCTCCACCGGTTTCGGCAAGAACAAAGACGCCGATGGCCTGAGCATGGCTGAACCGGGGGCCATGGCTGAGCAGTTGAAAGCCGAAGTGCGCACTCATACGCGCATCAGCGGCATCGACGCCGGCCATAAACGCCTGTGGATCGGCGAAGAAGCGGTTTATTACCGTGACCTGATCCTCGCCTGGGGCGCAGAAACCGTGCGCGTACCGGTCGAGGGCGATGGCGCCGATCTGGTGTTCCCGATCAATGATCTCGAAGACTACGCGCGCTTTCGCGCAGCGGCGGCCGGCAAGCGCCGGGTGCTGTTGCTCGGCGCCGGCCTGATTGGCTGCGAATTCGCCAACGACCTGATTCTCGGTGGCTACGAAGTGCAACTGGTGGCGCCGTGCGAACAGGTCATGCCGATGTTGTTGCACCCGGCCGCAGCGGCAGCCGTGCAGGCCGGGCTGGAAGGCCTCGGTGCGAAATTTCATCTCGGCCCGGTACTGACCCGATTGCAGAAAGTCGCCGACGGCCTGGAAGCGCATCTGTCCGACGGCCAGGTCATTCCTTGCGACGTGGTGGTCTCGGCCATTGGCCTGCGTCCGCGCATCGATCTGGCGGCGGCCGCTGGCGTACAGGTCAATCGCGGTGTCGTAGTGGATCGCCATCTGAAAACCTCCCACGCCAATATTTACGCCTTGGGCGACTGCGCTGAGGTCGACGGGCTGAATCTGCTGTACGTGATGCCCCTGATGAGTTGTGCGCGAGCACTGGCACAAACCCTCGCCGGAAACCCGACCGCCGTGAGCTACGGCCCGATGCCGATCACCGTGAAAACCCCGGTGTGTCCGCTGGTCGTATCGCCACCGCCACGGGGCAGCGAAGGCGTCTGGACTGTCGAAGGGCAGGGCGCCGACATCAAAGCCCTGTGCCACAGCGCCGACGGCCAATTGCTCGGCTACGCGCTAACCGGCGCCGCGGTGATGGAAAAACTTGCCCTGAACAAACAGCTTCCAGCCCTGCTGGCGTAAATACCGGTCGTTCTGTCGGAATCACCCCGCTTTTGCCCCTACAAAGGTCGCGGGGAGACTGGCGCCGCCGGTATCCGCGTGCCATTCTCACTCCCGTCTGCCGCAGAGTAGAGCCTGCGGCGCCTTGGGCGCTGTTCCAACGAGAACAGCACGGACATAACAACAAAAAACCGTCAAAGGGGCTTCACTAATGCGTAAACCAGAACTCGCCGCTGCAATCGCTGAAAAAGCAGATCTGACCAAAGAACAGGCCAACCGCGTACTCAACGCCGTTCTCGAAGAAATCACCGGCGCTCTGCACCGCAAGGACAGCGTCACGCTGGTAGGCTTCGGCACCTTCCTGCAACGCCACCGCGGCGCCCGTACCGGCAAAAACCCGCAGACCGGTGAGCCGGTGAAGATCAAGGCCAGCAACACCGTTGCGTTCAAGCCAGGTAAATCGTTGAAAGACAGCGTCAATCCTTAATTGCGGCGAACTCCTCGAATAACGGGGAGAACCGTGTAGAAAAATGGGCACACCGATTGCGATCGGGTGCCCATTTTTTATGCCTGCCGATTTATTCTGGCCTGCAGCCTTAATAAAGGCCGAGTAACTGATTGCATTTGTTGGCTATCGATCAGCCTCACAGTTAAATAAATCCTCTATATATAAAAGCCATCATATTGATGGCACTTTCTGAGTTGTCGGTTGTCTCGCGGTGACTTGTTGAAACAACACCGAAGTCTTTCGGAATCATCCTACATCCGAATTTTTCAAAACCCGTCATGCTCCGCGCCACTCTCGCCAGCCCCGGCTTCCGGTGATCGACGGCAGTTGGAACGATCGCTCTAAATCAAGCTTTCCCGGTGTTTTGTAAGGGTATGCGAATATAAACAGAGCATCGGGGATTCCCTGACTGAATATAGGGAAACCTCCTACAACAAACAAAGAACAGTTCGTCTTGTTGTTTAATCAGATGCTTGCTAGTGGCCATCATAGTGATTACGATGCGCCCACTTGAAAGAGCACATCTCAATTGGATGAGTCGCGTCACCGCTCTTCGATACTGTCCCGCGCCGCGGTAACTCCAATAGGCGCCTGACTGTAATCCTTAATAAAGGCCATGGATGTCCTACTCAAGCAAACTTTCCGCCCATTACCTCGAACTCGCAAAAGTCTCTGTTTCCAAAGAGAATTTCGCGGGCGAAGACGTTCGTTTTTCGAGCGAATTCGAGGCCTTGGAAAGCGAGCTGGCCAAAGCTTCGTCGATGCATGAAAGCGGGCAGATCGACTGGCTGAAAATACGCGAAAACAGCGAAAATCTGCTCCGTACCCAATCCAAGGATTTGCGTGTCGGCGCCTGGCTGACCTGGTCGCTGTACCAGCGCGAATCCTTCCCCGGTCTGCTGGCCGGCCTCGGTCTGCTGCACCATCTGTCGGAAAACAACTGGGCCGACGTTCACCCGCTCAAACCCCGTACCCGTGCCGCCGCCATCGGCTGGCTGGTGCCGCGCCTCGAGCAGGTCATTACCGAAAACATTGCGATCAAAGAGCAGTTGCCGATGTTCCGGCAGCTCTCCGAGCACCTGTCCGGCCTTGAAGCGGCGTGTGCTGAGCATCTGGGCGATGACTCGCCGCTGTTGCTGCCGATCTCCCGTCGCCTGAAAACCATGATCCAGCGCGCGGCCGACAACCAACCGGCCCCCGGCGTTGTGGGCGCGGCGGTGGCGCAGGTCAAGCAGGCCGCGAGCCAGTTGCTCACCCCCGGCGCACCGATCGACAACGAACGTGATGCACACAAAGCCCTGCGCGCCCAACAGGAAAGCGCCCGTCCGTTGTGCGCCTGGTGGCTCAAGCAGAAAGCCACCGACCTGCGCGCCCTGCGCCTCAATCGCACACTGCTGTGGATGACCATCGACGCCGTGCCGGAGCGCAACGCCGAGCAGATCACCGTGTTGCGCGGTCTGCCGCTGGAAAAACTCAAGCTCTATCAGGACCGTTTCGATCAGGGCAAATACGCTGACCTGCTGGTGGAACTGGAGGCGAGCCTGGCGAAGGCGCCGTTCTGGTTCGATGGCCAGAGGATGGTCTGGGAATGTCTCCAGAACCTCAACGCCGAGTTGGCAATGCGCGAAGTGGAAATCCACTTCGCGCTTTTGGTTCAACGGCTGCCCGGGATTGTCGAGTTGCGTTTCCATGACGGTGCGCCGTTTGCCGATCCGTCCACCCGGGCGTGGATCGCCGCCAACGTCATGCCGCACCTGCAAAGCGCCAGTGCGCCGCGCAAGGTCGAAAGCGAAAACGTCGAAACCCAGCCAGCCTGGGAAAAAGCCCTCGAAGAAGTCCTGCCGCTGCTGCGCAAGGAAGGCCTGAAGCCTGCCGTGCAGACGCTCAAGCAGGGTTTGCAATCGGCCCACGGTGGCCGCGAGCGCTTCTTCTGGCAGTTCGCCCTCGCGCGCCTGTGCTTCATGGCCAAGAAATACGAACTGGCCAAGAACCAGCTGGAAACCCTCGATCAGACATTACAGGACTCAGGCCTGCACGCCTGGGAGCCCGATCTTGCATTGGAAGTGCTGCATCTACTGCATAGCTGCTGCGAGTTGTTGCCGCAGAACCATGCCGTACGTGAACGCAAGGAAGAGATTTATCGCAGGCTGTGCCACCTCGACCTCGAAGTGGTACTCGAATAGGCCCCAGGGCCACAACCGCAAGGAGAAAAGCCATGGCCAAAGAAGGCTCGGTAGCCCCCAAGGAACGCATCAACGTCACCTTCAAACCCGCCACCGGCGGTGCTCAGGAAGAGATTGAACTGCCGCTGAAGCTGCTGGCAATCGGTGACTACACCCACCGCAAGGACGATCGCAAAATCGAAGATCGCAAGCCGATCAGCATCGACAAGATGACCTTCGACGAAGTGTTGGCCAAGCAAGAACTGGGTCTGACGCTGAGCGTGCCGAACCGTCTGCAGGAAGATGGCGAGGCCGACGAGCTGGCTGTGCAACTGCGCGTCAATTCGATGAAGGACTTCAACCCGGCCAGCCTGGTCGAGCAAGTGCCTGAGCTGAAAAAACTGATGGAACTGCGCGATGCGCTGGTGGCCCTCAAAGGCCCGCTGGGTAACGCACCTGCGTTCCGTAAAGCGATCGAAGGCGTGCTCGCCGACGACGAATCCCGCGGTCGCGTACTCGGTGAGCTGGGCCTGAACGCCGCAGCCCCGGACGCCTGAGACTCCAGCCAAGGAAGCCAACACAATGAGCACTAGCGCAGCACAAGAGAAGAGCGCCGGCAACGGCGAGTACAGCATTCTCGACAGCATCATCGCCGAAACCCGTCTGACTCCGGACGACGAAGCCTACGACATCGCCAAGCGCGGTGTGTCGGCGTTCATCGAAGAACTGCTCAAGCCGCAGAACAACGGTGAGCCGGTCAAGAAGGCCATGGTTGACCGCATGATCGCCGAGATCGATGCCAAGCTCAGCCGTCAGATGGACGAAATCCTGCACCACCCGGACTTCCAGGCGCTGGAATCGTCGTGGCGTGGTCTGCAGTTGCTGGTCGACCGCACCAACTTCCGCGAAAACATCAAGATCGAAATCCTCAACGTCTCCAAAGAAGACCTGCTGGACGATTTCGAAGATTCGCCGGAAGTCATGCAGTCGGGCCTGTACAAGCACATCTACACCGCTGAATACGGCCAGTTCGGTGGTCAGCCTGTGGGCGCGATCATCGCTAACTACTACATGTCGCCGAGCTCGCCAGACGTCAAGCTGATGCAGTACGTGGCCAGCGTTTCGTGCATGTCGCACGCGCCGTTCATCGCTGCGGCCGGCCCGAAATTCTTCGGTCTGGAAAGCTTCACCGGCCTGCCGGATCTGAAAGATCTGAAAGACCACTTCGAAGGCCCGCAATTCGCCAAATGGCAGAGCTTCCGTACTTCGGAAGACTCCCGTTATGTTGGCCTGACCGTGCCGCGTTTCCTGCTGCGTAACCCGTACGATCCGGAAGAAAACCCGGTGAAATCGTTCGTGTACAAGGAAACCGTTGCCAACAGCCACGAGCACTACCTGTGGGGCAACACTGCTTACGCGTTCGGCACCAAGCTGACCGACAGCTTCGCCAAATTCCGCTGGTGCCCGAACATTATCGGCCCGCAGAGCGGTGGCGCGGTTGAAGATCTGCCGTTGCACCATTTCGAAAGCATGGGCGAAATCGAAACCAAGATCCCTACTGAGGTTCTGGTTTCCGACCGTCGTGAATACGAACTGGCCGAGGAAGGCTTCATCTCCCTGACCATGCGTAAAGGCTCCGACAACGCGGCGTTCTTCTCCGCCAGTTCGGTGCAGAAGCCGAAGTTCTTCGGCATCAGCGCAGAAGGCAAGGCCGCAGAGCTGAACTACAAGCTCGGCACCCAACTGCCGTACATGATGATCGTCAACCGCCTGGCTCACTACTTGAAAGTGCTGCAGCGCGAGCAACTCGGTTCGTGGAAAGAACGTACCGACCTCGAGCTGGAACTGAACAAGTGGATCCGTCAGTACGTCGCCGACCAGGAAAACCCGAGCGCCGAAGTGCGTGGCCGTCGTCCGCTGCGCGCTGCGCAAGTGATCGTCAGCGACGTTGAAGGCGAGCCGGGCTGGTACCGCGTGAGCTTGAACGTGCGTCCGCACTTCAAGTACATGGGTGCCGATTTCACCCTGTCGCTGGTTGGCAAGCTGGACAAAGAGTAAGAGCGACTCATGGACGGATACGGCAGCCTGTTCGAACGCCTCAACGGCGACGCGCAACTACGCAAGGGCAACAGCCTTGAGGCTTGTGCCATGGCGTCAGTGGCTGCCCATCTGGCCAAAATGCTCAGCACCCGGGCCGGCAGCGTGCAAACGCTGGCCGACTACGGGTTGCCCGATCTCAATGACATGCGTCTGAGCCTGCACGACTCCCTGAGTCAGGCCCGTCTGGCCATCGAAAACTTCATCGAAGCCTACGAGCCGCGCCTGAGCAATGTGCGTGTCATTTCCCTGCCGCGTGACCACGATCAGCTTCGCCTCGCCTTCAGCATCGAAGGCCTGCTGGAAGTTGAAGGGTTCAAGCGTCAGGTCAGTTTTTCCGCGCGCCTGGATGGCAGCGGTCAAGTCAAGGTCACCTAAGGAGATCCCCGATGTCTGGCAAACCAGCAGCACGCGTATCCGACCCCACCGCTTGCCCACTCCCAGGCCACGGTACCAACCCGATCGCCGCCGGTTCCTGCGACGTGTTCTTCGACGGCCTCGCGGCCGCCCGCCAAGGCGATGCCTCGGCGTGTGGTGGTGCGATGGTCGGCGATCTGGCGACCACGGTTTTGATCAATGGCAAACCGGCCGCCACGGTCGGCTCCGTTGGATCTCACGGCAACAAGGTTACGGCAGGTTCCGGGACGGTGATCATCGGGAATTCGCATTCGCCTGTGGCGTTTGTGCCGCCAGTGCCTTTGATCATTCCGGGCTTCGATGCTCAGTTCCAGCTGAAAAACGGTCTGGGCAATCCGCTTGCGGATACTAAATACCTACTCCGTCGAGCGGATGGTTCTCTCGAAAGTGGAATCACCAATGAGTTGGGCCTGACTCATCGCGTGAAGGCCCACACAGCTTCCGAAAAAATCGAAGTTTTTATTGAGAGCTGAGGGAGTACTCATTCATGGCCGAGGCTGAAAAAATCAATAAGGACGGGCAGGAATATGTGCCAGCTGGCGCGGCCGCGAGCACAAAAACCTCTGAGGTTGCGCCGGTAGAGTTGCAGGTTTGCCGCTGTAACGGAAAAGAAGTCACAACGCTGGCTGGCTACGACAGCATCCCGAGCTATACCGGCGAGCTGCCTTCTCCGTTGCAAATTATGTGGTACGTGCCAAAAACCAAAGAAATGCTCAAGGCAAGTTTCTCTGATACAGAAATTCGTGTCTGGATAAAGCAGGCGGCTGAATATTATGGCGTCCCGCATATTTTGCTGGCGGTTATTCTGCAGCAGGAGAATGGACCTAAGGGCAGTAAATTTCTTCAAACCATGCAATTCGGCGAGCGGTCGCTGACCACTCTGCTGGCAATTGTTGACAACTTGGCTTTCGATGCCGTCCCGGATAAGTTGGCCGGTGGCTCCAGCGGCTTTGCCAATATGAGTAGGGCAACATTGCAGAAGTCCGTTCAATACACAGAGAACTATTACTGCAAGAAACCTTTGCCCGAAGACGTTCAGTACCGGATTTTTGGCTGGAACCAGGACACGCGAATCCCGGGTGATGATTGGAAGGCAGACCTCTACTATTGCGCCGGCCATCTACGTGAACTGGTTGACCGGGCTACCGGGACTCGCTGTCACTCCGGAGCGCTGACCGCCGACCAGCTGAAAAAGGTGATTGCTTCCTACAACGGTTCGGGGCCGCTTGCCGAAAAGTATTCAACCGATGCAATGACGTTGTTAGACGCAGCGAAAGCAGGTACGGCGTGGTTGTATTTTTATGAAAGATAAACTCTCGACGTCTACCACTCTTGCGCTTGCTGCCGGCATTCTGGCTGTGGGGGTTGTCGTGTGGACAAATATTTTCTCCAATTCGCTAATGCTGTTAATGGACGGCGTTAATTTTATTCCTGCGGAATCTTCAATCCTCGCCTTTGAACCTTATGAGATAAATCAAGGGTCGTCTTCCTATTGGATCTACGGTCAGGATGGGGAAAATTATTATTATTTTTCTTATGACGCGGCTGCGCCTTACATTTTTATTTCCAAAGCAAATGTTTGTCAGGGGTTTGATCGCCTGAATTTCAAAACATGGTGCAGTGCGAAACAAGGTACGAAGAAATGATCAGCGAGGCATCGATCTGCTCATGAAACAGTTAAGGATGATTTCGATGTCGGGGTGGGCAGTGTTTTTCACGTTTTTCATCCCAGTGACTACCTACGCCGCTCAGCAGGTCTACAGCAATAATGTTTTCCTGCTGAACACCTGTGGCGTGCCTCTGGAATTGTCCGTGGTGCATGACTCCAACTATGACGATAAAGCCCGCCGCTTGGTGTTGAGTCCAAATCAGCGCAGAACTATCGCCAACTACAGATCGTTCGGCGAGGACGTAGCCGGTCAGATCAGCGACCTGTACAGCCTGTCGATCAAGAGCCCGACGGCGACCAAAACTATCGACGCGCAGACATTGCAAAAGGCTGTCGCAAGCACCGAAAGAACTGAAGAAAAAGCTGTTCGTTCATGGGTCATTACTGATGGTTCTTTCTGCCCATGAAGTTTTTTAGCGGGAACGGCTCAATGAAATCAAGAGCGTGGCAATGCCTGGCCGCTTTCCTCTGCTCGGTCGGTTTGCTGACGATTCTGGTCGGCTTCGCGCTGGTGTTGCGAATGGAAAGCTCGACCAAACCAAAGCTGTTCGCTCATCCCAACGCGTTGTGGGTTGGCGCCGAGGATGGCGGGGTATTCGTTGAAGTGACCAGGAACGAGGCGCCGGACTATTACGTCGAGATTCGCCACGAGAGTGGCGGAATGTGGACTGAGGGCTGGGTTCGATACGGCACACGGGACAGCTATCCGTTGAGCGCTACCGCCATCGGCGGCTACGACGGCGTCGAACTCTATGTGTATTCGGCGATGGCGATCACGCCGAAAAAACAGGGAGTGGCGCAGCGATGAATATCTACGCGCGTCTTGCACTCTGTCTGGCGATTCACGCGGCGGGATGCGTGGCCTACGTGTTTCTGAATAACGCAGTGGTTGTGGCCTATAAGGCCTTCAACGGCGGATTCACCACCCGTGGCGTGGCGATTGGCATCGCTCACTACATGTTCATCTACATATTTTTTGGCATAAACGCGCTGGCCGCGATCATCCCGAACCTGTGGGCGAAGCTCGGTTTGCTCGCACTGATGGTTGCCTGGATTCTGTTCATGATGGTGCCGGACAACCCGCTACGTGCGCTGTTCTACACCGTGGCCCAAGGCGGAGTCACGTTGTTGGCGATTCTGCTCACGCAGGTGATTGAACTGCGTTGGGAAAGACTTGCGCTGATGCGGCAGACGTCGCCTGCGAGCCCTGCTCATGCTTAGTCGTGCGCAACTGAGCTTCTTCATGGCGGCCTTGTGGTGGCCATTGCTGGCGGTGTTGGCGATCAGTTCCTATGACCTGTGGAGTGGCGAGTATTCAACACCCGAGTCGTCCGGGATTTATTGGCAGTACCTGTTGTGGTGGGGAATTCCCGGGCTTTTGGGTTTTTCGCTATGGATGTCCCGATCGGCGCAGAGCCGCAACGAGCAACAGGCACTGCGGATGGTTTGGTGGGCGCCGGTGAAGTTCATCCCGTTCTACGCCGTGCCATGGATGCTGTATGGCCTGCTCAGTCTGGTCGTCGGTCAGCTCAGTGATGCCTACATGGCGTACGGCTGGATCTCGATTGTGCCGTTCCTGCTAATTGGCGGTTATGTCTGTGCCGGCGTGACGGTCGCGCTCTACAGGATATTTTTTTGATGCGTTTCACTACCAGGCAGGTAACCCGTGTCGTTTAACCACTACTACCAAAGCGAACTCACCGCACTGCGCCAACTCGGTCGCCGTTTCGCCGAGCGTAGTCCGGCGTTGGCGCCGTATCTGGGCCAGGCCGGGCGGGATCCGGATGTGGAGCGGTTGCTCGAAGGCTTTGCGTTTCTGACCGGGCGGCTGCGCCAGAAGCTCGATGACGAGCTGCCGGAGCTCAGCCATTCGTTGATGCAATTGCTGTGGCCGAACTACATGCGTCCGCTGCCGGCGTTCAGCATTTTGCAGTTCGATCCGCTCAAGCGTTCCGGGCCGGCATTGCGCGTCGAGCGCGATACGCCGATCGAAAGCAAGCCGATCGAAGACGTGCGTTGCCGCTTCCGTACTTGCTACCCGACTGACGTGCTGCCGCTGGATCTGGCCGCGTTGAATTACTCGGTGAAGGGCGACGGCTCGCTGCTCAGCCTGCGTCTGGAAATGAGCGCCGACGGCCACCTTGGTGAGCTGGAGCTGAGCAAACTGCGTCTGCACTTTGCCGGCGAGCGCTACATCAGCCAGATGCTTTATCTGAGCTTGCTGCGCAACCTTGAAGGTATCGAGCTGATCCCGCTCGACGGCGCTGGCAAGCCGATCGATGGCGTCAGCGGCAAGCCGATGGCGTTCAAGATTCCCGGTGATCGGGTCAAACCGGTGGGCTTTGCCGAAGAAGAAGCGTTGATCCCGTATCCGCTAAACACCTTCCGCGGCTATCGCTACCTGCAGGAATACTTCGCCTTCCAGGACAAATTCCTGTTCGTCGACGTCAACGGTCTGGACATCATCAACGCGCTGCCGGAAGACACCCTCAAGCAGATGCGTGGCCTCGAATTGCGCTTCGATATTCGCAAGAGCGGCATCATGCGCATGCGGCCGACGCTGGATAACGTGAAGCTGTTCTGCACGCCGATTGCCAACCTGTTCGCCCACGATGCATTGCCGATCCGCCTCGACGGCAAGCAGGACGAATACCTGCTGCTGCCAGCGGAATACGATCTGGAAAACTGCGGTGTGTTTTCGGTGGAAACCGTGACCGGCTGGAAGCCCGGTGGCCTTGGTTATCAGGAATACGTGCCGTTCGAATCCTTTGAGCATGACCCGAGTTTCGACGTGCCCAACAGCCGTCCGCACTACAGCATTCGCCAGCGTTCGTCCTTGCTGCACGACGGCCTCGACACCTACCTGAGCTTCGGCATCCGCCACACCGAAGCCCACGAAACCCTGTCGATCGAGCTGATCTGCACCAACCAGAACCTGCCGCGCAAGCTCAAGCTTGGCGACATCTGCATGGCCTGCGAAGAGACGCCCGAGTTCTTGAGTTTCCGCAACATCACCCCGGCGACTTCCAGTTTCGCGCCACCGCTGAACCGTGACTTCCTGTGGAAGCTGATCAGCAACATGTCGCTTAACTATCTGTCGCTGGCCGACGTCAATGCGTTGAAGGTGATTCTCGAAACCTACGACCTGCCGCGCTACTACGACCAGCACGCGGAGAAGGTCAGCAAACGCCTGCTCGGCGGCCTCAAGCACATCAAGCATCACCACGTCGACCGCTTGCACCGTGGGTTGCCGGTGCGCGGTTTGCGCACCGAACTGACCATCGACCCGGAAGGGTACATCGGCGAAGGCGACCTGTTCGTTTTCGCTTCGGTTCTTAACGAGTTTTTCGCGCTTTACGCCAGTCTCAATTCATTCCATGAGCTGCGCGTAAAAAGCACACAGGGAGAGGTGTACCAATGGACACCACGTATGGGCCTGCAGCCCCTGCTTTAAGCGGGCTGACCAAGGTAATACGCGAGTACTCGCTGTTTCAGGCCGTGCTGCTGGTGATCGACCGGCTGCGCGAGGCACACCCGCACCTGAGCGAAGACGATCTGTACGACCACGTGGAGTTCCAGGCCAACCCGAGCCTGGGCTTTCCGCGCAGCGACGTCGATCGCGTGGAGTTTTTCGAAGAGCACGGGCAGATGCGCGCGCGCATGCGTTTCAACCTGATCGGCCTGGTCGGCTCCGGTTCGCCATTGCCGGCGTTCTATGGCGAACAAGCCCTGGGCGACAGCGAAGACGGCAACCCGACACGCAACTTCCTCGACCTGTTCCACCATCGCCTGCAACGGCTGATGCTGCCGATCTGGCGCAAGTACCGCTATCGCGCGAGCTTCCAGAGCGGCGCGATCGACCCGTTCTCGTCGCAGTTGTTCGCCCTGATCGGTCTGGGCGGCGACGAGATCCGCAAGGCCAAGGAACTCAACTGGAAACGCCTGCTGCCGTACCTCGGTCTGCTCAGCTTGCGGGCGCACTCGGCGGCGTTGATCGAAGCCGTGCTGCGTTACTACTTCAAGCACGAAGACCTGGTCATCGAGCAGTGCATCGAGCGCCGCGTAGAAATTCTCGAAGAGCAGCGCAATCGTTTGGGCCGCGCCAACAGCCTGCTCGGCGAAGACCTCGTGCTCGGCGAACACGTGCGCGACCGCAGCGGCAAATTCCGCATTCACATCACCGAACTCGACTGGCAGCGATTCCATGAATTCCTGCCGATCGGTTTCGGTTACCAGCCGCTCTGCGCGCTGGTGCGGTTCACTTTGCGTGACCCGCTCGATTACGACATCCGCCTGGTGTTGCGCCAGGAAGAAATCCGCGAACTGCGCATCGGTGAGCAGAACGCCTGTCGCCTCGGTTGGACCAGTTGGCTGGGCCGCGAAAAAGCGGACGGCGTGGTGACCCTGGGCAGCAAAATTCATTAAGGACGTGAGCCATGATCAACGTAGACCTGCAACAACTCATCCAGGCGCTGGACGCCGAAACCCGTCGTGATCTGGAACGTTCCGCCGAGCGTTGCGTGGCCCGTGGCGGTAGCAAGATCCTCGTCGAAGATTTGATGCTCGGCCTGCTCGAGCGTCCGAACGGCTTGCTGTCGCGCGCACTGCAGGATGCAGACGTCGACGCCGGTGAACTCAGCGCCGCGCTGCAATCGCGCGTCGAACACAGCGCTTCGCGCAACCCGGTGTTCGCCCCGGAACTGGTGCAGTGGCTGCAAGATGCGCTGCTGGTGGCCAACCTCGAACTGGGCCAGACCCAGGTCGAAGACGCCGCGCTGATCCTTGCGCTGCTGCGCAACCCGATGCGCTACGCCGGCAGCCGTTATCAGCCGCTGCTCGCCAAGCTGAACATCGATCGCCTGAAGGAATTTGCCCTGTCGCAACAGGAGCAACCGGCAGCCAATGGCAAACCGGCCGCGCAGGGCGAATCGCTGTTGCAGCGCTTCACCCACAACCTGACCCAACAGGCCCGCGACGGCAAACTCGACCCGGTGCTGTGCCGTGACGGCGCGATCCGCCAGATGGTCGACATCCTCGCCCGTCGTCGCAAGAACAACCCGATCGTCGTCGGTGAGGCCGGTGTCGGCAAGACCGCCATCGTCGAAGGCCTAGCGTCGCGCATCGCCGCCGGTGAAGTGCCGCAAGTGCTCAAAGGCGTTGAACTGCTGTCGCTGGACATGGGCCTGTTGCAGGCCGGCGCCAGCGTTAAAGGTGAATTCGAACGTCGTCTCAAAGGCGTGATCGACGAAGTCAAAGCTTCGCCGAAACCGATCATTCTGTTCATCGACGAAGCTCACACCCTGATCGGCGCCGGCGGCAACGCTGGCGGTTCCGACGCGGCCAACCTGCTGAAACCGGCACTCGCCCGTGGCGAATTGCGCACCATCGCCGCCACCACTTGGGCCGAGTACAAGAAATACTTCGAGAAAGACCCGGCGCTGGCCCGTCGTTTCCAACCGGTGCAACTGCACGAACCGACCGTCAGCGAAGCGGTGACCATCCTCCGTGGTCTGGCGCAGGTTTACGAGAAGAGCCACGGCATCTATCTGCGTGATGACGCGGTGGTCTCGGCGGCTGAACTGTCCGCACGTTATCTGGCCGGTCGGCAACTGCCGGACAAAGCCGTCGACGTCCTCGACACAGCTTGCGCCCGCGTACGCATCAGCCTCGCCGCTGCCCCGGAAAGCCTTGAGCGCCTGCGTGGCGAACTGGCTGAAGGTGGCCGTCAGCGTCAGGCCCTGCGCCGCGATGCCGAAGCCGGTCTGCTGATCGACCACGAAGCGCTGGATGCACTGGAAGCGCGTCTGGACGAAGCCGAAGACGAAATGGTCGCGCTGGAAACCCTGTGGACTGAACAGAAGCAACTGGCCGAGCGCCTGTTGGAGTTGCGTCAGCAACTGGCCAAGGCTCGTGAAGCCGCCGCTGTCGAGCCGACCGTCACCGTCGAAGAAGACGCCGAAGGCGCCGTGATCGAAACCGTCGCTGCCGAAGTCGAAGAAGGCCAAAGCGTCGAAGCGCTGGAAGCCCAACTCAACGAAACCCACAGCGCCCTGACCGCCGCACAGGTCAAGGAGCGTCTGGTCAGCTTCGAAGTGTGCCCGCGTCTGGTTGCCGAAGTGATCAGCGCCTGGACCGGCGTGCCATTGGCGCAACTGGCCCGCGAGCACAACGCCAAAGTCGCCAGTTTCGCCACCGACCTGCGCACGCGCATCCGTGGTCAGGAACAAGCCGTGCACGCACTGGATCGCTCGATGCGTGCCACCGCTGCCGGCCTGAACAAACCTGACGCGCCGGTCGGCGTGTTCCTGCTGGTCGGCCCGAGCGGCGTCGGTAAAACCGAAACCGCACTGGCCCTCGCTGATTTGCTGTACGGCGGTGATCGTTTCATCACCACCATCAACATGTCCGAGTTCCAGGAGAAGCACACCGTCTCCCGTCTGATCGGCGCGCCACCGGGCTACGTCGGTTACGGCGAGGGCGGCATGCTCACCGAAGCCGTACGCCAGAAGCCGTACTCGGTGGTGCTGCTCGATGAAGTCGAGAAGGCTGATCCGGACGTGCTCAACCTGTTCTATCAAATCTTCGACAAGGGCGTGGCCAACGACGGCGAAGGTCGCGAGATCGACTTCCGCAACACGTTGATCCTGATGACCTCGAACCTCGGCAGCGACCGCATCAGCGACCTTTGCGAAAACGGCGCACGCCCGACGGCCGAAGTGCTCGAAGAAACCATTCGCCCAGTGCTGAGCAAACACTTCAAACCGGCGCTGCTGGCGCGGATGAAAGTGGTGCCGTACTACCCGGTCGGCGGCCCGGTGCTGCGCGAGCTGATCGAGATCAAACTCGGTCGTCTCGGCGAGCGTCTCAACCGTCGCCAGCTGGATTTCAGCTGGTGCCAGAACCTCGTCGATCACCTGTCCGAGCGCTGCACGCAAAGCGACAGCGGTGCGCGCCTGATCGATCATCTGCTCGATCAGCACGTGCTGCCGCTGGTGGCGGATCGTTTGCTCGACGCCATGGCTACCGGCGAAAGCCTCAAGCGTGTGCATGCCACGCTCGACGGTGAAGCCAGCGTGACGTGCGAGTTCGCCTGAGGTGGGTGTGATGTTCACTCAGGTGCCGCAGCCACTGGTCTATGCCGAAGCGTTGCTGGCGCAGTTCGCCAGTCTGTCGCGGGCGGCGGACGGTGCTGCGTTGCTGGGTGACTTCGTGCGCGGGTTGGCCGAGCTGAGCGGTTGCGAATTGACGCAGCTGTATCTGCTCGACGCCACCCACACGTGCCTGGGGATGAACGCCGAATGCCTCGACGGCGCCTTGCAACCGCGTGAAGCGGCGAGCCTGCCGGCGGATTACAACGGTGAGCAACTGCTGCAATTCGCCCTGTGCCAGAACCGCGTGGTGTGCCTCGACGACTTGAGCGGCAGCCTGCACGAAACCAGTTTCCTGCCAGCGGCGACCTCGCCGTGGCAGTCGCTGTTGTGCGTGCCACTGGTCAATCAGCACAAAGCTGTTGAAGGTTTGCTGTTGTGCGCCAGCCGTCGTCGTACCCACCTGCAAGGCTTCGCCGATTCCCTCGGCCAGCTCGGCTCGTTCGTGCTTGGCCAGTTGCATTTGCTGCAACGTCTGCGCCAGCCACTGGCGGAATCGGCAACGGTAGCGCGCAGCGTGCCGAGCATCAGTGGCTATGGCTTGATCGGCAAAAGCGCGGCGATGCGCCAGACCCATTCGCTGATCAGCAAAGTCCTGCACAGTCCGTACACCGTGTTGTTGCGCGGCGAAACCGGCACCGGCAAGGAAGTCGTTGCGCGGGCGATTCACGATTGCGGCCCGCGCCGTTCCCAGGCGTTTATCGTGCAGAACTGCGCGGCGGTTCCGGAAAATCTGCTGGAAAGCGAGTTGTTCGGCTATCGCAAAGGCGCCTTCACTGGTGCCGACCGCGACCGCGCTGGTCTGTTCGATGCGGCCAATGGCGGCACGCTGCTGCTCGACGAGATCGGCGACATGCCGCTGTCGTTGCAAGCGAAGATCTTGCGCGTGTTGCAGGAAGGTGAGATCCGTCCGCTGGGCTCCAACGACACGCACAAAATCGATGTACGCATCATCGCCGCAACGCACCGCGATCTGTCGACGCTGGTCAGCGAAGGCAAATTCCGCGAGGACTTGTACTACCGCCTCGCGCAATTCCCGATCGAGCTGCCGGCGCTGCGTCAGCGTGAAGGCGACATCCTCGAACTGGCCCAGCACTTCGCCGAGAAGACCTGCACGTATTTGCAACGCGATCCGGTGCGCTGGTCGAGCGCGGCGCTGGAACACCTGTCCGGCTACAACTTCCCCGGCAACGTGCGTGAACTCAAGGCCTTGGTCGAGCGTGCGGTGCTGTTGTGCGAGGGTGGCGAGTTGCTCGCCGAGCATTTCTCCCTGCGCATGGAGGCAATGCCGGAAGACAACAGCCACCTGAATTTGCGCGAACGTCTGGAGCAGGTCGAACGCACGTTATTGCTCGACTGCCTGCGCAAGAACGACGGCAACCAGACCCTCGCCGCCCGCGAGCTCGGCCTTCCGAGGCGCACGCTGCTGTATCGGCTCGGCCGTCTGAACATCAATCTGGGAGATTTCGATGGGTAGGCAAAAAGTCATCGAAATCCTCGCAAAAACCAATTTCAGCGCCGCCCGCAAGGGTCGGCGCTTTGTGCTTTGTCTACCCCTGGAGACCCTCTGATGTCTGTTCGTCACTGGCAAGCTGTCCTGCTGACCCTCGTCGTTCTATGCGGCCTGGGCGGCTGTAGCGGCAATTACAAATTCAACGACAACGACTATCGCCCGTTGGGTGACCCGCAAGCGGTCAATCGCGGCAAGTGACCGCAAGGAGCATCAAACATGGAATTGGTTTTCGAAATGCTGAACACCAAGCAGTTCGTGCCCACCGAGTTGTGCCAGAAGACCTTTAAACAGGCCGGCGGCGTGATCGGGCGGGGCGAGGACTGCGACTGGATCATCCCTGACCGCAAGCGTCACCTGTCCAATCACCACGCGATTGTCAGCTACCGCGAAGGGACGTTCTTCCTCACCGACACCAGCAGCAACGGTGTCCAGGACGGCGAGAGCGGCGCGCGTCTGCACAAAGGCGAACCGGTGCGCATCGAGCACGGCAGCACCTACGTGCTGGGTGACTTCGAAATTCGCGCGCGACTGGTGCGCGACCCGGCGACCTTCGACGGTGAAGTCGGCCGTCCACGCGCCGCTGGCAGCATCATTCCCGACGACGCGTTCCTCGATCTCGACCCGCTCAATGCTCTCGAGCAGCAAGAGCGTGTGTACTCGGAAATCGACGAGTTGCTGGCGCCGAACACCAAACCTGAGGATTCCCGTCAACGCGCCGACTACGCGCGCATCGACATGGAAAGCCTGATGGTGCCGGAGCTGATTGCCGCCCCGGTCGAACCTGAGCCCGCTCCGGCACCGAAAGCCGTTGAGCGTCAAAGCGAAGGTTTCTGGGATCATTTCGGTGCGGCGCTGGGTGTCGACGTCAAAGGCCTCAGCCACGACGAACGCGAAGCCCTGGCGCTGAACGCTGCGCGCTTGTTGCGCCAAAGCATCGGCGGTCTGCAGCAAAGCCTGCGCACCCGTTCGGAGCTGAAAAACGAGCTGCGTCTGGCCCAGACCACCGTGCAAGGCACCAACAAGAACCCGCTGAAATTCGCCGTCGATCCGAGCGAAGCCCTGCAGATTCTGTTGCAGCCAAGCAAGCCCGGCCATTTGCCGGCCGAGCAAGCGATTTCCCGTGCGTTCCGCGATTTGCAGGCGCATCAAGTGGCCCTGCTGACCGCTAGCCGCGCCGCTGTGCGTGGCACGCTGGAGCACTTCTCGCCAGAGCAACTGACCCTGCGTTTCGAGCGCGACAACAAGCCGTTGATCGCCACCTCGGGCGGGCGCTGGAGAGCGTTCGGCCGTTATCACCAGGCGCTGCGTCAGGACGATGACTGGAGCGAGCGTCTGCTGGCCCGAGACTTTGCCCAGGCTTACGAAGAACAGATCCGCCTGATCTCCACCCTCCACACCGACCACCAAGGATGATGCGCATGTCTCGCCGCTCGACCGCTTTTTTCAAGACGCTGACTGCGCTCACCGTGCTGGTGCTGCTCGCCGGTTGCTCGTCGCTGTCGCCGTACTCGAAAGTGACCAAGATCAACCTGAAGCTGACCGGCAGCGATCAGCTCAACCCGGACCTCAACGGTCGGCCGTCGCCGATCGTCGTGCGCCTGTTCGAACTCAAGCACCCGGTGACCTTCGAAAACGCTGATTTCTTCAGCCTCTACGAGCGCGCCAAGGAATCCCTCAACCCGGATCTGGTGGCCAGCGAAGAACTCGAGCTGCGCCCGGGTGAAACCGTGGAGATGAAGCTCAAAGTGGAAGAGGGCAGCCTTTATGTTGGCGTTCTCGCCGCTTACCGCGACTTGCCGGACACCCAATGGCGCCACACCATTCAGATCACTCCGCTGGAAGTCACTGAAGTCGATCTGACTCTGGACCAGACCGGCATCCGTAACACCAATCAAGTGCTCGCCAAGGCGGATGACTGATCATGAATACCCATAAAGTCATTTGGCAGGAAGGCATGCTGCTGCGCCCGCAGCACTTCCAGCACAACGATCGTTATTACGATCACCAGATGAAAACCCGCACCCAGTTGCTCGGTGGCTACACTTGGGGTTTCCTCAATCTGGAGATCGACCTGCAGTTTCTCAACATGGGCAAACTGGTGATCAGTGAAGCCTCGGGGATTCTGCCGGATGGCAGCCTGTTCGAACTCGGTGGCAACACCGAGCCGCTGGCGCTCGACGTACCGCCGAACACCGGCAACACGCCGATCTACCTGGCACTGCCGCTGGTCACCGGTAACCACATCGAGTCGCGCCGTCCGGAGCAGTCCGACGTGCTCGCGCGTTACACCGCGTACGACGCCGAAGTGGCCGACTCCAACGCCGGCGACGATTCCGCCAGCCAGGTCAGCTGCGGTCGCCCGGACTTCAAACTGTTGCTCGGCGAGCAGCAGAGCGATCAGGCCTACGTGAAGCTGAAAATCTGCGACGTGCTCGACACCACGCCGGACGGCGTGATCAGCCTCGACCCGGACTTCGTGCCGACCTACATTCAGGCCCACGCCTCCAGCTATCTGCTGTCGTGCCTGAAAGAAGTCATCAGCATGCTCAACCACCGTGGCGACACGATTGCCGAGCGGATTCGCTCCAACGGCAAGGTCGGCGGCGCGGAGGTCGGCGACTTCATGATGCTGCAACTGATCAACCGTACCGAACTGCTGCTGCGCCACTACCTCGGCCTGGAGCAGGTGCACCCGGAAGAGTTGTACCGCACGCTGCTGACCATGCTCGGCGATCTGGCGACCTTCTCCGGCGAAAGCAAACGTCCGCGTCTGGACAGCCGCTACTCCCACGCCGATCAGGGCGGGAGCTTCCGCAAACTGATGGAAGCGATTCGTCAGGTGCTGTCGATGGTGCTCGAACAGCACGCCATCGAACTGATCCTGCAAGCGCGTCAGTACGGCATCATCGTCTCGCCGTTGCACGACCACAAACTGCTCGGATCGGCCTCGTTTGTGTTGGCAGCCAGTGCCAACTGCGACTCCGAAGAACTGCGCCACCGCTTGCCGGCGCACCTCAAGGTCGGCCCGGTGGAGCGTATCCGCCAACTGGTCAACCTGCACTTGCCGGGGATCAAGGTCAAACCGTTGCCGGTGGCACCGCGGCAGATCGCGTTCCATTCGAACAAAACCTATTTCATCCTCGAACTCAGTTCCGAAGACCTGGCACAACTCGAGCGCTCCGGCGGTTTCGCGTTCCACGTGTCCGGCGAATTCGCCGAGCTTGAACTGAAATTCTGGGCCATCAGGAACTGACCGACATGATCAAGGAAACGGATTACAACCAGGACGACAAAACCGTCCTGCTCGATCGTCAGGGCCACGGACCGGCATCGAGTCCGCTGACCGACTTCGCCGCGCCGCCGCGTTTCGAGCAACTGGAAGAACGCATGATCTACGCCGCGCGCCTGCGCCCGGCCGAAGCGTTCAACATCAGCCTCAATTCGCTGGTGGCGGCCTCGTCCGAGCTGCTTTCGGAAGTGGTGCGCCTCAAGCACAGCGAAACCCGCGAAGACTTGTACGCACTCAACGAGCGACTGACTGCGGGCCTGAAACTGTTTGAAGTACGCGCCCTGCACAACGGCGCCGAAAGCAGCCAGGTGATGGCCGCGCGTTACGTGCTCTGCACCGTGGTCGACGAAGCCGTTGTGACCACACCGTGGGGCAACGAAAGCGAGTGGTCGCAGATGAGCCTGCTGAGCAGCTTCCACAACGAGACCTTTGGTGGCGAGAAGTTCTTCCAGTTGCTCGATCGGCTGTCGAAGAACCCGGTCAAGCATCTGCCGATGCTCGAGCTGATGTACCTGTGCCTGTCCCTCGGGTTCGAAGGCAAGTACCGCGTGCAAGCGCGCGGCATGCTCGAACTCGAAGGCATCCGCGACGCCTTGTACCGGCAGATCCGTCAATTGCGTGGCGACGTGCCGCGCGAGTTGTCGCCGCACTGGGAAGGCTTGAACGATCAGCGCCGCAACCTGGTGCGCATCGTGCCGGCGTGGATGGTGGTGTTGTTCACTCTCGTCTGCCTGGTGGTGATGTATTCGGGCTTCGCCTGGGTCTTGGGCGAGCAGCGCGACACCGTTCTGCAACCTTATCAGCCGCTTGATCCGGCCGCGGTGCAACCGCAGTCGCAGCCGTAAACAGGGACGTGTGATGAAAAAGTTTTTCAAGAAAGTCGGCGCCTTCCTGCGCCAGACCTGGGTCTGGACCTTGCTGCTGGTGCTGTTCGTGGCGCTGCTGGTGTGGTTCGTTGGCCCGTTGTTGGCGGTTGATGATTACAAGTTCTGGGAGAGCGCGACCTCGCGCTTGCTGACCATCGCTGTGCTGTTCCTGATCTGGGGCCTGACCATGGTCTTCGTCAGCTGGCGCGCGGGTATCCGCAAGAAAGCCGAGGAAGAAAGCGAAGACGGCCAGGATCGTATCCGCCGCGAAGAGCTGATCGACGAAGAGCAGAAGGAGTTGAAGGTGCGCTTCAAAGACGCGCTGAAAACCCTGAAGACGTCGAGCCTGTATCGCGGCCGCAGCGAGCGCTGGCGCAGTGACTTGCCGTGGTACCTGCTGATCGGTCCGCAGGCCTCGGGCAAGACCAGCCTGCTGGACTTTTCCGGTCTGGAATTCCCGATCAACAAGATCGACCGCAAGCTGACCCGCGACACCCTCGGCACCCGTCATTGCGACTGGTACTTCGCCGACCACGGTGTGCTGATCGACACCGCCGGGCGCTACACCACGCAACCGGATGTGGAAGTCGACGGCGGTGCCTGGACAACGTTGCTGGAACTGCTGCGCAAGCGCCGTCGCGGACGTCCGTTGAACGGCGTGCTGGTGACCATTCCGGTGGAAACCCTGCTCGGTGGCAGTGAGCAGGACATCGACACCCTTGCGCGCCAGATTCGTGGCCGTCTGCAAGACGTGCATCAGAAACTGCACGTCGACGTACCGGTCTATCTGGTCCTGAGCAAGGCTGACAAGCTGCTCGGCTTCGACGAGTTCTTCGATCAACTGACTCGCGAAGAAAGCGATCAAGTGCTCGGCACCAGTTTCCGCAAGGATCAGGTCGGCACCGACGTCGCTGTGCTGCGCAACGAGTTCGAAGAACTGCTGCGTCGCCTCAACAGCCAAGTGATCATGCGCATGCACTCCGAGCGCGACACTCAGCGCCGTGGCCGCATCCTCGACTTCCCGCATCAACTGGGGCTGATCGGCGAGCGCCTGTGCCTGTTCGTCGACATGGCGTTCACCGGTAACCGTTATCAGCGAGCCACGCAACTGCGCGGTTTCTACCTGACCAGCGCACCGCACTTGACTCAAGAGATGGATGCGACCACCGCCGGCATCGGCGCCAGCCTCGGCATGAGCGCCGGTGTGCTGCCGACCCTGCGCAGCGGCCGTTCGCGGTTTATCCATCACTTGTTCAGCCAGGTGATTTTCCCTGAGTCCGATCTGGCCGGTCTGGACAAGCGCGAACGCAGCCGTATTCATTGGGGCCAACGTGCGTTGTACGTCGGCGCACTGGCGGCACTGGCACTGTTCGGCATGCTCTGGGCGGGCGGTTTCTCGGCCAACTACGAGCGCCTGGAAAACCTGCGCAATCTGGCGCAGAACTGGACGCAACAACGCACGGCATTGTCGCCGCGTGATGACGCCATGGGCGTACTGAAAACCCTCGACAGCAGCTACGCCGCGACGCAGGTGTTCCCGAAGAAGGGCGACGTTTCGTATCACGAACGTGGCGGTCTGTATCAGGGCGAAGACGTCAATCCAGTGGTCAAAGAGGCTTACGAGCGCGAGCTTGAAAAGCAACTGCTGCCACGGGTAGCGACGATGCTCGAAGGGCAGATCCGCGCCAACATGAAGGACCGCGACCGCCTGCTCAACAGCCTGCGCGCGTACCTGATGTTGAACATGAAGGATCGTCGCGATGCCGCGTGGCTCAAGGACTGGGTCGCCACTGACTGGTCGACGCGCTACACCGGCAACACCGCTGTGCAGAACGGTTTAAGCGCGCATCTGGAACGTCTGCTGAAGCAGCCGTTTATCTACCCGCTGAACGATCAGTTGGTCACTCAGGCGCGTCAGGTCTTGCGCAGCGAATCGCTGGCCACGGTGGTTTACCGCATGCTCCGCGAGCAGGCGCGCAACCTGCCGGACTACCGTTTCAGCCAACACCTCGGTCCACAAGGCTCGCTGTTTATCGGCACCGAATACGTGATCCCGGGCTTCTACACGCAAACCGGTTATCAGCAGTATTTCTCGGTACAGGGTTCGGCGCTGGTTACCGACATCCTGCGTGACAACTGGGTGCTGGGCGAAGGTGCGGGCATCAGCGACATGGACTTGCGTCGTCTGATGGTCGAGCTGGAGCAGCTGTACTTCCGCGACTACGCCAACTATTGGAGCGAAGCGGTTGGCCAGGTTGCCCTGCCGCCGATCAGCGACGCCGGTGAAGGCGCCGAACAACTGGCGGGCCTGACCTCGGCGAATTCGCCGGTACTGGCGTTGCTCACTGAAGTGCGTGAGAACACCCGCTTCCAGGCCGCTGCAGACCCTGTCGAAGAAGCTGGCGACGCTGCTGATGCGCTGGCTGGGCAGAAAGGCAAACTGGGTAAGGTTGGCAAACTTGCCGCCGCCGCAGCAGACAAGGCTTCGGCCCTGAACGTGGCGAAGACCCTGCCGGACACCGCGAAGAAGTCGCTGCAACGCCGCTTCGAACCGCTGCATCGTTTGCTCGATGACAACAACGGCCCGGCGGCGGACCTGACGCCAGCGCTGAACGCGCTCAACGACCTGCAACTGCAACTGGCCGGCCTGGCCCGTTCCAGCACGCCGGAACAAGCCGCGTTCGAAATGGCGAAAACCCGCATGAGCGGCCAGCGTGATGCGCTGACCAACCTGCGCAATGCCTCCGGCCGTCTGCCGCGCCCACTGAGCGTGTGGTTCAACGTGCTGGCCGAAGACTCGTGGCGTCTGGTGCTTAACGATGCTTACCAATACCTGAACGGCCGTTATCAGAACGAGCTGTACAGCGTGTATGGCAAAACCATCAGCAAGCGTTATCCGTTCAGCGCCAGCAGCACCAGCGACGTGGCGATCAGCGATTTCCGCGAGTTCTTCCGCGCGCAAGGCACCGTCGACCGCTTCTTCGACAGCTACATGCGTCCGTTCGTCAGCGGCGATCCGGGCAACTACCGCATGCGCAGTGTCGATGGTCACAGCCTGCCGGTGTCGAAAATGTACCTGGACCAGATGGCCGCCGCGCTGACGATTCGTCAGAGCTTCTTCTCGATCAACCCGGCCGAGCCGACCGTGCAGTTCAAACTGGAGCCGTACACCCTCGACCCGGCGGTCAGCCGTTCCGAGTTCAAGTTCGGCGACAAGACCATGGAGTACCGCCACGGTCCGATCCTGCCAATGTCGTTCAAATGGCCGACCGATGCTGAAGACGGTCGCACCAGTCTGGTCATGGACAAAATGGCCGGTCGCCCGATCGGCATCGAGAAGAACTCCGGCCCATGGTCGCTGTTCCGCCTGTTCGACCTGATGCAGACCGAGTACCTGAGCGGTCGCGACGTGCTGGTGCTGAAAGCCGACGTGGGTGGCCTGCGCGCCAACTACCTGCTGACCAGCCAGCGCACGCCGAACCCGTTCGACATGGGCGTACTGCGCACCTTCCGTATGCCGGTGCAGCTCTGATGCTGGTGGCCAGTGCCTGGCGCAGCGCGGCGCGGACCGACCCGGGCAAGGTGCGGGCGCGCAACGAAGATGCCTTCCTCGACTCGCCACAGCAGGGGCTGTGGGTGGTCGCGGACGGCATGGGCGGTCATCAGGGCGGCGACATCGCCAGCCAGTTGATCGTCGCCAGCCTGGCTGAACTGCCGCAACACGAGGACTTCGACGAACGCCTCAAAGCCATTCGCCAGTGCCTGCACTGGCTGAACCGGCGTTTGGGGCAGGAGTTGACGGTCACCGCCGGACGCCACGACAGCATCATGGGCAGCACCGTCGTCGCGCTGCTGGTGGAAGGTAATCGCGCGGCCTGCATCTGGGCCGGCGACAGCCGTTGCTACATGTGGCGCGGGCAGCGGTTGTATCAGCTGTCCAAGGACCATTCGCTGCAACAGCAATTGATCGACGAGCAACAAATGAGCGTCGAACAAGCGGCGGCGCACCCGGCGGCTCAGGCCTTGACCCGAGCCGTCGGCGCCGCCGAACAACTGACCCTGGATGTCCTCGAACTCGAGGTCTATCCGGGCGATGCGTTTTTGCTCTGCAGCGATGGTTTGTATCAGGGCCTGAGCAGCGATGCCCTCGGCAACGCCCTCAGCCTCAGCGCGCCGCACGTGGCGCTGGAACGTTTGTTCGACGGCGCCCTGCGTGGTGCCGCGCGCGACAACCTGACAGCCGTGGTGATCCGCCAATGACTGAAATCGAATCCTCAGTCGACGACTTGCTGATGAGCGAAGAACAGGCCAACAACCTGACCTACTTCGCCTTTGCCAAGGAAAACAAGGCAGAGCCTTTGCTGGCGCCGACCAAGGCCAGCATCGGTGCACTGCCGGATGTACTCGCCGGTCGCTACCACCTCGAGCGTCTGCTCGGGGCCGGTGGCATGGGCGCCGTTTACCGGGCGCGGGATCTGCTGCACGAACAGTTCGGTGATCCCGACCCTTACATTGCGCTGAAAATCCTCAGCGAAGAATTTGCCGAATCGCCGGACGCCAGTGCCTTGCTCTACAGCGAGTTCGCCCTGACCCGGCGCCTGCGCCACGACAACGTCGTGCGTGCACACACCTTTGAAGTCGACACCGATTGCCAGCGGGCCTTCATCACCATGGAATACATGCGTGGCCTGACCCTGGACAAATTGCTCTGCGAGCGGCCCCTCGGCCTGCCGTGGCAAGAACTGCGCGACATCGTCCTGCCGCTGCTCGACACGCTGGCTTACGCCCACGGTCGCGGCGTGTTGCACGGTGACATGAAACCGAGCAACGTCATGCTCAGCGAAGATGGCTTGCGCCTGTTTGACTTCGGCCTCGGTCAGGCAGAGGAGGGCGTGATGCCCGGCCTGCCGCACCTGAGCCGGGAACGCTTCAACGCCTGGACCCCGGGCTACGCCGCCCCCGAACTGCTTGAGGGCCAACCCTTGTCGGCCAGCGCGGACGTGTACGGCGTAGCCTGTGTGATCTACGAACTGGCGGGCGGCAAACACCCGTTCCGCCGCTTGCCCTCGACCCAGGCCCGCGACGAGCACCTGGAGCGCGAACTGCAAGCACCGGCGAATTTACCGAAACACGGCTGGCCAGCGCTGCGAACCGCGCTGAGCTTCGACCCGGCAGAACGCAGCATCACTGCCCAACAATTGCGTGACGCCTTGGGCGCCACTTCGTCCTGGCTGCAACGGTTGCGACTTCGGGCGTAACGGATGACATTCGAACAGGGAGCACTTTATGTTCAACCCAGCTAACGAAACCCACTTCAGCCTCAAGGTCGAAGACTACGTCGGCGACCTGCAAGTGCTGTCGTTCACCGGCACCGAAGGCATCAGCCAGCCGTATCGCTTCGACCTCGAACTGGTCAGCGAAAACCCGGATCTGGACCTTGAGCAACTGCTGCACAAGCAGGCGTTTCTGGCGTTCGATCCACAAGGCTCGGGCATCCACGGCCAGATCTACCGCGTCGCCCAAGGCGACGCCGGCAAGCGTCTGACCCGCTACAAAGTGTCGATGGTGCCACAGTTGCAATACCTGCATCACCGCACCAACCAGCGCATCTACCAGCAGATGTCGGCGCCGAAAATCATCGCGCTGATCCTCGAAGAACACGGCATCAAGGGCAACGCCTACAGCTTCCAGCTCAGCCAGCCATGCCCGGATCGCGACTACTGCGTGCAGTACGACGAAACCGACCTGCACTTCGTCCAACGCCTGTGCGAAGAGGAAGGCATTCACTACCACTTCCAGCACAGCGACAAAGGCCACCTGCTGGTGTTCGGTGACGACCAGACCGTGTTCCCCGACCTCGGCCAGCCGACCGCGTACGTACAAGGCAGCGGCATGGTCGCCGAAGAACCGGTGATCAAAGGCTTCAAACTGCGCCTGGAAACCCGTACCAGCCGCACCACACGCCGCGACTACGACTTCGAAAAACCGCGCCTGCAAATGGAGGCGGCTTATAAGCCCGATGGCGAGAGCACCGAACCGGACCTCGAAGACTACGACTACCCGGGCCGTTTCATCGACCGCGCCCGTGGCAAGTTCCTCAGCCAACGCGCCCTCGAACGCCATCGCGCCGACTACCGTCAAGCCGAAGGTCGCGGCGACCAGACCAAACTGGTCAGCGGCCACTTCATGGCCATGTCCGACCACCCGCGCAGCGAGTGGAACGACCTGTGGCTGCTCACCGAAATCTTTCACGAAGGCAAGCAGCCGCAAGTCCTCGAAGAAGGCGTGACCAGCGACACCACCGACAACAAGGACGACTTCCACCAAGGCTACCGCAACACCTTCCTCGCCACCCCGTGGGACGTGTTCTACCGCCCGGCGCTCGAACACCCGAAACCGCGCGTCCTCGGCAGCCAGACCGCCATGGTCACCGGCCCTAAAGGCGAAGAAATCCACTGCGACCAATACGGCCGCATCAAAGTCCAGTTCCACTGGGACCGCGAAGGCCTCGCCGACGACAAAACCAGCTGCTGGCTGCGCGTCTCCAGCTCCTGGGCCGGCGACCGCTACGGCGCCATCAGCATCCCGCGCATCGGCATGGAAGTCCTCGTCACCTTCCTCGAAGGCGACCCCGACCAACCGCTGGTGACCGGCTGCCTGTACCACAAGGAAAACCCGGTGCCGTACGCACTGCCGGCGAACAAGACTCGCAGCGTGTTCAAAACGCTTAGCTCACCGGGTGGCGGTGGGTATAACGAACTGCGCATCGAAGACAAGAAAGGTGCGGAGCAGATCTACATTCATGCGCAGCGCGACTGGGATGAGAACGTTGAGCACGATCAGAAGATTCGGGTCGGGAATGAGCGTCATGACACGGTGGTTAATAACACCTACACCGAGCTGAAGGCTGAAGAACACCGCACGACGATTTCCGACCGCAAGATTGAAGCGAAGCTGGATGATCACCTCACGGTTGGGCAGAACCAGCATGTGAAGCTGGGCACGGCGCAGCTGACCAGCGTGGGGAAAGAGATACACCTCAAGGCTGGGGACAAGATTGTTATTGAGGCCGGGACGGAGCTGACCATTCTTGGGGGTGGGAGCTTTATCAAGCTGGATGGCGGTGGGGTGACGGTGGTTGGGCCGGTGATCAAGATCAATGCCGGTGGCTCGGCTGGTTCCGGCACCGGGATCGGGATTAAACCGCCGGTGCTGCCGGGGGCGGCGGATAAGGATAAGGCGGGGAGTTTGATGGATCAGGCGTTGTTGAATGCGCCGGCATCTACTCCGCCAGCATCGGAGAAAAAGAGCTTCCGTATTCAGATGAAACGTCCCTATGACAAAAAAGGTATTGCTGGACAGCCCTATACGCTGGAAGTGGATGGAGTGACCTACAAAGGCACAACTTCTAGTGAAGGGTTTGTTGACCAGCCAGTTCCGCCCGATGCGAAGAAGGGCAAGCTTACTTTTTATCCTTTTGGCGCAGAATCTCAGCCATGGGTATGGGAGTTGGACTTGAAAGCTCAGTCGGAAGCCTCGGACGTGAAAGGGCTTCAGTCCCGCCTTAAAAATCTTGGGTTCTATGATGGGGAAATCGACGGTGAAAATGGCCCGAAAACGAAGCATGCCACTCGTTGTTTCCACCGTTCTTGTGAGTTGGCAGACAAAGATTATCTTTCTTCCAGCGATATCAAGCGTCTCGAAGAACAGCATATTGCATAAGGGAATGAGCAATGATTTACGGCAATTTTGATCTCCGTAAAAAGGATCATGACGGAAAACCTGCGCAGAACACACCTCCACGTTGGGGAGGTGTTGATAACCCACCAGTTGCTATTACTAATGCTGAAACAGCTGGTGCAGCTTCGGGGAATAGCGCGGCCTTAGCAGTGCCAGAGCATGTAAGAAAGCTTCAGGAGGACTTGATTGGTCTAGGGTTCTCTGTACTAGGCAAACCTACTGGGGAGTTTGATACTAGGACCGAGTGGGCCGTTCGAGAATTTCAGATATATGCTTCAATGGCACAGGTTGCATGTGTTAGAGCTGAAAAAAAGGGGCAGCTGCTGCTAGATCAGGCTGGTTCCCCCGTGCGGATAAATAACTTGGATGTTTACTATGACGGCTCGGCGGGTGTTGTAGCCAAAGCTGGAAAAGCTCCGGTTGTTAGCGGGTCAACTGTAGGTCCTGTAACTTATTATGTTGATAGTCTTCAGTCTATAGCTAACTCTGCAAAGTATGTTGGTCCTGTAAGCGGTGTCGTGAATGAAAAGACCAGAGTGGCGATAGAACACTGGCTCGATAACGACTATCGGTGTCCAGTTGTTTTTGAAGCTTGGAAGATAACGGCTGGAAATAGGACCGAGTTGGCTCAAAAGGGTTGTAATATTTGGGCTCATGATAGTTTTACTGAGGGCGGCCCAAGAGTTGTATTCAGGGATTTCAGTAGTTACTTTGCGTTTCCTGATGGTCGTGCTCAAACAGAATATCATGCAGTTGGTTACTATCAGACCGGAACCTATGGTGGACCTAATGCGGGGAAAACGCATAGTTGGTCCTCCCAGACTGAAATGACAGTTGAGAAAATAACCGGTGCCCCCGCTAACCCAGCGCAACTAAATAGTCCAGCCCTTTCAACATATCGGACGATAAGGGTGGTTGCGGAAGCAGAATGTTTTGGTCGATTTGACGTACTAAACGCTTGGGATAATGCTCTTATTTCTGGCGGGCCTTGCCATTGGACTATGGGGCTATATTCAACAATTCCAAATATAAATGCATATGGGAAAGGTGAGCTTCCTGGATTTATGGCCTATCTGAATAATCGTGAGCCTGAAATTTTTAAAAAGGTTTTTGGTAATTTTGGTTTATATCCAACGAAGGCATGGAATAGTCCGGGTTTGTATAACGAGGATCTAATGACCTATGCGGCTTGGGTCAAACTCGCAAATGATAGTTACGCTGTTTCGCAAGCAACTCATTCCGACAGTGAGTTTACAGAATTAGGCGACTCGAAAGACGAGGCGCATTATTTGAAAACGTGGCATTGGTTTTATCGATTGAGTATGGCTGCGCGCACAATTCCTGGTTATAGAGCAGCAATGTGGTCTATGGCCAAACTAAGACTAAGGGAAATACTGACTGACCCGATTAGCTTCAGTGTTGGCGGTGTGGTCGTCAATAGTACTATAGGGACTATCTATACCTCGGAGAAGGCAGTGGCCATACTTTTGCGTTGGCATGTTTGGCGACCTTCACACATCGTTGGTGTACCACAATACAATCAGCTTCGCCATGTCCTTCAAAACACGATAAACACGTCGGGAGGGGTGAATTGGCAACTCCCGATTGCTAGCTGGGGGGCGGCACATGAATCGGCACTGACAACAAAATTATTTAATGCTTTAGTAGCTTTGAATAATACGATCACTGGGGCCATAGTTTATGGTTCCGGTCAAGTTCAAGGTGCCGTTAGAACTGGGCGTCACACATTCATTATGGAGAATTGATATGAGATTTTTTTTGTTGCTTGCATTTTTTGCGGCTACGGTCAACGCTGCCCCTATAGATGTATGTGCTCCGGCAGATGGTGCTAAATATTTTTTATCCCAGTGGACGGAAGGTGTACGTGATTTTGATTTGCTTTCTCGAATTGAAGATGAAAAATTTTCAATTGAGGAAGGAAAGGTCGTCACTAGTGAAGATATCAATGGTGACGGAGTGAAAGATTTTATTTTTCTTTCATATTCAAGTGCCGGGTCGAGCGGTGATTTTATTTATGAATTTCTAATTCAATGTCGTGGCTTTTTAAGAAACGTTGGTGGTGAGTATTTTGCTGATGTGAAGGTTCTCGATACTCATCCAAAAGATAGTCTGTTTAGAGATATTAAAATCTACTCTTATAACAGGGATAAGCAAGATCAAATTATGCACAGAGATGGTAAGCCGTTAACTACCCCTCATATTTGGCGCTTTAATCCGGAAACGAAGCTGTATGAAGGTGAATCGAGATAGTAACGAATGAAAGTGAGAAGACAGCGCAAAGTAGGGGACGGGTTAGTTTTCTAATCCGTCCCGGTCACACTCCTTACGCTTTCGCGGCCTTTCCTGCAATCAGGTCTTCCAGATCATCCAAAGCACGTTCCACCATGATCTGCGCACCATCGGCAATTCGGCTAAGGGCTAGCGCTACCGAGCGGTTTGAGCCTTCGACGTCGTCCGCTAATTTGGCAGCGATGGCGCTGATGGACAGCATGTCTTCGGAGGCGTTGGCCAGGAGGGCTTCCGAGTCGATGTCATTGGAGATGGTGAAGAGTCTGCCTTTACGGCGTTTGGACTGTTTGTCGTTGGTAGGCGGGAAGTAGTTAGCGAAGGCGCGGTCGGCGGCTTCTTTGTCGAGCGTCGCAGTGTCGAGGGATTCTTCGGCGGGGGCACCAGTGTTGACTGGCGGGTTGGGCGTCACTTTGAACATGGATGTATCTCCGTCTGTATATGAGGAGCCACCACCGTTCGCTTGCACGCAAATTAAGGTGGCAGCTGTGCGCAGGTGTGCAAGACCGGGCAGACGGACCCGGCAGATCGCTCTCGACAGAAGGATCTCCCACGCACAGCCGCCATACAGTCGGTACCGCGAGCAGGGATATGCCTGATCAGCGACCAATGACGTTGCGCGTCGTCTTTTACCCGGACTTGCACGTCCGTGTCACCGTTTTTTGCGGTGACAAATCAAGGTTAGCGGTGAAAGCGAGGGGTGGATAGTTCATGGATGGCTCGGCGTCTTGCGGGAAATGTCCGACGAACATGACATCCGTTTAGCAGAAGATCGGAGGATCGTAAGTTCTGTTTAAGCGTTTGCGTCAGAAAATGGAAGGGTCTTACAGCAGGACACCTGTATCTGATTCTGAGGTTGAGTGGGTCAAATTCAGATCGTATGAATTGCAGACTTTTATAGTTTTTCAAGGAAATCAGGGAATGAAGATTTTCAGATTCGGCGTCGTTTTTTTACTGTCCTTGCTATCGTCCCTCGCCCATGCGGAAGGCACGATGATCGCAACGGTGCTTCAGGCGGATTTTTCCAAAGATCCGGAAATACGACTGCTCGTGAGGGTTGTAGACGTAGGATGGGGGCCGGATGCTCCATCCATGGCCCTTCGTAAAGATTGTCTGGCGAGGGTGAAATCGTCTGACCGTCCCGGCCCGGATCCTTGCTTTTCGATTGAAATAACCGAGAGCAAAAAGCAACGCGCCATTGTTCGGCAAACGCTTCTGAATGATCCTCAGCGCTCAAGTGACCCGATCTATCTGGAAATTGTTTACCAATCGGAAGTCAGCGAGAGCGATCCGACCAATCATTATGGGCGGTCTGCCCGGCTGAAAGTTGAAGAGAACGGTTTCTACAATTGGAACAACGAAACCAAGCAGGCATTGGCGGACGTTGTGTGGCCAACTTTGCCGAGTGGGACGCTTGATCTGGTCGTGACGGATACGGATGCACTGCTCAACCTGGTTTACCGGGAGCGCATGGAGCGGTTGGACGAAAAAGCACAGAAAGAGCTGAGAGAAACCCAAAGAGCCTGGATGAAGTTTCGCGATGCGGAGTGTCTGCCTGAGGCGAAATCGTATAAATCGGTGTTTGGGGAATGGTCGAACTCCTGCTTGATCCGCGCGACGATAGAGCGAGCGCGTCAATTGGCTATGGCTCCGGACAAGAACAAGCAGTGAAGTAAAGCGTTTGAAGGTCACGGGCACTTATGAGTTGATAACTCAAGGCTCACAGATCGTCTCGATGTCTTACACAAAGCAGTCCAGCGGCAAGGTGTACAGCTTCGGAATCAATACCGGCATCGACTCCTCTCCGGAGTCCGGATGCAAATGGGAATAGGGCGAGTACATGCATTTCAAAACTTTAGCGTTATCACTGCTGGGCCTGCTGTGGACGATCCCGTCGCTAGCCGAAATCGCTACGTTCAGCCCAACCCAAGGCGTTGAAGCAACGCTGGTTCTCGAAGGCTCCAAGCTGAACATCGCGGTTAAAAGCGAAACGCAAAGCGAGTCGCGGACAATCGATTTTGAAGCCGAGAATGAACTCCACATGCAGTTCGACGATTTCAATTTCGACGGCGCCAAGGATTTCGCGATCTGGCAACTCGATGACGGCATGGGCACTTACCACTACTACCGGGTATTCATTTACCAAGCCAAAACCGGCACGTTCGAAGAGTTGCAGCCGGACTGCGGCGATGGCTTCGTTAACCTGCGCGTCGACAAAAAGCGTAAAGCGTTGCTCAGCACCTACTGGGAAATGAACATACCCAAGCAATGCATCACCCGATTCACCAAACGCAAAACCTGAATGACTCAAGGATGAACACAGTGAACCGTTTTGTTTTAACCCTGCTGGCCGCACTGCTGCCGCTTTCATCTGTCTATGCGCAGGATGACTGCAGCCATGTCACCTCAAGCCTGGAAATGGTGCCCTGCTCGGAGGCGGCGAAGAAGGCTGCCGATACGCAGTTGAATTTCAGCTACAAGCAGCTAATGACGCGACTTGAGTCTGACTATCGAGCAGATCCGGCATTGGGCGCGGAATACGCGGCGAAGGTTAAAGAGTCGCAACGTGCGTGGTTGAAGTTGCGAGATGCGAACTGCCCTTTGGAAGCGTTCGAGATCGAGGCGGGGATGCCTGCGCATGTGTTCGCGGTTAACTCGTGCATCGCCAGAATGAGTCGCGAGCGCTCGGCGTATCTGGACAAGATCGTCCCTGTACTTTCATCCGACAAGAACGCTTCGACGGCTCCTACCAGCGACGCTTGCCCCTCGGAGGAGTTCGCGCCTTTCCTGACAGCGTTTTCCGCCAACAGCGAATCACAACGCCGTCTCACGGCGATGACGGTCAAGTCGCTGGTGTTGAAACCGGTGGCGGGAAAGGAACGTAGTACCTTTGAGCCTTCGACCTCGGGAGTCAGTGGAGCTACTTTCAACTATCCGCTGATGGCTGCAATCACGCCCGGCAAGACACTTGGAGTCGAAATCGAAGAGGTCGATGACAGTCACGTCAATGTGGTGGATAAGAGGGCAGGTAACAGCAATGTGAAAATCTTCAACTTCTCTCGTCAGGCGTGCTGGGTGCTTGAGGGGATTGAGGATTGGTCGATCAGTGAGAAGGATCTTGTCGCAACACGTAATCCAGGAATGAGCCGCGCCGAGAACTTCTGTGATCAGCGTGCTGAAGCTTTAGGTGGGCTTGGGTTGCTTGAGCAATACCCTCTAACGGTGGAACTGGTTGAAGCGTCCCTAGAAAATTATGTATGTGCTGCGGAGTCAGGTGATGCAGAGGCAAGTCTTTCGGCGGCAAGCCTGAGTCTTTCTCAAATGGCATCCCAGTTGGAAACCAGCAAAGTAGAGGCGCTGTTCAAAGCGGCCTCGAAAATACCGAGTGGCGCGCTGGCCTATGCCACGTTTTTTTGTGTCGGAAACTCCACCGACTATAACGGCCCTTGCCTCCATCCCGAGCAGGCGAAAGAGCAGGTCATTCGGGCGATCACCATGGGTTCCACTGACGCGATGAATTATCTGGCCTCGACCTTTGAAGGTGGCGAGCTTGGAACGAAGGATATGTCGCGGGCGCTAGCCTGTTATCAAATGGCGGCTGACAAAGGTAATCAGTTGGGCATCTTCAACGTGGGGCGATTGGGAACACAAGGCGCTGAGCCGATCAAGGCCAGTCACTGCATCTGAAATGCCGGGTCATGTCTGATGCGTTTTCGCAGTCGTTGAGTCTGAATCCGTCCGGTAAAACGTTTAGTTTTTGAGCATCTGACGACCGCGATTTTCCTTTAAACTCCTCACCCCCAAGGAATGCGCTCAGGACACGGAATGCCAGCCCCCTCGAACTCCCTTCGCCCCGCGTTAGTGCTCTGGCTATACGCCGCCGCAATCGTGCACATTCTCGCCGGTCTCACCCTGACCTGGGCCGGGCATTCCGGTTTACTCAACGGCTATCTGCAAGTTCTCGAACTCGCGTTCTGGGGCGCCGACCCGGTGCCCGCCGCCGGCCACGAACAACAGGTCTGGTGGCTTGCGCTGTTCGGCGCGACGTTGCAAAGCTATTCGTTGTACATGCTCGCGCTGGTGCACTTGGGCAATCGCTTGAAAACTCCGGCAGTCTGGGGCTGGTTGAGCGCCGGCATCCTGTTATGGGCGCCGCAGGACATGTGGCTTTCAGCGCAACAGCAGGTTTGGTCGCACCTATGGCTCGACGGTTTTGCGTTGCTGGTGTTGTTGCCGCCGCTGTTCTGGTTGTATCGGCATGACCGCCGAAAATCCCCTTCAGTAAAGGCACCGAGCCAATCCAACCCGTTTTCCGATGGCGCCTACAAAAGAGTGCTAATCACCGGCGGCACCGGTTTTATCGGCGAAGCCTTGGTCAATCAATTACTCGACGCGGGCCACTCGGTCAGCGTCCTGACACGCGATCCGTTGAACGCGGCCAATCTATTCAACGGCCGCGTCCGCTGCGTACATTCGCTCAGCGAACTCAGCCACGACGAAGCCTTCGACGTAATCATCAATCTCGCCGGCGCCCCCGTCGCCGGCCCACGCTGGACTCCCAAGCGTCAGGCGCAACTGCTCGCCAGCCGAGTCGGCACCACCGAAGCGTTGATGACCTGGTTGAAGAACACCAAGCACAAACCAGCTCTGTGGATTCAAGCCTCAGCCATCGGCTACTACGGCGTACGCGATGCCAGCGAAAGCCTCGACGAACACGCCAGCAAGGGCGACGGTTTCATGGCCGAACTCTGCGCGCGTTGGGAAGCCGCCGCGCAACCAGCCACTGAGTTTGGCGTGCGTCAGGTGGTGCTGCGTCTTGGCGTGGTCTTTGGCTTGGGCGGTGCGTTGACGCCGTTGCTGCTGCCGTTCCGCTTGGGTTTCGGCGGGCGCATGGGCGACGGTCGACAAATCATGACCTGGGTGCATCGCGACGATGTGCTTCAGGTGATCGCGCGGGCGTTCAACGACGACACTCTGCGTGGCACCTACAACATGGTCGCGCCCGAAACGGTCAGTCAGGCGGCGTTCGCCGGGCAGGCCGGCAAGGTCCTCAAGCGTCCGGTGTGGTTGCACATTCCCGCCGCGCCAGTGCGTGCAATGGCGGGGGAGATGGCGCAGTTGTTCTTCGACGGTCAGCGCGTGGTGCCGCAGCGTTTGACTGAGGCAGGCTACACATTCCGCTATTCAACCCTCGACGCCGCTCTGCGCGATCTGACCTGAGGATCGCTCATGAGCAAGCCGTTGATGTACCTGCTGGCCGGCAACGGCAGCGCTGCCGATTGGTGGGACGACGCGCTGCCGCACTTTCAGCGCTACAACGTGGTGCCGCTGGAGTTGCCGGGCTTCGGCGCCAATCCGCTGCCACCCTGCGAGGATCTGGCGGACTACGCGCAGACCTTGTTGGCGATGACGCAGAAGGGCAGCGCGATCATGGCGGTCGGGGTCAATGCCTTGCTGGTGTTGCATGCGTTGCAACGTCGTCCCGGGCACTTTTCCCGCAGCGTTTTGTTGGCGCCGGTCGGTGCGTTTTTGTGGCAGCGTCGATTGCCGGCGCTGATGTCACCGCTGCCGATCCGCAAGACCATCCACTGGCTGCTGTCGAACAAACCCACGCTGTTCGCGCGCAAGTTTTCCAACCAGACTTGGACGCCCGAGCAGTACCAGCGCATGGGCGCCGGTTATGCGCGCTGCCGTGCGTTTGTGCCGCACTGGGATCTGATTCGCGCCGACACTGCGCTGCCGCTGCTGGAGTGGATCACCGATCCAGTCGAGCTGGTTTGGGGCGATCAGGACGCTGTGCTCGGAATCGAGCAAGCGGCGGCGTGGTCGGCGATTCTTGCGCGCGCTGATCTGACCATCAGCCTCAAATCTGGTTGGGGTCATTACCCGTGGATCGACTCGCCCGCCGAATTCGCGCAGTGGCTGGAGTCGGGCGAGCGCGGGTTTGTCGCCCACACCAAGGGCGGGCGTTTGCGCCTGGCCGAACTGGCCCGGCAAGCGGTGCCGGCAGCGCTGACGCTCAACGATTGCAGCGATCCGCGCCTGCCGGCATTTCTCGCCGCCCAACCTGATGTGACCTGGGCGGTGCGCTCCTCCAGTTACGGCGAGGATCAGGCCGACTCGGCGAATGCCGGTTTGAGCACCACCTATCTGCGCGAGCCGTCCGCCAATGTGCCGAAACGCATTGCCGAACTGACGGCCGAAGGCGTCGAGGAAGTGGTGGTGCAGCGCTTCATCACCCCGGTAGTTTCCGGGATCGCCTTCGTGCGGCATCTGTCGGTGGAGCTGGAGTGGGTTGAAGGTCATCTCGAATCGCTCGCCGACGGTCACGTCAGCCCCTCACGGGCAACGCTTTCGCGGCTCGGCGATGCGTGGCGCAGCGGCACGTTCACTCCATCCCACGGCTTGACCGAAGACCTGCTGTGGCGCTTTTTGCAAGACGTACTGCGCGTGTTCCACTACGTGCCCGGCGACGTCGAATGGGCCTGGGACGGCTCACAACTGTGGCTGCTGCAATACCGGCCGATCAGCGATTACGGCTGGCGCCGCCACCTGACCGCCGCCAATATCGCCGAGATCCTGCCGCCGCAACCGAGCGTGTTGGTGGAATACGCCCAGCGCCGAGCCGCCGCGAGTATTCCGGCGATCATGGCGCGTTGGGATGCGCGGGTGCTGCAGGATAACGAGCCGTTCACCGCCGTCTTCGGCGGCGCGTCCTACATCAACAATGATCTGTTTCTCGCCCGGCTGGCCGACTGGGGCATCAGCGCCGCGAACTACGCCGGTGAAGTCGGTGGCGCGACTCCGCATTTGCCATGGCAACCGCTGAAGATGCTGCGTTCGTTGCCGCTGTTTTTGCGTATGCAACGCAAGGCTCGCGGGCATTTGCTGAACCTTGAAAATGGTTTGCAGCGTTTCGATCGAGAGCTGGCCGAACTCGTCGCCCAAGCTGCCGATGGCCAACAACTCGCGGACTGGTTCACCCGGTTTTACGTGTTCGTGGTGCAAGGCAATCTGTGCATCGCCACGGCGCTGGCCAGCAGCGGCGGTGATTGGCTGGGCCGCCCGCCGACCGCTTACGACAACCTTGAAAACAGTCCGCATCGATTGCCGTGGGAAACCGATCCTGCTACGCCTCGGCCCGCGTCGAGCGATCTGCCGCTGCAGCCATTCCCGCAATGGCCAGGGCTGATCCGTCTCGCGCATTCGAGCGGCCTGCCGGGCTTGCGCGGCTACTACCTGCAAGTACGAGAGTGGTATCGCGACAACCTCATGCGCATCTTCTTCCGTCTGCACCACGCCATGCCACTGTCGGATCGCGAACATTGGTTTGCACCGCACCCCGATGTGCGCACCCGCGATGGCAGCTTTTGGCAGGACGGTCGCGAAGGTGCGGAGCAGGCGACCGGGTTCATGATTTATCCGGGGCAGGTGCAAGGCATCCTCGGCGCCGACATCCTGCTCGAAGACACCCTCGATCCGGGGCGGCACGCGCATTACCAGACGGCGCGGGCAGTGATTGCGCGGATGGGCGGACGCTTGTCGCATGGCTCGACGTTGTTGCGGGAATTGCGCAAGCCGTCGGCGGTGATGCCGCAGGTGGATCCGGCGTGGGTGGGGTGTGAGGTGTTGTATCGGGATGGCGAGTTGGAGTTGATCAAATCGAAGGATAGGAAGTGAAACGATTGCTGGTGTTATGTGCGAGCTGGTTGCCGATAGCGGTTACGGCGGCAGATGTTTGCAATCAGGAAGCTGACTCAAAATATTTCTTATCGCAATGGTCGCAGAGCAGTGAACATCCGGAAGACATACTTTCCAGTCTCGATGGAAAAGAATTTTCTATCGAACCGGGCCACGTGGTTTTTCGCGGCGATCTAAATGGCGATGGCATCGAAGACTTCATCTTCAATTCCCGCGTCGGCATTGGCTCATCAATGGATAGCACATTTGCCTTCCTGATCCAGTGCCGTGGTTATTTGAGGTATTCGGGCGGCGATTACTTCGCCGGGGTCAAAGTTCTGGACGGCCCACCCAAGGGGGGAGGTGAGTTCAAGGACATCGAGATCTACTCCTACATCAGGGACAGGCGCGGGCGGATTCGCTACAAGGGTGAAAAGGCCATGACCCGGCCACATCTGTGGCAATTCGACCCGCAGACACAGCGTTATGAAGGGCAGGCTGAGTAAGCCGACGGTCCCCACTGCATTTACGGAGTTACTACGTGAAAGGATTTTCGATTGTTCTCGGCAGCTTGATATTGGCTGCCGCGTCCATGGCATTCGCTGCCGATCCAGCCTTCAAGGATTACACCGTCACGCCAGTTTTCACCGGCCCCAGCCATAAGTTGGTGCCGCAAGAAAACAGCAGCCCAATGATGGATCAGGCACGGGTGCAAGCCCTGAAAGGCAAGGTCAACTTCGCCGGCCATTACATCCTGCACAGGTTCGGCTGTGGCGGCAGCGCGATTTGCGGCGAAGTGCTGGATGCCCAGACCGGTGAAGTGGTTGGCGGTCTGCCGAATGCTTACGACGGCAGCACCGTCGGCATGGTTTACCAGCCCGATAGTCGTTTGATTATCGTGTCCGGCATCACGCTCGACGGTGAAGAGGACGCCCAAGGGAACGCGTTGGAAAGCGGTAACCGGGATCGTTACTACGAGTTTGTGAACAATGAGTTTCGGCTGCTAAGCATGACCGACGTGGAATCGTCGCCGATGGATGAGGAGTGAGTGGATGAGCCGTCTTCTCGCGGGCAGTCTTTCGCTGCTGCTCTCTCTGCCAGCTCTCGCCGCGCCTTCGGACGCCTTTACCCAGCGCGATGTCATGCAGTGCGGCGGTGTTGAAGTGGTGTTGGTGTCGTCCTGCCGATCGGTGACGGTGGATGGTGCGCAAACCCACGTCATCCCGGTTTGCTCCGACCAGACCATCAACATCGGTAGTAAGGTGCTTCGACGCGATATCAGCAAAGTTTCACAACTCACTTCCGACGGTGCGAAGACGAAAATGTTGAGCAATGTTGTTGTGGCGATGGATTGCGTGGAAGGCACCAAGGGCAGTCTTGTTTCGATAGGCGGATATGGCGGTTGTGGTGCCTGCGCGGAGTGGCATGGGTATTACTCGACAGCAGGGCGATTGGAGCAATACAGCTTCGATAATAACCAACGCTCTTTTGGCTCGAAGGGATCTCGGGAAGAGTTGATCAAGGCCTATGGCGTTACGAAGAGACAGTTAATGTCAGAAAGCCCGGCGGTGAAGAGGATCGTCTATGGCCAGCCTTAAGTGGGTGTTGATGATCGGCAGTTTGTTCAGCGCTACCAATGTCTTTGCCGTTGACCCGCCAATAGTGGGAGCCGCCGGAAACACAGTTACGTTCCAGGCAAAAAAATGGACATCACCCGTCGTGGAATCTACCACTGCCTGGTTCAACGCGAATGGAAAAACGTTCCCGTTGTTTCATGCCGGCATTGGTGCCCAGGCTTATCCTGAATGGCTCAGCCCTGACAAAAAATTTCTACTGGCGACTGCGGTGGAGTACGGCGTAGTCATAGGTGAGAACGGTGAGGAAATAGCGACATCACAAGGGCATTGCGATGTGATCTCGATGGAAACCGGTTGCGTGCTTGCTGAGAGTTACGAGCGGTTTTGTGAGGGAAAATGGGTAGGCAAGCAATGGGTTTCCGAAGAGGGCGGGGTGCTCAATCCTGTCTTGGAGACTAAGTCACCCAAGGACCTGCTGAAATATGCTTCGAGTATCGAGCCGGTACAGTCCCGAGCAGAGTCCATCGAATGGAGCCTGAGCTTTTTAAGCCCGGAATCCTACATGGCCTGTCATCCCCCGGCGCAAAATGTTCAGGCTTACAACGACCTCGGTTTCTACTTGGCCGAGGGCGGCAACGATGAGTTGGCGCTGAAGTTTTATCGAGGCGTTGAAGCTGTCGGCAAGCGCACAGTGCTGATGCTGAACATGGCTGATTCGCTATGGCGACTTGATCGCCAAGAAGAAGCGCAGCGTTATTACCGCGAGTACCGCGACGCGATGAGTGCCGCCGGTAAAGCGCAGAAGATTCCGCAACGCGTCGTTGAGCGATCTGAAATTCAGGGACTGAGACAGTGAATATGTTCTTCCGCTTTATCGTGTTGAGCCTTGGGCTGCTAACCACTTCATGCGCACTCGCTGCCCCACAAGTCCTGAAGGAAATTCCGGCTAGCTTGCTGGGTGATGCATCACGGCAAAAGGTGTTTGTGCTGGCGGGTGATGCGGACGAAGTTTCTAACCGATTGTTGATTGCGCCGGAACAAGCGCGTGACGAGGACATCTTGCTCGATACGTCGAAGGCGCTGCCTCTGATCAAGAGTCAGTACTCGTCTGCGCTTCAGGGGGGCTTCAGCGTCCATGTACTCAAAGGTCGCCCTGGCGTCATGACTGTCATTGATCCGCAGGCTGAGGAAGCTGTGGTCAAGCAGCCGTTCGTTGAGGCTGGGGATTACATCGCGCTGGTAACTAGCGAAGAAGATAACGCGGTTTACAACTTCAACCTGTTGTTCGCTTTCAATAGAAGTTCAAGGCAGTTTGAGCTAAAGCAAATATTGCAGTTGGTTAACAACGAGTATTGCGATCGCTCGCTCATCAGCGTGGCGGAGTTGCCGGTGCGGACATTGGGCTCTATCACTCTGGCGTCCTTCGATGGGTTCGAGGCTCTTCAAAAGCTGCGCGCCGCGAACATTAGCGGACCTCAGGGCGGTTATAAAAAACTCATGACTGTCTATTCGGCGGACCTGCTGGATACGGCGCTGGCGGCGTATCGGAAGGGTGACAGCAGCTCTTTCAAAAGAGTGATGAGTGAGGCACTGATGGGCGATGACTCACATGGCGCTTGCTCTCCGGAGAGTTATATCACCGGAACGTACTACTTCCGACAGCATCCTGGCTGGTCCAACGACCTCGGTTTTCTGCTCGGCGAGGCGGGCTACTACGCTGAGTCGATTGAACTGTTGAATGCGGTAATTGCACACAACCCAGAGCGGGCGGTGGCTTACCTGAATCTCGCAGATAGCTATTGGGCTATGAACGATAAAGAGCGAGCGGTGCCGGCGTACAAGCAATACGCAACGCGTATGTCGGAAGCGGGCAAGGCTTCGAAGATCCCGGCGAGGGTGGTTGAGCGCAGCGCTGTGGCGCCCGAGGCGTGACCAGCGCTCGGTGAGTTGCTGAAAGCATGTTTTTTATTACCCATGAACCGCTAAAGGAATGTTCGGTTTGAAATTTTCGTCTGCATTGTTTTCCGCGGTGCTCGTTTTTGTTCCTCTGTCGGCTCATAGCGAGGTCACGACCGAGGTTTTTTGCTTCCGCTCCTACGAAGGCAAACCCATAAATTTTGAATTCCGAACCTATTACGACTCTGTCGCCAAATGGAGCGGTGCTGGCGTCAAGTACAGCAAGTCAAAAAAGGCTATTGGGCTGGTTCATCGCAATACTGAACAAGAAGAACTCGTGTATGGCCGGCCCTACCAGTACACGACAACTTGGGTTGAAGTAGTTGATGGCGCACTGACAGGTGAGTATCAGATGGTCACTCAGGGTGGCCGGGTTGATGCGATGACGTATACGAATTACAAATCTGCAAAGAAGTATTCGTTTGAAAACGATTACAACGTGGATTCGAAATCTGAAACAGGTTGCCAGTGGTGAAGCAGGGAATATTCAGAAAGGGGACTTAACGTCCCCTTTTTTCATCCTCAAATCTCGCTACGGCTTGGCCGCCACGCTTCGCACTTCAATCTGGTCGAGCGTGCCTTCCACCATCAATCTCACCCCGTCCGCCATTCTGCTCAGGGCGAGTGCAACCGAGCGGCGGGAGCCGTGGAGGTCGTCGGCGAGGTCGCAGGCGATGACGCTGATGGACAGGAGGTCTTCGGAGGCGTTGGCCATGAGGGCTTCGGCGTCGGTGCCGGGGGAGAGTTTGAAGAGGCCGTTCTCGCGTTTGGGGTGTGGATCGACGGCTGGTTTGAAATGGTGGTCGAGGGCGCGCTCGGCGGCTTCGTGGAATTTCTTTGATTCCAGGGTTTCGTAGGGCGAAACGTCTGGGTTTTCGGGGGGATTGGGTGTTGGTTTGATCATTCGGTCTTACTCCAGTTTAAGGAGCCGACACCGTTTCGCTCGCACTTCGAAAGTGGTGGCAGCTGTGCATAGGTGTGCAAGACCGGTGGAGTAACCCGGCAGACCCGAAGGCCTCCCATACACAGCCGCCATAACGATCCGCGAGCATAGGAAAACGCTCGGCGAATTGCCATAACCAATGTGTACTCCAACCGGACTTGCACGTCCGTATCGCCAATCTGCGGCGACACACAGAGCCTATCGATAGCCAGCCAACTCGCCTAGTTCATGGACAGGACCGCACTTTGCAGGAAATTTCCCATAGATTCGCGGGCCGGAAGATCAAAAGATCGCAGGCTTCGCCAACTCCTACAGGGATGTGTTTCAACAGGTGTAGGAAAGGTGAGTGGTGAGACGCGGAGCGTCTCGGGATGCATTCCCACGCAGAGCGGAGGAACGATCAGGGGCGAGCGCTGAATCGTGACTTGGCGGTCATCGTGCGGGAAATGGTCTGCATCCTCTTCCAATAGAGTCAGATACTGGCGTTATCGTCCGAATCCCTTACACTGCCCCGGCCGTTCATTTTCCTTTTGAGGCTGTGCGCATGAAATTTCGTTTTCTTCTGTGGATGATGGGTTTGTTGATGGGTAAGGCCAGCCGGACAAATCCTGCGTTCCAGCAGCAGTTGGGTGACAAGGATCTGGTGTTTCAGCTGCAGACGCTGGACGGGAAAGTGGCGCGGCATTTCGTGGTCAAGGATCAGCGCATCACCAGCAAGTCTGGCGTGGTGGCAGAACCGGCGTTTGCGATTGCGTTTAAAGATGCCGGTTATGGCTTTGCCACGATGCAGGCGAAGAACAAGCAGTTGGCGTTTATGCAGGGGATTCAGGACAAGTCGATCCAGCTCAAGGGCAATCCGGCGCTGGTGATGTGGTTTCAGGGGTTGATGAAGTATTTGGTGCCGAGGAAGGCTAAGCCTAAGGCTTGAGCCTTTGGTGACGCGGAGCGTCACGGGATGCATTCCCACGCGGAGCGTGGGAACGATCAGGGGCGGTCTGGTAGACCGAGTTGGATTCTTCGCGAGCAGGCTCGCTCCCACAGGGGACTATTTAAATCCTGGGGAGCGGGCCTGTTTTGTTTATGCCTGGCTGAACTGCGAAGCCAGTTCGCGCAGCAGGACTTCGGCCTCAAGCACTTTGCTGACGACGTCGTTGGCTTTGTCGCGAGTCAACCCCACGCGCTCCAGCAACGCATCCGGAATGTCTTCATCCGGCCCGGAGCCAATCCCGCGGCTGCGCAGCAGGCGCACGGCCAGGCAGACGAGGTTCGGGTATTCGGCGTAGGCGCCGTCGTAGCTTGGGTCGTGCTGGAAGCGCAGGGCGGTGGCCAGTTCGTCCGGCATGTCCCAGTAGCGCATCAGCCACGAGCCGATCTGTTCGCGGCTGATACCGAGCAGGTGTTGCTCGATGTAGCTGTGGCACAGGTGCGGGTTGACCTCCAGGTGGCGGCAGATCAGCGAGAAGTGCGGCGGGAACACGTGGGCCAGCAACAGGTAACCGAAGTTGTGCAGCAGGCCGGCCAGATAGGTCAGGCCGGCTTCCGGGCGCTGGGCGCGCGGCATGGCGCGGGTCAGGCCTTCGATGACGGCGGCGGTGTAGATCGACTGCTGCCAGTACGGCGTGGTGTGTTGCGGGTGGTCTTTGGGCAGGCTCAGGGTCTTGCCGAGGGCCAGACCCAGCGCGAGGTTGATCACCAGATCGAAACCGAGCACGCGAACGATCGCGTCTTCCACCGAACGAATCTTGCCTGGCGAGGCGTAGTACGGCGACGCTGCCCAGCTCACCACTTGCGCGGCCAGCGCCGGGTCGGTTTCAACCACGCCGGTGATGTCATCGATGGTGGCGTTGGGGTCAACACGCAACTTGATGATTTTTTGCGCGGTTTCGGCCAGCGGCGGAATCTCGATGGTCGCTTCCAGACGCTGCTGAATGCGCCGCGCGGTGAACGCTTGCACGGCCTGGGTGATTTCCTCGCGGTCATCGTCCGGGCGATCAAGGTTCGGGCGGATGCTGCTCAGGGCTTCGCCGAAATTGGCGGCGCTGGCCTTGGTCAGCATGGTTTTGAAGTCTTCGCTGGCGATTTCCAGCAGCAGGCCCGGCTCGCCGGAGTTGATCAGCAACTTCGGTTCACGCAGCAGGCTTTCTTCGTAGAGGCACGGCGAGCTGGTCAGCGCTGGCAGGCCCGGCAGCAGGCTCAGGCTGTGTTTGCCGAGCATCTTTTCCAGGCGCTCGGTGGACACGGCGGTCAGGCGTCGGCCCGTGAGTTCGGCGAGGCGATTGAGATCCAGCAGCTGGCTCTGTGGAAACAGCACCATCAACGCGCCGACGGCGTCGTCGAGCAACACGGCTTGTACCTTGCGCGAGGCATTGAGGCCGTGGTGATCGAGCACTTCTTCGTAGGCAACGCCCAGCTTGTTGAGCAGCAGCCGAATAACAGACGGAGCGTGCGGAGATTCGGGGGCGAGAGCAGCTTCGGTCATGGTCTGTATCCGTTTTTGAAACAATGGCAGGAGTATAACCAGCTCTGTCGGAACGATCCTTCAGAAACTGCGACGGTGCTCACACTTGGCCGTATTGCTGCCCATGGCGCAGCCAGCGGTCGAGCAATGGGCTGACGTGGGTCGGCCAGCGTTCCAGCAGAGCTTGCGCGGCGTCGCGGACGGCTGGCAGCAGGTCGGCGTCGCGCATCAGGTCGGCGACCTTGAATTGCAGCAGGCCGGTCTGGCGAGTGCCGAGCATTTCCCCGGGGCCGCGCAGTTCGAGGTCTTTTTCGGCGATGACGAAGCCGTCGTTGGTCTCGCGCATGATGCCCAGGCGCTGGCGACCGATCTGCGACAGCGGCGGATGGTAGAGCAGCACGCAATGGCTGGCGGCGCTGCCCCGGCCAACGCGGCCGCGCAATTGGTGCAGTTGTGCGAGGCCAAGACGCTCGGGGTTTTCGATGATCATCAGACTGGCGTTGGGCACGTCGACGCCGACTTCGATCACCGTGGTCGCGACCAGCAGTTGCAGGTTGCCAGCCTTGAATTCGGCCATGACGGCGGCCTTCTCGACGGGTTTCATGCGCCCGTGAATCAGCCCGACTTTCAGCTCGCCGAGGGCCAGAGTGAGGTCTTCAAACGTGGTTTCGGCGGCCTGACAGGTCAGCTCTTCCGATTCTTCAATCAGCGTGCAGACCCAATAGGCCTGACGGCCCTCGGCGCAGGCGCTGCGCACCCGTTCGATGACTTCGACGCGGCGCGTATCGGTGACCAGCACGGTGTTGACCGGGGTTCGACCCGGCGGCAGTTCGTCGAGGATCGAAGTGTCGAGGTCGGCGTAGGCACTCATCGCCAATGTCCGTGGAATCGGTGTGGCGGTCATGATCAGTTGATGCGGGCACATGCGCCCGCCGACGCCTTTCTGCCGCAACGCCAGACGCTGCTGCACGCCAAAGCGGTGCTGTTCGTCGATGATCACCAGGGCCAGATTCTTGAACTGCACTTCGTCCTGAAACAGCGCGTGAGTGCCGACCACCATTGGCGTGCCGCTGGCAATCTGCTCCAGCGCGGCGACGCGGTTCTTGCCCTTGAGCTTGCCGGCCAGCCACGCGACTTCGATGCCCAGCGGTTCGAGCCAGCGCTTGAAGGTGATGAAATGCTGTTCGGCGAGAATCTCGGTCGGCGCCATCAGTGCGACTTGGTAACCGGCCTCCAGCGCCTGTAATGCAGCGAGAGCCGCGACCACGGTTTTACCCGCGCCGACGTCCCCCTGAATCAGTCGCAGCATCGGTTCGTGCTGGCTGAGGTCGTAGGCGATTTCGTTGCCGACACGCTGTTGTGCGCCGGTCGGGTTGAAGCCGAGGTTGGCCAGATACTTCGGCGGCAGTTTTTTCGCTTTCGGCATCGCTGGCGCGCGCAGCGAACGCATGCTTTCGCGCAGACGCTGTTGCGACAGTTGATGGGTCAGCAGTTCTTCGAAGGCGAGGCGATGCTGGGCCCAGTGATGACCGAGGGCGAGTTCGTCGACGTCGGCATCGGCGGGCGGGTTGTGCAGGTAGCGGATCGCATCGGCCAGCGGCGCGAGTTGATAGTCGCGGGCCAGTTCGGTGGGCAGCCAGTCGGGCAGGGTGTCTGGCTTGAGCATTGTCAGCGTCTGCATGCACAGCTGACGCAGACGCGCTTGGGTCAGGCCTTCGGTGAGCGGGTAGACCGGGGTCAGGGTTTCATCCACGGGCGGCGGTTCGTCACCAGTAATGGCGCGGTATTCCGGGTGGTAGATTTCCAGTCCTGACGCACCGGGCCGGGCTTCGCCGTAGCAGCGAACGCGGGTGCCGCGCTTGAGGCCTTCTTTCTGCGCGTTGCTGAAATGGTAGAAGCGCAGACTGAGGCCGCCGGTGCCGTCCTGCAAACGCACAACGAGGCTGCGCCGGCGACCCATGACCACGTCGGCGCCGCTGACGGTGCCTTCGACCACGGCGTCTTGCCCCGGCCGCAGCGCGCCGATTGGCACCACGCGGGTGCGATCCTGATAACGCAGCGGCAGGTGAAACAGCACGTCTTGCAGATTCTCCAGGCCGACCTTGGCCAATTTCTCGGCCATGGCTTCGCCGACACCCTTGAGTGCCGTCACCGACACTTGCGACAGCTCCGTCATGACGCTCGCTTAACCGGCTGTAACCGGTGCCGCTGGCTTGGCCACCGAACACAGGCGAATGGAGTCGGCGAGGATCTCGATGGCTTTCGGCCGTGGGAAGCTCGCGCGCCAGGCAATGGCCACGGTGCGGAACGGCACCGGCGGCGACAGCGGACGCACTTCGATCACGCCGGGGGCGTAGTGATGGCTGTCGACCGCCGACAACGGCAGGATCGAGATGCCCAGACCGGAGGCGACCATGTGCCGAATGGTTTCCAGCGAGCTGGATTCGACCGTAGTGTGCTTGGCGCCGTCGTTGCCCTTGGTCAGGGTCGGGCAGGCTTCCAGCACTTGATCGCGGAAGCAGTGGCCTTCACCGAGCAGCAGCAGGCTCTTGTCGTTGAGCAGGCCGGCGTCGATGGTTTCTTTCTGTGTCCACGGGTGCTGGGCCGGCATCAAGACGTAGAACGGCTCGTCGTAGAGCGGTAGGGTCAGCACGTCGGCTTCGTTGAACGGCAGGGCGATGATGATCGCGTCGAGCTCGCCGTTGCGCAGTTTGTCGCGCAGCACGTGGGTGAAGTTTTCTTCGATGTACAACGGCATCTGCGGAGCGACCCGGTGCAGTTGCGGAATCAGGTGCGGGAACAGGTATGGGCCGACGGTGTAGATCGCGCCGACTTTCAGCGGCGCGGTCAGCTGGTTCTTGCCGGCCTGGGCCAATTCGCGGATGCCTTGAGCCTGCTCAAGGACTTTCTGCGCCTGGGCGACGATGCCTTCGCCGACCGGGGTCAGGCGTACGGCACTTTTGCTGCGCTCGAAAATCAGCACACCGAGTTCGTCTTCAAGTTTCTTCACGCCCACCGACAGGGTCGGCTGGCTGACGTGGCAACGTTCGGCGGCGTGGCCGAAATGCTGCTCTTGGGCGAGGGTAACGATGTAGCGTAATTCTGTGAGGGTCATAGCAAGCGTCCATGAAGATGCGGGCCAAGCATACCGGCTGCAATCGATAGACGCACGTTATCAGACTGAGCGCTCAATGCGACTACGGCATAAAGCAAAAGATCGCAGCCTTCGGCAGCTCCTACATTGGAATGCATTTCCCTTTAGGAGCTGCCGAAGGCTGCGATCTTTTGATCTTGCTACTTAACGGCGGCGTTCGAGGGAGTAAACAAACGGCGCAACAATTTCGATCGAGCCGTTGTTGAGCATGTCGGCCGGTGGCTTGGGCAGCGGCTGCGCACGACGGATCATTTCCAGGGTAGCCCGGTCCAGATCGGCGTTGCCCGAGCGGCCCACCAGTTCGAACGACAGCACATTACCTTCGGCATCGACCACGAAGCGCAGACGGTTCAAGCCTTCCTTGCCCCGCGCCTGTGCACTTTGCGGGTACTTCTTGTACTTGGCCAAATGCGCAAGCAGAGTGCCTTGCCAACTGGCCTTGGCTGCCAACTGTGCCGGCGACGGGCCGGGCGCCGGTGCAGCGGATTTCTCCGTCGGTGCCGGGGTCGGCGGTGTATCGGCCGGCTTCTCCTCGGAAGGTTTTTCCTTCGGTGGATCAGGCAGCTTCTTCTCGACCGGCTTCGGCGGTTTAGGCTTGGGCTTCGGCTTGGGTTTCTGCACCGCGATTTCCGCTTTCGGTGCTTCGGCCAGCTTCGGAATCGGCAACTCTTCAACCGGAGCCGGTGGCTGCGGCGGTGTGACGACTTTCGGCGGAGCAGGCGGTGGCGGGGCCGGAACCGGCGCCAGCTCGACCATCATTGCCTGCGGCGGCAATTCGATGGGCGGGCGGGCGGTCCAGTTCAGCGCCAGCGCGATGGCCAGCGCGTGAACGCCCAGCACCACGGCCAGGCTACCGCTGTAACGCGTCAGCTTATGGCGCGTCGTGATCATTTCTTGGCTGCCGTCTCAAGTCCGACCAGACCGACCTTCAGGTAACCGGCAGAGCGCAGTTTGTCCATCACGCTCATCAGGTCGCCGTAGTCCACGCCTTTATCGGCCTGGAAGAAGATGGTGGTGTCTTTCTTGCCCTGGGTCTTGGCGTCGAGAACGGCGCCAAGGGTTTCGGCTTTGACTTCATCGTCGCCGATGTACAGGCGCTGGTCAGCCTTGACGCTGAGGAACACCGGTTTCTCTGGCCGCGGTGCCGGTTTGGCGGTCGAGGCGGGCAGGTCGACTTTGATGTCCACGGTGGCCAACGGAGCGGCCACCATGAAGATGATCAACAGCACCAGCATCACGTCGATGAACGGCGTGACGTTGATTTCGTGGTTCTCGGCCAGATCGTCGTCTGCGCCTTCTTTCAAATGCAGGCCCATGGCCGATTACCCCACTTTGACCATGTGCGGCTGCGAGCTGCGCTCAGGCTGGTGATCAAGGTCACGGCTGACCAGCAGCAGCACTTCTGCCGAGGCGTCGGAAACCTGCGCCTTGTAACCGGCGATGGAGCGGGCGAAGACGTTGTAGATCACTACGGCCGGGATCGCGGCAACCAGACCCAGTGCGGTGGCCAGCAGCGCTTCAGCGATACCTGGCGCCACGACGGCAAGGTTGGTGGTCTGGGTTTTGGCGATGCCGATGAAGGAGTTCATGATGCCCCAAACGGTACCGAACAGGCCGACAAACGGTGCGGTGGAACCGATGGTGGCGAGGACGCCGGTGCCGCTGCTCATGTTGCGACCGCAGGCGGCAACCAGGCGCTCGAGACGGAAGCTCACGCGTTCCTTGATGCCTTCTTTCTCGCGGCTGTTGACCGACAGGCGCATTTCTTCGAGCGCGTCGTGCACCAGCAGGTTGGCGAGGGTGCCTTCCTTGCCGGCGGTGGCGCTGGCTTCTTTGAGGGTGGTGGCTTTCTTCAGGGCGGCAATTTCGCCACGCAGACGACGCTTGGCACCCATCAGCTCGAAGCCTTTGGCGATCCAGATGGTCCAGGTGATGATGGAAGCGATGGCCAGACCGATCATCACGATTTTCACGATGATGTCGGCGTTCTGGTACATGCCCCACGGCGACAGGTCGTGGGCCATGCCCAGGCTGTTGTCGGCTTCGAGAACTTCAGGAACGTCGGCAGCGTCAACCGTTTGCACCGGATCGGTAGCGGCCGGGGCAGCCGGAGCGGCGGCTGGTGCGCTTTGCTCGGTGGCGGCTGGCGTTGCAGGTGCCTGGGCGTCGGCGAAAGCGGCGGTCGGTGCCAGCATCAGGCTGAGCAGCAGCGCTGCCACCGCGCTCCAGGCGCGAGGTCGATTGGTTGGCGAAGCGGAGGTTTGATTACGTGTCATGCTGGCCGGACCTGAGATAGAAAAACGGTGATGCTCTACCAGGCCTCGTAAGGCCGAGAACAAAAGTGGCGTGCATTATTGCAAGTAATTCTTGTTAACAAAAGTAATAGAGTATCTTTTTTTCCTGCATTGCTAGCCGCTCGTCCTGTCCCGAGGCTAGTCTGTGTCTTTCCGATGGGAGTTTTTTAATGTCCGCGCCTTCTGTTTTGATTGCCGGTTGTGGTGATGTCGGCAGTCGTCTGGCCAAGCAATTGCTGGCGGCTGGCTGGGAAGTTCATGGCCTGCGCCGGGACGTTTCGAAGCTGCCTGCTGGGGTGATCGGCGTTGCTGGCGACCTGTTCAACGAAGACTGCCCGGCCACCTGGCCGGTGGGGGCAGTGGACTATCTGGTGTATTGCGCCGCGGCTACTGATCACGATGAGGCCGGTTATCGTGCGGCTTATGTGCAGGGTTTGCAGAATGTGCTGAGCTGGCTGGATGACTATGGTCAGGTGCCTGAGCAACTGATCTTCGTGTCCAGTAGCAGTGTTTATGGCCAGCAGGAGGGTGAGTGGGTTGACGAAGCATCCGAGACGATCGCTGCCGGTTATTCCGGGCGGCTGATGCTCGAAGCGGAGCAGGTTGCGCTGAACAGTGGCATTCCTGCGAGCATCCTGCGCCTGACCGGGATCTATGGCCCGGGTCGGGAATGGCTGCTGACTCAGGTGCGTCGCGGTTATCGCGTAGCCGTCGAGCCGCCGCTGTATGGCAATCGCATTCACGCCGATGACGCGGCGGGACTGTTGGCGTTTCTGCTGGAAAAGTCACGGCAGGGCGTGCAATTGGAGAAGATCTACATCGGTGTCGACGATGCACCGGCACCTTTAGCTGAGGTCGTGGGCTGGCTGCGCGAGTATCTGGGCGTTACCGAATGGGCCGACGACGCCAGCGTTCGCCGTACCGGCAGCAAACGCTGCAGCAATGCGCGGGTGAAGGCGCTGGGCTGGACGCCTAAGTACCCAAGCTATCGCGAAGGTTACGCTGCGATCCTCGAAGGTAAATGCTGACTTCCTGACACCCCAAAAACAAATGTAGGAGTGAGCCTGCTCGCGATAGCGGTCTAACATTCAACACTTATGCTGACTGTTACACCGCTATCGCGAGCAGGCTCACTCCTACAGGGGATCTCAGCGGATTGTGGTCCGGGTTACTGCTTCTCCAGCAACCACTTGCGCTCGCCCGGCGTGTATTGCGGCATTTCATCTGCCAGCGCGGTGTTCACCGCCTGGAAAATCTCCAGCTCCTTGCCCTTGCGCGCAAAGATGTAGGCATTGCCCTGACCGTTGAGCTGCAACCACATGTTGTCGTTGGTGCTGCTCATCGAAGCGCAATCACCTGCCAGGCACAAGGCATAACGGTCGGCCCCCGGCAAACCGGAGACCTGGCCATCAGCCTGGAACTGCACAGTGCCGCCTTCGCCCTGACCGCTGGCGATTGTCCAGTTGCCGCCCATGTAGGCGGAATACAGTGCGCGTTCGAAACTGGCACCGATCGGTGCACCTTCCGGCACCGGAATCTGTGCACGGTCGAAAACCTGCTCCGGTTCGTTATCGCTGGCGGCTTGCTGCAGCTGCCCGCCGTCGCGTTTCAGCTCACTGGCGGAGCTGCCATAGAAGTCGACTTTCCAGGCGCCGGATTTTTCACCCAGCAGCCGTCCTTCGACGTTCTCAAAACCGTTGGTGTAGCGGGCCTGACCGGCCTTGGTGTTGACGTCCCACTCAAGGTTCGGGCCGTAAGCCTGAAGCGCTTCGCGCAGGGGGCCGCCCTTGGCTGCAGCATCAATCGCCACCTGGTTGATCCAGGTGCCGCTGATATCACGGTCGGCAGGGTTGCTGGCGCAGCCGCCGAGGAAAATGGCGAGCAGCGGGAGAGCTAGCGCTTTGCGCATGGTGGAATCCTTTCAAAACCTTTTCTTGCAGCAGTCGGCGCGGCGGTTGAAGGCCGCGCCGTGCGCATCACTCGATGACCAGAATGGCATCCATTTCAACCTGCGAACCCTTTGGCAGGGCGGCAACGCCAATGGCGGCGCGGGCCGGGTATGGCTGGTCGAAGTACTTGCCCATGATCTCGTTGACCTTGGCGAAGTGGCTCAGGTCGGTGAGGAAGATGTTCAGTTTGACGATGTCCTTGAACGAACCGCCGGCCGCTTCGGCCACGGCTTTGAGGTTCTCGAACACCTGGACGGTCTGGGCTTCGAAGCCTTCAACCAGTTCCATGGTTTTTGGGTCCAGCGGAATCTGACCCGACATGTAAACGGTGTTGCCGGCCTTGATCGCCTGGGAGTAAGTGCCGATGGCGGCCGGGGCCTTGTCGCTGGTGATAACGGTCTTGGTCATGTATGACTCCTTGTAATGGTTGAGTTATGCACGCATGCGGGTGATGCGGATCACCCCGGTCAAGGCGCGCAGCTTCTTGATCACGCGGGCCAGGTGCACACGGTCGTGGACGCTGACCACCAACTGGACAACGCTGATGCGACCATCGCGTTCGTCCATGCTGATTTTCTCGATATTGCCGTCGGCCGCGTTGACGCTGCTGGCCAGCAGGGCGATCAGGCCGCGCTGGTGTTCCAGCTCGACGCGCAGTTCGACGTTGAATTCGCCGGTGACATCCTTGGCCCACGAGAGCTGGATGCATTTTTCCGGGTTGTGCCTGATTTCGCTGATGTTGCGGCAGTTGTCCAGGTGCACGACCATGCCTTTGCCCGCCGACAGGTGCCCGACAATCGGGTCGCCCGGGATCGGCGTGCAGCATTTGGCGTAGCTCAGCACCAAGCCTTCGGTGCCGCGAATCGCCAGCGGGCCTTCCGGGCTTGGCAACTGTTCGCCTTCGCCGAGCAGGCGGCGGGCGACCACATAGGCCATGCGGTTGCCCAGGCCAATGTCTTCAAGCAAATCTTCGATCAGTTCGAGGCGGTACTCGGTGAGCATGGCTTTGACGCGTTCGGCCGGGATCTTCTCCAGCGAACTGTCGAAACCGTTAAGCACCTTGTTCAGCAGGCGTTCGCCGAGGCTGATGGACTCGGAGCGACGTTGCAGTTTCAGCGCATGGCGGATGTGCGTGCGGGCCTTGCCGGTGACGACGAAATTGAGCCACGCCGGATTCGGCCGGGCGCCGGGGGCGCTGACGATCTCGACCGTTGAGCCGCTTTGCAGCGGTTCGGACAGCGGCGCGAGACGGCGGTTGATCCGGCAGGCGATGCAGCTGTTGCCGACGTCGGTGTGGACCGCGTAGGCAAAGTCGACCGCCGTGGAGCCTTTGGGCAGCTCCATGATCCGGCCTTTGGGCGTGAACACGTAGACCTCGTCCGGGAACAGGTCGATCTTCACGCTTTCGATGAATTCCAGCGAGTTGCCGGCACGTTGCTGCATTTCCAGCACGCCTTTGACCCACTGGCGGGCTCGGGCGTGAGTGCCTTTCGGCTGCTCGTCGCCGCTGGATTTGTACAGCCAATGCGCGGCGATGCCGTTGTTGGCCATCTCTTCCATTTCACGGGTACGGATCTGGATCTCGATCGGTACACCGTGCATGCCGAACAGCGTGGTGTGCAGCGACTGATAGCCGTTGGCCTTGGGGATCGCGATGTAATCCTTGAAGCGCCCCGGCAACGGCTTGTACAAATTATGTACAGCGCCGAGTACGCGGTAGCAGGTATCGACCTTGTCGACGATGATCCGGAACGCGTAGACGTCCATGATCTCGTTGAAGGCCCGACGCTTGCCGCGCATTTTCTTGTAGATGCCGTAGAGGTGTTTCTGGCGACCGCTGACTTCGCCCTGGATACCGTCGATGGCGAGGCAATGGCCAAGGGATTCTTCGATCTTGTTGACGATTTCCTTGCGGTTGCCCCGGGCGCGTTTGACCGCCTGGTAGATCCGCGCGGAACGCATCGGGTGCATGGCCTTGAAACCAAGGTCTTCGAATTCGATGCGGATCGCGTGCATGCCCAGCCGGTTGGCGATGGGCGCGTAGATTTCGAGGGTTTCCTTGGCGATCCGGCGGCGTTTTTCGCCGGACAGCACTTCCAACGTGCGCATGTTATGCAGGCGGTCGGCGAGCTTGACCAGGATCACGCGAATGTCGCGTGCCATGGCCATGGCCATTTTCTGGAAGTTTTCGGCTTGGGCTTCGGCCTTGGTCTCGAAATTCATCTGAGTCAGTTTGCTGACCCCGTCGACCAGTTCGGCCACGGTTTCACCGAACTGCGCTTGCAGCGCTTCTTTGGCAATACCGGTGTCTTCGATCACGTCATGCAGCATCGCGGCCATCAGGCTCTGATGGTCCATGTGCATGTCGGCAAGAATATTCGCCACGGCAAGAGGATGCGTGACGTACGCCTCGCCGCTGCGACGGCGTTGGCCGTCATGGGCTTGTTCGGCGTAGAAATACGCTCGGCGGACCAGGTTGACCTGGTCGTTGCCGAGGTAGGTCGATAAGCGATCGGCGAGGGCGTCTATGCTCGGCATGATAATTCCTGCCGTAGGCTGTGACCCCGCGCCGTGCTACGTCGACCAGGCATAGGCTTAGACGGCCTCGTTGGACTCGTCCTCGAACGCTGCAAACAGCGGTTCGTCTTCGACGATCTCAGCGTTGGCGATGAACTCGTAGCTCATCAGGCCTTCAGCGATTTCACGCAGGGCAACAACGGTAGGCTTGTCGTTTTCCCACTGAACCAGTGGCTCTTTGCCGCCGGTGGCCAGTTGACGGGCACGTTTGGTAGAGAGCATGACCAGCTCAAAACGGTTTTCCACGTGGTTCAGGCAGTCTTCAACGGTTACGCGGGCCATGGTATTCCTCGGAGCGAATGCAATATGCGCGCTGCCCGGTTGGGCGAGCGGACTCAACAGTTTAAAAAATCACCAGCGATTAGGGAAGCGCTGATTTTTTGACCAGGCCCTTCAACGCGCTGCAAGCACCAATGTAAAGCGCTTGCAGGCGTTTTGGGAAGTGCTGATTAACCGAGCAATTCGGCAAGCAATTTGCCGAAACGCACCTGCTGGCGTTTCTGTTGGAGTTGATTGGCGCGGAAAATCGCCTTCAGATCGTCCAGTGCGTGAGCAAAATCGTCGTTGATGATCAGGTAGTCGTACTCGACATAGTGACTCATCTCGTTGACCGCTTCGCGCATCCGGCCGTCAATGATTTCGTCGCTGTCCTGACCACGATTGGTCAGGCGCTGGTGCAGGGCTTGAAGCGACGGCGGCAAGATAAAGATCGAGCGTGCTTGCGGCATCAGCTTGCGCACTTGCTCGGCGCCTTGCCAGTCGATTTCCAGAATCAGGTCGTGACCTTCGTCCAGCGTCTGCTGCAGGCGGCTTTGCGAGGTGCCGTAGAAGTTGCCGAAGACTTCGGCGCGTTCGAGGAAGTCGCCATGCTCGCCCATCTTCACAAACTCTTCGCGGGTCACGAAGTGATAGTTCACACCGTCCACTTCACCCGGACGCATGGCGCGGGTGGTGTGCGAAACCGAAACGCGAATTTCCGGTATGGCGTCGGTCAAAGCCTTGACCAGGCTGCTTTTGCCCGCGCCCGATGGCGCGGAAATGATGTACAGGGTGCCGGTGCTGTGGGTCATGTCGGGGTTGCCTTACTCAATATTCTGCACTTGTTCACGCATCTGCTCGATCAACACCTTGAGGTTGACGGCGGCCTGGGTGCTGCGCGGGTCGAAGGCCTTGGAGCCCAATGTGTTGGCTTCGCGGTTGAGTTCCTGCATCAGGAAATCAAGGCGGCGTCCGGCCGCACCGCCGGACTTCAGTACCCGGCGCACTTCGATGATATGGGTGCTCAGGCGATCCAGTTCTTCGGCCACATCGCTCTTTTGCGCGAGCATGACCATTTCCTGTTCGAGGCGCTGCGGATCAAGCTCGGCCTTCATGTCGGTGAAGCGGTCGAGGACTTTCTGGCGTTGGGTGGCGAGCATCTGCGGTACCAGTTCGCGCAGGGTCACCACGTCTTCTTCAATGGAAGTCAGGCGCTCGTTGATCAAGCGTGCCAGCTCCGCGCCTTCGCGCTCGCGGCCGGCCTTCAACTCTTTCAGGCCTTGATTGAACAGGGCCAGCGCGTCGGCGTTCAATGCCTGCGGGTCAGTCGCGTCGCCCACCAGTACGCCAGGCCAGGCGAGCACTTCCAGCGGATTGAGTGCGGCAGGATTGTTGATCAGGCCGGCAATGGTTTCGGCCGCAGCGACCAGCTGCGCGGCGCGCTCGCGATCGATTTGCAGGGTTTTGCCGGTACTTTCTTCGGTGAAACGCAGGGTGCATTCGAGTTTGCCCCGCGACAGGCCCTGGCGCAGCGCTTCACGCACCGCGCCTTCGAGGTCGCGAAACGTCTCCGGCAAACGCAGGTGGGGTTCCAGATAGCGGCTGTTGACCGAGCGCAGTTCCCAGCTCAGGGTGCCCTGGGCGCCGGCTTTTTCGACGCGGGCGAAGGCGGTCATGCTGTGCACCATGGCGGTGACCTCGCAATGCAGATCGGCGCAGCAGATGTTCCGCAGGCTCGATATCAATGAATTTAAGCCGACTGGCAGCAAAGGCGCAGGATTGTAGCGCAGTGCGGCGAATGCGCCCAAACACACGGTGTGACAAAGGGCTGCAGCCCGTCGGTAATGGGTGTTTCAGGGCCTTCGATCGTCGCCCGGATTTTTTAACGAGTGCCCAGGCACGGTGCAGCGCTCTATAATGCTCGGCAGTTTTCCGTCCCCAGTACAGGTATTCCCTATGAAACGTCCAAGTGGTCGCGCTGCCGATCAGCTCCGCTCGATCCGCATTACCCGCAACTACACCAAACACGCCGAGGGATCTGTACTGGTCGAATTCGGTGATACCAAAGTCATCTGCACCGTCAGCGTCGAAAACGGCGTGCCGCGCTTCCTCAAAGGTCAGGGCCAGGGTTGGTTGACTGCCGAGTACGGCATGCTGCCGCGCGCCACTGGCGAGCGTAACCAGCGTGAAGCGAGCCGTGGCAAGCAGGGCGGCCGCACCCTGGAAATCCAGCGTCTGATCGGTCGTTCCCTGCGCGCTGCGCTGGACATGTCCAAGCTGGGCGACGTGACCCTGTACGTCGACTGCGACGTGATCCAGGCTGACGGTGGCACGCGCACCGCTTCCATCACTGGCGCCATGGTTGCCCTGGTTGATGCGCTGAAAGTGATCAAGAAGCGCGGCGGCCTGAAGGGCGGCGATCCGCTCAAGCAAATGATCGGTGCGGTATCGGTCGGCATGTATCAGGGCGAGGCCGTGCTGGATCTGGACTATCTTGAAGATTCCGCCGCCGAGACTGACCTCAACGTGGTGATGACCAGCACCGGTGGTTTCATCGAAGTGCAGGGCACTGCCGAAGGCGCGCCGTTCCAGCCTGAAGATCTCAATGCCATGCTGGAACTGGCCAAGCAAGGCATGAACGAAATCTTCGAACTGCAAAAGGCTGCACTGGCCGACTGAGCAGATTGATAACTGCAAGGAGGACGCGATGAGTGACGAGCAAGAGCTGCTGCCCAAGCCGAGCCAGGAGGTTCGCCAGTGGGCGATGTTTTGTCACTTGTCCGCCTTGTTGGGGATCTGGATACCGTTCGGCAATTTGATCGGGCCGTTGATCCTGTGGCAAATGAAGCGCGAGACAGACCCGTTCATTGATGCTCAAGGCAAGGAGGCGCTGAATTTTCAGATCACCGTCGCCATTGCTTCATTGATCTGCTTCTTGCTGATGGTGCTGATCATCGGGTTCTTCCTGTTGGGGATACTGGCGATTGGCGCACTGGTTTTGACGATCATCGCCGGTGTGAAAGCCAATGAAGGTTTTCCTTACCGATATCCGTTTACCTGGCGGCTGATCAAATAAGAAGCTCGCAAAGTTCTAATACCAATGCCCTGACCCGTCAGGGCATTTTTATTTATGCAGCATAATTAATCGCTATTGTATGTAGGAATAATCTGGTTGCGATGACGGGTCCTATTGTTTGCGCATATACACTTTTAGTCACAACTGCATCGGCTTAGTTAGGATTCATGTCCTTGGAATCAAGTCCGACGATTGTTAAAGTTGCTCGGCTAATATTTCTTCTGAAATATTAAGATATGTTCAAGCCAACGAAGGCTCTTGAATTTCCGAGTAATCAGTGTTGAGACAATCAGCCTGTTCAGGGGCGGACGAAGGTAAAAAATTCGCCTCTGAATAAATAGCCAAGAATAATCCCAATGATTCAGCTCGATTTTTACGGAACGCTTGTGGCCGCTTCCTTAGTACTTCTACTGGGGCGCGGGCTCGTTATGCGTGTTGGCTTCATGCGCAGTTACAATATTCCTGAACCTGTCGCGGGTGGCTTGGTAGTTGCCTTGGTTTTGTTATTGCTGCGAACGTTCGATATTGAAATTCGTTTTGATACTTCCCTGCAAACACCTTTAATGCTGGCCTTTTTTGCCACTATCGGTCTGAGCGCCGATTTCGCCAGCCTGAAGAAGGGCGGGCGCATCGTGGGGATCTTCCTGCTGGCCGTTACCGGGCTGTTGGTGGTGCAGAACGCGATGGGAATCGGGCTGGCAAAAATGCTCGGGCTCGACCCATTGATGGGGTTGCTGACCGGCTCGATCACCCTGGCGGGCGGTCACGGTACCGGTGCTGCGTGGGGCACGGTATTCAGTGAGAAGTATGGTCTGGCCTCTGCCTCCGAACTGGCGATGGCCTCTGCGACGTTTGGTCTGGTACTGGGTGGTTTGATTGGTGGGCCGGTCGCGCGTTTGCTCATCAAGCGTGTGGAAGTGCCCGGTTGCAATCAACAGGAAGCACCACGATTGCCAAAGGGTTTTGAGCAGCCGAACAAAGAGCGCTCGATCACGCCATTTTCGTTTGTCGAAACCCTGGCTCTGATTGCCGTGAGCTTGCTGGCGGGCAATCTGTTGAATGGCCTGTTGCACGGGACTGCGTTCGAGTTACCGACGTTTGTTTGTGTGCTGTTTGTCGGCGTGGTGCTGCGCAACGGTCTTTCAGCATTGGGCTTGTATCAGGTGTTTGAGCGTGAAGTCTCGGTACTGGGCAATGTCAGCCTGTCGTTGTTTCTGGCGATCGCCCTGATGTCGCTCAAGTTGTGGGATCTGGCCGCGCTTGCGCTGCCGATCTTCATCATTCTGGCGATGCAGGCCATGGTCATGGCGCTGTTCGCGATTTTCGTGACATTCCGGGTGATGGGCCGCAACTATGATGCTGCCGTGCTGGCGGCGGGGCATTGCGGTTTTGGCCTGGGCGCCACGCCGACCGCCATTGCCAACATGCAGGCCGTGACGCAGCGCTACGGCCCCTCGCAGATCGCGTTTCTGGTGGTGCCGATGGTCGGAGCGTTCTTCATCGACATTATCAATGTCATCGTGATCAAGCTGTATTTGGCCTTACCGTTCTTCGCGGCAGTCTGAATTCGATCCTGTCTGGAAGTGACGCATAAAAAATGCCCGTATCTTGCGATATGGGCATTTTTTGTACTGCGAAACGACGCTTAGATGGTCAGCGTCCAGTCGTAGTCCACGATCAGCGGCGCATGCTGCGAGAACCGCGGCTGACGTGGCAGGCGTGCGCTGCGCACGAAACGCCGCAGGCCCGGGGTCAGAATCTGGTAGTCGAAGCGCCAGCCCAGATTGAGCATCTCGGCCTGTTCGTTGTCCGGCCACCAGCTGTACTGGTCGCCTTCACGGCTGACTTCGCGCAGGGCATCGACATAGCCCATGTTGCCGACAATCTCGTCCATCCAGGCGCGTTCTGGCGCCAGGAAGCCCGGGGATTGCTGGCTGTCGCGCCAGTTCTTGATGTCGAGCTTCTGCTGCGCCACGTACAGCGAGCCACAATAAATGTACTCGCGACGTTTGCGTCGCTGTTTGTCCAGGTACTTGCCGAAGTCGTCCATGAGCTTGAACTTCTGGTTCAAGTCCTCATCGCCGTTCATCCCCGAAGGGAGCAGCAAGGTGGCAATACTGACTTTGTCGAAATCTGCTTGCAGGTAGCGCCCGTAGCGGTCGGCCGTCTCAAAACCGAGACCGCTGATGACAGCCTTCGGTTGCAACCGCGAGTACAAAGCCACGCCACCTTGGGCAGGGACTTCAGCATCGCAGGCATAAAGGAAGTAGCCATCCAGTTGGAAGGCTGGGTCATCCAGTTCAAAGGCGGAGGCACGGGTGTCCTGCAGGCAGATGACGTCGGCATTCTGTGCTTGCAGCCAACTGAGCAAACCACGCTCGACTGCAGCCTGAATACCATTGACGTTCACACTGATGATCCGCATAAATGGCCCCAAAAATCGCGTGCGTGTATGATACACGGCGTCAAGCTAATTAGCTAAATCCGTGGTATTTGGGGTTTTTTTCATGCAAGCGTATCAGCGCGATTTCATTCGTTTTGCCATCGATCGCGGCGTTTTGCGCTTCGGTGAGTTCACCCTGAAGTCCGGGCGCACCAGTCCTTACTTCTTCAACGCCGGCCTGTTCAACTCGGGTTCGGCCCTGGCCCAGCTGGGGCGTTTCTACGCTGCAGCCATTGCCGAAAGCGGCATTCCTTTCGACGTCCTGTTCGGCCCGGCCTACAAAGGTATCCCGTTGGCGGCGACCACTGCCGTCGCGCTGGCCGAGCATCACGGCCGTGACCTGCCATGGTGCTTCAACCGCAAGGAAGCCAAGGCTCACGGCGAAGGCGGCAGTCTGGTCGGCGCGCCGTTGACCGGTGACGTGCTGATCATCGATGACGTGATTACCGCCGGTACGGCAATCCGCGAAGTGATGCAGATCATCGCTTCCCAGGAGGGTGCCAAGGCCGCTGGCGTGCTGATCGCCTTGAACCGTCAGGAGCGTGGCAACGGTGAGTTGTCGGCGATTCAGGAAGTCGAGCGCGACTTCGGCATCCCGGTGATCAGCATTGTTTCGCTGAATCAGGTGCTGGAGTTCCTCGCCGATGATCCGCAGCTCAAGCAACACCTGCCAGCTGTGGAAGCGTACCGCGCCCAATTCGGCGTCTGATGATGAGAGGCCCTGTGAGAACAGGGCTTTATTAGCTGCTGCCGAAAACATTCAGTCGCGTAGGTGTATTGCGCGCAGTAGCGCATCAACCTGACCAAAAGCATCTTGCTGCCACTGTTCCGGTGTTCGGTCTTCCAGGATTTGGCTGTCTTCTACGAATCGTCTTACTGACACGGGTCCGTAACCACCAACGACATCAAATTTGTCGATATTTCACTAAAATATAGTATTTCAGCGTTTGTTGAAAAAGCCTGAAACAGTGAAGCCGCCGCTGTCTCAGCGGAGACTCCGCCATTTAAGGGCGATTTTTGCCGCAATCAGCCCGTTGAACAGTGCCAAAACCAGGAGCACCCACACGACCATCACGTAAAGGGTACTGCTCACGTCGAAGTTCCAAAGATCCAGTGTGCTAGTACTCAAGATGCGAATGGCCGAGGGTAGGTTGACGTAAAACAGCCCCACAAACGCGCACGTCAACGGCAGCGCCCGCGAATAAAACGCCTTCCCTACTTTCTCTCGACTTCGCCTTCGGCTCTGTGGGCCAGACTGGTATTCATCCAGCGCCAACGCTTCACTGAGCGCCGGCCACGCCAGATTGAACATGAACGTGGTCAGGGTCAGCAGCAAGCCACTGACCGCGACGATGTCACTGAACGGCATTGAGCCCCAACGTCGCGCAGAGCAAGGCGTGAGAATCCTCGCTGATCTCGAACTGCCCGGCGCTGCCCTTGCGCTTGGTAATGGGTTTGAAGGTCGGCTCGTTCTGGGTGATCAGCATGTTCAGCTCATCGCGTATCACGTCCGAACTGATCACCACCAGAAACACGGTTTGCGCGTGCTCTGCGGTCTCGATCACGGCACGCATGCTGTGCTGGAGGATGTCATCGAGCTGATTGCGAAAGCGCGATACCGTGTTCTTCAGCAAGGTTTTGCTTTGGCTTTGGGTCAGCTGAAAGATCGTCGAGATCTGCGATTCCGTCGGCAGCGTTTGTCCGAAGTAGCTTTGAATCAGGTAGAGCAGGCGATCCTGTTTGGCCTCGTCGGCCCGGCTGGGCATGCCGCCCTCGACCAGCATTTTCAGGTATTCGGTCAGGCTGGCCTTGGCGATACGCTGCAGGGCGTGGGCGATTTCCGCGTCGCCAATGCGCAAGGTCTTTTTGACCGGTTCCTTTTGTTCCAGCTCGAAAGCGTCGGCGTCGATCGTGAACGAGATCTGCATGGCTCAGGCGCTCCGGAGTTATTTTTTGTCCGAGGGCGTGATGACCTCGGCGCTTTTGATGTTGGCAGGCTGTTCTGGATAAGGGTCTTTGATCGCATCACCTTGCCCGGTGAGGATTTTCCAGCCATTCAACGCGTGCGCCGTTTTGCGAAACTGTGGGCACGGTGGCATCGAGGTTTTGGCTTGATTGGAATACTGATGGCCGCAATCAACGCACTCGTAAGTGCCTGGGGAAACATCGCTGCCGTAAGGGACGTAGTCTTTTTGCATGAGTCAATCTCCGGTGGATGAAGGGAAGATCCTAGGGAGATTTGTTCGGAGGGAATGTCGGACGTTTCGCTGAGTTGTATCGGATGTTTCTTGCGCGCATAAAAAAGATCGCAGACTTCGTCAGCTCCTACAGAGACTTCGTACAAAACGACGTTTCTGTAGGAGCTGACGAATGCTGCGATCTTTTGCTGTTCAGCGATTACCGATCAAGGACGCTTGCGATTGCTGATCAGCGTACCCACACCGGTGTCGGTGAAGATTTCCAGCAGGATCGCGTTCGGCACGCGCCCGTCAATGATCAGCGAGCTGCCAACGCCGCCCTGAACCGCTTCCAGCGCGCAACGGATCTTCGGCAGCATGCCGCCGTAGATGGTGCCATCGGCAATCAGATCGTCGACCTGCTGAGTGCTCAGGCCGGTCAACACGGTGCCCGACTTGTCCATCAGGCCGGCGATGTTGGTGAGCAGCATCAGCTTCTCGGCTTTCAGGGCCTCGGCGACTTTACCGGCGACCAGGTCAGCGTTGATGTTGTACGACTCGCCATTCTCACCCACGCCAATTGGCGCAATCACCGGGATGAAGTTGCCTTTGACCAGCAGGTTCAGCAGTTCGGTGTTGATCCCGACCACTTCGCCCACCTGCCCGATGTCGATGATTTCCGGCTGGGTCATCTCCGGTGTCTGGCGGGTCACGGTAAGCTTCTTCGCGCGAATCAGCCCGGCGTCTTTACCGGTCAGGCCGATGGCGCTGCCGCCGTGACGGTTGATCAGGTTGACGATGCTTTTGTTGACCTGCCCGCCCAAGACCATTTCGACCACGTCCATGGTCGCGGCGTCGGTGACGCGCATGCCGTCGACGAAGTGGCTTTCGATCGACAGGCGCTTGAGCAGATCACCGATCTGCGGGCCGCCACCGTGCACGACCACCGGGTTGATGCCCACAGCTTTCATCAAGACGATGTCGCGGGCGAAGCCGGTTTTCAGCTCCTCGCTTTCCATCGCGTTGCCGCCGTATTTGATCACCAGGGTCTTGCCGACATAACGTCGGATGTAAGGCAACGCTTCGGACAGGACCTGGGCGGTATGGGCGGCGGCTTCGCGTTCGAGGGTCATTCAGGGCTCCGGGTGGATCAGAACGGTAGTTGGAGATCAGGTGCAACACGTTTCAATTGGGCGTGGAACACATCCTTGATGCGTTGCAATTCAGCCTCGTCATCGGCCTCGAAGCGCAGCACCAGCACCGGTGTGGTGTTGGACGCGCGCACCAGGCCCCAGCCTTTGGCGTAATCGACTCGCACGCCGTCGATGGTGGTCAGGTCAGCGCCTGCGCCCCACTGTGCGTCGTGCAGTGCATCAATGATGCTGAATTTGCTCTCTTCGGTCACATGGATATTGATTTCCGGCGTAGAAATATCGTTCGGGAAGGTCGCAAACAGCTCTTCCGCGGTGGATTTTTCCTTGCTGAGGATCTCCAGCAGCCGTGCAGCGCTGTAGATGCCGTCGTCGAAACCGAACCAGCGTTCCTTGAAGAAGATGTGCCCGCTCATTTCACCGGCCAATAGCGCACCGGATTGTTTCATTTTCTTTTTGATCAACGAATGACCAGTCTTCCACATTAGCGGACGACCACCGTACTCCTTGATCAGCGGCACCAGGCGACGGGTGCATTTGACGTCGAAAATGATCTCGGCGTCCGGGTTGCGTGCGACTACGTCGCGGGCGAACAGCATCAGCAGGCGATCCGGGTAGACGATGCTCCCGGTGTTGGTCACCACGCCGACACGGTCACCGTCGCCGTCGAAGGCCAGGCCGATGTCGGCGTTGCTTTCCCTGACCTTGGCGATCAGGTCGACGAGGTTTTCCGGCTTGCCCGGATCCGGGTGATGGTTCGGGAAGTTGCCGTCGACTTCGCAGAACAGCGGGATGACTTCGCAGTTCAGCGCCTCGATCAGTTGCGGGGCGATCACGCCGGCCGCGCCGTTGCCGCAGTCGACCACGACCTTCATGCGCCGCGCCAGTTTGATGTCCTGGACGATTTCGGTGTTGTAGCGATCGAGGATTTCGACCTGAGTAACGCTGCCGGTGCCGCTGCTCAGATTGTTGGTTTTGATGCGCTCATGCAGCACCTGAATCTGTTCGTTGGCGAGGGTGTCGCCGGCGATGACGATCTTGAAACCGTTGTAGTTCGACGGGTTGTGGCTGCCGGTGAGCATCACGCCCGACTTGCCGGCCAGCACATTGGCGGCGTAATACAGCGCCGGCGTCGGCACCAGGCCAACGTCGCTGACGTGGCAGCCGCTTTCGGCGATACCGCGGATCAGCTCGGCAACCAGTTCGGGGCCGGACAGGCGGCCATCGCGACCGACGGACACGTTCGGCTCACCCTGGGCCAGGCTCTGCGAGCCGATGGCGCGACCGATCCAGTAAGCGGTTTCGGCATTGAGGAATTCCGGCACGGTGCCGCGAATGTCATAGGCGCGGAAAATGCTGTCGGGCAGCTTCGGGGCAATCTTGGCTGGGGTGCTCATCTACGGAAATGCTCCATCTCGAAAGTGGCGGGACAGACCGACGAATCGTTCGACGGCAGGCTCAAACTGAAGGGTATGACGGCGTTTTCCACAGAGAGTTCGTGGTATGAAAGGGCCATGACGCCTCGGCTAGCGTGGCTTTCGGCCGGCAAAACCTTGATTTTCGGTGTTAAACCTTTCAGTTGATCTGCCTGAAACTTCCCCCTGTAGGAGCTGCCGCAGGCTGCGATCTATTGATCTTGATCTTAAAAATCAAAAGATCGCAGCCTGCGGCAGCTCCTACAGAAGATGACTCCGGTTATTTAGTGCCGGTGTGGCCAAACCCGCCGGTGCCGCGTTCGGTTTCGACGAACTCTTCAACCATTTCAAAGTGCGCCTGTACCACCGGTACCAGCACCAATTGCGCCAGGCGTTCGCCGACGGTCATGGTGAAATCGGTCTGGCCACGGTTCCAGCACGACACCATCAACGGGCCCTGGTAATCGGAGTCGATCAGGCCGACGAGGTTGCCCAGCACAATGCCGTGCTTATGGCCCATGCCCGAGCGCGGCAGGATCAGCGCGGCGAGGTTCGGGTCGCCGATGTAAACCGACAGACCGGTCGGGATCAGCACGGTTTCACCCGGCTTGATCACGATGTCCTGCTCCAGCATGGCGCGCAGGTCGAGGCCAGCGGAGCCTGGTGTGGCGTATTGCGGCAGCGGGAATTCGCTGCCGATGCGTGGGTCGAGGATCTTGGCTTGCAAAGCGTGCATGTAAATTAAACCTGGTTCAGACGTTCGGCGATAAAAGTGACCAGTTGGCGAGCGATCTTGCTTTTGCTGGTCTGGGCGAAAACCGTGGCGTGCAGCGCACGGTCAATCACGCTGCAGGCGTTTTCTTCACTGTTGAAACCGATGCTCGGGTTGGCAACGTCGTTGGCGACGATCAAATCGAGATTCTTGTCCTTCAGCTTGCGTGCAGCGTAGTCGAGCAGGTGTTCGGTCTCGGCGGCAAAGCCGACACTGAACGGACGGTCGGGACGGGTCGCAATGGTGGCCAGGATGTCCGGGTTACGCACCATTTGCAGGACGAAGCCGTCACCGCTCGTAGGATCTTTCTTGAGTTTTTGCGGGGCAACGACTTCCGGGCGGTAGTCCGCGACCGCAGCCGAGGCGATGAATACGTCGCACGGGATCGCCGATTCGCAGGCCGCGAGCATGTCGCGAGCGCTGACCACATCGATGCGCGTGACGCGATCCGGGGTCGGCAGGTGCACCGGGCCGCTGATCAAGGTGACGCGGGCGCCGGCTTCAACTGCGGCTTCGGCGAGGGCAAAGCCCATTTTGCCGGAGCTGTGGTTGGTGATGTAGCGCACCGGGTCGATGTTTTCCTGGGTCGGGCCGGCGGTAATCACCACGTGCTTGCCGGTCAGAGCCTGACGCTGGAAGCAGTCCGCCGCGCATTGCGCCAGATCGGTGGCTTCCATCATGCGGCCCATGCCGACATCGCCGCAGGCCTGACTGCCCGAGGCTGGGCCGAAGGTCTTCAGGCCACGGCTTTCCAGGAGTTGCAGGTTGGCCTGGGTCGCCGGGTCGCGCCACATCGCCTGATTCATGGCCGGAGCAACGGCGACGACGGCGTCGGTAGCGAGCACCAGAGTGGTCAGCAAATCATTGGCGATGCCTTGGGCAAGGCGGGCGATCAGGTCGGCGGTGGCCGGGGCGATCAGCACCAGATCGGCCCACTTGGCCAACTCGATGTGGCCCATCGCGGCTTCGGCAGCCGAGTCGAGCAAGTCGAGGTGCACCGGGTGGCCGGACAGCGCTTGCATGGTCAGCGGGGTGATGAACTCGGCGCCGCCATGGGTCATCACCACGCGCACTTCAGCGCCCTGATCGATCAGGCGACGAACCAGATCGGCGCTCTTGTAGGCCGCAATGCCGCCGCCGACGCCCAGAACGATGCGTTTCCGATACAGCCGCTGCATAGGTCTGCCTTTCATTTCGTGGGTGACATACGTGGCGAATCCCCCTCCCCAGGGTGAATTCGCCCGCAAAAAAGATGGGCTAAGATATCACAGCGACCGCTACGGAACAGCGGCGCCCACAGACAGGGAATGTGTATGAGTATTCGCGATTGGCCTGCGGCGGAACGGCCGCGGGAAAGGTTATTGGAGCACGGGGCAGCGAGCCTTTCGGACGCTGAGTTACTGGCGATTTTTCTGCGCACCGGATTGCCCGGAATAAGCGCTGTGGACCTGGCGCGCAATCTGTTGACTCAATTCGGCAGCCTGCGTTTGCTGCTTGAGGCCGACCAGCACGCCTTCAGCAAACAATTGGGACTCGGGCCGGCGAAGTTTGCGCAACTGCAAGCTGCTCAGGAAATGAACAGGCGGCATCTGGCTGAGAAATCACGGCAGAAACCAGCCCTGGAAAACCCTCAGGTCGTTCGCGATTATCTGAAATCGATGCTGCGTCACGAACCGCATGAGGTGTTTGGTTGCCTGTTTCTCGACTCCAAACATCAAGTACTGAATTTCGAGATCCTCTTTCGCGGCTCGATCGACAACACCAGCGTGCATCCACGCGAGGTTGTGAAGCGATGTTTGGCCAATAACGCGGCGGCGTTGATCCTGTGCCACAACCATCCATCGGGGAACACTGACCCCAGTCAGGCTGATCGATTGCTGACCAAGCGCCTGCAGAAGACGTTGGAGCTGATTGATGTGCGAGTGCTGGATCACTTCATCGTCGGCGATGGTGAGCCGCTGTCGATGGCGGAGTGTGGCTGGATGTAGTTCTAGGGACAAAACGCAAGTCCATGTAGGAGTGAGCCTGCTCGCGATGGCTTCATTTCAGTCAACATGTTTGGTGGCTGGAAGATTGCTATCGCGAGCAGGCTCACTCCTACAGGTTATGTGTAAGGCAGGTTATTTGAGGTTGACCTTGGAATAGTCCTGCCGGCCGAACGGGCTTACCGAGTAACCCTGCACGTCTTTACGTGTCAGTGCGTAGGCCGTCGGGTGCGCCAGCGGCAGCCACAACGCCTGCTGCTGAATCTGCGTCTGCGCCTGTTCGTACAGCTTGGTACGCACGCCTTGTTCGCTGGTGGTCTTGCCGGCGCTGATCAACCTGTCCAGATCGGCATTGCAGTACCGCGCGAAATTGGTGCCCGATTTGACCGCGGCGCAGGAAAACTGCGGCGTAAGGAAGTTGTCCGGGTCGCCATTGTCACCGGCCCAGCCCATGAACAGCAGGTCATGCTCGCCGGCCTTCGCGCGACGAATCAATTCGCCCCATTCGATCACGCGGATTTCTGCCTGAATGCCGATTTCCGCCAGATCCGATTGCAGCAATTGCGCACCGAGGCTTGGATTCGGGTTTAGCAGGCTGCCTGACGGGCGTGTCCAGATGGTGGTCTGAAACCCGTCCTTCAATCCTGCCTTGGCCATCAGTGCCTTGGCTTTAGCGACATCGTGCGGGTAACCCGGCAGACTCTTCGCGTAACTCCAGGTGTTCGGCGGATAAGGGCCATTGGCCGCTTCTGCGGTGTCTTCAAACACAGCCTTGATGTAGTTGGCCTTGTCGAAGGCAAGGTTGATTGCCTGACGCACCTCCGGCTTGTCCAGTGGCGGATGCTGACTGTTGATGCCGACGAATGCGGTCATGAACGCGTCAGTCTTTTCGACTTTCAGTGTCGGCTCTTTCAGCGCGGCCTGTACGTCCAACGGTTTTGGCGACAGGGCGATCTGGCATTCATTGCGCCGCAGTTTCTGCAGGCGCACGTTGGCGTCCGGGGTAATGGCGAAGATCAACGGATCCACCGCAGGCTTGCCGCCGAAGTAATCCGGGTTGGCCTTGTAGCGGATCGCCGCGTCTTTCTGGAAACGGTTGAAGACGAACGGGCCGGTGCCAATCGGCTGGCTGTTGAGCTTGTCGGTCGCGCCGGCCTTCATCAGCTTGTCGGCGTATTCGGCGGAGTAGATCGAAGCGAAGCCCATGCTCAGAGTCGCCAGGAACGTCGAATCCGGGTGATCAAGGGTGAAGCGCACGGTGAGCGGGTCAAGTGCGTCGATTTTCTTGATCAGTGCCGGCAACTGCATCGACTGCGCATGCGGGAAGCCGCTCTGGGCGACCTTGTGCCACGGGTTGGCCGGGTCGAGCATGCGGTCGAAGCTGAATTTGACGTCTTCGGCGGTCAGTTCACGGCTTGGCTTGAAGTAGTCAGTCGTATGAAACTTCACCTGCGGGTGCAGCTTGAACACGTAAGTCAGGCCATCGGTGCTGACTTCCCAGCTGTCGGCCAGGCTCGGCACGACTTTGCCGCTGGCGGTGTCGAAATCCACCAGACGGTTCATCAGCACGTCGGCCGAGGCGTTGGTGGTGGTCAGCGAGTTGTATTGCACCACATCGAACCCTTCAGGGCTGGCCTCGGTGCAGACGCTCAGCGCGGCGGCCTGGGCCAGGGGGCTCAGCAGGAGCGGGGCGAGCAACAGGGGTAGGGCAGCGAGGCGCATGGTCGGTTTCCTTTTACAGATCGAAGGCCCATCTGCAAGTGCAGTCTGGAAAAGGCCTACCCTAGAGGTCTGGATTACAAATGACTATCCCCTTTTTGCATTTTCGGGGCACAGTGATGGCGGTTTTTCAGACTGCGGCGCGCGGTAAAAAGTCTGGATCGGCCGTGAGGACGATTTTCTGCGACGAGTGGTAAAAATCGATGCCAGCCTTTATCCAAGGCGTTCGCAGGCTGAAAAAGCGTCTTTTTATGGATTGATTGCACACCGAATGTTGTTGCACCCGGGTCTTTCTGGTATAAAGCAGCGCTCTTTTCTAGGGGCCCGGTTCCTTCACTGTAGGTGTAGCCGGTAAGACCTCTAAAGAAACGCGGCGCCTGGCGCCAAATGACTGAGAGATTAAGCGGCCAACCCATGCCGGGTTGGGCATGTGGTTTTAGAGGGCTGAGGCATGTCGAGAGTATGTCAAGTTACCGGTAAGGGTCCGGTGACTGGGAATAACATTTCCCACGCAAACAACAAAACCCGTCGTCGTTTCCTGCCGAACCTGCAGCATCACCGCTTCTGGGTTGAAGAAGAGAAACGTTTTGTGCGTCTGCGCGTATCTGCCAAAGGCATGCGTATCATCGACAAGCGTGGCATCACTGTCGTGCTCGCCGAACTTCGCCGCGATGGCAAGATTTAAGGGAGCTAATCATGCGTGAATTGATTCGTTTGATCTCGAGCGCCGGTACTGGTCACTTCTACACTACCGACAAGAACAAGCGTACTACCCCGGACAAAATCGAGATCAAGAAATATGATCCGGTTGTTCGCAAGCACGTGATCTACAAGGAAGGCAAAATCAAGTAATTGATTTTTCCGGACTTACGAAAAAGGCCCGTATCTCACGATACGGGCCTTTTTTGTTGCCTTGAAGCCTGATCGATCAACCACAGATCAGTTCAATGATCTCGTTTTTCTCGTTGACCAGGACTCTGATGCGGTCCGCATCAGTGCGCAGGTTGTACATGCCATCCGGCACTTCGAGGCGATGCTTTGTTACTCCGGCTGCGTTGCGCACAGCGAGCAGGTTGTCAGTAGTAGCAACATCGCCGAGGAAAAATTGCGCGTTGTAGAGATTGCATTGGCTGGACATTGTGCCTCCTTGCTTTGGTTTGAGTTGAGGCCCTATTCATCGAATCAGACTAACCTCCTGGTTTGACTGATCTTTTCTCGATTCCTAAGCGGCCAGCCGAAGTTTCACTCAAACCTGCTGGACATGCCTTACCCTGCTCGTCACCGTGTGTGTCGGATCAGCTTTTCTGTTCAAAGATCACATAGACCTTGCGGCAAGCCTCCAGCACTTCCCAAGTGCCACGAAACCCCGCCGGAATCACAAACCGGTCACCAACACGCAAGGTCTTGGCATTGCCATCGCCATCACGCAGCACCGAAACGCCCTGCAAGATCTCGCAGTATTCATGCTCGGTGTAGTTCACTGTCCACTGACCCACCGCGCCTTCCCACACACCAACGCCCATCTGCCCACAAGGGCTTTCGTATTGGTGGAACACCGCTTGCTCAGGATCACCCTTGAGCACTTTCGCCGGGTCCGGACGATAGCGTTCGGCTTCGCTGCTGGTCAGGCTGATGTCGACGACGTTCTGGATGTTCATTGTTGTTTTCTCCCGTAATGACGACGTGATGGTTGGAATGGGCGAAAGTCTATGTTTATTAAAATGAACACCGCAAGGCCGTATAGCCGGCTTATGTCAAATATATTGAAACAACCCCGGCCGCTGGTTTAGGGTGGCGGGTGCCTTGGGCCGAAATGCAGGCTGGCCGGGCAGAATTTTTGAGGACGCTGGCGACGATCGCGCGGCGCTCGTATTGAACAAGAGGAGGACACTTAAATGACCACCCTGACTCGTGCCGACTGGGAACAACGCGCCCGCGACCTGAAGATTGAAGGCCGCGCCTACCTCAATGGCGAATACACCGACGCCGTCTCCGGCGAGACCTTCGAGTGCATCAGCCCGGTCGATGGCCGTCTGCTCGGCAAGATTGCCAGCTGTGACGCCGCCGACGCTCAGCGCGCCGTGGAAAACGCCCGCGCCACCTTCAATTCCGGCGTCTGGTCGCGCTTGGCGCCGACCAAACGCAAAGCCACCATGATCCGTTTTGCCGGCCTGCTCAAGCAGCATGCCGAGGAACTGGCCCTGCTCGAAACCCTCGACATGGGCAAGCCGATCAGTGATTCGCTGTACATCGACGTCCCGGGCGCGGCGCAAGCGCTGAGCTGGAGCGGTGAAGCGATCGACAAGATTTACGACGAAGTCGCCGCTACGCCGCACGATCAACTGGGTCTGGTGACTCGCGAGCCAGTGGGGGTGGTCGGCGCCATCGTACCGTGGAACTTCCCATTGATGATGGCCTGCTGGAAACTCGGCCCGGCATTGTCGACCGGTAACTCGGTGATCCTCAAGCCGTCGGAAAAATCCCCGCTGACCGCCATCCGCATCGCTGCGCTGGCTGTTGAAGCCGGTATTCCGAAAGGCGTGCTCAACGTGCTGCCGGGCTACGGCCACACCGTCGGCAAGGCGCTGGCCCTGCACAACGACGTCGATACGCTGGTATTTACCGGTTCGACCAAGATCGCCAAGCAATTGATGATCTACTCCGGCGAATCGAACATGAAACGCGTCTGGCTGGAAGCCGGCGGCAAGAGCCCGAACATCGTCTTTGCCGATGCGCCGGATCTGCAAGCCGCCGCTGAATCCGCCGCCAGCGCCATCGCCTTCAACCAGGGTGAAGTCTGCACCGCCGGTTCGCGTCTGCTGGTCGAGCGTTCGATCAAGGACACATTCCTGCCGATGGTGATTGAGGCGCTGAAGGCCTGGAAGCCGGGCAATCCGCTGGACCCGGCGACCAATGTCGGTGCCCTGGTGGATACGCAGCAGATGAATACCGTGCTGTCGTACATCGAATCCGGCCACAGCGATGGCGCCAAACTGGTCGCTGGCGGCAAGCGCATCCTGCAGGAAACCGGTGGCACCTACGTCGAGCCAACGATTTTCGACGGCGTGAGCAACGCGATGAAAATCGCTCAGGAAGAGATTTTCGGGCCGGTACTGTCGGTTATCGCCTTCGATACTGCCGAGGAAGCTATCCAGATCGCCAACGACACGCCTTACGGCTTGGCCGCTGCGGTCTGGACCCAGGACATCTCCAAGGCACACCTGACCGCCAAGGCTCTGCGTGCCGGCAGTGTGTGGGTCAACCAGTACGACGGCGGCGACATGACCGCACCGTTTGGCGGCTTCAAGCAGTCGGGCAACGGCCGCGACAAGTCGCTGCACGCGTTCGACAAATACACTGAGCTGAAAGCGACGTGGATCAAGCTGTAAGCCGTTAGGAGGGTCTGTTCGCGAGAGCAGATTCTCCAGACGAGGCAGATCCCTGTGGGAGCGAGCCTGCTCGCGAAAGCGGTGTATCAGTCAGCCCATGTGCTGAATTGTGAAACCGCTTTCGCGAGCAGGCTCGCTCCCACATTTGCTTGATGTGGCCTCTAAAAATAATTATCCACAGGAGCGTGGAACATGCGGTGGGCGACGTATTTCGCCGTGTTGGCGTCTGTCTTGAGTGTCGGCCTGGCCCTGGGGGTCAGCATGCCGTTGGTGTCGTTGCGCCTGGAGGGTTGGGGTTACGGCTCTTTCGCCATCGGTGTGATGGCGGCGATGCCGGCGATTGGCGTGTTGTTGGGCGCGAAAATTTCCAGCCATCTGGCGGCACGCTTCGGTACGGCCAACCTGATGCGCCTGTGTCTGTGGGCTGGAGCGCTGTCCATCGGCCTGCTGGCGCTGTTGCCGAGCTACCCGATCTGGCTGGTATTGCGCCTGATGATCGGCGTGATCCTGACCATCGTGTTCATCCTCGGCGAGAGCTGGATCAATCAACTGGTGGTCGAGAACTGGCGCGGACGATTGGTGGCGCTGTATGGCAGCAGCTATGCGTTGAGCCAGCTCTCCGGCCCGTTACTGCTGGGCGCGCTGGGTACCGAGCATGATTACGGTTTCTGGGTCGGCGTCGGCCTGCTGCTGGTTTCGCCCTTGTTGCTGCTGGGCCGCAGCGGTGCACCCAGCAGCGAAGCGAGCAGCGTAACGTTCCGTGACCTGTGGGGATTCGCTCGTGAGCTGCCAGCGATTGCTTGGGCGGTTTCATTGTTCGCCGCGTTCGAGGCGATGATCTTGACGCTGCTGCCGGTGTATTGCCTGCAGCAGGGTTTTTCCGCCGAGATTGCACTGGCGATGGTCAGCACGGTGGTGGTGGGCGATGCGCTGCTGCAATTGCCGATTGGCGCGTTGGCCGACTACCTGTCGCGGCGCACGTTGTTCGCCGGTTGTGCGCTGGTGTTGATGCTGTCGAGTCTGGCGATCCCGCTGTTGCTCGATACGCTGCTCATCTGGCCGCTGTGGGTATTGTTCGGGGCGAGTGCCGGCGGGTTGTTCACCCTGTCGTTGATTTTGATTGGCGAGCGTTATCGCGACGATGCACTGGTGCGGGCGAATGCGCATATTGCACAGCTGTGGGGCGTGGGATGTCTGGTCGGGCCGCTCGCGGCCGGGGCGGGCAGCCAGTGGATCAATGGGCATGCGTTGCCGTTGTTGATGGCGATTGGGGCGTTTGGGTTGGTGATTCTGCTCTTGCGCCAAGGGGCATTCGGACCCATAACCGAGCCTGCCTAAGATCAAAAGATCGCAGCCTTCGACAGCTCCTACAGTTGCAATGCATTCGTTCTGTAGGAGCTGCCGAAGGCTGCGATCTTTTGCTTTTTAAAGCATTCGCTCAAGGCCGACAGTGGTGCTGAACCACGCGTTGAATCGTCGCCACCAACTCCCCGGCTCTTTGCTCAGTGTATGCATTTGGCCGTTGTCCTCAGTCACCCAGACGATCTGCCCGTTCTCAAGCTTCGCCTCATAGCTCAACGCTGGCGCCATGCCTTGCAAGGCCAGTTCGCGAACATGTTCGGCCAGCTCGGGGCTGTCGACCAAGACCCCGACTTCGGTGTTCCACAGCACCGAGCGCGGGTCGAAGTTGAACGAGCCGATAAACGACTTCTGCCGATCAAAAATCATCGCTTTGCTGTGCAGGCTTGAATCCGAGCCACGAAACGACTTGCTGTAAAACACATGCGGACCGCTGCCGTAGTTATCCCCAGGCTGGCGCCGTAGTTCATACAACTTCACGCCATGCTCCAGCAGAGCTTTGCGATACGGCGCATACCCGCCGTGCACCGCCGGCACGTCGGTGGCCTCCAGCGAGTTGGTCAACAGGCTCACGGAAACCCCTGCGTCGGCGCGGCCGGTCAGGTACACCAGCCCCGGCTGGCCCGGCACAAAGTACGCCGAGATCATGATCAGTTCCTTGCTGACGCCGCGCAGCTCCGGGCCCAGCTGCGTGGTCAGCAGCAATTGCGGATCCGGCTCACCCTTGGCCAACACCTTGCTCGGTGCATCCCACAACGCCTGATTCCACGCCCAGATCAGTTCTTTGCGCCAGATATCCATGCGCGGCGCGGTCTTGAACGTCATGAGCTGCTGATACAGCGCGTGATTCTGTTTACGGGTGTCTTCCAGCGATTCTTCCAGGCGGGTGCGAGTGTTCTGCAGATCCTTGGCGGTCGGTTGGCTGGTGAGGAACTCGTCGATCGGTTTGCTCAGCGCGCTGTTCCAGTACTGGTCGAAACTGTGCCCGAGTTGCTCGGCGACCGGCCCGACACTGAGCATGTCGATGTCGGTGAAATTCAGGTTCGGCTCGGCGTCGAAGTACTCGTCGCCCAGATTGCGCCCGCCGACGATGGCCACGCTGTTGTCCGCCAGCCACAGCTTGTTGTGCATGCGCCGGTGTTGCAGCGACAGATTGAACAAGCGGCCTGCCGCACGGGTGACGCCGGTGCTACGGCCCAGGTGCAGTGGATTGAACAGGCGAATCTGGATCTGCGGATGCGCCGCCAGTGTCGCGATGATCTGGTCGAGGCCATCGCTGGTGGTGTCGTCGAGGAGAATGCGCACACGTACACCACGATCGGCAGCCTTGAGCAGTTCCTCCACCAGCATCCGCGTGCTGATGCCGTCGTGGACGATGTAGTACTGCAGATCCAGACTGCTCTGGGCATTGCGGATCAGTTCGGCGCGCGCGGTGAACGCCTCGCTGCTGTTGGACAGCAGGCGAAAACCCGAGCGGCCTTGATAGGGCGCCGCTTGTGCCTGAATCGAACGACCGAAGCTGGAATCGGAAGCCGGCAACGCCTGACTGGATTCGCGCGGAACATCGAGACTGGCACAGCCGCTCAGGAACGAGGCGAGTAACAGCAAAGCGAGAAGGGGCTGTCTGAAGCTCACGTAGGGTCATTCCGGTTGGCGGCTAGGGTCGGCATATGGACGCGGTTCTCAGGAAAAAAGTCAGTCGGCTTCTGCCAGCAATCTGACAGCGGTCTCGCCGACCTTGCGCACCGCTTCTTCGATCTGCGCTGTCGGTTTGGCAGCGTAGTTCATCCGCAGGCAATTGCGGTATTTGCCCGAGGCGGAAAAGATGCTGCCGACGGCAATCTGTACGCCTTGGTCGTGCAACTCACGATTCAGTTTCAAGGTGTCGAAACCTTCCGGCAATTCGACCCACAACATGAAGCTGCCTTGCGGCCGACTGGCGCGGGTGCCTGCCGGGAAATAGCGGGTCACCCAGTCGATCATCAGGTCGCGGCTGCGCTGGTATTGCGTGCGCATCCGCCGCAAGTGCGGTTCGAAATGACCGGCCTTGAGGAATTCGGCGATGGCGATCTGCGGCTGCGGTGCGGTCGATCCGGTGCTGATGTATTTCATGTGCAGCACGCGTTCGAGGTATCGGCCCGGCGCGACCCAGCCAATACGCAGCCCTGGCGCCAGGGTCTTGGAAAACGAGCTGCACAGCAATACGCGGCCGTCTTCGTCGAAAGATTTGATCGTGCGTGGGCGCGGGTAGGTGTAGGCCAGTTCGCCATACACATCGTCTTCGATGATCGCCACGTCGAAGCGCTGCGCGAGGTTGAGCAGAGCGCGTTTGCGCGACTCCGGCATGATGTAGCCGAGCGGGTTGTTACAGTTCGGGGTGAGCTGGATGACCTTGATCGGCCATTGTTCCAGCGCCAGTTCCAGGGCTTCGAGGCTGATGCCGGTGAGGGGATCGGTGGGGATTTCCAAGGCTTTCATGCCCAGGCCCTTGAGGGTCTGCATAGCGCCGTGAAAGCTTGGCGAGTCCACCGCGACAATGTCGCCCGGCTCGCAGATCGCGTGGATGCTGGTGGACAGCGCTTCATGGCAACCGGTGGTGACGACCAGGTCGCTGGCGCTCAACTGGCAGCCGGAATCAAGCATCAGTCTGGCGATCTGCTCGCGCAATTCGAGGGTGCCGTGGATGTTGTCGTAATACAGACCGGGCATGTCCTGGCGGCGGCTGATCCGCGCCAGCCCACGCAGCAGCGGTTTCATCGTTGGCGAGCTGATGTCGGGCATGCCGCGACCCAGTTGCACGACATCCTTGCGCGGCACTGCGCGAATCAACTCCAGCACCTGATCCCATTGCGAAATCTCCACTGGCCGTTGCGCCGGGCGGCCAACGGCGGGCAGCTCCGGCAGTTCGCGGCCAACCGGCACAAAGTAGCCGGACTTGGGCTTTGGCGTAGCCAGACCGCTGTCTTCCAGCATGCGATAAGCCTGTTGCACCGTGCTCAGGCTGACCCCGTGTTCGACGCTCAAGGCACGTACAGACGGCAACCGATCGCCGGGTCGATAGAAGCCGTTTTCGATGCGCGTGCCGAGCAATTCGGCAAGGTTTACATAAAGGGTCATGGCTCTGCCTCGGTGCGGTGATTCGATAAACCAGTACAGATGCGGCAGAAATCGACAATTCAGTCTTCAGGGCGGCAAATCTGTATGGAGTTAATACAGTTGCTTTGAATCTGTAACGGTTTTGCTCGCCCGCGCATCATGGAATCTCTGGCTACCCAAGTAAACAGGAGCAACGAAAATGAACGGCTTGAGCGATGTGCGGCTGACGTTACACAGTCAGGAACTGGCGGCAGGGCAGAAGGACAACGCGCGCAATCTCATGCGTAACGCGCCATCCGGCCTGAGTCGCTGGAATCTGTTCTGGCATCGTCTGCACACGCGAAAGGCGTTGCTGGCGCTGACGGCGGATCAGCTCAAGGACATCGGGCTGACGCGTGAACAGGCGCAGGAGGAGGGGTTGAAGCCGTTCTGGCGGATCTGATAACCACTGATCGTTCCCACGCTCTGCGTGGGAACGCCGCCCCGGACGCTCCGCGTCCGCTGTGACGCAGAGCGTCACTGGATGCATTCCCACGCAGAGCGTGGGAACGATCAATCAGACCAACTCTTTCATTCGATGCCACAACATCCCCAACGCCAAAAGCGGCGAGCGCAAATGCTTGCCGCCCGGGAAAGTGATGTGCGGCACCTTGGCAAACAGATCAAAGCCACCGCTGTGCTGGCCGCTGATCGCCTCGGCGAGCAACTTGCCCGCCAGGTGCGTGGCATTCACCCCGTGTCCGGAATACGCCTGGGCGTAATACACATTTGGCTGATCCGCGAGCCGGCCAATCTGCGGCAAACGGTTTGCGCCGATACCGATCATCCCGCCCCACTGATAATCGATCTTCACCCCGGCCAATTGCGGGAATACTTCGAGCATCTTCGGCTGCATGTAGGCGCCGATATCCTTCGGATCCCGCCCCGAATAATGACAGGCACCGCCGAACAGCAAACGATGATCGGCCGAGAGCCGGTAGTAATCCAGCGCGACACGTTGGTCGCAGACCGCCATGTTCTGCGGCAGCAGGCTGTGCGCCTGTTCTTCGCTCAACGGTTCGGTGGCGATGATGTAGCTGCCGGCGGGCAGGACTTTGCCGCTGAGTTGCGGGTTCAGATCATTGAGATAGGCATTGCAGCCGAGCACCAGCGTTTTCGCGCGTACCAAACCGTGGGCTGTATGGACTTTGACTTCGGGGCCGTAATCGATACGCGTCACTGCGGAGTGTTCAAACAGTTTGACGCCCAATTGCTGCGCCGCTGCCGCTTCACCCAGCGCCAGATTCAGCGGATGCAGATGTCCTGAACCCATGTCGATCAATCCGCCGACATAGCGCTTGGAGCCGACCACCGTGTGCATATCGTTGGCTTGCAGCAAGCGGGTTTCGTAGCGATAGCCAAGGCCACGCAATTCTTCGGCGTCTTCGGCAAAGCCTTCGAGGTCGGACGGTTTGTTGGCGAGGTCGCAGTAGCCCCAGGTCAGGTCACAGGCAATCTGAAAACGCTCGACGCGCTGACGAACGATTTCCACCGCTTCCAGGCCCATGAGTTTCATCTCGCGCACGCCGTCGGCGCCGATGACGTTGGTGAACTGATCGAGGCCGTGGCCGACGCCGCGAATCAACTGCCCGCCGTTGCGGCCACTGGCGCCCCAGCCGATCTTGTGTGCTTCCAGTAGCACCACGCTGAGGCCGCGTTCAGCCAGTTCCAGTGCCGTGTTCAACCCGGAAAAACCGCCACCAACCACGCAGACATCAGCCACCATTTCACCTTGCAGCGCAGGATGATCCGGCTGCGGCAAGCTGCTGGCGGCGTAATAAGAGGCAACGTGGGGTTGGCTCGCGGGGGAGTGGGCGCGGGCAGTCATGGGCGTCATCCAACGGCTAAGGTGTCGAGAAAATTTGACGGAGCATAAGCCGCACGCCCGAACGTGGGCAACACTGGTCGGCCGGCGGTGTCTGGATCAGGGCTTTTGCGGCACAATTGGCGCCTATTCCACCTTGGTTACCGTTTCGATGAGCTGCAACAGCCAGACAGTCCGCACCTTGCGTCAGCAGATCCCCTCGTTCGAGTGCGTGCCCGGCTGCCACGACTGCTGCGGGCCAGTGACCACTTCGCCGGAAGAAATGTCCCGCCTGCCGCGCAAGACCCGCGCCGAGCAGGATGCGGCGATGGAGGAGTTGAACTGTGTGCATCTGGGGCCGAATGGCTGCACGGTGTATGAGGAGCGGCCGTTGATTTGCCGCTTGTTTGGCACGACCAAAACCTTGCCTTGCCCGAATGAGCGGCGGCCGGTGGAGCTGATTCATCCGCGGGTGGAGAAGCAGATATTCGAATACATGACGGCGAATCGGCAGGTGTTGGTTTAAAAGATCGCAGCCTTTCATGATCATTCCCACGCTCTGCGTGGGAATGCAGCCCGGGACGCTCTGCGTCCCAAATGCCGAACGCGGAGCGTCCGAAGAGGCATTCCCACGCAGAGCGCGGGAACGATCGTCGCGGTGCTCAGTCTGGAATCGGCAGGCTCAGGCTCTCCTTCACCTCTTCCATCACGATATAACTCTTCGATTCGCGCACATGCGGCAGTTTCAACAGAATGTCGCCCAGCAGCTTGCGGTACGAGGCCATCTCGGAAATCCGCGCCTTCACCAGATAGTCGAAATCCCCTGACACCAAATGACATTCCAGCACGTGCGGCAATTTCAGCACCGCTCGGCGGAACTCTTCGAAAGTGTCGCCGGATTTGTAGTCGAGGCTGATCTCGACAAACACCAGCAAGCTACCCTTCAAGTGCTGCGGATTCAGCCGGGCGTTATAGCCCATGATGATTCCTTCGCGCTCCAGACGCCGTACCCGCTCGGTGCACGGCGTGGTGGAGAGGCCGACCTTTTCCCCGAGTTCGGTAAAGGAAATCCGCCCGTCCGCCTGCAGGATCCGCAAGATGTTGCGGTCGATCTTGTCCAGCTCACGTTTGGTCTGAGTGTTGGTACGCATAGGGGATGCGCCTCCGTGAAAAGGGTTTTTGCCGAGAATTGTCGCCAAATATAGGCGCTTATATAGTGAAAAGCACTGGCATTTCTTTTTTACACTGCGCGCATCATTGCTCTAACAACACAGCTCGGCGAAAAGCCGCGATGAGGGATACAAAATGCGCGTTATGGTCTTGGGTAGCGGCGTCATCGGTACCGCCAGTGCTTACTATCTGGCCCGTGCCGGGTTTGAAGTGGTGGTGGTCGACCGGCAGCCCGCTGCGGCCATGGAGACCAGTTTCGCCAACGCCGGCCAGGTCTCGCCGGGCTACGCCTCGCCGTGGGCCGCGCCGGGCGTACCGCTGAAGGCGATCAAGTGGCTGCTGCAACGCCACGCCCCTCTCGCGATCAAGGCCACTGCCGACATCGACCAGTACCTGTGGATGGCGCAGATGCTGCGCAACTGCACCGCCAGCCGTTACGCGGTGAACAAGGAGCGCATGGTGCGTCTGTCCGAGTACAGCCGCGACTGCCTCGATGAATTGCGCGCCGAAACCGGCATCGCCTACGAAGGCCGCAGCCTCGGCACCACTCAATTGTTCCGCACCCAGGCGCAACTGGATAACGCCGCCAAAGACATCGCCGTGCTGAAAGAATCCGGCGTGCCGTTTGAAGTCCTTGATCGCGCCGGCATTGCCCGCGTCGAGCCAGCGCTGGCAGGTGTCACTGACATCCTCGCCGGCGCCCTGCGCCTGCCGAATGACCAGACTGGCGACTGCCAGATCTTCACCACCCGTCTCGCCGAAATGGCAGTGAAACTCGGTGTCGAATTCCGCTTCGGCCAGGACATCCAGAAGCTCGACTACGCCGGTGATCGCATCAACGGCGTGTGGATCGACGGCAAACTGGAAACCGCCGACCGCTACGTGCTGGCGCTCGGCAGCTATTCGCCGCAATTGCTCAAGCCGCTGAGCATCAAGGCCCCGGTGTATCCGCTCAAGGGTTACTCGCTGACCGTGCCGATCACCAACCCGGCGATGGCTCCGACCTCGACTATTCTCGACGAGACCTACAAGGTCGCGATCACCCGTTTCGACAACCGCATCCGCGTTGGCGGCATGGCCGAGATCGCCGGTTTTGACCTGTCGTTGAACCCGCGCCGCCGCGAAACCCTGGAGATGATCGTCAACGACCTTTATCCTCAGGGCGGTAATCTGGCCGAGGCGAGTTTCTGGACCGGTCTGCGTCCGACCACCCCGGACGGCACGCCGATCGTTGGCGCCACGCCGTTCAAGAACCTGTTCCTCAACACCGGTCACGGCACGCTCGGTTGGACCATGGCGTGCGGTTCCGGTCGTTTGCTGGCCGACCTGATGGCAAAGAAAAAGCCGCAGATCAGCGCCGAAGGCCTCGATATTTCCCGTTACGGCAACAAGACCCAGGAGTCCGCAAAACATGTCAATCCAGCGCCAGCTCACCAATGAGCGCATGAGTCAGATCGTCAGCCACAACGGCACCGTGTATCTGGCCGGGCAGGTCGGCGACGACTTTGACGCCGGGGTTGAACAGCAGACCCGCGAGGTACTGGCCAATATCGAGCGCTTGCTCGATCTGGCTGGCACCGACAAAGAGCATCTGCTGTCGGCGACGATTTACCTGAACGACATCGAGGCGCACTTTGCCGGGATGAACTCGGTGTGGGACCAGTGGCTGCCAAAAGGTGCTGCCCCGGCCCGTGCCACCGTCGAAGCGAAAATGGCCAAGCCGAGCATCCTGGTAGAAATCTCTATCGTCGCCGCGCTGCCGTAAGCCGTTGTAAAGATCCCTCTCCCGGCGCTGTTGGCGGTTCACGTCGTCAGTCGGCGCCGGTTTTTCTTCCCATGACCGCCTAGAAGTCTGCCGCCATGCGTCCTGCCCGTGCCCTGATCGACCTAGAAGCCCTGCGCCACAACTACCGAATTGCCCGCGAAGTCACCGGCGCCAAGGCGCTTGCGGTGATCAAGGCCGATGCCTATGGCCATGGCGCGGTGCGTTGCGCGCAGGCGCTGGAAGCCGAGGCCGACGGTTTTGCCGTCGCTTGCATCGAAGAAGCGCTGGAGTTGCGCGCGGCCGGCATCAAGGCCCCGGTGTTGTTGCTCGAAGGCATCTTCGAAGCCGATGAGCTGGCGTTGATCGTCGAGCATGATTTCTGGACCGTGGTGCATTCGCTGTGGCAGCTCGAAGCAATTGAGCAGGCGACGCTGAGCAAGCCGATTACCGTGTGGCTGAAGCTTGATTCGGGCATGCACCGCGTCGGTCTGCATCCCAAGGATTACCCGGCAGCCTATCAACGGCTGCTGGCCAGCGGCAAAGTGGCGAAAATCGTCTTGATGAGCCACTTCGCCCGCGCCGATGAACTGCACGCGCAGAGCAGCACCGAGCAGGTTGCGGTGTTTGAAGCGGCGCGTCAGGGCCTGGCGGCGGAAGTCAGCTTGCGCAACTCGCCGGCTGTGCTCGGTTGGCCGCAGATTCACAGCGATTGGGTGCGCCCGGGCATCATGCTTTATGGCGCGACCCCGTTCGAAGAAGCCAACGCCGTGGCCGAGCGCCTGCAACCGGTGATGACCCTCGAATCGAAAGTCATCTGTGTGCGTGAGCTGCCCGCCGGCGAGCCGATCGGCTACGGCGCCAAATTCATCACCGACAAGCCGATGCGCATCGGCGTGGTCGCCATGGGTTACGCCGATGGCTACCCGCGTCAGGCGCCGACCGGCACGCCGGTTTTGGTGGCTGGCAAGCGCAGCCGCATTCTCGGTCGCGTGTCGATGGACATGCTCTGCATCGATCTGACCGATGTGCCGCAAGCCGACCTCGGTTCGAGCGTCGAATTGTGGGGCAAAAATATCCTCGCCAGTGAAGTGGCGCAGTGGGCCGACACCATTCCGTACCAGATCTTTTGCAATCTGCGCCGAGTGCCAAGGCTCTATTCCGAGGGTTAACGCCGCTGCGGGGGCCAAGTGTTGTAAATACTGAACGCTGTCGCCATGATAACGCTCAATATTCTTACAACATCAGGAGGCTCCCGCCTTGGACGTCGGTGAACGACTGCAATCGATCCGCAAGCTCAAAGGGCTTTCCCAGCGTGAACTCGCCAAACGCGCGGGCGTCACCAACAGCACCATTTCGATGATCGAAAAGAACAGCGTCAGTCCTTCGATCAGTTCGCTGAGGAAGGTACTGGGCGGCATCCCCATGTCCATGGTCGAGTTCTTTTCCGAAGAAATCCTGCAGGAAGTCCCGACCCAGATCGTCTACAAGGCCAACGAGCTGATCGACATTTCCGACGGCGCCGTGACCATGAAACTGGTCGGCCGCGCGCACCCCAGCCGCGCCATCGCCTTCCTCAATGAAATCTACCCGCCGGGCGCCGATACCGGCGAAGAAATGCTCACCCATGAAGGCGAGGAAACCGGGATTCTGGTGGAAGGTCGTCTGGAACTGGTGGTGGGTCTGGAAACTTTTATTCTCGAAGCCGGCGACAGCTACTACTTTGAAAGTACCAAGCCGCATCGTTTCCGTAATCCGTTCGACGCGCCTGCGCGACTAATCAGCGCAGCCACGCCGGCGAATTTTTAACAAAGAGGTGCCGAGCCATGATGGCAAAGGCATCCGGACCGTTTTTCTACCGTGCGGTATAACCCCTTCGACTATGGGGTTGTTTCAGTGTGACGGGCTACCCGCTATACTTCCGCCCGCCTGCGAACCGTGGCCGCAGGCGTGAATAGCCACCATTGAGGGTGAACGCGTGAACCTAATTATGAAAATGCTGGCTGCACCAGCAACCGTACTGGCCCTCTGGGCTGTCAGCGCTCAAGCTGCGACGAATGACGACATTGCCAAACGCCTCGAGCCGGTCGGCCAGGTGTGTGTCCAGGGGCAGGAATGCAAAGGGATGGAAGTTGCCGCTTCCGCAGGCGGCGGTGGCGGGGCGAAAACCCCGGACGAAGTGATTGCCAAACATTGCAACGCCTGCCACGGCACTGGCCTGTTGGGCGCGCCGAAAATCGGTGATGGCGATGCTTGGGGTAAGCGCGCCAAAGAACAAGGCGGCATTGATGGTCTACTGGCTAAAGCAATCACCGGCCTGAACGCGATGCCTCCGAAAGGCACCTGCGCCGATTGCTCGGATGACGAGCTGAAGGGCGCGATACAGAAGATGTCCGGCTTGAAATAAGGCGTGCATCTGACGAAAAAAACCGTCTTCGGACGGTTTTTTTGTGGGCGCGATTCAAGAACCCCTCACCCCAGCCCTCTCCCGGAGGGAGAGGGAGCCGACCGAGGTGTCTTTCGCTATCCATCGACCTGAAAGACCTTAGCGATTATGGATTCGGTACAGCTCTTTCAGGTCGATGTAGATGCCGAGCATCCCCGAATCAGTCCCCTCTCCCTCCGGGAGAGGGCTAGGGTGAGGGCAAACAATCTCCAGCCATAAACAACCCCTGTGGCCGACAATCGTCCAGGACCTTGGGCTGTTCTTTGCAGCAAACTCAAGGCAATCTCGGTCTACCCCTATTCACGGAACGGGCAGGAGGCTTCAGATGGTGCAGTTGTGTTCGATCGAACAGGCAGTGGACGACGTGCTGGCGCGCTTGCCGGCGCACATCCACATGGGCATGCCGCTAGGCCTGGGCAAACCCAATCACTTCGTCAACGCGCTGTACCGGCGAATCAAAGAGCTGCCCGAGCGGCAGCTGACGATTTACACCGCGCTGTGCCTCGGCCGCCCGGCGCTGGGTGATGGATTGCAGAAGCGCTTCATCGAACCCTTCGTCGAGCGCGTCTTCGGTGATTACCCGGAATTCGATTTCCTCGCCGACCTGCATCGCGACAGCCTGCCGGCCAACATCCGTATCGAACAGTTCTTCATGCAGCCCGGCAGCCTGCTCAACAGCGCGCCGGCCCAGCAGGATTACGTCAGCAGCAACTACAGCCACGCCGCTCGCGACATCAACGCCGCCGGGCTGAATCTGGTAGCGCAGTTATTAGCCAGCAGCAGCGAACACCCCGACCGTCTGAGCCTGAGCTGCAACCCCGATATCACCCTCGACCTGTTGCCGATGATCGCCAAGCGTCGCGAAGCTGGGGAGACGATCCTGCTGGTCGGCCAGGTGCACACCGATCTGCCGTACATGCCCGGCGATGCCGAAGTCGACATCGATACGTTCGACCTGCTGATCGACGCCAAGGACAACAGCACGCTGTTTTCCACGCCGAACATGCCGGTGGGGTTTCAAGATCATTTCATTGGCTTGCACGCCAGTACGCTAGTGCGCGACGGCGGTACGTTGCAGATCGGCATCGGCTCAATGGGTGATGCGCTGACTGCTGCGCTGCTTGCACGTCAGGCGGATAACGCCGGTTACAAGGCGTTGCTCGACGACATCAACCTCAGCCAATGGGCGCAGTTGATCGACCGCGAGGGCGGCACCGGGCCATTCGCCAAAGGTTTGTACGGTTGCAGCGAAATGTTCGTCAACGGCTTGCTGGTGCTGGCAGATGCCGGGATCATCCGGCGCAAGGTCTATCCCGATGTGCAGACTCAGGAACAGGCCAACGCCGGCACCCTCGACGAGGCGGCGCAGACTGACGGCATCTCGGTGCACGGCGGCTTCTTCCTCGGCCCGCGCAGTTTCTACGAGCGCTTGCGCGAGTTACCGCAGAGCAAACGCCTTGAATTCAACATGACCCGCATCAGCTACATCAACGAGCTGTACGGGCAGGAAGAGCTCAAGCGCTTGCAGCGTCTGGATGCGCGATTCATCAACACCGTGTTCACCATGACCCTGCTTGGGGCTGGCGTGGCAGATCAACTGGAGGATGGACGAGTGCTCAGCGGTGTTGGCGGGCAATACAACTTTGTGGCGCAGGGCCACGCGCTGCACGATGCGCGCTCGATTCTGATCCTGCGCAGCTGGCGTGAATCCGGTGGCGACGTCAGTTCGAATATCGTCTGGGAATACGGCCACTGCACGATTCCACGGCATCTGCGCGATATCGTCGTCACCGAGTACGGCATTGCCGATCTGCGTGGTAAATCCGACGCGGTCGTCATTGAATCGCTGTTGAACATCAGCGACTCGCGCTTCCAGCAGGGCTTGATCGAGCAAGCGCAAAAAGTCGGCAAGCTGCCAAAGGATTTCCGCCTCGACCCACGCTTTGCCGACAACACGCCACAGCGTTTGCAGGCAATCGCCGCGCAGCATCCGAACCTGTTTCCAGAATATCCACTGGGCTGTGATTTCACCGCGATCGAGCGGGATTTGCTGCGTGCGCTGAACTGGCTGAAGAGCAAATTCAAACTCACCGAAATCCTCGAACTCGGCAAAGCCGCCCTCGACGCCCCCGAGGCATCGCTATACCCAGAACACCTCGAACGCATGCAGCTCACCAACCCGGAAGGCCTGAAAGAAGACCTCTTCCAACGCCTGCTGCTCACCGGCCTCAAAGCCACCGCACAATAACTGCCGGACCCAAAACAACTGTAGGAGTGAGCCTGCTCGCGATGGCGGTGCATCAGCCGACGAAGATATCAGCTGACACTACGCTATCGCGAGCAGGCTCACTCCTACAGGGGGGCTGCGGTGTGGCTTTATTCGATGAAAGTGACGACGCCATCCTTCAGCGATTTCACGCGGGCCAGCGATTCAACGCGGTAGCCCTGCGAGTCCAGCTCGGCGCGGCCGCCCTGGAACGACTTCTCGATGACGATGCCCAGGCCAGCAACGGTCGCGCCGGCCTGTTTGATGATCGAGATCAGCGCTTGCGACGCCTTACCGTTGGCCAGGAAGTCGTCGATGATCAGCACGCGGTCGCTGCTGGTCAGGTGACGCGGGGAGATGGCCACCGTGCTTTCGGTCTTTTTGGTGAACGAGTAAACGGTCGCCGACAGCAGGTTTTCCGTCAGGGTCAGGGACTGTTGCTTGCGGGCGAAGATCACCGGCACGCCGAGGTTCAGACCGGTCATGATCGCCGGGGCTATCCCTGAGGCTTCGATGGTGACGATCTTGGTGATGCCCGAATCCTTGAACAGCGAGGCGAATTCGTCGCCGATCAGCTTCATCAAGGCCGGGTCGATCTGGTGGTTCAGGAAGGCGTCGACCTTCAGGACCTGGTCGGAAAGCACAATGCCTTGTTCGCGGATTTTCTGGTGCAATGCTTCCATGAAGCTGTCCTCTTTTGGCGCTTTGTGCGCCGAAGGTCTAGTAAAAAAAGTGGTCAATTCTAGCGCTTTAACATCGCGCGTATATCAGCCAATGCGCTGTTGCCACGCACGACTTTGACTTCGGTCGGTGTGTCGTCGTTGCCTTCCCACGCCAGATCGTCCGGCGGCAGCTCATCGAGGAAGCGGCTCGGCGCGCAGTCGATGATCTCGCCGTACTGCTTGCGCTTGGCGGCAAAGGTGAAGGCCAGGGTCTGGCGCGCGCGGGTGATGCCCACGTAGGCCAGGCGACGTTCTTCTTCGATGGTGTCGGCTTCGATGCTGGAACGGTGCGGGAGGATTTCCTCTTCCATGCCCATGATGAACACGTAAGGGAATTCCAGACCCTTGGACGCATGCAGGGTCATCATCTGCACGCCTTCGGCGCCGTCTTCCTCTTCCTGCTGACGTTCGAGCATGTCGCGCAGGACCAGTTTGCCGATGGCGTCCTCGACGGTCATTTCGCCTTCTTCGTCCTTCTCGAGGGTGTTTTTCAACGCCTCGATCAGGAACCAGACGTTGCTCATCCGGTAATCGGCCGCCTTGTCGCTGGAGCTGTTGGTGCGCAGCCAGTTCTCATAGTCGATGTCCATGACCATGCTGCGCAGCGCCGAGATCGGGTCTTCGCCGGCGCACTGCTCGCGCACTTTGTCCATGAAGCGCTTGAAGCGCGACAGGCGATCGGTGAAACGGCTGTCCAGATGCTCGCCCAGACCGATTTCGTCGGTGGCGGCGTACATCGAGATCTTGCGTTCGGTGGCGTAGTTGCCGAGTTTTTCCAGAGTGGTCGAGCCGATTTCCCGGCGCGGTACGTTGATCACGCGCAGGAAGGCGTTGTCGTCATCCGGGTTGACGATCAGGCGGAAGTAGGCCATCAGGTCTTTCACTTCCTGACGGCCGAAGAAGCTGTTGCCGCCGCTCAGGCGATACGGCACCTGGTGGTGCTGCAACTTCAGCTCGATCAGCTTGGCCTGATAGTTACCGCGATAAAGGATCGCGAAGTCGCTGTACGGACGGTCGGTGCGCAAGTGCAGGCTGAGGATTTCCATGGCCACGCGCTCGGCTTCGGCGTCCTCGTTGCGGCAGCGGATTACGCGGATCTCGTCGCCGTGGCCCATCTCACTCCACAGCTGCTTTTCGAATTCGTGCGGGTTGTTCGAGATCAGCACGTTGGCGCAGCGCAGGATGCGACTCGTCGAGCGATAGTTCTGCTCGAGCATCACCACTTTCAAGGACGGATAGTCGTCCTTGAGCAGCATCAGGTTTTCCGGCCGCGCGCCGCGCCAGGCATAGATCGACTGGTCGTCGTCGCCTACCACGGTGAACTGGTTGCGCTTGCCGATGAGCATTTTTACCAGCAGGTATTGGCTGGCGTTGGTGTCCTGATATTCGTCGACCAGCAGGTAGCGCACCTTGTTCTGCCACTTTTCGAGAATGTCGGCGTGTTCTTCGAAAAGCTTTACCGGCAACAGGATCAGGTCGTCGAAGTCCACCGCGTTGAACGCTTTCAGCGTGCGCTGATAGTGGGTGTAGACGATCGCGGCAGTCTGTTCCTTGGGATTACGCGCGTTCTCCAGCGCCTGAGGCGGCAGGATCAGGTCGTTTTTCCAGGCGCCGATCATGTTCTTGATCTCGTCGACGCCGTCGTCGCCCGCGTATTCCTTCTGCATGATGTCGGTCATCAGGGCTTTCACATCGGTCTCGTCGAAAATCGAGAAACCGGGTTTATAGCCCAGCCGCGCGTGTTCCTTGCGGATGATGTTGAGACCGAGGTTGTGGAAGGTGCAGACGGTCAGTCCACGCCCTTCGCCGGCCCGCAGCAAGGTGCCGACCCGCTCTTTCATCTCGCGCGCGGCCTTGTTGGTAAAGGTCATGGCGACGATGTACTGGGCGCGGATGCCGCAGTTCTGGATCAGGTGCGCGATTTTGCGCGTGATCACGCTGGTCTTGCCGGAGCCAGCACCGGCGAGCACCAATAGAGGGCCGCCGACGTAGTTCACGGCTTCTTGCTGCCGGGGATTGAGTCGGGACATACGAAAATTCGGGAGTCGTTGACGAAATGGGCCGGCATTTTAACAGGCTCAGAGAATTGTGCTGCTCTCTCCGACTTGTGACGTACCACGCGATTCAAATTTGCCGGTTTTGTTACTTTCGCGGAGGATGCGCGGTGATTTTGCGGCTAATGTACTCATTCGTGACACAAAATAACGTTTTGATAACCGTTGTCATTTGGTCATTGAACATCGCAACGGCATAATGCCCCGCCCACATCTTTGCAGAGTCTAGGGAGCTAGCTTGTCTACGCCTGTCGAACCCTTGCGTTTGCTGCTACTGGCCGAAGAGCCAGCGTGGACAGCGTTATTGCGTGAGTGTCTGGCTCCGATGGGGAGCGCGGCGGTGCTGATCAGCGCGCCGAGCTGGGACTCGGTCAGCAGTCTGTTCGAAGACAACCGCAATGCGGTGTTGTTGACCCTTCCGGCATTACAACCGGCACCGGGCCGTTGCAGCCTGCCGACGGTATTGCTGCTGGAACACGAACCGGACACCGCACCGGTTGGCGTCAGCGACTGGCTGGTGTTCGACGCCCTCGACGCCGGCATGCTGCGCCGTTGCCTGCGCCATGTGCGCGAACGCGGCGTTCTCGAAAACACCCTGCAACGCCTGGCCGAACAGGATCCGCTGACCGGTATCGCCAACCGTCAGGGTTTCCAGACCTTGCTCGCCGCGCGCCTCGCGGAAAACGACGGTCGCGGCCTGGCCCTCGGGCATCTCGATCTCGACAACTTCCGCCACGCCAACGACGCGCTGGGTCATCAGGCGGGCGATCGCTTGATCCTGCAGGTTGTCGCACGGCTGAAAAGTCAGCTGGAGGCGGGTGATCAACTGGCGCGATTGGGCAGCGACGAATTCGCTCTGCTGATCGACACCCGTCGTGCGCCACAACGCGCCGAATGGATGGCTGAACGCATCACCGAAGCGCTCGCCGAACCGTATTGGGTCGATGGCGAAAGCCTGCTGATCGGCTCCAGTCTTGGCATCGCCCATGCCCGTGCGCAGGGCGGTGCCGATCCGCTGATGTGGCACGCGCACATCGCCATGCAGCAGGCCAAAAGCACGCAGGGCTGCACTTTTCATATCTTCAACGAACGCATCAACCGCAACGCGCGGAGCATGGCCGACCTCGAAAGCGAGCTGCGCCGGGCCTTGCGTCGCGATGAACTGGAGCTGCATTACCAGCCAAGGCTGAATCTTGAGGATGGTCAGATCGTCGGCCTCGAAGCGTTGGTGCGCTGGCGCCATGGCGAACGTGGTTTGCTGCCGCCGAGCGAATTCGTGCCGCTGGCTGAGCAAAGCGGGTTGATCGTGCCGTTGGGTTATTGGGTGATTTCCCGGGCTCTGCGCGATATACAGGCGTTGCGCGAACGTGGTCTGCCGGCGCTGCACATGGCGATCAACCTGTCGTTCCGCCAGTTTCAGGACAGTCAGTTGTTGCCGACGCTCAGCCGCTTGATCGCTGAGCGCGGTGTTGAAGCGCAGTGGCTGGAATTCGAACTGACGGAGACGGCGGTGATGCGCCGCAGCGATCTGGTCAAGCAGACCATGGACGCCCTTGGCCGCCTCGGTGTGCGCTTCTCACTGGACGACTTCGGCACCGGGTTTTCCTCGTTCGTGCACCTCAACAGCCTGCCGATCACTTTGCTGAAGATCGACAAGAGCTTTGTCGGTGGCATGGAGCAGCGCGAAGAGAACCGCAAACTGGTGCACGCGATGATCAATCTCGCGCACAACCTGCATCTGGAAGTGGTCGCGGAGGGGGTGGAAACTCCGGAGCAACTGGAATTGCTGCGCGGCTTTGGTTGCGATCAGGTGCAGGGGTATCTGATCAGCCGGCCGTTGCCGTTAGCGGAACTGGTTGAATATCTCACCTACGGCTCAAGCCAACAGCCAGCCCTCGAAATCGTGAGCTGAACACATAACCCCTGTAGGCCTTCGCCTGCTCGCGATAGCGGAGTGTCAGACAACTCATCATTATCTGACACACCGCTATCGCGAGCAGGCTCACTCCTACAAGGGATCTCAGTCAGTCTGCGGGACTGTGAATGGCCTGGATGACGCAGGCTCCAGCCGAATCATCCGCTTCATCTTCCATTCAAACGCCAGCGTCAGACTCACCGCTGCACACGCCAGGCCCAGCGCCAAGCCCCACCAGACGCCCGTCGGCCCCCAGTTCAAGTGGAACGCCATCCACCACGCCGCCGGCGCGCCGATCAGCCAATAGCAGCCGAGCCCGACCAGAAACGTGGTCTTTGCATCCTTGAGCCCGCGAATGCAGCCCATGGCAATCGTCTGCGTGCCGTCGAACAGTTCAAACCACGCCGCCACTGCCAGCAGGCTCACCGCCAAGCGAATCACCTCGGCAAACGCCGGATCATTGTGATCGAGGAACAGCCCCACCAACTGGTTCGGCAACAGCCAGAACACCATGGCGAAACCCAGCATCACCACGGCGCCAAAGACGATCCCGACCCGTCCGGACATCCGCGCATCGCTCAATTGCCCGGCACCGTAATGCTGACCGACGCGCATGGTGATCGCGTACGACATGCCCGCCGGCACCATGAACGCCACCGAGACGATTTGCAGAGCAATCTGGTGCGCACCCAACTGCGTGCTGCCCATCGTGCCCATGCACAGTGCGGCGAAGGCAAATAATCCAACTTCCACCGCATACGTGCCGCCGATTGGCAGGCCAAGGCGCCACAACTCTTTCAGGTACTGTCGATTCGGCCGCGACAGACCCGCGCGCAGCGGATAAGCGTCGTACGCCGGATGCCGACGGATGTGCCAGGCCAGCGCCAACGCCATGCAGTTGGCAACAATTGCCGTGACCAGGCCGATCCCCGTCAGGCCCATTTTTGGCAGGCCGAACATGCCGGTGATCAGCGCGTAATTGAGCAGGAAATTCGCCACCGTGCCGGCCAGGCTGATGACCATCACCGGTGTCGCCCGGCCGATTGCACTGGTGAAACCGCGCAGGGCCATGAAGCTCAGGTAGCCGGGCAGAGCGAAGGGCAGGGCGATCAGGAATTGTCCGGCGGCATTGACGTTGGTTTCGGTCTGGCCGAACAGCAGCAACACCGGTTTCAGGTTCCACAGCAGCAACCCGGCGCCCAGCGCCATCAGCCACGCCAGCCACAACCCGGCCTGAGTCAGCCGTGCAGCGCCGATGATGTCACCGGCGCCCTTGCGGATCGCCACCAGCGTGCCGACTGCCGCAATCACACCGATGCAGAAAATCGACACGAAGGAGTAAGTCGCTGCACCGAGACCGCCGCCCGCGAGCGCTTCCGGACTCAGGCGCGCCATCATCAATGTGTCAGTCAGCACCATCAACATGTGCGCCAACTGTGAAGCAATCAACGGCCCTGCCAGCCGCAGAATGGCCCAGAGTTCGGTACGCACAGGATGCTGCATGGTCATCACCACTCGATTTTCAGAGGGAACAGGAGAGCGTCGATTCTCGGCGCTTGGCAGGCGTTGCACAAAGGGATAAAAAGGATGGGTGGCATGAGTAAAACTCATCCTGATGTGATTCTGTCCGTTTTACTGCATCCCGCTGCTGGAGCCTTATGTATGTCCCGTCGACTTCCTCCGTTGTATGCCCTGCGCGCATTCGAAGCTGCAGCACGGCACAGCTCGTTCACGCGTGCGGCCGAGGAGTTGTCGATCACCCAGAGTGCGGTGAGCCGGCACATTCGCACGCTCGAAGATCACTTTGCCTGCAAGTTGTTTCACCGCAGCGGTCGCCATCTGCAGTTGACCGAGTCGGCGCGTTTGCTGTTGCCTGGCATCCGTGAAGGTTTCGCGGCATTGGAACGTGCCTGTAATACCTTGCGCGCCGAAGACGACATCCTGCGTATGAAAGCCCCGTCGACCCTGACCATGCGCTGGTTGCTCGCGCGTCTGAGTCGTTTCCGCCATTTGCAGCCGGGCAACGAAGTGCAACTGACCAGTGCGTGGATGGATGTCGATTCGGTGGACTTCAACGATGAGCCGTTCGATTGCGCGGTGTTGCTGAGCGACGGCCATTTTCCGCCGGACTGGGAGGCCAGCCTGTTGTTTCCCGAAGAGTTGATTCCGGTGGGGGCGCCGAACCTGCTCAACGATCAACCGTGGGATCTGGCCCGGCTGGCGTCCACTGAACTGCTCCATCCGACGCCGGATCGTCGTGACTGGCGCAGTTGGCTGGAACACATGGGGCTGTCCGATCAGGTGTCGCTGAAGGGTGGGCAAGTGTTCGACACACTGGAGCTTGGCATGATCGCGGCGGCACGCGGCTACGGAGTGTCGATGGGCGATCTGTTGATGGTCGCCGAAGATGTCGCGCAAGGACGGCTGAGCCTGCCGTGGCCGACCGCCGTCGCCAGCGGACTGAATTATTACCTCGTGTGGCCAAAAACCCGTCCGGGAGGTGAACGTTTGCGCCGTCTCAGCGACTTCCTGCAAGGCGAAGTCCGCGCCATGGACCTTCCGGCTGTAACTCGCTTGAGCTGAAACGTTCGAGCCGCCACAATGCCGGCCTTGTGCCATAACCCTGCTGCTCGCTCAAGTATTCCGCTTTACCGCCGAATACGTGCATGTGGAACCGTCGTGCCGGTATCCACGATTCACCCCCACTATTAAAAATTATCCGAGCTGCGATCAAGGAGGATCGGAAAGTTCGGCCAGGAGCTGTCATGTCTCAACCTCGCGCTCGGATCGCCTCACAGTTAGGCCTCGCCCTCGCCGTGATACTGGCGATAGTTATCAGTGGCAGTACGGTGTTCGCCTTGCGTTCGCTGGACTCCGCCAACCTCGCCACCCGTGAAGAGCATCTGGCCAGTGAGGCGCGGCTGCTGGCCGACCAACTGAGCACCTTCCACGGCACGCTGCGTGAAAGCACCCAGCGCCTGAGCGGGCTGTTCGAGAAGCGTTTCAGCGCAGGTCTGAGCATTCACCCGAGTGAGCCGGTGAATGTTGCCGGCACCCAGACCCCGGGTCTGCATCTGGGCAGCGAAGTGCTGAACAACAACTTCAAGGAAGTCGACGAGTTCAAGCAGATGACCGCCGGCGTCGCCACCCTGTTCGTGCGCAGCGGCGAAGACTTCATCCGCGTCAGCACTTCGCTGACCAAACAGGATGGCACCCGTGCCATCGGCACCTTGCTCGATCACGCGCACCCGGCCTACGCGAAGTTGATGGCGGGGCAGGGTTACGTCGGTCGCGCCTTGCTGTTCGATCGCTCCTACATGACCCAATACACCCCGGTGCGTGATGGCAGCGGCAAGGTGATTGCGGTGCTGTTCGTCGGCTTCGATTACACCGACGCGCAGAACATCCAGTTCGATAACCTCAAGCGCTTCCGCATTGGCCAGAGCGGTTCGCTGGCGTTGCTCGACGAGCAAAACAAATGGCTGGTCGCGCCAGCGGGGGTGCAGGCGCTGGATCAAGCCGTTCCGGTGATCAAAGGTTTGGCTGCAAAGCCGGGCAAGGGTGAGTTCTGGAGCGACACCTCGGAAGATTTCTACAGCATTGCCGTGCCGTTCGATGGCGGACCATGGTCGGTCGTGGCGAGCATGCCGAAAGCTGAGATCCGCGCGGTGACCTGGAGCGTGGGTACGCAACTGGCCATTGGCAGTCTGTTGGCGATGCTGCTGGCGGTCGGATCTGTGGTCTGGCTGCTGCGCAGCAAACTGGCGCCTCTGGGGGATCTGGTGCGTCAGGCCGAGGCCTTGGGCGCCGGTGATCTGAGCGTGCGCCTGAACGTATCGAGCAACGACGAAATCGGTCAGCTGTCCCGCGCGTTCAACCAGATGAGCCAGGCGCTGTCGACCATGGTCGAGCACATCCGCCGCTCTTCGGAAGAGGTCAACAGCCGTGCCCAGGCCCTGTCCGGTTTGTCCGGCGGTGCCTATGAAGGCATGGAGCAACAATCTGGCGAAATCACCAGCATGGCCGGCGCGGTGGAAGAGTTCAGTGCGACGTCGTTGAACATCGCCGACAACATGGGCGCGACCCAGCGTCTGGCGCAGGAAAATGCCCAGCAAACGCAGATTGGTCGCAGCTCGATGGAAGAAGCGTCGTCCTCGCTGGAGCAAATCGCTGGCGCCCTGAACAGCACCGCCACCGTGATCAACACCCTCGGTCAGCGTTCGCAGGAAATTGGCGGCATTGTAGGTGTGATCACCTCGATCGCTGAGCAGACCAACCTTCTGGCACTTAACGCAGCAATCGAAGCTGCCCGTGCTGGTGAGCAGGGTCGTGGCTTTGCTGTGGTGGCCGATGAGGTGCGCAGCCTGGCCTCGCGCACCCGTCAGGCGACGGATGAAATTTCCAGCATGATCCACAGCATCCAGCAGGAAACCGGTAACGCGATCAGCACCATGGAGCAGGGCAATGTGCTGATGCAGGAAGGCTTGTCGCGCAACGCCAACGTGGCGTCGGCGCTGGCGCGAATCGATGAACAGAGCCGTTCGGCGGGGCAGCAGTTTGCCGCGATTACCACGGCGACTCAGGAGCAGAGCAGCACCGCGACGTTGTTGAGCAGCAATTTGCAGAGCATTGCACTGGCCAACAGTGAGCAGCGTGAGGTTGTGTCGAACCTGGCTGTTACCGCCAAGGAGCTTGAGAAGCTGGCGGCGGACTTGCGTTCCGAGGTTGATCGCTTCCGTTGATAGGTGGCTGAAATCGCTATCGCGAGCAGGCTCACTCCTACAGGTATATCGGTTGGTCGCAATTTTTGTGGTCACTGAAGATCCCTGTAGGAGTGAGCCTGCTCGCGATCGCCTCACTGCCAATCCTGGGTAAAACACTCGGGCTCTTTCTCTTTCATACTTGCTGAAACGTTTCCGCAGCGCTATAAAAATGGCACAACTCCAATAAAGGCTGCTGCCATGACCCCGCTCAAACTCGCCGTCGCTCTCGGCGCACTCTCTGCTGCTTCCCACGCCATGGCTTGGGATTACGTTCTTCTCGATGCCAACAAACCCGCGCAAAACTGGACCATCACCAGTGCGCAGCTCGGCGTGAAAACCGACAAACCCTTCTCCGTAACCCTGCGTACCTTGCACGGTGGCCGGCAGGAAGGTGTCAGCATCGTCGATATCGATAACGGCACAATGAAACTCTCGGTGGTGCCGACCCGCGGCATGAATGTCTTGCAGGCCTCTGTCGGCAACGTGCGCATGGGTTGGGATTCGCCGGTCAAGGAAGTGGTCAACCCGGCCTTCATCGAACTTAACGGACGCGGTGGGCTTGGCTGGCTGGAAGGTTTCAACGAGCTGGTGACCCGCTGCGGGTACGAATGGGTCGGCCATCCCGGCATGGACAATGGCGAACTGCTGACCCTGCACGGACGCGCTGCCAACATTCCGGCCAGTACCGTCACGCTGCACATCGACGAAAAGCCCCCCTACGCCATCAGCCTGCGTGGCGAGCTGAAAGAGCAAGCCTTCAAGAAGGTCGACTTCTCGGTCGTTACTGAACTGGTCACCGAACCTGGCAGCGTGCGCTTTGCACTCAACGATACGCTGACCAACAACGGCGATTATCCGAAGGAATACCAGGCGCTGTATCACAGCAACTTCAGTACGCCGTTCCTCGAGCAAGGCGCACGATTTGCTGCGCCGGTAAAACAGGTGTCGCCGTTCAACGACAAGGCCAAGGGCGACCTGGCCGACTGGCAGACCTATCGCGCGCCGACCAGGGACTACGACGAAACCGTCTACAACGTCGTGCCCTATGCTGATGCCAAAGGCGAAACCCTGACTGTTTTGCACAATAAGGCCGGCAGCCTCGGTGTTTCTGTTGGCTTCAATACCCAGCAGTTGCCGGTGTTCTCTCTGTGGAAAAACACTGATACCCAAGGGCAGGGCTATGTCACCGGGCTGGAGCCGGGCACCAGTTTTTCCTACAACCGTCGCTATCAGCGTCCGCTGAATCTGGTGCCGACCATTGCACCCAAGGAACACAAACAGTTCCAGATCAGCTACAGCCTGCTTGCGGACAAGGGGGCTGTGGATAACGCGTTGAAGCGCGTGACCGAGATTCAGGCCGGGCGCGACACCGAAGTGCGGCAGACGCCGCTGGTGGATCTGACCGAGCATTAAGGAATTGCCGGCCGGTATTGCAGTGCCTCAGCCAAGTGTTCGCGTTTGATTGCATCGACTTGCTCAAGGTCGGCCAGTGTCCGGGCGACTTTGAGTAGGCGATGCGCTGAGCGTAGCGATAGCGTCAGCCGTTCACAGGCTGATTCCAGCCACTTCTCATCGGCTGTGGATAACTTGCAGTGCCGCTTCAATCCCGGCAGATCGAGAAACGCATTGGCACAGCCCTGACGCTTCTGCTGTCGTTCGCGAGCCTCGGCCACCAACGCCGCAGCGCTGGCGCTGTCTTCTCCCGGCTTTACCTGCGGGTTCAACGCCGTCGCTTCCCGCGCCACCGTCAGGTGCAGATCAATCCGATCGAGCAACGGCCCCGATAGCTTGTTGCGATAGCGCTGCACCATGTCCGGCGTGCAGGAACATTTGCCACTCGGCTCGCCAAGATATCCACAGGGACACGGGTTCATCGCCGCCACCAACTGAAATCGCGCCGGGAAACGCACGCGATCCTTGGCCCGGGCAATCACGATATGCCCGGACTCCAGCGGCTCGCGCAGCACCTCCAGCACCTTGCGATCAAACTCCGGCAGTTCATCGAGAAACAGCACGCCATGGTGGGCGAGGGTAATCTCGCCGGGTTGCGGTTTCGAGCTGCTGTCGGCTTTCGAAATAGCTGCGAAAGGACTAGGCTAGAGGCCTCATAACACCGTCTCTCTCTACTGAAATTGCTGCGAATAATTTCCGAAATAACTGCGACAGGATTGAGAATGTCTACAAATAGCTGCGACCAGCCTAAACAGGTTCGACGTATCAAACCTACGAGACGCAGTGTCTCGGGTGTTATGCCATTTCGAGGTGCGGGCGGGATTCCCTTTGAATCTCTTCTCGAGCGAGATTTTCTTAAGCGAATGAGGTTTTCTCATCGAGTTTCATCGGTGGTGGCCCAGCCGGTGAGAATCGATTTTATTGATCCTCACGGTCGACCTCAGACCTACACTCCCGACTTCTTGGTGTACTACCACCAAGGGGGACACAGCCATGTCGATTACATCAAGCCAATGCTTGTTGAAGTGAAACCTGCGTATCTCTGGCGTGAGCACTGGCGAGCTTGGTCCGGGAAGTGGAAGGCCGCTCGGCGTTATGCCAGCGAACAGGGGTGGTCATTCAGCATCTACGACGAATCCCGAATTCGTGGCCTGCCGCTGGAGAACATCATTTTTCTCGAACGCTTCGAGCGAATGACGTTTGATCGCGAAGACATCGACATGGTGCTCAACACTCTGCAGGAGACAGAGATCTCTCCCGTGCATTATTTGCTAGCGCGGCACTTCAACGGCATTTATCGGGAAAGAGGTGTTTCCCTTCTTTGGCACCTCATCGCGACTGGCCGAGTCGAGTGCGACATTACTGAACCTCTCGATCAGTTCCTTGAGTTGTGGATACCTCACTTATGAACATCTACGAAATTGATACCGATGAGCATTTGATCCCTTTCGAGCCGTCCAGATCGCGTGTAGCAATTGAGGTCGGCGCGATGGTGCGTCGTGACAAGACTATCTACCGAATCCTTCAAATATTGGGGTTCGATACAGTCATCGGTGTGGAGGTAGAAACCGGTGTAAGTGCTTCGTTGCGGGTGCCGGAACTACGGGCTGTCGAGCAAGAAAGAATTGATGGGCTCTACGTCAATCATGATGTAGCGACCATCAACTCTGACGACTGGGCCGTCGCGCAGCAGCGCTTCTCGGCAATAAGCCCTCTAATCAACGAGACCGTTAATCCTAGGTATACCGTAGAGGCGCGGGCGAAAGAGGTTGGGGTTGATACTGCCACGCTTTACCGTTGGCTGGAGCGCTACCAGAACTGGAACGAAATTCTCGCCTTGGTTCCGCGCAAGCGTGGCTGGAAAAGTGGGGCAACGAGGCTGACGATTGAAGCTGAGAAGATCATCCGGGATGTGATCGACGATCACTATCTCAAGTCTCAAAGACCGAGCATTCAATCGACCATCGCGGAAGTGGCGATGCGCGCCAAGGCTCAAGGTATTACCCCTCCAGGTGCCTCGGCGATCCGTGCTCGGATTGCCAAAATTCCCGAAAAGCAGGTTCTTAGAAAGCGTGGCTTTGCTGATCAGGCTCGTAATAGGTACACACCGTCTGTGGGCAAGTTTCCGGGGGCTGACTATCCGCTTGCGGTCATCCAGATTGACCATACCCCTATCGACCTGATTGTCGTTGATGATCTTCATCGCAAACCCATCGGCCGCTTATGGCTCACAGTTGCCATCGATGTGCATTCCCGAATGATCGCTGGCTACTATCTGGCACTCGAGGAACCATCGGAAATCTCCGTCGGCATGTGTATCGCTCACGCGGTGCTGCCGAAGGAGGACTGGCTCAACGTTCACCAGGTAGAGGGTGATTGGCCAGTATGGGGCTTTCCGCGAGTCGTTCACTCCGATAATGGGCCGGACTTTCGCGCGGAGAACGTTCGGCGTTCTTGCTCGAATTACAACATCGAGAACGTCTTTCGCCCGGTCAAAGTTCCTAAATATGGTGGGCATATCGAACGGTTGCTCGGAACGTTCATGCGCATGTTGCACGAGCTACCTGGCACAACGTTCAGCAACACGAGTGACCGAGACGGGTACGATTCGGATAAGAACGCGACGTTGACGATGGGCGAGTTCGAGAGATGGTTAGTACGGGCCATCCTCCGCTACCACCAGAGTCCTCATTCAGCTATTTACATGAGTCCAGCCCGAAAGTGGCAGCTGGGCTTCTTTGGGAATCGCGAGCTTGACCCGCTTGTCAGTGTTCCGCCGCGCCCAGATGATGCGCTAACGGTGCAGCTGGACTTCCTGCCGTCTTTTCATCGTACCGTACAGACCTACGGCGTCCAGATCGACGTGTTCTATTACTCCGAGGCCTTGCGACACTGGATCAACACCACTGATCCTGAAACTGGCCTAGCGAGGAAATTCATTTTCCGGCGAGATCCGCGTGACATAAGTGTCATTTGGTTCTTCGACCCATTACTTAAGCAATATTTTCGCGTTCCAGTCGCAAACCAGGCTTTCCCTGCAGCTACCGTTTGGGAGTTCAGGGCCGCTAAGAAAAAGGCGGTGGACGAGGGGCGAGAGAACATCGACGAAGCGACGATATCCAGACTAATAATGGAGAATCGTGAGCTGGTGAAAAGTGCCTCTCAGATGACCAAAAAAGCACGTAGGGATGCCCAGAAGCTCAAGGTGCACGGGAAAAACGTTACTCCTGCATCCCCCAAGAGATCTGTAGCCCAAGTTGTCGCGGATTTGCCCGCATCGCCAGACGGCCTACTGCTCGATGACGTTGAATTGATCGGTGACATTTCATGAGTGAGCACGCGCATCTTCTGCCGGATTTTCGACCGGTTCTTCAGCTCTCAGATCGTGAGCGTATTTTGTTCATGGGTGAGCCACGCTGGATTGGTTATGGAACCGCTCATAATATCCTGGAGAACCTCGGTTACTTGTTCGATATGCCCAAGCGACCCCGCATGCAAAATCTGCTGATTGTAGGCGATTCTAACAACGGCAAAACAACGATCGTGCGCCAGTTCATGAAGACTCACGGTGAAGGCTACGTCAACGAAAATGCCGATCCAGTGCGGCCCGTGATCCTTGCCGAAGCACCGGCATCCGCCGATGAAAAGGACTTTTATATCGCATTATTGGATCGCCTTTGGATGCCGTATCGAACGACGGACTCCAAGGTTTCATTGCGCTATCAGGTCTTCCATTCCTTTCGCGAGCTGAACGTGCGGATGCTGATCATCGATGAAATCCATTCGCTTTTAACCGGCTCTGCGATCAAGCAACGAGAGGTCATGAATGCCATCAAAGCCCTGTGTAACGAGCTGGCTATTCCAGTGGTTGGTGTAGGAACACCTGATGCCGTCAGGGTGCTCCATCATGATCCGCAACATGCCAGTCGATTTGACGTGGTCAAACTGAATCTTTGGAAGCTCAACCCTGACTTCCAACGGTTGTTGAAGGCCTTTGAAGCCATCCTGCCACTTAAGCGTGCTTCGGAGTTGTACAAGGCGGACAAGGCGCAGTTGATCCATTCGATTTCCGGTGGCAACACAGGCGACATTCATCGCCTGTTGGTCGAGTGTGCAAAGGAGGCAATAGTTTCGGGTAAGGAGCACATAGACAGAGAGCTGATCGAGAGTAAGTCGTGGCTGCGTCCTACACGTGGCATCCGGGAGCTGATGGGGTAGCGCCTGTATGGCCACTTTCTCAATCACTAATTGCGGACGAGTTGCTGTCTTCGTGGCTGGTGCGCGTCGCACTGGCCCACGGCTACTCACCCAGTAACTTGGCGTCCGTGGTGTGGCCGGCATTTCGAATCTGGACTCAGGATTTTGATCGTGGGATCGAGCTTCGAAGGTTGGAAGTGCTCGCTGCATACACTGGGATTACAGCAACCACATTGCAGTGTTCAACACTGGATCGAGTCGCGAAGTTGCTGGTCAATGACCCTTCGAAGCGGACTGGTGTCTGGCCGTGGGTGCTTGTACTAGGTTGTCGTAGTAGGTTTCATGCCGGCGGGCTCCAGTGTTGCCCCGAGTGCTTCACCCAAGGAAAAACGTTTTACCGAATTCAATGGCGATTGGCTTGGCACACGAGTTGTCCCATCCACAACGTCGGCTTGATCGACTGTTGCCAGCGATGTCACTCTCCTTTGCAGCCGGGCCTACTGCAGGCGAGCGAACTTATGGGCCAATGTCACGCCTGTGGTGCCTTGCTCGGAGCATGCGCTCGAGTGGCGGCTCTGCCAGACGCGCTTGCTATTCAGCAGTACGCGGATCAATTGGTCACAGCGCCTGGATCATTCGGAAATATCACTCTGGATTTCACACAGTGGATGCGGGTGGCGCGTGCGATGATTAGCTTGTTGCAAGTTACTGCCCGACAACGTTCGCAAACACTACTGCTATTTTGCAAAAACCTAGGTGTGGATACGACATCCCTAACACCCGCATCGCTGGGCTTACCGTTCGAATATTTAGCACAGCCCGAACGTGCCAAATTGCTGGGGGGAGCTTGGGCGCTGATGACCGCTGGGCCAGACATATTCATCCACGAGGCCAAACGACTTGCCTTACCTTTGTATGCCCTTCATGTTCCTCCCCATGGAGCACCGGACATCTTGATCCGCATGGCGAGCGCGTTGAAAGTCCACTCCCCGCATCTGGCTAGTCAGCGTAACGATGATCATCCTCGCACGCAGATGGAGGTGTTACGCATGTGGTTGCGATTGACGAGAAGGATGAGACGAAATGGCCTCTGACCAGGCGAGTACCACTCCGACGTGCTGTGACTGCGGCAGGGCAATGCTCAAGGCGAAGAAGGTTCATGAGGGCCAGCGCTATTGTGCGACCTGCTACCCGCGCTTGTTCAAGCGACGGATGTGCGCCGGCTGTGGAAATTTCGCAAGGTTACCCATATTCGATCTATCCGCTCGATGCGGTGGTTGCGCGCGTAATCGTCCTTGCGTGCGCTGTCAGAAGGTCGAATTCAAGATTGGCCTGATGACTCAGTATGGCCCGGCGTGTAAGGCATGCGCGCGATATTTTAGAGTGCCGGCACCTTGCGAGGTCTGCGGCAAACTTTCACGGCAACTGGCTCAGAATCAAATAACGGGTTTGCGCTCTTGTCCGAAGTGCAGCGGTCCCGACGCTGCTACGTGCCCTAGTTGCCGCCGCCATCGAGTTCTGGTGGAAAGTGCGCAGGGAGAGAAACTTTGTAAACCGTGCAGCTACGAGGGGACGCGATCTTGTGGCACATGTGGCACTGACATGCCGGCGGGTCGAGGCCATGAGTGTGAGCACTGTTACTGGCGGCGTACGCTTAGAAGTCGTTTGGCAATAGATCAGCAGGGTTTCGCTTCTCCTGAGGTAGGCGCGTTGTTTGTGAGCTTTGGCGAATGGCTTGAGCGCGAGATGGATGTAAAGAAAGCGGCGGCCAGGGTACATACTTACTTCGACTTCTTTAGCCAGATCGATCATCTATGGGGTCGTATTCCTTCCTACGAAGCTCTGCTCGAGCACTTCCATGCCGGTGGCTTGCGTAGGGCTGAAGTACCCATGCGGTGGCTTGTAGAGGCTCATGGGGTACGCGCAACTGCTGATGCTCGCGAAGCACACTCGGAACAGCGCCGATTGGATGAGTTGCTATCTCAAGTTACAGGGCAATGGGAAAGCGATGTGTTGACCAAGTATCACCGCGCCTTGATCGCCAAGCTGAGTCAACACGACGTCCAGTTGCGTTCAGTCCGGCTGGCTATTCGTTCGGCGGTAAATTTTTTGAACCAGGTACAACTGACCGGTGGGGCGTTACCCACCCAGCGTACGCTTGAGTCTTTTTGGCGACATTGGCCTGGGCAAGTAGCGGCGGTGACAGGCTTTATCAACTTTCTCAACAAGACTCTCAATCTGAAGCTGGATCCGCGACCAAATGAGAAGTGGCTGAAAGCTGCTAAGCGTCATAAGTCCGAAAGAGAGCTGATCGATCTTTTCAAAAATCGTTATGAGGTCAGAGACTTTGAGGCGAAGTGGATAGTCAAAGGGTTGGCCTATTTTCATGGTATTAGACGAGCGAACCGCACTTCGTTGGACTTTCGCCCAGCCTCATTCCGCGAGGTGGCAGGATTCGAAGTAGACTTTGCGGGCAGCACACTCTGGGTGCCGTCTGCTGAGAGTTACGGATCAACGCACGTTGATGCTGAAACGTTAGGGGCAGCGACCTTGCTCATTGCAGGCTCAGGAGATCGCGCGCGGTGATTTGCTGGCGATTGCCATCGCCTAGCAGAACATACACCGTGTTCTTGGTGATAAAAAAACCGTTATCGTCATAGCTTTGTTGGAAAGAGCTACGAACCCAGTCCCCAGCGGCAAAGCGTCCACGACTGTCATGTACTACATGTAGTGCATATAGAAGTACTGGCTTCAAGCCACGGGACAGAAGGATATCCCGCTCTTCTTCGGTGATTTCCAGGTCGAGTATCGCCCAGTCTTTCACAAGACAAAATGAGTGATGCGCAAATTTCCCGTGCGCCACTATGGCAGCCTCATCGGCCGACAAGTTGCAGCCTTTGACTGTCTGCCGGTCTCTCCCAATAAGCTTTTCAAGTCTTCCGAGATCCATTGGCGAGGTGCTCCCGAGAATTGGCCGTGTGCTTCTGCATGCCTATGTGCGAGCAAATACGAACATTAGCTACTGAAAGATTGATGATGGAAGTGCCGATCCAGGTTGTCAAAAGGCTAAATCGGTAGTTCTTTTGCTTGAAGCGCAGCGGTGAGCTGTTCTGTAGGCTTGCTAGCAAGTACCGCAACGACTGATGGCAACATTGATCCCTTTAACCGTCGGTCGACACCTTCTCGCCTCTCATTGACATCATCGTCAGATATGACGATGCTTGAGTGCATGAGATATCCAGGCGGGAAAGGCAAGTGCTACCAGCACTTGATCAACCTGATGCCACCGCATCAGACCTATATTGAGTCGCACCTTGGCGGCGGCGCGGTCATGCGCAACAAGAAACCTGCGCAGCGCAGCATCGGGATAGACCTCGATGCGAAGGTCATTGACCGTTGGCACGCGGAGCTGCCAGGGGTATGTGAGCTTAAAAAAACCGATGCGTTGGGGTTTCTAGAAAACTTTGAGTTTACTGGGGACGAGCTGGTTTACGTTGACCCTCCCTATGTGCCACACACCCGCCGAAGGGCCAAGGTCTACCGTTGCGACTACTCAGAGGCCGATCATGTACGGCTTTTGCACCTGCTTAAAACACTGCCCTGCAAAGTGATGCTTTCTGGCTACGACAACGAACTCTACGACGAGCAGTTGGTGGGTTGGCACAAAGTGAAATTCCAAACCAAAACCCACGTGGATGTACGCGAGGAGGTGGTGTGGATGAATTTTGAACCACCTGCACGTTTGCATGACTCTAGATACATGGGTGCAACATTTCGCGATCGGCAAACCATCCAGCGTCGCCAGGCGCGGTTACGAGATCGTATCGACAGCATGAGTGCAGCAGAGCGCTATGATTTGCTGCAATGGATGCAGGAACAATACGGTGACGCCGAGGAGGCAGCCTGATGCAGCTGGGCGCGATTTTCATGGACCACGTGGTCTTCAATGTCGAGCTGCCAATGCCAGACTCGGAAGTGATTCCGGGTGTTCCGTGGGGTGCAATCGAAGCTTTTCCGACACCCGCGTATTGGGCTTATCAGGTCTACGCCCGACGGCTGCAAGGCGAGCGCATCAACTACAAACTGGGTGCGACTCTGAAAGAAGAAGTGGGTGCATGCCTTTTGGGAGGTCACGGCATTCCTGCCAGTGTTGGGCTTGCAGCCTTCCACCATGTCAAAGCGCGTGGGGCATTTGGAGATCAGCCACCTTCAGAAGAAGTGCTACTGGAATGGCTCAAGGAGCCAATATCGGTGGAGGATCGGACGGTTCGTTACCGGTTTGCCAAACAGAAGGCGCGTTACCTGGCTGCAGCACTGCACAAATTGGCAACCGAGTATCCCCCGCTGAGCACGGGGCGAGCCCTACGAGATTGGCTGCTGGACATTCCCGGCATCGGTTACAAGACGGCTTCATGGGTGGCGCGCAACTGGCTGGACGCAGACGATGTCGCCATTCTCGACATTCATATTCTACGCGCAGGTCTGCTGGGCAAGTTCTTTGAACAGAGTCTGACTGTTGAGCGCCATTATCTGGAGTTGGAGGAGCAGTTCATCCAATTCAGCAAAGGATTGGGTGTGCGAGCATCTGAACTGGACGCGCTGATCTGGCTGGAAATGATGTCTTCCTCGGCGACGGTCCACAGCATCATGGGCATGGGTCAGACTTCACCTGAACGACGTTCACGGGGCAAGCCCAAGAAAAGCCAAGCCGACGCCAACCAATTGACTTTCCTCAGCTAGGGCGCTGGCCCACGGTTCGCCAGTGATGCCCAGTGGGCAGAAATTCAGCCCCAAGCCGCACGCAGCGAGCGCCATTGTCGCTACCTGTGCGCCGGCATCTCTCCAGATCAAACTGCACCCGTCCTGATATTTCGCCAAAGCTTTGCCGGGTTCAGCCAGAAATAAGATCAGAGTGGCGTGTGGGGCGTTGAGAACTTGCTGGCTGTGCTCCCAGAGTCCTTCAAATGCCTTTGGTGCAGTTGTCAGCTCGGCGAGGAAATGCCCTCTAGGTTCATACAGCCACCAGCGCTCGTCATGGGGTCGCTTGATGACCAGGTGTATGGGATGGATTGCCCCCGCCGATGGTGAGGCGCGGTATTCAAGCTCGAAACCTAGATCGGATGGCCACGTCTCATAAGTGCGACAGGCGTACCAGAGAAAATCAGCTAGCCCAACGTCCTCAAGAGACGCGAACTGACGTACTGTTCTTCTCTGCTGAAGTACTTCAAGTACTGCCGGCGAGGCTACGGGTAACCCTGCCGGCAGATGCTGGATCTTTCCTGTGACCCACCGAAACGGTTTATAAAGATCGTTGGGGTGCTTGGGAAATGGATTACCCAGATCGATCCAAGTCATATCCGACCTCTTCGAACACCTCAAAGTACTTGTTACAGCCACGGCAATTGCCACAAGGAACGTCGGCTTTATGGCAACTATGCGCCCATGCCAGATAGCCTGAGGGAATACCTGATGCGCGAACTAGCTCTTGCGTGGAGAGTTTTATGGCCGGAGCCTCTATGCGCATGCCGCCTTCCTGAAGTGACATCAGTTGGCTGATCGCGTCCACGAACTCGGGTGTACCGTCTCGGTGGGATCCGTCCGACTTCACTGTTCCCAACCATAGATGCGTCACGTCGTACGAAATGGCTTTCATTGCTGCCAAAGTAATCAGCATCTGATTGCGATATGGCCACCAGTCTGAGGCAGGGGCCAAACCATCTGCCGTAGTACCGGCCATGTCACCGGAGCCGAGGCTACGACAGTCAATCTCCAGAACGTAGTGCTCAATTCCCAAGCGTTCACAAATAGCTTTGGATGCGGCGATCTCTGCATTAGCTGCCAACTGACCGTAATTGAGGGTGAATGCCAGATCAGGGCGCTTCCACCAGGCGAGTGACAAGGAGTCCATGCCCCCTGAAAGCAAAAGTGCGATCTTCATAGCTTGATCGCCTCCCAGACCGTCTGATAAATCGATGACACGTAGTCATCACAGATCAGGCAGTCCGACCCTTCCATCATCTTCTTGTCTTGGGCTGATTCGTTCTCCGAGTACAGCACCACAGGTTTGGTTAGAGCCCTGGCGTAACCGATCTCATAGATCGTGCCTGAATCCAGTCCATCGCCAATGGCAAACAACAGATCGCAGTCACGGATTGCCTGAATATCTAACTCAACGACGTCTTCAGCCGAGCCAAGCCCTACGTCGTGATAGGGGGAGAAAACGCGCAGTCCCATCGCTTGTAGATCGTTCAGCGCTTCGCGGATCATCCAGAGTTGAGCCAAGGTAAAAAACGGGCCCGCCAAATACACTTGTGGTCTGAAACCGTTGCGGTATCGATCTGAGGCAACCAGCGCTTCAGGTGTATAACCGCTGAGTTGCTTAGGCGTAGGATATCCCTGAGTCTCGCAATAAAAAGCAGTGGCCTTGGATGCGATTGCAGCAGCTTCAGTGGCGTTGTGTCCCTGCTCTAGCCACGCGTATGCAAAGTGGGCAGCAAAGGTGTCGCCTGAACCGATCTTCCAGACACGCTTCGTCCGGTAAGCCGGCACGGAGGTAATCGCCCCATGCTCGTACACCAGCGCGCCCAGCGGCCCCATCTTGATGATGACTACTTCAGCGCCTTCTTTTTGGGCAAGCAGTGCTGCCAGCTCTTCCACAGGCAAATCGGAATCACACAGCTGTTGTGCTTCGTGGCGATTCAGGACAAGCGCCAAATGTTTGGCCTTCGAGCCGTTGGCGCTGAAAAACTCGGGATTGTCCGCACTCTGTGGGTCGTAAACGGCGTAGTCGGCATCTACTACGACAGTGCCTTCGATCATGCCAAATCGAAGAACACGGGGGGCTGCAACCTGAATGCTGATAGCAGGATCGGCATGACGATAAGTAATCTGCGGGGTGGCCAAGCCATGGGTGTAATCGAACGATACGCTTTGGGGCACATCGGTAGGCTCCAGCGTGAAGCCTTCGAGTGCTGCGCGGTTGCTCATGATGAACAACGACTGGCTGTCCAGAGGGCTGTGGAGTTCCACATCACCCCCAAAACGAGAAATCGCCGTTGCCGCCCTGCCTGCGGAGCCGTAGTACTCTTGCCAACTCGGGCGTAGACAACGCTCCCTGTACACACCACCTGCGACGGTAATCATAAAGCGCTCCTTGCTTCACTTGACGGGATAGATGAGGACTCGTACTTGGCCGTTGTTGATAGCGAGTACTCTGGCGGCGTACATGTAACCTTCACTCATGCAGATCCGCAGGCGTTGGAGGCGCGGGTCTGCGATTCCGCCGGCGATGTTGCCACGCCAGAGTGCATGTACAACGGACTGACCGTTCTGTTCCCCGGATACGATGTCCAGGATGTCGTTGACGTGCAGCTGATCCACAATCTCTTCCTTGGGGGATGCCAACTGCGCACTAAACGACAGCTGATCACACACCTCAGGCGTTTCAATCGTCGGGCCTTGGGGGCCTCCAGTACCGGACATAAGCATTTCCTTTTGCTAGGCGAGGGTCATAGCAATATCACGAGGTGATATCCAATTGCTATCGGTCTCACCACTTGATTTGGCCAACTGATACTTCGCCTTAGTGAGGAAATATCAGATCTTTTCGCAACATTGTTCCGGCAATAGCGGCGGGATTGAAGTCCACAATGCCGGCTTCTCCTAGTGGCCCAGTCGCCTGCAATGGCGGTTCGAGAGTGTAGGTTTGTCCCGTGCTACTGAGCTGAATCTCATTGAAATAGACATCGCGAGTATCGTTGACCTTGGCGACCTGGCGCCCGAACAAGCGACTGCCTTTCGGAATGGTGATGTTTTCGAAGTTGTCGTAGACGTTCTGGTAAACCATTGCCGATACCTGATCGGGATCGACACGTTCCAACGTCAGATTGATGAAGGTACCCAGAGTCAGCTCATACGGTTGAGGTTGGTGTAATTGAGCTTTTATCGCTTTGTCATTGACCAGTTGCTGAGCCGAGGCAGAACCCGAAAGAATCAGCACCTGAACCATTGCCAATACGGCAGTCAGCTTTTTAAAACGCATAGTTATCTCCAGTGCTTCAATGTAGAAATGATTCAGAAACCCAGCCGTACGTGCCCGGACTGTCCAGTTCAAGTGCATGCAAAATCTGGTGGAGCACTGCTGCGCAGGTGGCACTCATACAAGCTCCACTCCCAGCTTTCTAAACGCACCTATTAGCCGGTTGCGATAACGAACCTGCTTGTCTTTCTGGGTGTGATTAAAGGTTTCGAAGCCTTGGGGGAAGAAGTTGGCCATATTTTTAAAGACGCCCTTTTTGTACCGGATTGAGGAGCTCAACTTCTCTACGAATTGTGAGAACTCTTCCTCGCTCGACACGTGCGATTTCATTAATAGCCCTGCACGCCCTGAGCTTGGATCACCTTCGATTTCCTTACGCTGGGTCTCGAAGCAGAAGTAGTCCACACTGGCGATCTGGATGCGCAGCACCAGCAGGCCGCGCAACTGATTGGTGCCTCGGTCGAGGTAGACCCAGCTGCGTACATCACTGGGAATCTTCGAGTTCTCGATGGGAGCCAGCACAAGTACTTTGGCTGGCTCACTTGAGCTGAACCCATCAGTGGGGGTATACCAATCCAAGCGCGTGATTTTGTTCTTCTTGCATTTTTTCAGAGATGCGAAAGCGTTCCAGATATCACGCAGAAACCCGTGAGACTCCAACTTGGCCTCTGCAACGTGCTCTGCCTTGCCGACGTTCTTGCCGGAACCGACACCGTCGCCGTCTGCCAGGGAGTCAGGCCTTGGTGGATTTGGGCCAAGCCTCCCTTTATCTGAGGGAACAATTTTTTTGGTTTTGACAACCTTCCTCCTTTTCCCCAATGCCTTAAAGGGTGGAGCTTTGACGATCGTGATTTCTGAGTGCTTGTCAGGTTCAACATAAGACTGTTCCTGAAGAAACTCTTCAGCATGCGCAGATCGTAACGGACGTGGCATGACCAATCTCCCAGCACCCTCCTTCCCATTGGTAGAGTCAAATTTTAAAGCTTGCCACTGGATGTCTTGCCCGATGGGTTCGCTGGAGCCCACTAAATCGAGGCAAAGAAATGTTTTGCCGCCGTTAATCCACTTCCCTCGGCACTCTAGCGTTCCAGGGCCGGTAAACCACGGTTCCGCTTCCAAGTTCACCTTTTGCAGCGGGGATCGGGAAGCAAACTGTGAATTGATTTTCTTTGTGCGCATCTCGGTGTAGCTGTCATACATAAGATGAGCCAAATACACGGCATCGTAGTTACGCATTCTGCGAGACGGCTTGACCAGCCACTGGTGAGCAGAAGGTCGCGGGTCTTCATAAAGCACGTCCATCACGTCTGACCATTTGAGAGTGGTCAATGCCCGGCAGACATCCATGTTCCTGGCATAGGCCCTAGCAAAATAGTCAACGCAAGAAACCAGCAGATTGCCTTTTGGCAGCTTGAAGTTGATCAGCTTCATGCTGTCTCGCTCGCCGTAATGCAGGGGGTAATCCTGATCAGCGAAGATGTGGCCCATACCCATCTGATTGAGCTCCAACCGAGATGTCAGACTCCAGCCTTCCGGAGAGAAATCCACATCGAATTTTCTCTCTTGCATCAATGTGTCCGACACACATTTACCCCGCCGCCAGATCGTTCCGATCCGGTAGTGAGGAATGCTGCTCAGTGGCAGGCTCACAAATTGGCCTGCGGAGGGAACGTTCTTTTTCAAGGAACGGAAATACACATCCACAAGAGGCATGGAGCGGGCACGAATGTTGTGCCGGATTTGGGCATACGACCAGACGATGTAATTACCGCTAAGTCGCGCCACGCCAGAGTCGGGATGAGTCAAATCGGATCGTGGATAGGAGAATTCAACACGTTTAACTGGCCCCACCTTACAGCCCCTTAGTCTGAAAATTCCGCTTTTAATCCTGCATAAAACCGCCTACCTCAAGCGGACGGCTTTATGCAGGGCTAGGTGAAACATTGAGGTCTGGGGACTAAGCCCAATGTACTTTTCCGTGACGAATCCAAAAGTGAGACTTGCAGCCGCTTTTTAGCCACACGGAAGGGTGGAGAGAGGGATGACCGTGCTTATCAAGTTCGCAATCCCATCTGGGCCGGGCTTCCTCGATCAACAAGAGTTCAATAGTGTGTCCACAACCGCATGGGCATTTGAATCCCACACACCAGTCCTCTTGCCCATCTCTGGCCAAAACGAGAGATCGCATCGGCATTTTTGCTGGCAATGAATCTCCCTCGATCACCGTGAGCGTTCTCGCCGGAAGCAATGGGTCTAGCTTGCTCACAACGTACTGAAATAATTTTTTCAGCATGGTGTCCTCGCACTCAGGTCAGGGAGGCCGAGCAGCGGCTCTTTGCAGCTCTGGGCTAGCTGCGACTTCGGGCTAGGGGAGTAGGCTGTTTCGTTGAAGTAGTCCTCCTCACAGCCTGATAATGTAAAAATAGTGCGCGCATATTTGCCGTTCTTATCTTCTCGATATGGGAAGGCTCGCGCGATGAATTCAGATACGCACGCTGATGCTGCACGCATGTTGAGCGTGATCACGGCAGGCGCTTCCTCCTGCATACCGGTGATGTACCCGCGCTCCACTTGATCCTTGTGCGCTTGCGGATCCACCTGATGAAGATATTCGGCTAGCAACGTTTGAGGGGTGTACACGCCGCGATCACCCAGTGACGAGCCACCGGGTTTCACATAATCAATCCGGCCGACCACGTCCGTGATGATCCAGTGATCATCACCATCTTTACGAGTAGGAATCTTCACTCCCACGTCAAACAGCGGAATAAGGAACGTCGTGGATATCAGATCCGCGACCATCCGCGCCTGGTGAGTGTCGACGCAGCAGAAAATGACATCGGCGCCTGCGGCTGCGAGAACCGCTTCACGTGTCAGGATGGAGGCGTTGATTGATTTGGTGAACGGTACCGCGCGAATACGGTTGATGGCTTGCGCGAACATTTCCACCTTTGGCCGAGCCGCCAGGGCATCTTGAAGTGTGGCATTCAGAATCCGGTTGAGGTTCTTCTCTTCGAGCTGATCGTGATCAATGAGGATGACCTCGCCGAACCCAAGTCTTGCGACTTGTTCGGCCACGATTGAACCGGTGCCAGAGACCCCAATGACGACGGCGCTCAGTCGGTTTAGGGTTGCTGTCATACCCGATGTAAACGCGACCACGGGTTGCTCTGGCAATGGGACAGATCCCTGCCAGTACTTGATCTCATCGCCTGCAACCGTAACTAGAGCGACCGGTGTGCAGTGGCTTTTCAGATCGTAGACTCGAGCGCGCATCGCGCCACCCGGCACCATGATTGCTGATCCATGAATGGCGGCAACGCCTTGAATCAAGCACGGAATGGTTTTGGCATCGCTTTGGTCGTCTACTTCGGAGAACTCGAAGTAGCCGCCAGGGTGGGAGTGAACCAAGATAATAGAAAGCGATTCACTATCAGCAAGGTCGATGGCTTGTTCGAGATACCGGCCAGGCCAGCTTATGTAGTCAGCATCACGCCGTTCGCATTCGGCGTACGGCACGGTTATTAGGTGCTTCGAGAGCAGTTTTAGATTCTCTCCCTCAAAGCGCGTGCACACGAGAATGGCGGCGGCTTCCAGGCCGTCGCCCGGGAACAGATGTTCCCGAAGCGAGGCATGAATCTCCTCCGTCAATACAAGACGAGAGTCGATACTCATTCACCGGTCTCCTTGAGGAGGCAGCCCTCAACCAGTGCCAAGTGAGTAATGACGTTGTCGGTCGCTGGATTCCATGGATGGGTACTGCGATGACGAGACCACCGCTGGAAAGACACACCATCGATTACCACTGTGTAATCCGCGCAAGGAATGGCGACTCCACTGGTGAGGCCGACGGCTGGGTACAGGTAGAACATGTCGATCTCTGTGGAGGGATACCCCGCCGGGATCAGGAGTGCCAGCCGCACGAGTTGATGTGTATAGCCCTGCGGCAACGGATAATCGTTGATCACCAACCAACGGTTCCCCTCCGGGGTCAAACACGTTTCCCAGTGGCTCGCAGTCCGATCCAGATGCTGCTCATCGATAGGGAGCAAGCTGAAAAAGCGACGTGGCGGCACAGGTACTTCACCATTGCCCACATCCTTGGGTGTCAGGCGAAGTTTTTCGATGCCCGGTGTCCGCAAGTCGATGATGTCGTCGAGCGACTTCTCCACCTTTGGTTGACCTTCGACCTTGAAGTAGATGTGCCAACCTTCATTTGGATTCATGCCTGCGCGCACTACGGCGTCGCGTACCGAAATTGTTGGAGTCTCGATCTCAAGAATGACCCCTTGAACGTTGAGCTTCCACCCTGCTTTGCGGGTAACGAAGCGCTCAATGCCCGACTGGTCCAAGTTGACGAAGTCGGTGGCTTGAATTTCCAAGTCGGCTTCGTCCTCGCGCTCCAGCAGCAGGCGTTTGTTTTCACCGACCTCTGCCAGTTTGCGAACCTGATAGCCAGTGATCTGCTCAAATGGCCATTCCAGGCGAGCGCCATCTACAGTGAGAAAGTAGGTGCGATCCGTCTCCGCGACCAGGAAACGGGTCGGTTCTTGGGTGAGCGTGACGATCTCATCAGGACGGATGTCTTCCATGGCCCCGGAAGCGAGGAGCTGCAATACGATGGCCAGTTGATCCGGTTTGAAGCCAGCCGCCGCCGCAATCTGCGCGCCAGTGGGTGTTTGATCCTCGATAGTTACCTTGCGGAAGTCGAGGTTTTTGCCAGCCACCTCGATGACGAAGCCGCTGTGGTGGTTTTGGGACGTAGCTTGCATGGTTTGTTTCTCCAAACGGTTGCCCCTGAGGGCGGTTAATGACCCCAAACGAGGCCATTTCTTTTCACGTTGGAGGGAACACGATCAGTACTTGACCGATCGGCAGCGCACGAAGATACTCATCCAGCACAGACGTATTCGTGTTTGAGCTAAGGCGCAACTGCAATTGCGCTCTTAGCTTTCCTTCCTTCGATGTCGACTCAAATTCCTTTTCATGCCGCTTCCTATTCGTGTGAGGCGCGTTTTGCTGTGCGCCTTATTTTGTTAGGTCAACCACATCCGCTTGTGGGGCATGCCGTTTGACTGCGGCAATGCCGGCCTCGCGTGCATGCGCTGAATCGTAGAGTTCGCTCTGCCCAACGATTCGATTGTTCGCAGCTCTCATATGGAAGGAGAACTGTTCCCCGTTTGTTACGAACCTTCCGTAAAACCTGTCGTACGGAGCATGCTCACGACAGGAGCCAATGCCATTTTCGCAACCTGCCAGCGTCTTGTAGGTTTCGCTGAACAGGATGATTTCCCCGTTGGGAGCCTTCAGATGAAAGTACCTTCCATCGCTGGTTGCCCACCTGATCTCGAAACGCGCCCTCATCACTCCTCCGACCCGCTCTCAATCTATCTCGGTAAATGAATCTGTTTAACGCAAGCAATAAAAAAGGGTCTGAGCAGAAGCCTAGACCCTTTTTCTGGTTAAAGAAAGCCCTTTAAGCAGATTTTCCAACAACCTGGTAAATAAATTCCTTGCCGCCTGTCTCTGCAGCCTCTTCGACGCGCATCAGAAAGCCTTCCTCGGCTAAGCGCTTCAGGCGAGTGCTGGCGTTTTGAACGCTGATACTGAGTTCTTCAGCAACTTTTGCGGTGGTGGTTGAGCGGCGACTGATCACCAGTTCGAGCAGAGGCTTGCTTGCAGCGGTAGGTTCCAGGCCGGCGAATCTGCATTGACTGCCAACCCAGCATGTGAGGCGTTCTTTTCCAGACACCGCAGCACTATTTAAGTTTTCAAATATATCTTCATCTAAAAAATCAAACGCAAAAAAAGTAATCTTTTTGCTATAGCGTTTGATCATGTAAATTAATGACTCGCGGAGAAAAGAAGTGTCAGCACCTTCTAAGTTAGAAAACGATACGCCAATTATGGAAGCATCTTTGTATTTGTCGATGTGATCCAATAATTTGGCATATGTTTGCTTACCCCTTGAAGTTCCGTAGGGGTTGATTTCGTCCGTGAAGTCCCGCAGGGCTATGATGTAAGTTTTCTCGTTCATGGCTCGAGTTTAAGCAGAGGTTGTGTTTTTGTCAAGCTGAATTCAAACACTATGTGAGTTCCGATCAGTTTCGGGAGATTTAATGTCCAGGACTTATTCTCTAAAACTCCCGCTTTATACTCCATCAACACAGAGAAGTTTTCTTGTCTGATCTTAATGGTTGCGTTCAGTTCAACAGCTTTCGAATGGCTATTATGTAGTCCGGCTCCTCCGCCGCCCTCCCGGCTACTGAGGCCGCCTTTTAAGATGGCGTGGAGAATGAGTTTTGGATCCGATACTGGCAGCGAGGGATCGAATTTTTTTGCTAATAGCGGGAGGTGCTCATCGATAGCAGGACGTAGCGTCTCACAAATTCCCTTGCCGGAATCTGATATCACGGTGATAACTTTCGCTCTTTTATCAACACTACCATAGCACTGAAGCCCAGCGAAACCGGGGATTACGGTTCCTGAATGCTCTTCGACGTTGGCCACGAACTCAGACACTACGGTGAACAGTTTGTTTGAGTTGTTTTTGCCAAAAGCTTCAATAAAGCTATTCTTGAGTCGCTCGGGGACATTGTCACTGTTATCCCCGTAAGCGTTAATTTCTAAAAACTCGACCAGGCCGATATTGTTGGCGTTGTAGCGTTGAGCGGCAGAGCTAGAAGGTCTTTTTGGTAGAATTTTAATTGTCGAATCCAGCCTGTCGACAAAGCCTGCACGATTTAAATAAGAAAGGGCTGCTTTGTTTTCAGAGAAGTCCAGTTCTACTTTTTTCTTAGCAGCCACAAGTTGATTTGCTATCGCAAGTATTTTTGCAGCTGCGCACAGCAGTATTTTGCGCTCGCCAGGAATCTTAATAGTCACATGGCCGTGATCGGCATCAAGTGGAGACCCTGATTTACTCAAAGCTTTTTCAAAGTGAGTATCTGTCAGCCAGGTTCCACCGCAAGTCAGTTCCAGGACGAAGCTGGCACTCTTGATGACCGACCATCCGAAAGTGTCAGGATCTTGGATAAAAATCTCAAGGTTTTCATGAAGGTGGTGAGATACCGCCTTACGCTCTAATACCAATTGGCTTGCTATTTCTCTCGCTTTCAAGCCGGGAAACTTGCTCAGTAGCTGAATAATCCTTTTCTGCATAAAGCGCTCGAAACTTACTTGGTGGCAGCGACTGAGGTTAAGACGCTGCAATGAGTCAATGCCGTAGCGTACTTGGTTCGGATACCGTGCGTGAGTCCTGGGCTACCCAACCTACATTTCGACGTAAACCACGGGATGATACGCATGTCCTGATCGGCGTGGGATCAAAATGCTACTACGTAATTGTTTTGCGTAGGGTTTTTCTAGACGATTTGCATAGCGGTTTAGACATATAGATAACATCCGTTATGTTATATTGTTGTGTTTCGAGCTTGGCATAGGTTACGGAATCTCGATCAGTTTGATTGTGGCGCCTAGTTGTACAGACCCTCAGCTATTTGAATCAGCATTTCCTCTACTTGGCGCAATCCGGAGGTAGTCGACAGCACCTCGAACGGACTCGCTCCGCTGAGGTTGGATTTTGGTTTTGTCAGCCAGCGATTAGCTTTCTCCGAATCGCTGAAGACTGCTACAGCCAAAGCGACGATGTGGACGATGCGATAAACCTGATCGCTTTCACTGGATTTCAAAAGCTGGTTCTTCGCCAAGCGTGATTTGAGCGTACGGGAGGGAATAATTCTATTGAGTTCGCTGAGGGGAAAAACTCCCTGCTCCAAAAGTGCTTGAAGTAAGCTGGCGGGGAATCCCGATTTAATCCGTTCATGGATGGTTCGATCTGGATCTCCAATGGGAATGTGGAGATAGTCTTCCAAGTGTCGCCGGTAAATTCGATGAAGGTCTATTCGCAAGATTTCAGTCATTGAATGGGCAGTCGAAGAGCGCAGCATTGGCTGAAGCACAATGACCTCATCACTCACCTCGATGCTCAATTCGTCGCCAATTTGTAGACCGATTTGCGCAAGCAACGCGGTCGGCAAAATGACAACCCCATCTCCGCTACCGTCCCCGGTGTCGGTGCATCTAACCTTCCAGGGTTTGCTCATGATTCGCAGCTCTCGCTTCATCGCTGAGTCAATCGATTATGCTCGTGTTGCCTCTGAGACGTAAGACGTAGGGGCGTTTTTGGTGACAAGCTTCACTGCGCCTTAAACATTTCCATCAACCTCGACATCAGTTGCCTGCGGCGGCGGATGTGTGGCGAACGTTTCCGAATGGAAACGAGCTCTGCATAGCTTATGTCGTGTGTTTTGCGAATCGTGATTCACCGGCAAACCTTTCGCAGGCCCGGTAAAACCTCGATCAGTGTTCCCATTTTCAAATGCTCCCGAAGCGTCCATGTTGACACTTGTGCGATCCAGTGTTCAGACAGCACCGCTATTATCTGAGACTTGACGTCGCCAAAGATCATATTCCCTTCAGTTACTCTGCGTTTCCTGTCGCCCGCTTGCGAGCCAACAGGATGACGCGGTTTACCCTCCAGTTGGGTAGACCATACAAAACAAAGCGGTGATCACTCTTGGTCAGCTTCGTCTTGCTGTGTCCCTCGCTCGTGCGAATAAACTGCCGAGGCAAAAGTCCTGCGTTCGATGCCTGCACTGATGAATAGTCCCAAATACCAAGCGTTTGGGCCATTGCAGCTTGCCCGAGCGAGCGGCTTTTCCCCCATCCGAGGAGGCTACTGAATTGATTGTGGTGGAAGTGATAGTGACACTGGTAATAAGCATCGGTTATGAGCGTTAAAGAAGATATTCCACCTTTGTGAGGTCGGTGTGTCATGTGTTTAAGATTTGCTTAAGGAATTTGCATGCGTTTGGTAGTTATTGGTGGTGCGATGGTGGCTTTGGCTGCGCTAGCAGGTTGTGCGGGCTTGAACCTTTTCGATAAAGGTCCTGTGGTTGTGGATTACCACGCGGGTACGACAGAGCAATCAGGCTTTCCTAGAAGTGCCTCTGGCAATGACGACACTTTTTTTAATGGCGCAGGCTCTGAGCGCACGCAGACCTTTGGGCCATATCACGTGCGCCAATGTAATGCGGAGCGCACGTCGTGTTCATTGGGCCTCGTGATCCTGAACACCAATATGCAAATCCTTTCCGTAGGTGAGGCGACAGCGAAGCTCCAGGTCAAGATCGATTACAAGGTTGGTGCTGAGTCGCATCGCGACGTGGCGGGTGTCCTCGAAAGGAAGCTCACTAATCCTGAGATCGTCCACGATCAGGGCTCTGTGTCACGCATCGCCGAAATTCCCTACGGAGAGGTACGTCACGTTGATTTGCCATACGGTCTGAGCTACACCCTCTGCGTGTCTGCCCCTGGCGTAAAACCCGAGAATGCCAGGCCATGCGCGAATCAACTTAATGTGAATAGCCCTGCCAGCACTCCTACGTTCTGAAGCAATGCTTGTCGACGTGTGTCAGCCGGTCAGCCTGAGTTCTTTGTTCTTGATGTTTGCAATAGAACCGAGGGGCAGCGAATCAAATTTATTGAATGGCTAGTTGGCAGCTACGCGTTCTGGAAAATCTGGATTTGCCAAAACGGTTTACCTCGCGCGATGGAGTGGATCCCGCCCCCATCCCCATCGCCTGCTCGACATGTCGAGCCGTGAGTAAACCGTCATTCGGTTTGATGTCGACTCAAGGTAGATGTCGTAAGCCAATTTGACCACGCTGAGGCGAGCTTCCGAGCTTGAGCTTGTCCACTTTGTGTTCGTAGTCATTGACCTTGCTTTACGAGAGTCGGACGCCGACGAGCACATTACCCAATTCCGCTTTCACTGATTTGGTCACCACCAAGGTCTAGCTCATGCGATCGCTCGCCGTGCCCCCATTGATCTGTTGAAGCAGCACTGCTGCCAATGGAGGGGGCGCATTTGGTTTAATTTAGCTTGTTTTCTTGAACTCTACTTTTTATGCGCAACAGCATTTGTCCCAACGGTTTTCGCAACAGTTCTTTTTTTGGTTTTTTTTGCTGGTTTTGCCAGAAATGGGATATCGAATATCGTTACTTGGACACCAAGCTGACGCGCATAGCCGATTAATCCATCGAGTAGATGAAGCAATTGAGCCGTCTCAGCTGTCCGATTAGAGGCGTGTCGAACAGCTGCTTTCAGCTTGGATAGATCGCAGCAACCAGTTGTCACTAGCACGACGTGCAATCGCGCGTTTGCGCTGTCAATAATCTCATTACGTAATTTTTTCCACAATTTTTTGCCAGTAGGGCAGTTGGAGGGGGATTGATATATCCGAGGAATATCTGTCTCGTTCCATCGGGCAGTCTTAGTCCACGAGCCGGCACCTGCGGGTATCTCCTGGCCCCGTGAAAGATAAACGAGGTTTTTCATGGCTTGGGCTACAACATCATGAAAGGCGGAAGCTGATATTCCCGCTCCTTTCCCAGCTTTCGCGTGAATCAACGCGAGTTCTTTTTCTACGAAATTCGCTACGACAAAGTCTGCACACTCGGATCCAAGGTCATCACAAATGATTAATTCAGGTGAAAATCCGATGGGCAGATTACCTTCAGCAATTCGTTTGAATAGGGAGCGTTCAATGAACGATGTGGCCTTCTTACCGCTAATCTTAGCTTGTTCAATTTCACTCTTGGTGCCTTTCTCGTTACTGCATGCCGCTATCACTGGCCTGATGATTTTGTCGAATAGCATCTGCTCGGCGTGTTTGTAGTCCACCGCATAAAAATTGCGACCTTGGTACACCATCTCGCCGCCCTGCAAGCCTATTAGCAGCATCTCCTGATTCTGATTGAGGAAGTCTGCAAGATTGCGTTTTACGGAGCTTCCTAACTCGTGCACTTGGACGCTGGAGACGCCTCGAGACCTAAACCAAAAGCGCCCTTTGTTTCGCTGATACTCCATAGATAGCAAAGCATGGACTGTGGTCGTTGGTTCGTCGGTCGAGAACTCGAATTCGCATTCAAAAGCTGTGTTGCAACCCGCCGCTACACTCTGAATTGAAATTGACGATTTGGTAACGAGCAAATTCTTTCCGTCTGATTGCGGGACTTGAACATTCTGCTGAGTAAAGTCAACTGATATCGACACTGGAATGGGCGCATTTGGCGCCGTACAAGGTTGCATGTAGCGCTGTAAGACTGGATGGTTTGTGCTCTTTGCAGAAAGAGCCGCTCCAATTGACTTAGCCCAGTTCTTGAAAATCGCAACAGAGTGCTGCCTTCGCTTACGTTCAGATAGCTCTTCTCGGACGCGCCCTCGGTGTAATCCTATGTAACGCCTGCTACCTAATGATGCACCCCGAGCAGCCCGGCAAATTTGGACTCGATCAGTTAAAGATGCCGGAATAATGTTTAGGTCGTGCCCGCGATGTTCAGATGCCCTTAGGACAGTATCAAACGGTACGGCGCTGCTTACTGCGATATTCGTTACTCGGTATGACGTATCCATAAGGCCGGATAGGTCCGATGCACCTAGCTCAATCGTATGGTTTTCCAAGAGATTTTCTGGGAACGTTCCAGTGGTATCTGACACCAGTAGATAGCCGTCGGTAAGAACGACGCAATGGGCTTCAAGTCGTATCTCATAGAAAGATGTGTCCTCTAGAAGCCTCGAGTTTGCTACGGAGGCATAGACCCAAAGAGCGAAGTCACCGGATTGCTGACAAGGCGTATTGGGTTGACCCAGAATGATTGCGTCCGTCAGATTGAGGCTGTCTGTACAGTCCTCAATGTATTCTTCAAGTTTGAAGCTTGGCTGAATTTTACGGACGAGAACGCTCGGCGCGATAGCAACCTGAGCGTCATCGGAAAGGATATCGGTTCGAAAGCACCTACGGAAACGACCATCGAAGTATTCCACAGAGGGTTGCGCAGCCAAGAGACCTTCGACTACACGCCTGAAGTGCTCAGCATCCATGACGCTAGTGTTTTTTTCGAAGTCTCGATATGCAAGCCAACGTTCTTCGAGCTCGTATTCGGGCGGAGCCATAATTAAAGCTGGCGAGTCGGGTGCGGCAGATTTGCCGTTCCGCAGAACTCGACCTATTTGTTGAACTAGCTTCCGGTCGTTGTTCACATTGCACATGAAGGCCAGGCAGCAGAAGCGAGAATCGTCCAGTCCCTCCGTCAGTTTATTTTGATGAACCCAAATTTGGGCCGGGTTGTTGAGAAGGGGTACGTCTTTGACAAGCGCTACCTCTTTGGAACCCTCAAACTGCTCATGAATCCCGATAGCACTTAGCCCAGCCTTTTGTAGAATGCCTACTACATCACGAATATCGTTAGCAGTCGCACAGCAGACGATTGCACGTGGATGTGCGCTCGCCAGCTTTTTAGAGGTCTCGGCTTCTTGCCATTCTCTGATGAAATCCTTGCATAATGTTGGAATATCAACCGCGTTAGAAAGCGGCACGAAAGCCAGCTTACGAATAATGCCTTTTGCCTCGGCCTCTTCGTGAGTGAAGTGAAATATAGACGACTGTGTATTCTTAATACGGAAGAGTTTTAGGTCGTTGCGATAGGGCGTTGCAGTGAGTAAGACAGTGGGCTTGCGTAGTCCCTTGACTGCGCGTCCCCACTCAATAGCTGGTTCGTAGTGACACTCGTCAACAACAACAGTTTCTATGAACAATGCGAGCTCAAGATATAGAGGCTCATTTGTTCTTCTAAGCTCAGTCAATGCGCTGAAGGTACAGACAATAACCTTGGCTTCAGCGTCTTCCAATACCGATTTGGCGGAAGATGGAAGTAAATTTACCACTTTCCCAACTGGCGCCCTTCGGTCCACGCTTGTCCAGAATCCCTGCTTCAGAGCATCGATCATTTGGTCGCGAAGATTCGCCCAAGGTGTCAGGACTAGCGTTCTTCCATTCGCACTGAGCAGTGAAAGGCAAGCGATAACACCTGTTTTACCTGTACCGGTTGGCATCCTAACGAGGCAAGGTTCAGGTACATTTCTTAGGTGATTAAGTAGAAAGGTAAGTGCAGATCTTTGATGCGGCCAAAGCCCGAGTTCGCTTGGTATGTCGTTGAACATATATCTACCTTCCCTTTGATCTCGAAGCTGTCAAAATGACCGCATCACGGTTTAAAGCTTTAATCCTAAGGGCTCAAGCGTCGTTGGCATAGCTCAGCCGCGGACTCGCTCATGGTCGAGAACCTGGGCGTCGCTGGCATCCGCTGGTAAACGGGCGAGGGTACACCGGTGCGCATAGCGTACCCTACTGGCGACACCATCCTTTGCTCCACTGGCTTCGACTGAGGAAGGCTTTTACCGCGCAATGTCCTAACCTGTTGCGCGGCATTTTTTGTCTGGAATTTGAGCGTTCGAAGATTAAATGCATCGAGGCAAACCGGTGGTATCTGGAGTGCAGCTGACGACAGGCTGCTCTTAGTAGCACTACCGCTTATACACCACCCATGCGGTACACACCGACCAACACCTCATGCTCACTCACACTACCAAAGGTCCGACAAAAATGTAGTCGTTCAGCTATGCATGCTGCCCCCGGTTGGGTTTAAAGGCGGGGACGGTACGACATTAGAAGTCGGTTTCTTTCATGTCTTTGAGTTCCAACCTTTTGGCTTTTTTCGCTCGGTTGGATTCTTTGAGGCGCCAGATTCCGGCCTCGTCGATGATGATTTGACCGTCAGCGGTTTTCAGTCTGTACAGCGCGTTGTTGCGGGGAACACTGTCTTCGCGCATTACCGAGATATCGGCGCCGCCCGGAACGACGGTGCCTTGCATCGGTATACCGTCGATTTCTTTACCGATAAAGGTGCCGCAGATGATCGGGTAGTTCAGGCGGAGGCCATCCGGGCCGTTGTCCATTTCTTCGCGTTGACCGAGTTGCACGTTGATCTGAAGGATGAGGTCGTCGGTCAGGCGTTTGGAAATCTTCTCCTTCGGCTCGTTGGCCAGGGCTTGCGGCAGCCAGGCTATGGACAGGGTCAGGCAGAACGCGCCCGAATAGGCGCAGGGCGTTGCGGTAGGTTCCAAGTACCTTCATTAAAGCCCATCTAGCGCAGACCTAACAGTGGAGGAGAAAAGGGCCATTGTGTGATCGTCTGCTGTTAGCGTATCTCTTAAGGCTCGGGAGATCTCAAGTTGAAGTCCTTGCCCTTTGACGCCACGATTACAGATGTTGTTTGGGTCGCGCCCTTGAAGCATTGGGTTACTATGCCGACTTGCGGAGAAGCCTGAGGCGTTTAGAACTACAATCATTGAGGCGCAGAGTTGCTCTGCTAAGCCGCCGACGTTGACGAAATGATCCTCACCGGCTTGGCCATGAAAGGTCACAACCACCTGCGCCGTTTGAGCAATACCCACTCCTTGCGGCTCGTCAAAGCGCGAACTTGTGATATGCAGATCCCGATTGTTGCTCGACTTGCAGCCTTCAAACAAATAATACGCAAGGTCGTTGCCAGCGATGCTCCTGCATATCTCTGACGTCCCCTGCTCAATCTTTCCTGCGTGAGGTGCAATTAGAGCCACCGCGGTGCCTATCGATCTCATTTCGATGCGATAGGACCCTTCTGGCTCGGATGTTGAGAGGGCTAAAAAGTTCGCGTACTTATCGGGCATTGGCTCAAAAACCTGAATTAGGCTGCACTGCGAAGCGGCGACTTGGATGGATTGTGAGGCACGCGAAATTTGCGCAGCTTCACTACATAAGGTAGTCGAAATTCTCGAGCAAGGAATGTATCCACCCTGCGATCTTTCAACCTATCGCATTATTCGCCCCGCCCTGTCGCGACACACCATAGTCGGCTAGAAGCAACCGCTCGCCAATAGCCGGTAACGAACCAGTTTGAACATTGGCGCGCATCGGAATTCAACGTACAGATGGTAGCCCTTAAGAATGGAGGGGTAGCCATCAATGTGGCGTGGGAAAGGCATACTGCAGCAGCGAAGTTCGCGCTTGGATGTGTAAGACTCGGACCTGCATCACAACGCCATTCGAGTCTGCCAGTTCGAACGGTACATCTACCTGAAACGTCGCCGGCTTTTGGACGCATTCATCGGGCCATCGACTATTGAATTCGACAGGACCGTTGTGGTGAGAGCATTTGCGAGCCGGCCAGCAATACTGGCGGCTCATCCTCAACTCCAAGCATAAGTGCAGTTATGGCGATAACGGTGCAATGCTCTTGGAGATTGATTTGCGCGCAGGTTTTAATCATGGCGAGTGGCTCCTTAGATTTCCGGAGCACAGCGTCCAGCACCAGTGAGGTGCTTTGAATATGGGTTCATAAGCGGTTCCAATCATTGGAACTCTGCGCATTGCACTGAGCAACTTTTCAGCAGCGCGTAGTAGTTTGATATGTGCCTAGCCAGCGTTAATCAACCTCTGATTCTTACAAGTTTTATTTCTAATCGAACGCCTCCCTCCACATTCTTGGCCACTAGATCTCCGCCCATGTTGGTGATGTTTTTTTTCGCCATGTATAACCCAAGCCCTCCGTGATCGCCATTACCGCTTCGGCTACTGACCCCATACTCAAACACTTCCTCGATGGGATAATTCTTTATGTGGGGGCCGTAGTTCATGATCGAAATGAGTACCCATTGAGCGTCCGTGTACCCAGTGATGGTAATGCGTGTCCCCTCCGACCTGAAATCGTTCGCATTATTTAATATTGCAGTAAGCGCCGCCTCAAGCATATCCCCATCAGCACTGACCATGAGCTTTCGAATTGATCCGTCATAGATTACGTTAGGATTTTCGTCCGCTGCGTTTTGCAAATACTCAGATACGTCTTCGCGGGTGAGCGTTCCTCGATAAGAACTTATTGCCTCTTTGGGGCCCATCGAGGGAGAGGTAGAACCATCGCCTTGGCTTGCTGATAATATTTTTAGTGCATGCGTAATGCGTTTGATACTCTTAAAGCTTGGATCTTCTGTATTACTGTGTCTGATGGTTAGCTCTTGAAGAGGCGATTTAATTTCATGACCCAGAGCTCGCAGGAATTCGGCCTGTTTCTTGGTGCTTTCTAGTGCCTCCCGACCATATGAAGTAATTGATTTGTGTAAGTCTAAAATGCTGGCCCAGAGAACGCCGACTTCATCTCTTTCGTTATTAATGGTGTATGGAAGCCTGAAATTGTCTGCATCTTGGAATTTGTCCCGCAAGTAAAGAGTGTTGCGCCTCAAGTTATTTAGCGGCTCAAGCAAGAAGCGATAAAGAATGAATCCTGCAATTACCAGCGAGGTACATAGCAACATGGCAAAAGCGATTGTCCCTTGAGCAGCGGCTCGCCACCCACTCATGATAAGGGACGCGTTACCATTGAGTTCTACAGCGCTTCCGTCATCAAAATTGTAGTTCCTTTGCGTCGAGATGCTCGGGATAACTGCCCTGATCAACGCATCAGCCACATGTTCCAGTGCGATTCTCAACTGATGGCGGTTTTGCTGTACAGTTGGTTCTGCGCTTTCTACTTCTACGGGGTCGTCCCTCACGGCTGCCGGCGCGCGGAACGTAAGTTTCTCTCCGGAAGCCAAGTACTGCGACATATTGGAAAAGGTAAATCGTGGCGATTCCGCTAGGTTGGCGGTATCTGTGATGCTCCGCCCCGTATCTGAGTAATCCGGAGCAAGCACTCTCATACCAATTTTTACACTAGCTAGGTCGCTAGGCGGCCAAGGCTTGCTATCGCTAACTGCGTCAGCCGTGAACGCTTGAATAGGCGCCTGAAAAATGTATCTATAGTGACTGCTTGCCGAATCGGGAAGCAGTACTCGCCCCTTGATGTCTGTCTCACGAACGTAGGATTTCTGCCCTTCTCCTAAATATCTAAACCCAGTCAAGCTCCAGGCTGGGGTGAACGTTGATTTGGACGAGGCATCCGCGCGACGTAATGGATCAAAGGTCACAACAAATGCTTGCTTAACTCCCTTAGCCTCTATGGACAGCAAAAAATGATGGCCTGTTGTCGGGGATTTAGAGTAGATAGGGACGCTCAGCTCCTCCTCAAGATCAAACGAACCTTGAATGTAGACCATCGCACCTGCTTTGCGGCTATCTAGGATCCCGGCGCACATCTCGGAGCCTGGTTGGGTCTTGAAAGGATAACTGCAGGCAGCCAAGGGCCTTAGTTCCTCAATATGCCCTGGGAGATAATTGAGGTAGTCGAGTGGTAAATGAATGAGGGGAAGCCCAAGCTCTGAGCCGGAGCGGTTCATATTGATGAAAGCTGTGCGCCCTTCGAAACCCTCAAATTCAGAAACTACCCGTTGCAGCGTTCGATGAATTCCAGCTTGATATTGCCGCACCACTGGGGAATAGCTCAGTCTCAGAACAAATACCGTGCCGGCAAGAACGACAAGGATCATTGCAGACAAGGTACCGATAACTAAGACCCGTGCTTTTGCTTTTCCGAGGTTTTTCTTAAGCCTCGTCAGTGATTGTATTATTCCTGCCACTGAACACCTTTCATTCTGATCACCGTGATGTGCTCGCCTTCTATTCCCGCCTCAACGAGGGCATCACGGATCGTCTTCACATGTTGGCGAATTGCATCGGGGTTTTTTCCGGTTTTAACCAGATCGTAATAATCAGGGTAAGGGACATATTTGCCTTTACGTTCATATGTGCGCATAAGTATGAGCTTAGCTGTCTGAGGTAAGTTTAATGGCTTGCCTTTATAGAAGATCTTTCCTGTCGAATTTTCGTATGTTACAGCGTCAAGGCTTTGTGTTGATATCGTATTATTTTTCGCTCGAAGAACTTTAAGTGCGGAACTAATGAATTCTTGACCGTCTGCTGCAATGGGCTTTTCTAGATAATCCCATACGTCCAGCTGATTCATCACGTTTCTGTACTGGGACGGGTCTAGTCCTGAAACTACCATTACGGGGCTTTTGTGGTGGTTAACATTTGTATAAATTATCCCAATGCCAGCGTTTTTCTCTGGTGGGAGTTCAATGTCGAGAACTATCAGGCTGTAGTCTGTCGTTTTTATCGCTGCTTCAGCTGTCTCTCGATCAAAAAACTGTTCTACCTCGTACTCATTGCCTAGTTCCCTGCAAAATGCAACTAGTGCGTTATTCACTTCTACTTGATCTTCAATCACAGCTATTTTTTTCATGGTCGACCCCTAGTCAGTTAACCTCGTGAGAATACCAGAATGAAATTTTTTTAGGCGTAGCTTAACGTGAGCATTTGCTCACGTTCGCATGTGAACTCTTCGAAAGGCTTGAGCTTGAAAAGCTTCGTGATCCCCGGTTTCGAATCATCTATGGAGTTATCCAAAGTAGGGCTAAAACACTCACGATTGGCTGAGTAGTATGTAGTTCCTGTCACAGCCATTTGCTGCGGCTTTGAAAACGCTCTATTGGGGGACTCATGAAAATAAATATGGCTCACATGCGTGAGCGAGCCGTGGGGGGAGGGTGGGTAAATTTCGCTGTTTTTGAAGCGAAATCTACCTCGGGAAATAATGATGGTCTGCTGGGGCAGCTCACTGCCAAAGCCCGTGCCAGTGGGCTTCAGGTCGATCAATCGGCACTTGCGTATTCGTCAGGCGGGCGTATCCGCTTTCATGGTAACCGCAGCTTGGTTGCTTATCTCGCTAAGGGATGGCGTCCGGTTTGGACTCACACCATCGATTACTAACCTCTACGATTCACTGCTGCCCGACGGTATGGGCTGTTTAGAGATATTCAATAGGAAAACAAATATGACTGTATACATAGTTACCTGGAATTTAAACAAAGAACGTAGCAACTATGACGCCGCTCGGCGTGCTTTTCTTCAGAACCTTGAGCGCTTCGATAACACCCAAGACGCGGGGCTGGAGTCTGTTCGCTGGATCAGTAGCACGTATACAGCTGATAAAATTCTCGAGGATCTCCGTTCTAAGCTTGACGCCAACGACCGCATCTTCCTCTCGCAGGTCGTCAAAGGTAATCATCAGGGCTGGTTGAGTCAGAAGGTATGGGACTGGATCAACGCTCGCATTTAGTTTAGGTGTGAGCCAAGAGTGATTTACGTTCTAGCACACGGCCCGCTGATGCGGGCTTTTTTTCGTTTGCACCATCCTCAACCTGCGCTCCCACCGGTATTAGGGCTAATAAGTAGAGTCGAGGAGGAGCGCGGCCGAATTGCGTCGTTGGGGAGCTTAAAAGCCATCAGCACTCCCCCGGCCGGTGGAGCGCCTCGATGCGCGAAGGCCGGTTGATCCACCCTGATAAAAATAATAGGCCCCCAGGGCGGAGGTCCTTGGGGGGCTTTTCGTACTGCTACCGGGGGAGACTTTGAAACGCAAAGGCGTTACTTCAGTAACGGCAAGGCGGCTTACATTCGACGGAACCCGTATCGACGTTCTGGTGTTACTGCGGGTCGCATGCTTTAAGGGTCGCCGCTTGAGGAAAAGTTTTTGATGTCGCATTAATTTCCGAAAAGTCGCATTAATTTCCAAATCCTACAGCTGCCACCCACCAGTGCCGGCCCGGATGCCGAGTGGTGCGGTTGACGAAAGGGACGCTGCGGCCAATGGGTTAGCGGTGCACCACTGGCGACTGACTGAATCGCCGCGACCTCCAAAGCTTCACTCTCGGCTAGCGGCGGCAACAGTCCCGGTAGCCTACTAGCCAACAGTGTTTTCCCTGTTCCCGGCGGCCCACTGAACAGCAGGTTATGGGCACCCGCAGCAGCAATCAGCAGCGCTCGTTTGGCCGCCACTTGCCCCTGCACTTCATTCAAGTCGGGATAAGGCTTGCTAGCATGCATCAGCCCGTCAGACACATACGGCTCAACCGGTGTATGCCCATTGAAATGCGCCACCGCCTCCAGCAGATGATCCACCGCAAACACCTTCAGTCCAGAGGCCAGACACGCCTCCTCGGCATTCGCACGCGGCACTACCAACGCACGACCCGCCTTGCGCGCCGCCAGTGCGGCCGGCAACACCCCACGCACCGCTCGTACCGCGCCGGACAACGCCAACTCACCCAGACATTCCACATCATCCAGCGTCAGACACGGCACCTGCACACTCGCCGACAGAATCCCCAAGGCAATCGCCAGGTCAAACCGCCCGCCATCCTTGGGCAGATCCGCCGGCGCCAGATTCAAGGTGATCCGCCGCGCCGGAAACTGCAGCCCGGAATTGATGATGGCGCTGCGCACCCGATCCTTGCTCTCCTTCACCGCCGCCTCGGGCAGCCCGACCATGGTCAGCGACGGCAGACCGTTGGCCAGATGAACTTCGACGGTGACAGCGGGGGCTTCCACGCCAATCTGGGCGCGACTGTGGACGATGGAGAGGGACATGGTCGTTCCTTGAGCTGAATCGGGAAGCCGCTTCCTGCGGGTCTTTGAAGGGTAGTCTTGGGAGAGGGCGTTGGTGGGATGGTTTTGAGATCGAATTTTCACTGGATGTTGCAGGAGACAGTAACGTCCAAGCGTAAAAAACCGCCCATCGGGCGGTCATTTGTTCGGTAGGCAGGTTCCACTATCGGCCATCCAACCATCGGACTCCATTTCTTTGCCAGCGGTCGCAGCCGCGTTCAAAAAGTGCCGCTGACGGGCTAACTTTGTCCGGCAAACTAAGTACTTATGCACCCGTTTTTGAAGCGGGTGCCGGTTGTGCTATTAATTTTTTCTGCTTCATAGACACCTCGCGTGCCGGTGCTTGTTAAAATCTTGGAAGAGTGGGTTCTCCCCGAACATCGCCGGCGGTCACTTGGGCGATAGTGGAACTGATAAGGCTAAGTCGACCGCCGCCAAGGGAGACTGCGATGCGAGGGAAGTCATCTTCCAAGGCGGGATCCAGTTCTTTGAGCCATCCCGGGAATGCCGCGGTGCGAATGAGTCGTATAGTTTTTCCCTTCACCTCGATCTCGCCTGACATAAGCTCCTGAACCATCCGCAAGTTTGAGCCGCCTCCTGTCAGGATCACTGCCAAGTCATCGTGACTGGCTGCGCCCACCCAGCTGTCATCAATCTCTTCCAACATTTCTGTTACGCACTTGCGCAACTCTGATTTGAAGCTTTTTACCGGCTCCAGCTCATCAAGCTCATGCACTTTGATGTCCACGGCCTGTCCGTCAAGCAAGACGACGGTCAAGGACTCACTGTTGAATAACGACTCTTTGTATTCGCGAATCGAGAGGGCAAGGTTGCTGCGGATGGAAACATTACGAGGATTATCGTGCTTGATGCCTGCCTTAAGCATGATCAGTTCGGTCAATGCGCGATCCAGATAGTTGCCCGCCAAAGGAATGCCCCTAGCTGCGCCTTTAGCCTCTACGGCCTGCCGAATACCTGCCTCGGCATCAGCATGCAATCGATACAGGCTAACGTCACTTGTTCCTGCGCCAATATCAACAATGAGTGTGAGCCGGCGAATGTTGCTCTCACTACTCAACAATGCATTAGCGACTCCTAAAGGTTCGGTCAGAGCTTGGGTGACGAAATCATATTGCCTCGAAGTCTCGCGCAGCTGTCTCACGGCCTGGGTAAAGTCTTTGACTGGTAGGCCCGTGTGCACACTAAGAGCAAATGTATCTGCGAGGACCTGCGCTTCACCTAATAGTCTTCGAAGCTCGCGCTCGACCTCTCGGCTCTGAGTTTTTTCGAAGCATGGCATAGCAAATCGTCGTTCTATATTGCGTAATACGCCATGTTTTGATGCGACCTGATTCACGGTCCAGGTCATGAACATCAAATATGCCAAAAGGACATCGCCGCCTGTGAGTGGTAGAGGCGTGGGGTTAAAAATGGGAGTAAGCGTTGTTTGAATCGCGCTTTCAGACAGGTACCGCTTCACATTGTCGATGCGTCTTCTTTCGCCGTTTCTACCCTCAACGGCGGAGTGCTCTACGGCTTTGTTGCCGAACCAGAGGAGGCCTTCGTTATCGATGTACAACGAGGAGATGAGCATGGTGTCGCTCACTTCATGCTGATCACCCGGTATGCCCAGTTCAAGAACATGAATCTCTTCTATATCGTCGTCATCAAGATCGTTCATGACCAGCGTGGCTTTTGACATCGCCGTACCGAAATCTAGGCAAAGCCGCTCCTTGGACGAAGGCTTTGGCAAATCAAAAATGCTCAAGTCAAGCTCAATCGGGAAGTCCTCTTGCTCAACCATTTGCTCAGCAGGGTCGACTGGGTTCGGCGCCGGGGATACAGGAAGGACTGGCAGGGAGGTCGGATGGACTTGAGCAGGGTTATTACCCTCGAGGAGTGCCAGCGCAAAGTGCAGTGCGGCAAGCTCCCCATCGGTGATGACGCCGGTTAGCTCAAATTGCTCGACGTCTTTGGGCTTGATACGGCGCAGCAAATTCTTGAGAAGGATCTTCGCTTCGGTACGGTCCATCGTTTCTCTTCCTTATATCAGCTCAAAGGTTCAACTCGCGGTTTGACGAGTGTTTTTATGTTTCCACCGAAATCTTTAAGTACGCCATCGCGAGTTACCTTCACCTCGCGCACGCCGTGAGTTGTATCGCTTAGCAGCTCATGCTGAAGCGGGTTGAACTCGACGACCATTCCCTTCAAATCAGTAGTGCTAAGTTTGCGCATCCTTGCTAATAGGCCCACTTTCCGGGCGATTTCCGAATATCCAGCGGCTGCTTTTATGCCGTTGGTTGACATAACAGAATCGGAAATATCGATCATGGGAACGATCGAGTGCTGAAGGAAAAGCATGAAAGGTTTGGCGCTTTCCACCTCAATCAGAAGTTCTCCGATCATTTGGTCTTCGTTATTGCCAACTTTATGGGTGGTCTGACGGCTGTTGCTTACTGATCCGCCCGCAAGCCACCATTGACGAATGTCGGGGTCGAGTTCTAAAGCTTTACCGAAATGACGCTCCATGTCGTTTAACATTTGAGCCTTCGATTGATACATGAGTTGAATCAATTCGAGCAGCGTTTTGTCAGTCTTTCCTTGTCTGGCGAGCACAAGTGCTGATTCACGTAGGCACATGGTGAGCGCTTGGCGGTTTTTTGAGAACGGTAGGAAATGAATCCAACGCGCCCGGCCGAGGACCACTTTTGCGCGGCTCAGCATTTGATAGGTTTCAGTAAGCATGGCGTGCGAAAACCGTAGCTCAATGAAGCGCAGAAGAATGTCTATACCGTCATCCACGATATTGAACAGTAGCGTTTCATCAACGTCTCTGATGTCACCGGCAAGAAGGGCTGCAACCCACTTAGCCAGAGCTTCGCCTGGCCTTTCCCCCAAATCTTGACTGCGACCACGCATGACTTCCGCCCAGCCAGAGCTTATTCGCCTAGCTTTGCGAAGTCTCGATTCGGCGTTGGAGATGCCTGAAAGGTTTTCGAGCGCTGAACAGTGAGTGACCAGTGCTTCAGCTGCGGTGGGGCAACTGTTGAGCGCAAACTCAATCAGGGACTTGCGGGCTTTCTCCGCAGTATCGACGTTCACTGATTCTTCAAATGCATAGGGCGCCCAAATGGCGCTGCTCATCTGAGAGAGGCTCTGTGCTGCGTAAAACTTGCCATCACCGTCTAATGTGGAGGCTTCCAAGGGCGGCAAGCTTCCTGCAGGAACCAGCATCGGCAACGTTTTAGCAATTTCATTTTCACGGCCTCGCGCTACGGCAGAAAGTCTCCCAAGCAACGCCAACACCAGCAGCCCGGCATTTTCTGATTCTGCCTCGGTGTTAGCGAGCTCCGTTACCTTCTTGAGAATCGTATTAAGGCGTTCCTCTTTGATCAGCGCTTGAATCTGTTGCTGGGCCATACTCGCGGTGAGTCTACCGTCGAGTTCGACAAGTGTTTTGGCCGCCCAGATATCTTTAATGGCTGCTACCGGCGTCTTTTTTGAAAGGTTTTTCTCACGGTCCATCGAAACCTCTAATCGGAGCTTCAATCAGGGTCTAGCAACATTTCAACGCGCCTCCTGACCCATTCTGAAAGACACCCGACGATGTGATCAGCAGGTGCTCATTGAATGCTTACCCAGGTATTTTGAGATTCGTTAACTTGTTACGAAACTATGAAAAGCCATTTTTCCAACGATGATCGGATAGCCTTTTTTGAGAATACTCGTCAAGAAGGCCTTGCGCCACTATGGATCGTGATCCAATCCTTACTATCAAATTCGTATGTAGCGAGCAGGTCGATGCTGCTTAGGCGAGATATACATGGCTCTATGACCCGGACAGATAACGGACCCGCAACGTCAACAGAGCATAGTTCGGCGTTTCTAACGAATTGCAGATAATGAAGAAAAATATTGGATTGCTGGTGTGGAAGATGGAAAGGGACATGGTCGTTCCTTGAGCTGAATCGGGGGCCGCTTCCTGCGGGTTTTTGAAGGGTAGTCTGGGGAGAGGGCGTTGGTCGGACAGTTTTAAGGGCGAACTTTCACTGGATGTTGCTGAAGGCACTAATCCTCAGGCATAAAAAAAACCGCCTGTTTGGCGGTCATTTTTGCGGTACTCAGGTTCCACCACCGGCGAGCCAACCATCGGGCTCCATTTCCTTGCCATAGGTCGCGGCCACTTTCAGAAAATGCCGCTGACTGGCTGAAACTCTGTCCGGCAAACCGAGTTCCTCGGTACCCGGTTTGGAAACCCGTGCCGGTTGGGTTTTCTGCTTCTTCTGCTTCATAAACACCTCACGTGCCGGGATGCTTGATTCGATCTTATTGGTCGTCCAATGGAAAGACAAGGCGACCGGTTGTATCAAAATAAAATCCCAGCGTTTGATAGTAAGGGATGGCACCTGAATCTGGCTCTTGTACTTCGATTTGTGTGCACCCCAGCTTCCGGGCGTAGAACTCTGTTGTCAGCAATGCCATCGGAGCGATCCAGCCCCGCAAGGTATTCGTCTTGCAGGTGTGTCCCTGCAAAAGGACGATTTTCATGCAGATCGTGCTTCTTCGCGGCGTTGCGTAGCACAGTCCGCACAGTTCTTCTTCGTACCAGAACGCCAAGTCCAGCCCTTTTGCATCTTTGGTCTTCCAGTCCAAAACAGCGTCCCATGGATACCCAACGGGGCCGGTCCACTGGTGGAATGCGTTGATTGCTACTGGAGTAATCGGATCGATCCTGAGTGATAGAGCATCAACTCCAGCTGCCAGGGCTTCTGGGTCCATGGACATTGTTTGATGTGCGAGTTTTCGGGATTCAGATTTGAGTGTCTGATTTCGAAGTTCGGTACCTTTGCCTTTTCTTCGCATCGTCTTGTTCTGTGGGATCAATCTGCAGACGATATCGAAGGCATTGATGCTTACGTAATCAGACGTAGGGGACGGTCCTCGTAGGACTGTGCTTGCGTTAGTGAAGGACGTTGGAGATGGCCAGTTCAGGGTGTGAGAGGGCGGAGAGGCAAGACTTTATACCGGCATGGATGAGGGTTTTGCGCTGCTCTCGATCTTAAATGAGCTTTGACTCCTGAGCGGTACTGAAGGATCCTCACGTTCGAGGACTGCAACTGCGCATTCGTCGGGACTGGGCACCAGCAAAAGCTCCCCCGCATTTTTGGCAGCAGAGAAAGCTGGTTTCTCTGAAGTAGTGACGACGGGCTAGCCTGTCGGATTCTGAACCCAAGGCCGTAAAGCCAGGAGCTAAAGAATCGCTGCGACTATTCCTCCGAACAAAAAAAGGCGTCCTATGGACGCCTTTTTTATTTTTCACTCAGGACCTTCTACCGGCCAGCGCGCCGCTTGGCTCAAGCGCTGGCCCACATGTAACAGCAACTTCAATAAATCGCCGTTGGTTGGCTGACATATCCCCAGCCAAACGGAGTGCTTCGAGGTGCAAATCAACAAACTGAAATAGCTTTTCCTTCCTCTTCTTATCCTTCACAGATACCTCCATTTTGATGGGCGTATTTCGTTTGCCAATGTAATGACATGCGTAAGGGCTGCGTAACTGGGCGCAGACTCTGATGTTTGTAGGGCAATGCCCTAATAGTTGTAGGACGTCGGCGAAAGGGTTTCGACGGTCTTGTATCGCGGAGTCGGATGCTCCAGTTTGGCCACTCAACGCAGCCTCTGGAGGCGAACAATGGACCGCAATGGTATGCGCCCGATTCATCCGGGCGAGGTTCTGAGTAAGGAATTCATGGAGCCGTTGGGCATGACTGTCATGCCATGCCCACGAAATGGCCCGAAAGTGAGATCGAAAAGCTTGTGAAATGCCAGCTCAGGATCTGCGCCGATCTGGCAATCAGCCTTGCCTCTCATCTCAACACTACGCCTGAGTTCTGGATGAATCTGCAATCGACTTACGATTTGCGCAGGGTCCAGCTCCGGCATGCGGGTTTATAGCGATTGCAGCATCCGCGAAGCCCTTTTCCACCATGGCCCCGTCATTGGGCGCTTGGTCTGTTCCCGTTCCACCACCATCAACGGCACATCCTGCAGCCGTATCCACGGCTGGTTATTCCAGTGCAACAAACTCAACGACATATCCGGCCAACTGAGCAGGCTCAGGTGTGGGCGTTCGCTTGTGGTGGGATGTTGGGCGTCGCGCAGGGTAGGGATGACCTGGTGGGTGATCCATTCCCGCAGGGCTCGGTATTCGGGGCAGTAGTGGTAGACGAGGAGGGCGTAGATGCCGGATTCGCTGATCAGCAGGGCGTTTTCGATCTGGTTGTGGATCAAGGTTTTGCGGGTTTGGTATTGGTCGTGGTCGAGTTTTCGCAGCATGCGTTCGTTGAGGTAGATGTGCAGCAGGCGACTCAGGTCTCGGGCGCAGAACCAGGGTTGGTTCTGGATGAGGAGGGCGTGGAGGGGGAGTTTGTGGCGGGTGAAGATGTAGGGCTTTAAATAGGTTTCTTCCATGGTGCAGTTCTCGAATTCGAATGAAGAAAACTGCCTCTGATCGTCGCCAAACGATAGGGGTGGCAGCTATGCGCAGGTTGGCGAACCGGTGAATCCGGAACCGGCAGACCCTAAGGTCTCCCACGCACAGCCGCCATAATTCGAGATGGGAAAAGTCCCAGGGTCGAACTTGGTCGCAATGCGTCGAACTCTATCCAGGTCGCCAAACCCGCTGCTGAACATTCAGCATCGGGTGAGCTTAGAAACCTGGGCTTTTCGGCGCAATCGGACGGCGGTCATTCAGGTTGTAGGACGTTGCCGGGATGGTTGAAGGGCTGGAGATCAAAAGATCGCAGCCTTCGGCAGCTCCTACAGGGGGCGCGGATTATTCCGCGGGCGGCGTCAGCTTCGCTTCCATCTCGGCAACCTTGGCTTCAAGGCTCTCAAGGCGTGCGCGAGTACGCGCCAACACAACCATCTGACTATCAAACTCTTCACGGCTGACCAGGTCGAGTTTGCTGAAGGCACTCTGCAGCAGCATCTTGAACTGGCTTTCGATTTCGGCTTTCGGCAGCGGGGTGTCGCCGTTGAACAGGCGGGAGGCGGTGCCGCTCAGGGCATCGAGGAAGTCTTTGGGCGCGAGCATGGTGGATGTCCTGGAAACAATGGCCGGCAGTGTATCACGCAGTGTCTATAGTCAATCTCGTGGTCAGGGATGCACGCTTTTCGCGCAGGCGGACGGATGGCGGCGCACCGTTGTTGTGCGTATCCGGATGGCGTTTTGCACGGGATGCCTTGCGGCAGCGGCCAAGGGATTGAAATCAGGGGATTTTGGCGAGATGGCAAGGTTTCTGCTTAGTCACCTTCGACCCATGCACTGATGCAGTCGCTGTGACGAATGCAGTGCGGCAGACGGAGCGGGGAGTTTCGTCAGCAGCGGTTAGCTGGCGTCAGTCGGGCAGGTAAGGCCGACGATGCGTTACAAAGCCAGGCACTGCGCTTAGACTTGAGTCGGGTTTGTTTTCCTGGGGCAAGTCCACCAATTCGGGAGAGAGTTTCATGAAGCTAGTCACTGCCATCATCAAGCCGTTCAAGTTGGACGACGTGCGCGAGTCGCTGTCCGAAATCGGCGTGCAGGGCATTACCGTTACTGAAGTCAAAGGCTTCGGCCGGCAGAAGGGTCACACCGAGCTGTATCGCGGCGCGGAATATGTGGTCGATTTTCTGCCCAAGGTGAAAATCGACGTGGCCATCGACGACAAGGATCTGGATCGGGTGATCGAGGCGATCACCAAGGCGGCCAACACCGGCAAGATCGGTGACGGCAAGATCTTCGTGGTCAATCTGGAACAGGCGATTCGCATCCGTACCGGCGAAACCGATACCGACGCGATTTAAACGCCGCCACAAACCCCAACGCCCCAGGAGAAAACAATATGACTCTGCGTAAATTCGCAGGGCTAGGAGCCCTGTTGTCCATCGTAATGCCAAGCCTTGCAATGGCGGCAGACGAAGTGGCGGCCCCAGTCCTCAATTCCGGCGACACTGCCTGGATGCTCACCTCGACGGCACTCGTGCTGTTCATGACCATCCCCGGCCTGGCGCTGTTCTACGGCGGCATGGTTCGCTCGAAAAACATTCTTTCCGTGATGATGCAGTGCTTCGCCATTACCGGTCTGATCAGCATCCTGTGGGTCATTTATGGCTACAGCATTGCGTTCGACACCACCGGCATGGAGCAGGGCGTCGTCAACTTCAACTCGTTCTTCGGCGGCATGGGCAAGGCGTTCCTCGCCGGTGTCACGCCTTCGAGCCTGACCGGCCCAGCGGCTTTGTTCCCTGAGGCGGTGTTCATCACCTTCCAGATGACCTTCGCGATCATCACTCCGGCGCTGATCGTCGGTGCGTTCGCCGAGCGGATGAAGTTCTCCGCGATGCTGATCTTCATGGGCATCTGGTTCACTCTGGTTTACGCACCGATCGCGCACATGGTCTGGTCCGGCAACGGCGGTCTGATGTGGGACTGGGGCGTACTCGACTTCGCGGGCGGCACCGTGGTGCACATCAACGCCGGTGTCGCCGGTCTGATTGCCTGCCTGGTGCTGGGCAAGCGTAAAGGCTTCCCGACCACCCCGATGGCTCCGCACAATCTGGGTTACACCCTGATGGGCGCGGCGATGCTGTGGGTCGGCTGGTTCGGCTTCAACGCCGGCTCCGCTGCGGCGGCCAACGGCACCGCCGGTATGGCGATGCTGGTCACTCAGATTGCTACCGCTGCTGCGGCACTGGGCTGGATGTTTGCCGAGTGGGTCACCCACGGCAAGCCAAGCGCACTGGGTATCGCATCGGGTGTGGTTGCCGGTCTGGTCGCGATTACTCCGGCTGCCGGCACCGTGGGCCCGATGGGCGCACTGGTGATCGGTCTGGCCGCAGGCGTGGTGTGCTTCTTCTGCGCCACCACCCTGAAACGCAAACTCGGTTATGACGATTCCCTGGACGCGTTCGGCGTGCACGGTATCGGCGGTATCCTCGGCGCGATCCTCACCGGTGTGTTCGCAGCTCCGGCTCTGGGTGGCTTCGGCACCGTCACCGATATCGGTGCGCAAGTCTGGATTCAGGTCAAAGGCGTGGGCTTCACGGTGATCTACACCGCGATCGTCACCTTCATCATCCTCAAGGTCCTCGACGCCGTCATGGGTCTGCGTGTGACCGAGGAAGAAGAGTCGGTTGGCCTCGATCTGGCACAACACAACGAACGCGGCTACAACCTGTAAGTACGCGCATTAAAAAATTTGCCCGGTTCGCCGGGCATTTTTTTGTCTGGAATTTGTCGCAGAGAGAGCAGCTGAAAGGATTTTTCGTACGGCTTTGGTCGTGTTTACGACGAGCGTTTTTCTGCGGCCAATGGCTTACATCATTGCAGGATTATTAGGGCCTTTGTTTTTTCCCAGAGCGCGCTAGAATGCGCCCCGAACGTGCGGAGAACTGTATGTGGCAACAGACTCTGATAACCCTGCGGGCACGGCCCCGGGGCTTTCATCTGGTAACGGACGAGTTACTCGCGGGGCTGCCTGAACTCAGGGAGTGTCGGGTCGGTCTGTTGCATTTGTGGCTGCAGCATACCTCGGCGTCGTTGACCATCAACGAGAACGCCGATCCGGCGGTACGTCGCGACTTCGAACGATTTTTCAATCGTCTGATCCCACAAGGAACAGACGGCTATGAGCATAACGACGAAGGCCTGGACGACCTCCCGGCGCACTTCAAGGCCAGCGTGCTTGGCTGCCAGATCAGTCTGCCGGTTTCGGCAGGCCGCCTGGCACTGGGGACCTGGCAAGGCGTTTATCTGGGCGAGCACCGTGATCATGGCGGTGCTCGAAAAGTCCTCGCCACCTTGCACGGTGAAGGGGCATAAACCGTTGGTCACCAATGGTTACTGATTTTTTAACGGCGACTTTCGACAGTTGCCAAAGCTGGTCTATAACTAATCTGCTTTTCGCAAGTCATGAGGTAGAACATGAGCGACGATGATCTGGAAAACGACGACCTCGAAGTAGGCGACGAAGACGAGGCCGAGGAAGGTCTGGAAGCAGCAGCGGAAGACGTTGCTGACGACGATGGTGGCGACGATACGCCGGCCCCTGCTGCCAAAGGCAAAGCCAAGGCTGCGGTGTCGGTAGACGAGTTGCCGAGCATTGAAGCCAAGAACAAGGAGCGCGACGCCCTGGCCAAGGCCATGGAAGAGTTCCTGTCGCGCGGCGGAAAAGTGCAGGAAGTGGAGGCCAATGTGGTCGCCGATCCGCCGAAGAAGCCAGACAACAAGTACGGTAGCCGCCCTATCTGAGGCGTGCCGCTGGCTTGCTGAAAAGGCCCGCCGTCGCTGCGGGCTTTTTCATGGGTGATGAAAAGATCAAAAGATCGCAGCCTTCGGCAGCTCCTACATTGGAATGCGTTTCCCTGTAGGAGCTGCCGAAGGCTGCGATCTTTTCAGCGGTTCCAGCGCGCAAGAACGGCTGGCAAATCGCTCAGGCTACGAATCTCGGCATCCGGCAAGCGATCCGCTTCCCAGGCCTTGCCCGCCGGGTTGAACCATATCGCCCGCAACCCCGCCTGCTGTGCCCCGGCAATGTCATCGCCCGGATGATCACCGATGTGCACAGCGGTTTCGGCGGTGGCGCCACCGCGTTGCAGAGCCTCATGAAAAAGCCGCGCATCCGGTTTGGCGATGCCGATATCTTCCGCGCAAAGCGCAAACTTGAAGTAGTCCGCCAGACCCAATCGACGCACATCAGCATTGCCATTGGTGACCACGCCAAGCGCATAGTGATTGGCGAGAATCTCCAGCACGGGTTCGACTTCAGGGAACACTTCGATCTGATGCCGCGCATGCAGAAACACTTCAAAGCCCTTGTCGGCCAGATCGGATGCCTCGCCATGGGCGTACCCGGCGTCTTCCATCGCATGAAACAACACCCGCCGCCGAAGCGCACTGATGCGATGTTTCAACCCCGGCTCACTGGTCAACACCCGCTCACGAATCGCCCACAAATGCTCCACCGGCACCGCGCCCAGATTCGGCGCATGTTCGCTCAGCCATTCGCGCAATATCGCTTCGGCACTGACGATCACCGGGGCGGTGTCCCACAAGGTGTCGTCGAGGTCGAAGGTGATCAACTGGATGCTCATGAATCGTCGCCTTTCATGCGTTTGGCCCGTGGGTGGGCGCTGTCGTAGACCGCCGCCAGGTGCTGGAAGTCCAGGTGGGTGTAGATCTGCGTGGTCTTGATATCTGAGTGGCCGAGCAGTTCCTGCACGGCGCGCAGGTCCTGCGAGGATTCCAGCAAGTGGCTGGCGAAGGAGTGGCGCAGCATGTGCGGGTGCAGGTTCTGTCCCAGTTCTCGTTCGCCGGCCAGTTTGACCCGCACCTGAATCGCTCGTGGACCGAGGCGTCGGCCTTGCTGGCTGACGAATACGGCGTCGTCTGCGGGGTTGGTCATGGCCCGTAACGGTAGCCATTGTTCCAGTGCTTCGCGGGCCTTTTTACCCACCGGCAGCAGTCGGGTCTTGCTGCCCTTGCCGAGCACTTGAACCATACCGTCAGCAAGATCCAGCTGATCAAGATTGAGCCCGGTCAGTTCGGAAAGGCGCAGGCCGGAGGAATAGAACAACTCCAGAATCGCCTGATCGCGCCGCGCAAGAAAATCATCCTCGACCGCACCTTCAAGCAGTTGCAGCGCACGGTCAGTGTCGAGGGTTTTCGGCAGGCGACGCTCACCTTTCGGCGGCGCCAGACCGGTCGCCGGATCGTGGTCGCAAAGGCCTTCGCGGTTGAGGTAGTGATAGAGCCCACGCACCGCCGACAGCAGCCGCGCGAGGCTGCGCGAGGATTGGCCTTGCGCATGCAGACGAGCGATCAGGCTGCGCAGGCGCTGAATATCCAGCGCCGCCCAACTGCCGATGTTTTGCTTCACGCACCAGCCAAGGACTTTATCGAGGTCGCGGCGGTAGGCCGACAGGGTGTGCGGCGACACCTGTCGCTCACTGCGCAGGTGTTCGCAGTAAGCGTCCAGTTGCCGTTCCATGTTCAGCGTACCGAGCGCAGGGAGCTGTTGACCCGTGGCAGCACGCGGCCCATGACTTCGGCGATGTAGCTGAGGAACAGCGTGCCCACCGAACTCTTGTAGTGCTGCGGATCACGGCTGGCGATCGCCAGAATGCCGTGAATGCCTTGATGGCTGACCGCGACGACAGCGGTGGAACCGATCTGCTTGCGCTGCTCTTCGCCGAAGAGGAAGTCCAGTTCATGCTCACGCAGGCTGCCGCTGACGCTTTTGCCTTCGGTGAGCAGGCCGCCGATGGCGACTTGCGCGTCAGCGTGAGTGACCCAGCGGCCAACCGGTGCCGGGTTATCGCCAAGCAAAATAAGGCTGACAAAAGGCACCTGGAAATCCTGGCGCAGACTGTCTTCGACGCTGATCACCACGTCTTCCAGGCTGCTGGCGTCCATCAGGGACAGGATCAAGCGACGAGTCTTGTCGAACAGGCGATCGTTGTCGCGGGCGACGTCCATCAAATGCGAGAGGCGGTGACGCATCTCGATGTTGCGGTCGCGCAGGATAGTCATCTGCCGCTCGACCAAGGACACGGTGTCACCGCGCTGGTGAGGAATGCGCAAGGCGGGCAGCAATTCCTGGTGCTCGACGAAGAAGTCCGGATGAGCCTCCAGGTATGCGGCAACCGCTGCCGCCTCCAGGCTCTCGGACGCTGATTCGTCGGACTGTCGGGCGGGTACCTGAGGCTTATCGGTCATGGTTTCTGCTCACTCAAAGACGTACTTGTCCTTCGTATACACGCACTGCCGGACCGGTCATCAGCACCGGTTGACCAGGGCCAGCCCATTCAATGGACAGACGCCCGCCAGGCAGGTCGATCAATAGCGGCGAATCCATCCACCCCTGGCTGATCGCAGCGACAGCCGCTGCACACGCACCGGTACCGCAGGCCTGGGTTTCCCCGGCGCCACGTTCCCACACGCGCAGTTGCGCGCGGTTGCGGTCGATGACCTGGAGAAAACCGACATTGACCCGCGCCGGGAAGCGCGGGTGGTGTTCGATTTTCGGCCCCAGTTCATGCACCGGTGCACTGTTGATGTCTTGCACGCGCAATACGGCGTGCGGGTTGCCCATCGACACGGCGGCCAGCTCGACCGTGGTGCCGTCGACTTCCAGCTGATAGCTGGTCGCCTGGGCGGGTGCTTCGAACGGAATGTCCGCCGGCACCAGACGCGGGGCGCCCATGTTCACACCGATCTGGCCGTCGTTACGCACGTCCAGTTCGATGATGCCGCCCTTGGTCTCGACGCGGATCTGCCGTTTGGCGGTCAGACGCTTGTCGAGCACGAAACGGGCGAAGCAGCGCGCACCGTTGCCGCACTGCTCAACTTCGGATCCGTCGGAGTTGAAGATCCGATAACGGAAATCCACGTCCGGGTTGCTCGGCGCCTCGACGATCAGCAATTGGTCGAAGCCAATGCCAGTGTGGCGGTCGCCCCATTGCTTGGCGTGCTTTGGCTGAATATGCGCGTGCTGGCTGACCAGGTCGAGAACCATGAAGTCATTGCCCAAGCCGTGCATTTTAGTAAAACGCAGCAGCATGGGTTACTCCGGCAGCAGGCTTTCGCCGGCAAACAGCTCAGCCACGGTTTCGCGGCGGCGCACTTCAAAAACCTGGTCACCGTCTACCAGCACTTCAGCGGCACGGCCGCGGGTGTTGTAGTTGGAACTCATCACGAAACCGTAGGCACCCGCCGAATGCACGGCCAGCAGATCGCCTTCGGCCAAGGCCAATTCGCGATCCTTGGCGAGGAAGTCGCCGGTTTCGCAGATCGGGCCGACGATGTCGTATTTGCGCGCAGCGGAGTCACGCGGTTTGACCGCGGTAACGTCCATCCACGCCTGATACAGCGCCGGGCGGATCAGGTCGTTCATCGCCGCGTCGACGATGGCAAAATCTTTGTGCTCGGTGTGCTTGAGGTACTCGACCTGAGTCAGCAGCACGCCAGCATTGGCAACGATGAAACGGCCTGGCTCGAACACCAGCGCCAGATCACGACCGTTCAGACGCTCGCGCACAGCTTTGATGTAGTCGGCAGCCAGCGGCGGCTCTTCATCGCGATAACGCACGCCCAAACCGCCGCCGAGATCGATGTGGCGCAGGTGAATGCCGCAATCGCCAAGGCGGTCGACCAGATCCAGCAGGCGATCGAGGGCATCGAGGAACGGTGGCAGCGTGGTCAGTTGCGAACCGATGTGGCAGTCGACGCCGACCACTTCGAGGTTCGGCAGATGCGCGGCGCGCACGTACACGTCTTCGGCGTCGGCGATGGCGATGCCGAACTTGTTCTCTTTGAGACCGGTGGAAATGTACGGGTGGGTGCCGGCATCGACGTCCGGGTTCACCCGCAGCGACACCGGTGCGCGAACGCCCAGTTCGGCTGCAACCACTTGCAGGCGCTCGAGCTCATCGGTGGATTCGACGTTGAAGCAGTGCACGCCGACTTCCAGTGCGCGACGCATGTCGTCACGGGTCTTGCCGACACCGGAGAAGACGATCTTGTCAGCGCTGCCGCCAGCGGCGAGTACGCGTTCCAGCTCGCCACGGGAAACGATGTCGAAACCGGCGCCGAGACGGGCCAGGACATTCAGTACGCCGAGGTTGGAGTTGGCTTTGACCGCAAAGCAGACCAGATGCGGCATGCCGGCCAACGCATCGGCATAAGCCAGATACTGAGCCTCGATGTGCGCGCGCGAGTAGACGTAAGTGGGCGTGCCGAAGCGGTCGGCGATGGCGGACAGCGCCACACCTTCCGCGAACAGCTCCCCGCCACGGTAGTTAAAAGCGTCCATGGCGATCCCTTATTGGTAAACGTCGTGCTTGTGTGCTTTGGACGGCTGCTTCTGCGAAGACTGGGCTTGCTCGGCCGGGTCCTGATCGTCATCCGGCAGGTACAGCGGGCCTTTTTGACCACAGGCCGAAACGAGGCAGGCAACCGCGACGAGCGCAGCAAGGGAAGAGATCAGGCGCTTCATGGCGAAATCCTTGAAAATGCGTTAATTGCGCCGGAGTATACCGGCCACCCGGCAGCTTGCCTATGCGAGGGGGTTCCCGTCCGGCGGGGCTTGCCCAAAGCTGCCCGAACCGCCGCAATACCTTGTAGGAGTGAGCCTGCTCGCGATCGCGGTGTGTCAGCCAGCGATAATGTTGGATGTGCCGGCCATTCGCGAGCAGGCTCGCACCCACAGGGTTCGGTGTTGATGGGCCGGCAGGTGCTTGGTCGTTAATCTTTGCAATCGGCCGGAAGCGTCCGTATCTTTCGGCGCTTGAGCCTGATCAGACATTTTTTGAGGTTGCCGCAATGAGTTTGTCCGAAGCCCGTTTTCACGATCTGGTCGATGAAACCCAGGAAAAACTGGAAGACATCTTTGACGAAAGCGATCTGGATATCGACATGGAGAACTCGGCCGGTGTGCTCACCGTCAAGTTCGAAAACGGCTCGCAGCTGATCTTCAGCCGCCAGGAGCCGCTGCGTCAGCTGTGGCTGGCGGCGGTGTCCGGTGGTTTCCACTTCGACTACGACGAAGAAAGCGAGCGCTGGATGTGCGACAAGAGCGAAGAGCAATTGGGCGAAATGCTCGAGCGCATCGTCAAGCAGCAGGCTGGCGCCGAATTCGACTTCGAAGGTCTGTGATTCCGTGACTGACACCGCTCCCGTTCGTCCACCGAAGCCGCTTTACAGCAACATCAGCCCGGCCGTGCCCTCGCCGTGCAGCGGTGTGTGCCGGCTGGATGAGCACAAGGTCTGCCTCGGCTGCTTCCGCCATGTCGAAGACATTCGCGAATGGCGCTCGGCGGACGACCAGCGGCGACGGGTAATTTGCGCGCAGGCGTCGCAGCGCAAACAGTGCGGCGGGGCGTGACTTGTATATTTTTTGAGCTGTGATAGTGTCCGAACACGCCTCAACCCATCGAGGCCTGGTGAAAACCCCGTCTTTTTTGGCGGGGTTTTGCTTTTTTTGTGTGCAGAAGAAAGGAGTCTGCCCGGATCATGACCGCACCTTCCATCACCCTTACCCGTCTGGACGTGCAACGTCTGGAGCGCCTGATCGACAGCCTGGATGACACGCTGCCGGGCGTGATTGCGCTGCAAACCGAGCTGGATCGCGCCGACACCGTGGTTGGCCACGATGAAGTGCCCGCCGATGTCGTGACGATGAATTCCCGCGTGCATTGCCGTGAAGAAGGCAGTGGCAAGGACTACCACCTGACGCTGGTCTATCCCAAGGATGCCAACGCCGATGAAGGCAAGATTTCCATTCTGGCACCCGTCGGCAGCGCACTGCTGGGCCTGAAAGTCGGTCAACACATCGACTGGCCGGCCCCGGGTGGCAAGACCCTCAAACTGACCTTGCTGGAAGTTGAATCGCAACCGGCCAACGGTGGCGCGTTCCCCGAGTAATCCGCCTCAGACCTGTTCGAGTGCCTCGTTCAGGGCGCGCTCCAGGTCAGCCTTGTAGCGCAAATACAGATTGCTTGAACTCTGCCCGTCACCGAGCAGGCCTGAAAGGTCGAGGTCGGTGATGTAGCAGCGATAGCGTTCGCTTTCGCGGCGCTGCTCGACGATCTCCCGGGCGACCACGCTGAACAGCTGGTCGCCATGTTCCAGCTCACTGAACTCCCGTTGATTGCAATACAGGGTGACCTGCACCTCGCCCGGTGCGGCTTTGCCGACGATCGCCTGCACGTCGTAAAACGGCTTGTTCACCGGCGTCTGCGGTGCCGGTCGCGATTCGACCCGTCGTGCGCGCCCCGGACCCGAAGGCAATAACTGGTAATACAAAGTTTCGAGGCGGCCGTCGGGACCGGCGTCCATCGGTAGCACGGCTTCGCGGCGGAACAGGATCGATTGCAGAAAGCGCTGCAATGGCACCAACAGACTTTGCTCATCGTGATAGGGCAAATGTTGCTGCCACAGCGCGTTGAACTCATCCAGCACGTACAACTCGGCCTGCTGCTCGGTGATCCGGTAGAACACTTGAATGCATTCCGGCTGACCCATCGGCAGGATCAATGCGAGGTCGTGATCTTCCAGTGCCATCGGATCCAGATGCAGCGGACTGTAGCGCGGCTGTTCTTCACCGAGGTAATCGAGCAGGGCGGGCAACGTGGCGAGGGCGACATGGTTGACCTGGCCCGGCACCAACTCCAGCACGTGATAGTGCTGCTGCACCTGAATCAGGTAGCGGTGGTTCAACTCGCTGAGCAGCAGGTTCTGCGCGGTGTCGACGATTTCTTCGACGCGACGGGCAATGAATTGCGCGCGGTTGTGGCAGAAACAACGCACCTTCAGCGACGGCTGTAGCGGCCCACGCGGCAGATTGTTGAGGTAATCGCGCAGGCAATCGAGCAGGGCGTGCGGGCCGTCGAAGCGATTGACCAGCACTTCGTTCCAGCTGTTGAGCGTGACCTGATCCAGCGTCAGCACGAGGTTTTCGCGCACGCCGGCGTAACTCAGCGAGTCGGTGCGCTCGGTGGTCATCAGGATGTTGAGGTCGCGGTGATGCTTGAGTGGATCAATCCCGACGTTGACCAGCATAAGCACTTCGCTCGGCACCGCTGCACGCAGCAACGGCTCTTCTGCGACGGTGGGCAAGGGCAGGGCAATGCACTGTTGCAGGCTGCCGAGCAGGTTGAACAGTTCGAACTCGCTCAGGTCGCTGGTGCCGGGATGCAGGGCCAGGCGGGTGCTGCTGTCGATCACACCGTTGCGGTGGCACCAGGTCAACAGCTCGAGTAACTCGCGGCTGCGCTTGATCGGCGCGAAGTGTTCCCACTCCAGTGCCGTAAGGCTGCCGTTATACAGGCCCCACTGGGTTTGCCCCGGTTCCTTTTTGTTGCGCGACTGCACCAGGGTCAGGGTGTCTTCGGCCAGATCCGGGGCGATGCCGGGATTGATGAATTCGACCTTGTCAGCCTTGCGTTCGAAGGCAGCATAGAGCCGGCGCCCGAGTACGTTGAGGTCACGCTTGTTGATCAGGCTGACGGTCTGCTCGGTGCGGGCGAATTGGGTCAGGAAGCGATAGCTGTAGTTCAGCTCGTTGACCAGCGCGCGGCGTTCGGCGCTGACCTGGCGGACTTTCCATTGGCTGCGGCTGTCGAGCAGGGTCAATTGCCGCTGATCCCAATGCCATTCACTGGCCAGTCTTTCCAGCAATGAACGCTGCCAGCTCTGGGTGCGGCTGTTGCCGGTGAGCTTGCGGTTGACCTTCAGGTACAGCGCGCGGCGCACCAGTTCCAGGCGTTCCGGTTCGTTGCGCGCGGTGAGGTATTCCTCGATGCGCCGGTACACGACCATGTACGGGTCCAGCTCATCCAGATCCAGTTGGTTGGCGAACACGGCTTTTTTAAAGCGCAGGCTCAGACACTGCACCTGCGGGTGTTCGCTGGCGTAAACCTCGGTCAGCAGCAGTTTGAGCACCGATTTGTAGGGTGATTCGATGCCTTTGAACAGCTGCCACAATCCGGCGCCGATGAACTCGCCCGGTGGAATGGTCGCCAGATGGCCGAGGTCCACGGTTTCGTCGGCACGGATGAAGCGCTTCGACAGCAGGGTGTGGGTATAAAGGTCGTAGGCGGTTTCTTCGTAAACCGGCACCAGCCACCAGATCGGCGTGCGCCCGGCCAGCCAGATTGCAGTGCGATAAAACTCGTCAAGCAGCAGATAGTGCTGGGTGGTGCCGCAGTTTTCCGAACTGAGCTGGGTGTCGCGTTCGCCTTTGACGAAGCGCACCGGGTCGATCAGAAAGAAATGCGCCTCAGCACCCTGGCTCGCGGCCCAGGCTTCCAGTAACTGACATTTCTTGCTCAGTTCGGCGAGTTCACCTTCGCTCAAGTCAGGCGCGTGGCAGACCCATACGTCCATGTCACTCTGATCGGCCTGCGCCAGCGTGCCGAGGCTGCCCATCAAGAACAGGCCATGAATCGGTCGCGGCGGATTGCTGCCGTGGCGCGGCTTGTAGGAGAACGAACGCGTCAGACGCTGTGCCTCGGTCAGCACGTTGGCGTCCGGCTCGTAGTTCGACAGGCCGGCTGGCGTACTGCCCGAGACATAACCCGGCAACAGCGGATGATTGACATGGAAGAACAGCGGCAACAGCGTCAGCACGCTCTGCTGGCGTGTCGACAAGCCTTCGAGGGCGCGGCCGAGGCGGCCTTCATTGAGTTTGAGAAAGCGCGCGCGTAGCTGGCTGAGGACCTTGCGGTCGATGCCTTCGTCCAGGTCGGGGCGGATTTCGTGGGTGCGCGTCATGTCAGCTCAAACCGGCTCGCAAGCTCGGACGAAGAGGGTCTCGGAATGGGAGGCAGTTTAGCCTTTGCGCAGCGGGACTTTTAAGCTGAATTTGTTTTTTGACGTCAGATTTCTATCGCGGATGACCGGGCAGGCCCGCGGAAATCCCGTGGCAGGAGTTCCCGTGGGCAAAGTCAGGGGGAATCAGGCGGTTTCTTGCTCTCTCAGAATGGTCAGCACGGTTTGCACATTCTGTGCGGCGTCGCGACCGAGGCTGGTCAGATACCCGCCATCGGGCTGATCGGTGAGTTCTTTTTCGAAGAGGCGTTTGGCGGCAGCAATGTGTTTCGGGGCAGCGGTCTGATGAATTTTCAGACCTTCCTGGGAACTGTCCAGGTTGAAGAGTGCGAGGACTTCCAGTTCGGCAACCAACTCAGGGGTAAGCGACATAAGGACTCCAGACTTTCTAGGAATTGGACGACAGCGTCCCTAAGGTGAACCCGCTTTTGCGGCATGTCCAGTGCTCAGATCAGGGATTTTGTCTTGAGGCGGATTCCAGTGTAGTCGGGGCCGGGAAGTTGGCTGGATGGATGGGTGACAAATTGTGTGGGAGCGAGCCTGCTCGCGAAAGCGGTGTGTCATTCAGCGCTGTTTTTGCTGATGTACCGCTTTCGCGAGCAAGTCGAATCGTCGCACCGTCGCTCCCACAGGGGAATGTGCTTGGCTTACTGCTTTTCGGGTGGCAGCTCAGGCAGTGCCCGCAGCGCTGCTTCGTACCATTCGGTATTGAACGCGCGGTCTTCATCAAGCATCGCGTCAATCTCATAGGCCAGCACATGCGCCATCAGATTGAGGATCTCTTCGCGCTCAACGCCCACCAGGGTCAGCTTGTTGAAGGTCGCTTTGGCCGCTGGCGGGTTGTCGCTTTCGATCTGGTTCTCGATGGCTTCGATCAAGGTAGCCTCGGTGAACTCTTCTTCGTCGTTGTCGATGTCTGTCGGCTCGCTCATGGCAGGCTCCTTATGGAAAGGCGCCAGTTTACCCGCATTCAGCGGGGTGATGCTGCTGGCGCGATTCGCCTGCACGATCTATAAACATGCCCTGCCCACCCCGCACGGCCTGGAGGCTATGTGATGCTCAAGCTCTACGGATTCTCAGTCAGCAACTACTACAACATGGTCAAACTGGCGCTGCTGGAAAAAGGCCTGCCGTTCGAAGAGGTCACGTTCTACCCGGCGCAAACCGCGGAATCTCTGGCCATCAGCCCACGCGGCAAAGTCCCGGTGCTCGGTGTGGACGCCGGTTTCATCAACGAAACCGCGATCATCCTCGAATACCTCGAACAGACCCAGAAGGGCACACCGCTGCTGCCAAGCGATCCGTTCGAACGCGCGCAGGTATTGGCGATTGCCAAGGAAATCGAGCTGTACATCGAGTTGCCGGGGCGCGCTTGTTACGGCGAGGCGTTCTTCGGCATGACCCTGCCGGAGGCGATCAAGGAAAAGACCAAGACTGAATTGCAGCTGGGTTTTGCGGCGCTGGATCGGCACGGCAAGTTCGCCCCGTATGTGGCGGGCGACAGTCTGAGCATTGCCGACTTGTACTTCCTCTACAGCGCGCCGCTGGCCTGTGCAGTCGGGCAGAAACTGTTCGGGATCGATTTTCTGGCGCAGATGCCAAAGGCGAAAGCACTGCTGGAGCGGCTTGAGCAGAATCCGCATGTGCAGAAGATTGCAGCGGATAAAGAGGCGGCGATGCCGGCGTTTTTGGCGATGATTGCTGCCAAAAAGTGAGTTTTGTGGCGTTTGTAAGTAGGTAATCGCTGGCAAGCCAGCTGCCACAGGTCTTTGGGTCGAACGCAAAATTGTGTTCCAACAAAGAACCCTGTGGGAGCTGGCTTGCCAGCGATGCTTTTAGCGACTGGCGATCAGGGCCTGACCGCGCACCACAGCTGCCTTGACCTGCGCCGGCGCAGTGCCGCCGATATGGTCGCGGGCATTCACTGAGCCTTCCAGGGTCAGCACGGCAAACACGTCCTGCTCGATCTGGTCGCTGAACTGACGCAACTCTTCCAGGCTCATTTCGGCCAGATCCTTGCCAGTGTCAACGCCGTATTTCACGGCGTGGCCGACGATTTCGTGGCAATCACGGAACGGCAGGCCACGGCGTACCAGGTAGTCGGCGAGGTCGGTCGCTGTGGAGAAACCGCGCAGCGCCGCTTCACGCATGATCGCGTGCTTGGGTTTGATCGCCGGGATCATGTCGGCAAAGGCACGCAACGAGTCGCGCAGGGTATCGGCGGCGTCGAACAGCGGCTCTTTGTCTTCCTGATTGTCCTTGTTGTAGGCCAGCGGCTGGCCTTTCATCAAAGTCAGCAGGCCCATCAGTGCGCCGAAAACACGGCCGGTCTTGCCACGCACCAGCTCTGGCACGTCAGGGTTTTTCTTTTGCGGCATGATCGAGCTGCCGGTGCAGAAGCGATCCGGCAGATCGATGAACTGGAACTGCGCGCTGGTCCACAGCACCAGCTCTTCGGAGAAGCGCGACAAGTGCATCATCGCGATGCTCGCGGCCGAGCAGAATTCGATGGCGAAGTCGCGATCGGAAACGTTGTCCAGTGAGTTGCCGCCCACGGCGTCGAAACCGAGCAGTTGCGCGGTGTATTCGCGGTCGATCGGGTAGGTGGTGCCGGCCAGCGCGGCGCTGCCCAGTGGCATGCGGTTGGTGCGCTTGCGGCAGTCGACCAGACGCTCGTAATCGCGGCTGAGCATCTCGAACCAGGCCAGCATGTGGTGCCCGAACGTCACTGGCTGCGCGGTTTGCAGGTGGGTGAAGCCGGGCATGATGCTCGCCGCTTCACGCTCGGCTTGCTCCAGCAGGCCTTTTTGCAAACGGGTGATCTCGGCGAGGATCAGGTCGATTTCGTCACGCAGCCACAGGCGGATGTCGGTGGCGACCTGGTCGTTGCGGCTACGCCCGGTATGGAGCTTTTTACCGGTGACGCCGATGCGGTCGGTCAGGCGTGCTTCGATGTTCATGTGCACGTCTTCGAGGTCGATGCGCCAGTCGAACTGGCCGGCCTCGATTTCGCCCTGAATGGTCTTCAGGCCGTCGATGATGCTGTCGCGCTCGGCATCGGTCAGCACGCCGACTTTGGCCAGCATGGTGGCGTGGGCGATCGAGCCCATGATGTCGTGGCGATACAGGCGCTGGTCGAAAGTGACGGAGGCGGTGAAGCGGGCGACGAAGGCGTCGACGGGTTCACTGAAGCGGCCGCCCCAGGACTGATTGGTCTTGTCAGTGCTCATGAATTCGCTCGTATCGGCTTGAAGAAAAAAGGCGTGAAACGCTGGCGCGGATAATAACAGGGTTGCCCGGACTGTCGCTGACACCGGTCGATACGTTTTTTTCTCATTGTGTGCGCCATAGTCGGCGCTGCATCCGGGGGATTTGCGCAAGGATATTTTTCGATTGAGCAATATCGGCCCGACGAGCGTCTACAGTAGGACATAAGGGTCGGCGCGACTGCAGATCGCGCAAAGGTCTGGTCGCCGACTATAAGAAGAGGGGGGTGGGTGTAATTGTCCTTCGGCAATCCCCGTGAGAAACGCAGGAAACAGCGGGCTTTGAGCAGTACGACCCGGACACTGGCAAATATTGCTGGCCGACGTACGGCACTTTTTGGCGCTCGGGCTAGTCTTAGCGTGGATCGCGGTGACGGACGTCACTTCACCTGTCTACGCTATCCTTGTGCGAGACTCACGCAGGAATCCAGCGCAATATGAATGTCCTGATCGTTGATGACGAACCACTGGCTCGCGAGCGCCTCAGCCGAATGGTGAGCGAGCTCGAGGGTTATACAGTTCTGGAGCCCAGCGCCACGAATGGCGAGGAGGCGTTGGCACTGATCGACAGCCACAAACCGGATATCGTGTTACTTGATATCCGCATGCCGGGCCTCGATGGCCTGCAAGTCGCTGCCCGTCTGTGCGAACGAGAAACGCCGCCCGCCGTGGTGTTTTGCACCAGCCCCGATGAATTTGCCGTGGAAGCCCTGCAGGCCAGCGCCGTGGGCTATGTGGTGAAACCCGTGCGAACCGAACATCTGCATGACGCCCTGAAACGGGCGGAACGTCCCAACCGGGCGCAACTCTCGGCCCTGACCCGTCCCGCTGCCGAAAGCGGCACCGGTCCGCGCAGCCACATCAGCGCCCGCACCCGCAAAGGCATCGAACTGATCCCGCTGGATCAGGTGGTCTATTTCATTGCTGACCATAAATACGTGACCTTGCGCCATGAGGCTGGTGAGGTGCTTCTGGACGAGCCGCTCAAAGCCCTTGAAGACGAATTCGGCGAGCGCTTTGTGCGTATCCACCGCAACGCGCTGGTCGCCCGCGACCGCATCGAGCGTCTGCAACGCACACCGCTGGGGCATTTCCAGCTGTTCCTCAAAGGTCTCAATGGTGATGCGCTGATCGTCAGTCGTCGGCATGTGGCCGGTGTGCGCAAAATGATGCAGGGCTTGTAACCCGCTCATTCCGGGTGGCTCCAGCTCCTTGTTACCGGGCACTGCGGGCCAGGGAGGCCGCGCCGACTCTGATTCAAGTCAAAGTGGATTTGGCTGAGCTGTTATTATCCGCCGTATCTATTCAGTACGGATTGATCCATGTCCTCTCGCGAAATCCGCATCGCCACCCGTAAAAGTGCGCTGGCCCTCTGGCAGGCCGAATACGTCAAAGCCCGTCTGGAAGCGGCCCATCCGGGCCTGCTGGTGACGCTGGTGCCCATGGTCAGTCGCGGCGACAAGCTGCTCGATTCGCCGCTGTCGAAAATCGGCGGCAAGGGCCTGTTCGTCAAGGAACTGGAAACCGCGCTGCTGGAAAACCAAGCCGACATCGCCGTGCACTCGATGAAAGACGTGCCGATGGACTTCCCTGAAGGCCTCGGTCTGTTTTGCATTTGCGAGCGCGAAGATCCGCGCGATGCCTTCGTTTCCAATACCTACGCCAGTCTCGATGCGTTGCCTGCCGGCGCGATCGTCGGCACCTCGAGCCTACGCCGACAGGCGCAATTGCTGACCCGTCGTCCAGACCTGCAGATCCGCTTCCTGCGCGGCAACGTCAACACGCGCCTGGCCAAGCTTGATGCCGGCGAGTACGACGCAATCATCCTCGCGGCCGCCGGCCTGATCCGCCTCGGCTTCGAAGACCGCATCACTTCGGCAATCAGCGTCGATGACAGCCTGCCCGCTGGTGGCCAAGGCGCAGTCGGCATCGAATGCCGCAGCGCCGACACTGAAATCCACGCCTTGCTCGCACCGCTGCATCACGCCGATACCACTTCGCGTGTGACCGCCGAACGTGCCCTCAACAAACATTTGAATGGCGGCTGCCAAGTGCCGATCGCCTGCTACGCCGTACTCGAAGGCGAGCAGTTGTGGCTGCGCGGTCTGGTCGGTGAACCGAGCGGTGGCAAGCTGCTCAGCGCCGAAGCTCGTGCGCCACGTGGCGATGCCGAAGCATTGGGCGTGAAGGTGGCCGAAGATCTGCTCAGCCAGGGCGCCGACGATATTCTCAAAGCGGTCTATGGCGAGGCAGGTCACGAGTGACGGACTGGCGCCTGCTGCTGACGCGTCCCGCAGAAGACTGTGCGGCGCTGGCCGAGACGTTGGCCGCGCAGGGGGTTTTCAGCAGTTGCCTGCCGCTTTTGGAAATTGCCCCGCTGCCGGTCTCTGAGAAAATACGTCGGGCGATTACACAGTTGCCAAGTTGCAGCGCAGTGATTGTCGTCAGCAAGCCGGCGGCGCGTATTGCGCTCGATCTGCTCGACGGCGCTTCTGCACTGACGATGCCCTGGTTCAGCGTCGGTGCGGCGACTGCGCAGATTCTGCTGGATCACGGTCTGGACGCGAACTTCCCGGCTGACGGCGATGACAGCGAGGCGTTGCTGCAATTGCCGCGTCTGCGTGAGGCGATCAGCCAGCCCGGCGCGCAGGTGTTGATCTTGCGCGGCGAGGGCGGGCGCGAGTTGCTCGCCGAGCGCTTGCGTGAGCGAGGTGCTAGTGTCGAGTATCTGGAATTGTATCGGCGCGACCTGCCGGCCTATGCCCCGGATGAGCTGCCACGGCGGATCGCAGCGGAACGCTTGAACGGGCTGGTGGTCAGCAGTGGACAGGGTTTCGAGCACCTGCGCCAAATGGCCGGCGATGCCTGGCCGACCATCGCGCCGTTGCCGTTGTTTGTACCAAGCCCAAGGGTCGCCGAGCTGGCACGTGCCGCCGGGGCTCAAACAGTTGTGGATTGCCGCGGCGCGAGTGCCGCGGCTTTGCTGACGGCGTTACGGGAGCATCCCGAACCCGTTTTCTAATGCAAAGGATGGATACGTGAGCGAAACAGCCTTGCCAAAAGATGACGTCCAGCCTGTGATTGAACCCCAGGTTGAAACTCCACCGCCGGCCACAGAGCCGCGCCGAGGCAATGGATTGGCCATCGTCGCCTTGTTGCTCGGCGCTGCCGGTGTCGCGATCGGTGGCTGGGGTGTCTGGCAGGTCCGTCACCTGCAGACCAATACTCAGCAGCAGTCCGGTGAAGTGCAGGCATTGAACGATCAGGCGCAGAGCCTGAAGCTCAATGAACAGCGTCTGACCGAGCGCCTCGCGCAACTGCCCGGTGCCGACGAACTTGCCGAACGCCAGCGTCTGGTGACGCAGCTTCAGGGCGATCAACAGCGCCTCAATCAACGCCTGGAAACGGTGCTGGGTGCCAGCCGCAAGGACTGGCGTCTGGCTGAGGCCGAGCACCTGCTGCGTCTGGCCAGCCTGCGTCTGTCGGCGTTGCAGGACATCAGCAGCGCTCAGGCGCTGGTGCAGGGCGCTGACGAAATCCTTCGCGAGCAAAACGACCCCGGTTCCTTCGCCGCCCGCGAGCAAGTGGCGAAAACCCTGGTGGCGCTGCGCAGCACCGCGCAGCCGGATCGCACCGGTTTGTTCCTGCGTCTCGGCGCGTTGCGCGATCAGGTCATTGACCTCACCGAGCTGGCGCCGGAGTACAAGGATCGCGGCGAATCGCTGCTGGGCCTGACTGCCGACGGTGACGGCGCCAGTCGCTGGGCGCAGTGGTGGGATCAGGTCTCGCGCTACATCCGTATCGATTTCAACGCCGACAAAAATGTGCGGCCGCTGCTGGCCGGGCAGAGTCTGAGTCAGGTGCGTCTGGCCCTGAGCCTTGCACTTGAGCAGGCACAGTGGGCAGCGCTCAACGGGCAGGCGCCGGTCTACACCCAGGCACTGGCCGAAGCACGTGATGTGCTCAAGGGCAATTTCAACCCGGACAATCCGCAAAGCAAAGTGATGCTTGAACAGGTCGGTGAGTTGAGCAAGGAACCGGTCACGGTCACGACGCCGGATCTGGCCGGCACGCTGAGTGCGGTGCAAGCCTATCTTGAGCGGCGCAACGTCAACGCCGAAGAGTCGGTGAAACCCTTTGCCAAACCTGCCGCCAAACCTGCCGCCAACACTGCGCAGGAGACCACGCCATGAAACGCCTCTATGTGATCGTGTTTCTGGTGATCGCGGCGACGGCGGCGCTGGGCTTTGCAGTGGCACAGCATTCTGGCTACGTGCTGATTGCCTATAAGAGCTTCCGTTACGAAGCGAGTCTATGGGCGACACTGGCGGTGATCGCGGTTTTGTGGCTGCTGATCTGGGGCATCAAGGCCTTGGTCGAGTTGGTCATGACCTCAACTGGCGTGGTCAATCCCTGGTCACGGCGCAACCGCAGTCGTCGCGTGCAGGTAGCGATCGAGCACGGCCAACTGGATCTGGCTGAAGGTCGCTGGGCCAGCGCGCAGCGTCATCTCTATCGAGCGGCTGAAGCCGAGCGCCAGCCGCTGTTGTACTACCTCGGCGCAGCCCGCGCGGCCAATGAGCAAGGAAACTACGAGGAATGCGATCGATTGCTGGAGCGCGCGCTGGAGCGTCAGCCTCAAGCGGAATTGGCAATCGCTCTGAGTCATGCGCAGCTGCAGACCGACCGTGGCGATACCGACGGTGCCTTGGTGACCCTGCAAGCGATGCATGATCGCCATCCGCACAATGCGCAGACGCTGCGCCAGTTGCAGCGCTTGTACCAACAGCGCGGCGAATGGTCGGCGGTGATTCGTTTGCTGCCGGAGTTGCGCAAGGACAAAGTCCTGCCACCTGCCGAACTGGCTGAACTGGAGCGCCGCGCCTGGGGTGAAAACCTTTCGCTGGCAGCGCAGCGCGAAGAGGACGGGAGCGTTGGCTTGCAGTCGCTCACGCGGGCCTGGGAACAGCTCACCTCGGCGCAACGGCAGGAGCCGCCGCTGGTGCTGGCGTACGCCGAACAGCTGCGTCAGTTGGGTGCTCAGGTCGAAGCGGAAGAAGTGCTGCGTACCGCCCTCAAGCGCAAGTACGACAGCCATCTGGCGCGTCTCTACGGTCTGGTGCGCGGCAGCGATCCGGCCCGTCAGTTACAAACCGCCGAAGGCTGGCTGAAAGATCATCCGAACGATCCGAGCTTGTTGTTGACCCTCGGCCGACTGTGTCTGCAAACCAGTCTGTGGGGCAAGGCGCGGGATTATCTGGAAAGCAGCCTGCGTGTGCAGCGCAATCCGGAGGCCTGTGCGGAACTGGCGCGCTTGCTCGCACAGTTGGGCGATACCGAGCGCAGCAATCAGTTGTTTCAGGAAGGCCTTGGCCTGCTGGATGAACGCCTGCTGGCTGCACCTCTGCCGGTTCTGGCTCACGTCTGAAGTGGTGAGGGAGGATGCTCCCTCGCTTACCTTTTGTGGCTGAAATTTCAACTTCAGTGAGTGCTCGAGGCGAATTCCTACAGCGGGCTACACCGATTCCTATCGAACCTGTCGGGTTTTCCCTACACCTCTGGTGAACTGTCGGCAGGGCCTTGCCTTGAAAGGCTGACACGCTTTCCTCTACCGTAACCGTCTGTCTCTACTGTTACGGAAAAGCCATGTCGTTGGCCTGCTCACGCTCCTTGTTCTTCATGGCTTTCACTGCGGGGGCCTTTGCTCTGGGAGCTTCCTATTATCTTGAATACGCTGTCGGTCTGACGCCGTGCAGCCTGTGCCTGGTGCAGCGCCTGTTCCTTACGCTACTGTGCGTGTCCAGTGGTGTGGCAGCGGTGCACGGCCCCAAGCGTGTGGGGTTGTGGTTTTACTGGCTGTTGACCTTGGGCGCGAGCCTGGGAGGCACCACGGCGGCCTGGCGGCAGGTATTGATACAGAGCGATCCGATGCTGCAACTCCTCAATTGCACGCCTGCCCCCGATACATTGTTCAGTGGCCTGCCCTGGATCTGCGCCTTGCAAAGAATGTTCAGCGGCGGCGCCGATTGTGCGGAAATTTCCTGGACGCTGTTTGACCTGAGCATCCCGGAGTGGAGCCTGCTGTTCTTTGTCGCGGTGTCGATTCTGGCGGTGTATCAATTGTTGCGGCTGGTCTGGAGTGCTCTGCAACGCCCGCTCAGCGGCGAAGCGTCGCACTCGGTGCTGCTGCGGGATTAAACACTTGTATGAACTTTATCTCCTGCGTACCTTGAAGCCATAGGCGTGCGGGCATAATCTGGCCCGCACGTGTCATTGGATTTATGTTGCTCGATGACGCTCTGCCCGGCCGTCCCCCAAGCCAAAATCAAAAGAGGGGCGCGGGTGTAGAGCAGCATGACCCACAAGGGAAGAGAGATCGCCATGCTCGAAAGTTGTCAGAATGCTCAGGAACGTTGGGGTGGAGTTCATCTGCTGATCGACCGCTGGTTGCAGGAGCGTGAAGATCTGATCGGTGCCTACGACAAACTCGGTGCGCAGCCTGAGTCGCTGTCCGAGAGCCGCAAGCCCTTGCAGGAATTTTGCGGTGTGCTGGTTGATTACGTCTCGGCAGGGCACTTCGAAATCTACGAACAGCTGACTGGCGAAGCCAAGGCGTTTGGTGACACGCGTGGTCTGGAACTCGCCGAGACGATCTATCCGCGCATCGACGTCATCACCGAAAAGCTGCTCGCGTTCAACGATCTGTGCGATGAAGGCAAGTGCGTAGCCGAGAAGTTCAAAGAGCTCGGAGGCCTGCTGCACGAGCGCTTCGAACTTGAAGACTGCCTGATTGAAGTGCTGCATACAGCACACAAGGAAGAAGATCCGGTTCAGGCCTGATCCCGAACCCTGAACAAAAAAACGGTGCGTCCGAAAGCGCACCGTTTTTTATTGCCTGCTCAACTCGTCGCGCCACGCAATTCCACTTCGAACACCAGCGGCGTGAACGGCGCGATCAGGTCGCCGGCACCGTCGGCGCCATAGGCCTGATCCGATGGAATCACCAGTCGCCATTTCGCACCCACCGGCATGTTCTGCAACGCGGTTCGCCAACCGGCAATCACGCTGTCGAGATTGAACCATTGCGGCTGCGTGTTCTGATCGAACACGGTGCCGTCGGGGAGTCGGCCGACATACAGTACCTGCACTTTTCCATCGGGACCGGCCTTGGTCCCCGTGCCAGGTGTCAGCTCGGTGAGCAGGATGCCATCGGCCAGTTCCTTCACCCCCGGTTTGGCTTTTTCAGCGGTGAGAAAACGCTGCTCGTTTTCCATCGCTGCATCGCTCGAAGGCTGTACAGAGTGTTCGGCATTTTGCGCTTCATGATCGGCCAGAATCTGCTCGATACGTGCTTCGCTCAGCGCCAGCGGCTTGCCTTGATAGGCTTGCTGCAAACCATCGACCAGTGCCTGAATCTGCAGTTGCGGGACTTCCTGGCGCAGCCGCTCACCGAGGCTGGCACCGAGGCTGTAGGCCAGATCGTGAGCATCGTTCGCGGTGGCTTTTTCGTCCGCGTGAGCGGCCGAAAAAATCATCCAGAGGGATAAAAAAAAGTAGCGCGACATGGGCACTCTCCGTCCTGAGATGCGGTGGATTATGCCAGCGCGAACGTCTGCAACGGTGAACTGCTTTTGACTTCGCGCAGAACATTTTCGATTCGGTGCAACGCAACGCAATCGATACTGTCAAGATGCCCTAGCGGCGGTAACTGCAGAGGTCTAGTATGAGCCGCACTCACGTCAGCCAGGAGGTAAACCATGTCGGCCACCAAGAAGCCTGTAAACACTCCGTTGCACTTACTCCAACAACTCTCGGGCAGCCTGCTCGAGCATCTGGAAAACGCTTGCTCCCAAGCCTTGGCTGATGCTGAAAAACTGCTCGCCAAACTGGAAAAGCAACGCGGCAAGGCGCAAGAAAAGCTGCACAAATCCCGCACTAAATTGCAGGACGCAGCTGCCGCCGGCAAAGCCAAGGCACAGACCAAAGCCAAGGGCGCAGTGAAAGAACTGGAAGACCTGCTCGATGCCTTGAAGGATCGTCAGTCCGACACCCGCAGCTACATTCTGCAACTCAAGCGCGATGCCCAGGAAAGCCTGAAGCTGGCCCAGGGTGTTGGTCGCGTTCAAGAAGCCGTGGGCAAAGTGTTGTCCTCGCGCGCAGCCAAACCGGCAGCGGCACCGGCGAAGAAAGCAGCTGCCAAACCTGCTGCAGCAAAAGCTCCAGCGAAAACCGCAGCGGCCAAGCCTGCTGCTAAAACCGCTGCCAAGCCAGCTGCAAAAACACCGGTGAAAGCTGCTGCCAAGCCAGCTGCCAAAGCGGCCGCAAAACCTGCAGTGAAGAAACCAGCTGCGGCGAGCGCTGCAAAACCAGCGGCTAAAACCACGGCGGCAAAACCTGCTGCACGTGCTGCCGCTGCCAAGCCGGCTACCCGTGCCGCTGCTGCTAAACCAGCCGCCAAACCAGCTGCTGCAAAAGCTGCTCCAGCGAAAACCGCCGCCGCCAAACCAGCCGCTAAACCTGCTGCTGCAAAGCCAGCTGCCAAGACTGCCGCTAAACCAGCTGCCGCCAAACCTGCTGCAAAAGCACCAGCAAAAGCTGCTGCCAAACCAGCCGTGAAAGCCGCCGCCAAACCGGCAGCCAAGCCAGCCGCTAAACCGGCCGCTGCTGCCAAACCAGCGACTGCTGCCAAGCCTGTTGCTGCAAAACCAGCCGCCAAGCCAGCTGCAAAACCTGCCGTTAAAAAGCCAGCCGCTGCCAAACCAGCTGCCGCTAAACCGGCTACCGCGCCTGCCGCTAAGCCTGCCGCACCGGCAGCGTCGGCTGCGCCATCGGCACCTGCTCCAGCCGCTACTGCCTCGACTCCTTCGACTGCGCCATCGCCAGCCGCTGCTTCGAGCGTCAGCAACAACCCGACCAGCGCTTCCTAAGTGCCGGTTGCCGCGACGCGCAGCACTTGCAGCGCGTCGCGGTTCGGGCTGGCCGCACTGCCGGCCAATCCCTCCAGCCAGGTCGTCGAACCTGCATCGTTTCGCGTCCATGTCTGAGCTACACCCTCAAGCCGTGACAGCAACGCTCGCTCAGCTTCCAGCTCAAGTGATTTGATCTGCTCGCGCATGCCTTTCAGCACCGCATCATCCACGGCCCGCGTTTTCCATTGCATGCGCAGTGCTCGCAGCGGCTGCACCACTTCGATATCCCACGGTTCGGTCAGCGACTGAAGCTGGCGAACGCGTTGTTCATCGCAAATCACCCCGCGTTGCTCCAGCCATAAACCGCACAACAGCAGGCACACATTCGCGCCCGCCGTTTGCAGTTGCAGGCAGGCGTCTTCCACGCCCGGTCGGGCGTAGGTGGCAAGGGAAAAGCTCCACAGGTCAGAGGACATCGTGCTACTCGCGCCAGTTGTGAGCGAAGCTGGTAGACTCCGCCGCCATTATGATCCGACTTCAGAACCTGACTTTACAGCGTGGCCCGCAACGTCTGCTAGAAGACGCCGAGCTGACCCTGCACGCCGGCCACAAAGCCGGCCTCATCGGTGCCAACGGCGCCGGCAAATCGAGCCTGTTCGCCTTGATCCGGGGTGAGCTGCACCCGGACTCGGGTGATTGCTTCCTGCCGGCTGACTGGCGCATCGCCCATATGCGCCAGGAAATCGAGACGCTCGAGCGTCTTGCCGTCGACTATGTGCTCGATGGCGACCTGCGTCTACGCGAGGTGCAACGTGACCTCGCCGCCGCCGAAGCGGCGCACGACGGTGCCGCTCAGGCTCGTCTGCATGCCGAGCTCGACAGCGCCGACGGTTACACCGCCGATGCGCGGGCGCGAAAGCTGCTGGCCGGTCTGGGCTTCACCAACGAGCAGATGGATCGTCAGGTCGGGGATTTCTCCGGTGGCTGGCGGATGCGCCTTAACCTGGCGCAAGCGCTGATGTGCCCGTCGGACCTGTTGTTGCTCGACGAACCGACCAACCACTTGGATCTCGACGCGATCATCTGGCTCGAAGAGTGGCTGAAAAGCTACCCGGGCACCTTGCTGCTGATTTCCCACGACCGCGATTTCCTCGATGAAGTCGTCGATCACGTGGCCCATGTCGACCAGCGCAAAATCACCCTGTATCGCGGCGGCTACAGCGCATTCGAACGCGCCCGTGCCGAGCGTCTGGCCCAGCAACAACAGGCCTACGAGAAGCAGCAGGCGCAACGTGCGCACATGGAAAGCTACATCGCCCGCTTCAAGGCCCAGGCCACCAAGGCCCGTCAGGCACAGAGCCGGATCAAGGCACTGGAGCGGATGGAAGAACTGTCGGCGGCCCACGTCGATTCGCCGTTCGATTTCGTCTTCCGCGAGTCGAGCAAGATCTCCAGCCCGCTGATCGACCTGTCCGATGCGCGCTTGGGTTATGGCGACAAAACCATCCTCGAGAAGGTCAAGCTGCAACTGACCCCGGGTGCGCGGATCGGCCTGCTCGGGCCGAATGGCGCGGGTAAATCGACCCTGATCAAGAACCTCGCCGGCGAGCTGTCACCGATTGCCGGGCGCCTGACCCGTGGCGAGAACACCGTGGTCGGCTATTTCGCTCAGCATCAACTCGACTCGCTGGATTCCAAGGCCAGCCCGTTGCTGCACATGCAGCGTCTGGCGCCGACCGAGCGTGAGCAGACCCTGCGTGACTTCCTCGGCGGCTTCGACTTCCGTGGCGCGCGCATCGATGAGCCGGTGCTGAATTTCTCCGGTGGTGAAAAGGCGCGTCTGGCCCTGGCGCTAATCGCCTGGGAACGGCCGAACCTGCTGCTGCTCGACGAACCGACCAACCACCTCGACCTGGAAATGCGCCTGGCGCTGACCATGGCGCTGCAGGAATTCAGCGGCGCGGTGCTGGTGGTGTCTCACGATCGGCACTTGCTCAAGAGCACCACTGATAACTTCTACCTGGTCGCCGACGGCAAGGTCGAAGAGTTCGATGGCGACCTCGAAGACTACGCGCGCTGGCTGGTGGAATACCGCCAGCGCAACGCGCCGGTCAGTAACACTCCGGTCAATCCGGACAAGACCGACAAGAAGGCTCAGCGTCAGGCTGCAGCTGCCTTGCGTCAGCAACTGGCGCCGCACAAACGTGAAGCCGACAAGCTCGAAGCCGAACTGGGCAAGCTCCACGAGAAACTGGCCAAGGTCGATGCCAGCCTTGGCGACAGCGACATCTACGAGCCGGCGCGCAAGAACGAATTGCGTGATCTGCTGGCCGAGCAGGCCAAGCTGAAAGTTCGCGAAGCCGAACTGGAAGAGGCGTGGATGGAAGCCCTTGAAACGCTGGAGAGCATGCAAGCGGAGCTGGAGGCGCTGTCCTGATGGAAGCGTTCAAGCTGCCGCTACCGGCGGAATGGGTCGAGCCGATCTGGTTTGTGGTGCAGATTCTGCTGATCCTGCTGGCCGGTTATCTCACGCAACGTTTCGTCGCCAAGGGGCTAACTCGGTTGGGCGAGCGCTATCCGTTCCCGCCGCAGTTGCTGATGCCGCTGCGTGGCGTATTGCGCTGGTTGATCATGGGCAGCGCGCTGATCTTCGTGTTGGAGCGCCTCGGTGTCTCGGCCACGGTGTTGTGGACCGCGCTGTCGGGTTTCGTTGCGGTGGCAGCGGTGGCGTTCTTTGCGATGTGGAGCGTGCTGTCGAATTTGCTCTGCGCGATTCTGATCTTCACGGTCGGGCCGTTTCGGCTGGGGGATATCGTCGAGCTGGTGGACACCACCGACAAGCCAGGCGTGAAGGGGCGGGTGGTGGCGATCAATCTGCTCTACACCACGTTGATCGAGGCTGAAGAGTTGGGGACTGGCAGCGCCATGGTGCAGGTGCCGAACAGTTTGTTCTTCCAGCGTTCGGTGCGGCGTTGGCGCGGGACGGATGTGTTTCCGTCGAGCGGGTTCGAGAAGTAAGGTTTCGAGCAAGATCAAAAGATCGCAGCCTTCGGCAGCTCCTACAGGGATCGCATTCTCATGTAGGAGCTGCCGCAGGCTGCGATCTTTTGCTTTTAGCCCCAAACCGCATTAGCTTTGACAACTTGTTACGGCATGAGTCGAGGTGTGCGATGGAGCTTCAAACATGGCTGGCGTTTTTTGCCGCCTGCTGGGTGATCAGTCTGTCCCCGGGTGCTGGCGCCATTGCGTCGATGTCCAGCGGTCTGCAATACGGTTTCTGGCGCGGTTACTGGAACGCCCTTGGCCTGCAAATCGGTCTGGCGGTGCAGATTGCGATTGTCGGCGCCGGTGTGGGCGCGATCCTGACTGCTTCGGCCACGGCCTTTCACGCGATCAAATGGTTCGGTGTCGCTTATCTGGTGTATCTGGCCATCAAGCAATGGCGTGCGCTGCCCATGGACATGAGCGATGACGCGGCGGTGCGGCCGATCGGCAAGCCGCTGGCGCTGGTGTTCCGTGGCTTTCTGGTGAACATCAGCAACCCCAAGGCTTTGGTGTTCATGCTCGCGGTGCTGCCGCAGTTCATCAACCCGCATGCGCCGTTGCTGATTCAGTATCTGGTGATTGGCGTGACCATGATCTGCGTCGACCTGATCGTGATGGCCGGCTACACCGGTCTGGCGTCGAAGGTGCTGCGTCTGTTGCGCACACCGCAGCAGCAGAAGCGCATGAACCGCACGTTTGCCGGGCTGTTCATTGGTGCGGCGGCGTTTATGGCAACGTTGCGCAAAGCGGCGGCGTAAACATCGTGGGCACAAAAAAGGCGACCTTTGCAGGTCGCCTTTTTTTGTGGCCGGGACGCAGAGCGTCCCGGGATGCATTCCCACGCGGAGCATGGGAATGATCAGCGGCCAGTCATCAGCGCAAGATCACTGGTGCAGTATCACGCGGCAGGTTGTTGCGCTGCGGCGCTTCACGCGGCTGCTCGTAACCGCCGCCACCGAGCTGCATGCTCAGTTGCCCGGCTACGTCCTCACCCAGCGCCTTCGACACGTCACGCACCACCCGTGGGCGGTTCAGCGAGATCTTGATGTCGCGATGGTTCACCAGTTTGGTGTCCTGCGCTTCACCCATCGCCGTGAAGGCCGAGGTGATCTCGAAGGTCTTGGTATTGATCAGGCTGAAGTCCGCCACCAGCGTCAGGCCCAGCACCGCCGAATAGCTGTCGGTGTTCGCCAGCTCGTTGATGTCCTGAGTGAAGTCGATATCGGACACGGTGCCGAACAGCACGTAGTCGGCGCCCTTGAAGTTACCGGCCTTGATGCGCTTGATCACATCAAAGACATCACCCTTGGACGACGCGGTGTACGGCGTGCCTTGCACCAGCTGGAACATACCGGTGCGCAGGATTTCACCCTTGATGTCGCCGGTGAATTTACGCAGCTCGGTCTGTTCGATGTAGCTGGTCGTTGCTTCAATCTCGTTGTAGCTCGAAGAGCCACTGGAGCTGTAGTAACCCTCGCGGTGATTGCTCTGGGCCGAAACGATGTGGATGTATTGCTCCACACGTTCCTGATACGCCAGATCCGTCACCGCGACTTTCGGGGCCGCTTGCACGCTGAACGCGCAAGCCAGGGCCATCATGCCAATCCATGCGCGCATCAATTAACGCTCCGTGGTTTTGCGGATCTCTTTTTCGTCCATCCACTCGGCCAGACCGCTTTCAACGTCGATCAGTTGCAGGCTGAATTTGTAGAAGACGTCCTTGTAGTCGCTGCTGCGCTTGACGATCGAGCTGATCGAACCTTCGATGCGGTACTTGGCGGCAACCATGTTGCCAGTCTTGGCCACGGTGCTCTTCTTGTACAGGCCGCTCTGGTTTTGCAGCTTGAGCTGGTCAACCTGGCTCTGCATCGCGTTGTTGTCACTGGCAAAGCGCGCTACGCCGGTTTTCATCAGTTGAGTCTTGATGCTGGTGGTGATTTCGCGAGTGTCGATGTACTCGCTGGTCTTGTTCTTCACGTCGTAGACCTGAACCACCGGACGGCCCTGCAGAATGCCGGACTGAGCCAGCGAGCGGGTCATCGACTCGGCGATCATTTGCAGGTCGGTCGAACCGAATTCGTTGGTCACGGTTTCAACCGCTTTGGTGTCGCCGTAGCTGATGTTCTTGCTGCCCAGGGTCGGCGAAGTGTTGGCGCAACCGGAGGCCAGCAGGGCGATAACGGCGATGCAGGAAAAGCGTACAAACATGGGAATGCTCTCTAAATCAGAAATAGGGTGTCAGGCTTACGGCGTCTTGATTTCCAGACGGAAGTCCACGGCTTTCGGGGTCGGGGCAATCCCCTGAATGAAGCTGGTCTGGGCGCCGTACATCATTTGGCTTTTCCACACTTCTTCTTCGGCGATCGGGAAACCTTCCGCGCCGAGCCAGGCGAAGCGGTAGTAGAAAATCTTGTTGCTGTTGAGGGTGTTGCTCAACTGCACATTGACCGTCATGAAGCCGTTTTCGCGAGCGACGCGCATGGCGCCGACGACGATGTGTTTCTGCGGACCCATGGCCACGACTTTGCTCGCGGCGCTGCCCGGCTCTGGCGGTGGCGGGGTGGCGCAACCGCTCGCCAGCAAGGCGAGGGCGGCGACGGCGATGAGTTTGAAGCGCATGCAAAGACTCCGTTCTTAAGGTTGTTTGAGGCTGGCGACGTTGGTTGCGCCGGCGCTCGGGATCACGTGAGCGGCGAGACCGCCGGCGAACACCTGGTTGCCCACAGCGCGCAGGCTGATCACCTGATAACGCTGATCGACAGTCACCTTGACCACCGAACCGCCGACGGCGCTCGGCAGGGTAACCTGATGCTCACCCTTTTTCAGTCGCAGACGCACCACTTGGGTGTTGTCCGGCAGGGTACGCCACGTACGGGTATCGGCACCTTCGAGCACAGCTGAAGAGATACCGACGGCCAGACCGGCCAGGGGGTTGGTTTCGTTGATCTTCTTCTGCGCCACGCCTTTGGTGATCGCCCGCACGGTGGTGCGCAGAATGATCCCCGGCATGTCGTCACGCAGAGCGCGGCGGGACATGGCGGTGGTGCTGTTGAGCGCGGTCAGATCGACCTGCTGACCGTCGACGCCGATTTGCGCGAAAGTCGCCGTGGAGGTGTCCGGTTTGATGATCGGGAACGACAGCGGCGTGATCACCACATTGTTGGAGATCGGCAATGGCAGCGGAACGCGGATCGAGTCGCGGGCTGGGGCCAGACCGCTTTGCACCACGATCAGAATGTCGCTGTCGTCGGATTTGCTCGGCTTGTCGAGATTGACCAGCGCCTGCTCCAGCAGCGGCGTGTTCGGGCGCAGTTCGGCAGCCTTGCGGTAGCCCGGTGCAGCCAGGCCTTTCTCGCCCAGGGCTTCATAGACGAAACCGGACAGGTAATGGCTGAACGCACTCTGGTAGCTGTTTTTCAGGCCAACCACTTCCGGCGCGTCGAGACTGGCGACCGGGTAGCCTTGCAGGTCCTTGTACTGCGTCTTGATGCCTTCTTTTTCGGCTTCTTCCTCGCTCTTGAGGTATTCCTTGTCACGCAGCTCGGCGATCACTGCTTCACGTTCGTGAGTTTTCTTGATCGCAGTACGTGCGCCATCGAAATCGTTGACTGCCAGCAGGTTCAGGGCCATCTGCGTGGTCAACATGACTTTTTCGTAATCATAGCCTTCGTAGCGACGCACTTTGTCGTTGACCAGGAAACTGCCGAACTGGGCCAGGTACTTGTCGGTATCGAGCTTGACCGAGTCTTCCCACTTGCCAACCACCTGGTCGGCGCTGGTCCAGGCATTCTGGCTGCCGGAGAGGTCGCCCTTGGCGCGCAGCAACTCACCTTTCTCGAAGTAATAGAGCAGGTCTTTATCAGGGCCGGTGTTGTTCTTTTCCAGCAGAGTCAGCGCGGCGTCGACGTTGCCGGTGGCCAGTTGCTGATTGGTCTGTGCCAATTCAGAGTCGTAATTGCGAAACGCCGAACAGCCGGACAGCAGAGTGACGGCGCTGAGCGCGATCAGAGTGGGGGCGCGGAATGCCATGGGGGTACTTCTTCCCTGGAGTAATACAGCCGCGGATGCTGGTCGGGCTGGTGTGACCCATCGACAGTGGCACTGGCCTCCTGCCAATTCCTCATAACCTGAGGAGCTTTAATGCCGTTTCGCAATAGCGAGGGCGCGGCATTATAAGCGGGTGGTAGTGGCTATGTAATAGCTTTTTAATTGCACTGGTTAGTTAGATGCCATTACTTATTTCAGGTTGGCTACCACGCTGCTTGCCGGTGCCCCGCTGGACTGGAAGGCGCTGCCATTGGCAAACACGTGCTCACCCAAGGCGCGCAGGCCGATAACCTGGCGATTCTGGTCGATGCGGATTTTCATTGGAGCAGCGCCGGGCGCGTTAGGCAGGCTGATCAGGTGATCACCCTTTTTCAGGCGCAGACGCACGACTTGGGTGAGGTTGGGCAAGGTACGCCAGGTGCGGGTGTCGGCCTGCTCGAAACCGTCCCAATGAGTGACATAGGAGGCTTTGCTCGGGTCGCGTCGGTTGTCCGTGGCTTGAACGTCAGCCGCCAGAAAGGCCCGATAGGTCGTACGCTGGATAATGCCCGGCATGTCGTCACGCAGGGTGCGCAAGGACATGTCGGTAATGCTGTTGACGGCGATCAGCTTTTTCTGACGACCGTCGATGCTCACTTGATTGAATGAAGGTGTGGATGTGTCTGGCACCATCACGGGAAACGATACATTGGCGACGATGACTTGCCCGTCCGCCAACTTCACCGGATAGGGCACACGCACGGAACTGCGGGCCGGTGCCAGGCCGCTCTGCACGATGATCAGTACGTCGCTTTCGTCTGCCTTCAGTCCAGGGTTGTCGAGGTCGCGCAATGCCTGCTGGAAAAACCCCATGTCCGGGCGCAGTTCGATCGCCTGACGATAGCCGGGCGCTGCCAGATCTTTCTCGCCGAGCGCTTCGTAGGTAAAACCGGCGAGATAGTGACTGAACGCGCTCTGATAGCCGTTCTTCAAGGCGATGACGGCGGATGATTCCAGCATGACCACTGGGTAGCCTTGCAGGTCCTTGTAATGGACGCGGGCGCCGCTGGCCTTGGCCGCCTCTTCGACACGCTCGTATTCCAGTTCTCGCTGCCGGGCGATCAGTGCTTCACGCTCGTGGGTTTTCTTGATGTCGGCGCGGGCACCGTCAAAGTCATTCAGGGCCAGTTGGTTGAGGGCCATTTGCGTGGTCAGCATGACTTTTTCGTAGTCGTAGCCATCGTAGCGGCGCAGCTTGTCATTGATGATGCTGCCCCACTGATTGCCCATGGCGGCGAGCAATTTGTCGCCAGTGGTTTCAATGGTGTCCTGGCGCTGTATGACCATTTGCTCGGCGCTACGCCAGGCAATCTGGCTCTGCGGGAATTCACCGCCAGCGCTTAGCACCGCACCCTTCTCGAAGTAATAGAGCAAATCCTTTTCTTCGCCCGGGTTGTGTGCCTCGATCAAGGCCAGTGAACCGCCGATATTGCCGGCCTTGAGCTGTTGCGTGGTCTGTTGCAGTTCCAGGTCGTAATCACGGTAAGCGGCGCAACCACTGAGTTGCACAAGGGTGGCGATCAGCAGGGACGGCAACAAACAGTGGCGCATGAGCGGGTTCTTCCTTGAACGGAGAGGGCGAAATGATGGCGCATTATAGGGGCGCTTTGCAGCTGCCGGGGTGGTATGGATTGCGCTAGGCTTGCCCGCTCACCGATCAATTGAGTTGCGGTACTTCAATGAATCAACTGCTGGCCATGCGTGCGTTCCGTTGCATCGTCGAGTGTCGCGGTTTCAGTGCTGCGGCGGAACGGCTCGAGACTACGCACTCGACCATCTCCCGGCAGTTGCAGCAACTGGAAGCCGAGCTGGGCACGCGTCTGATCAATCGCAACACCCGGCGTTTCAGCCTGACCACGGCGGGGCAGCAGTATTACCTCGCCTGCGTGGATATTCTCGATCGCCTTGATCAGGCCGCTGTGGCGGTCGGTCAGGCCCAGGAGAAACCCAGTGGTGTCTTGCGCATCAGTGCGCCCGTGGTCATCGGTACGCTGGAACTGGCGAAGTGGCTGCCAGGGTTTCAACAGCGTTATCCCGAGATTGAAGTTGATCTGTCCTGCGATGACCGTTTTGTCGATCTGATCGCCGAAGGCCTCGATGTCGCGTTGCGCATCTGCGGGCCGCTTGAAGATTCGTCTCTGGTGGCGCGGTTGCTCACGGTTTCGCCGATGCTGCTGGTCGCGTCACCGGCCTATATCGCACGGCACGGATTGGTACGGCAGGTTCGGGAACTGGCCGGGCATCAGTTGCTGGCGTTTGCCGGTGGCAGTGACTGGACGCTGACCGATGCGCGCGGAGTTGCCACGCAGATCCGTGCGCATGGGCGCTTCAAGGCCGATTCGATCAGCTCGCTGCACGCCGCTGCGTTGGCCGGTGTGGGCATTGCCGCGTTCACCCGTGCGACGGTGCAGGATGACTTGTTGAGCGGACGGTTGGTGCAGATGCTACCCAACTGCAGCCTGGGTCAACGGCACTATTACGCGCTGTATCCCCATGCCGGGCATGTGGCGCTCAAGGTCAAAGTGTTCGTTGAGTTCATGGCCGAACACTACCGTAGCGGCAGTCCGGCGTTAGGCTAAAATTGCCGACAAAGCTTGAGGGAAACGCGTTCGAAGTGAACAATATGTAACTTCGCATTTCCATTTGAGAATTCTTCATGACTGCCGCGTCCCGTTTCCTGGCCTGGCTGGTGTTCCCGTTGTTTGCCCTGAGCAGCTTCAATCTGCTGGCTGATACCGTGGAAGGCGCACCGCAAGCGCTGCATTTGCTCGATTACATCAGCGCCGACTACCCGCCGACGGTAGCGGCGGGCAAGGTTGTCGATGATTCTGAATACCGCGAGCAACTGGAGTTCACGCGGGCGCTGCAAGGCTTGATCGCCGGCATGCCGGCCAAGCCTGAAAAGGCTGCGCTGGAGCAGGGCGTTGAAGCCTTGCACGCGGCGATCACCGCGAAACAGGACGGCGCCGAAGTGGCCCGACAGGCGCGGCAACTGGGCGCGCAACTGGCGGTGGCGTATGAAGTCAGCCAGGCACCGATCATCACCCCCGATCCCACCCGTGGTGCGCCGCTCTATGCGCAGAATTGCTCGGTGTGCCACGGCGACAGTGGCGCCGGTGACGGCCCGGCGGGGCTCGGCATGACCCCGGCACCGGCCAATCTGCGTGATGCGGCGCGGTTGGATCACCTGAGCTTGTACGCGATCTACAACACCCTTGGCCAAGGCGTCGAAGGCACCGACATGCCGGCGTTTGCCGATCAGCTTGATGATCGCCAGCGTTGGGATCTGGCGACTTACATCGCCGGCTTCAGCGCCGATCCGGCGGCGGCCAAAGCCGAGAAGACTTACAACATCGCCGATCTGGCGCGCCAGACCCCGGCTGAGGTACAGGCCGCCGACGGCGCGCAAGCCGCAGCGACGTTCCGTGCACAACGTGCACAGCCGCCGCAGGTCAAGCGCGGCCCGGCGCAGTTGCTCGACTACACCGCCGCAACGCTGGACAAGAGCCTTGCCGCGTATCGCGCCGGCGAACACGATCAGGCATACGACCTGTCGGTCGCGGCCTATCTGGAAGGCTTCGAACTGGTCGAGAGCTCGCTGGATAACGTCGACGCCAATGTGCGCAAGGACACAGAAAAATCGCTGATGGCTTACCGGCAATCGTTGCAGGACGGTTTGCCGGTCGAGCAGGCCGAGCAGCGTCTGGACGCCGCAAAGGCCAAGCTCAAGGAATCCGCCGGGTTGCTCGGCAGCGACGGCCTGAGCTGGTCGCTGAGCTACATTTCCGGCCTGCTGATTCTGCTGCGCGAAGGTCTGGAAGCGATTCTGGTGCTGGCGGCGATTCTTGCGTTCCTGCGCAACACCGGCCAGCAGTCAGCGGTGCGCAGTGTCAACGTCGGTTGGGGCCTGGCGCTGCTGGCCGGCCTCGGCACCTGGGCGTTGGCGGCGTATGTGATCGACGTCAGCGGCTCGCAGCGTGAACTGCTCGAAGGCGCCACGGCGCTGTTTGCCAGTGTCATGGTCTTGTGGCTCGGTGTGTGGATGCATGACCGCCGGCATGCAGCGGCCTGGCAGGATTACATCAAGAGCAGTCTGGTCGGTGGTGGCGGGCGTTTCGGCTTCGCGATTCTGGCGTTCTTCTCGGTGTATCGCGAGCTGTTCGAAGTGATCCTGTTCTACGAAACCCTGTGGCTGCAGGCCGGCCCGGCCGGGCATGACGCGGTCCTCGCCGGTGGCGCGACGGCATTGGTGCTACTGGTGGGTCTGGCGTGGGTAATCCTGCGCGGTTCGGCGAAACTGCCGTTGACGCTGTTCTTCAGCATCAACGCCGCGTTGCTCTGCGCGTTGTCGGTGGTGTTTGCCGGGCATGGCGTGAAGGCGTTGCAGGAAGCCGGAATCTTTGGCACGCGGCCGGTGGCGTTCTTTGAATTCGACTGGCTGGGGATTCATGCCGATGCCTATTCGCTGACGGCGCAAGCGGTGGCGATTCTGGCGATTGTGGTGTTGTATGGGCGTAGTTGGGTGGCGGAGAAGCGGCGGGTTTCGGCTGCTTGATTGAGTGCTCCCTTAAAAGATCGCAGCCTTCGGCAGCTCTTACATGGGCGTAGCATGTCGCAATATTGCGGCGCGACGCGCACTCTGTAGGAGTTGCCGAAGGCTGCGATCTTTTGCTTTTAGAGGTAAAGAAAATGCGTGTATGGATCGATGCCGACGCCTGCCCACGGGCGGCGAAGGATCTGGTGGTGAAGTTCGCCCTCAAGCGCCAGTTCGAAGTGGTGCTGGTGGCCGGGCAGCCGCAGATCAAGCCGGGGCTGGCCATCGTCAAACTGATCGTGGTGCCGAGCGGCCCGGATGCGGCAGACGATTATCTGGTCGAGCACGCGGTACCGGGGGAGCTGGTGATTTGCAGCGATATTCCATTGGCCGATCGTTTGGTGAAGAAGGGCGTGGCGGCGCTGGATCCACGCGGCAAGGAGTTCGATGCGCAGAACATGGGCGAGCGCTTGGCCGTGCGCAATCTGTTCACTGATCTGCGCGAACAAGGCCAGATGAGCGGCGGACCGGCGCCGTTTGGCGATCGCGAGAAACAGGCGTTTGCCAATGCGCTGGACCGGATCCTGACCCGACTATCGCGCAAACCCTGAGCCTTATGACGATCATTCCCACGCTCCGCGTGGGAATGCATCTTGGGACTCTCTGCGTTCCGGTCTTACCGCAAATGTAACGCCAAAGTGAGCAGGCGCGGAGCGCCAATGGCGGCATTCCCACGCAGAGCGTGGGAACGATCATACGGGGAATCAGGCGTCGTTTTCGTGGGTCAGTTCGAGGACGCGATCTACCAGCTTGTTGATTCCGGATGCCGCCTCACTGATGTTCTGCGCCAGCATGTAAGCCGGGGTCGTCACCAGTTTGCGCGCCTTGTCTTCGATGATTTCCGTCACCGCGCAGTCTTCATGAGTGGCACCCATCTTGTTCATCGCCGTGGCGGTGTCGGCGTCGTTGCCGATGGTGCAGGTCACGCCCGGGCCATAGATCTTCGCCGCCAATGCCGGGGAAATGCACATCAGGCCCACCGGTTTGCCTGCTTCGGCGAATGCTTCGGCCAAGGCCAGCACTTGCGGCTGCACGGTGCAGCCCGCGCCTTCAACGGCAAAGTTCGAAAGGTTCTTCGCCGCACCAAACCCTCCCGGCACGATCAGCGCATCGAAGTCGTCGACATCGGCGTCGCAGATGTCCTTGATGTTGCCGCGGGCAATGCGCGCCGATTCCACCAGGACGTTGCGCGACTCGGGCATTTCTTCGCCGGTCAGGTGATTTATCACATGCAATTGCGCGATGTTCGGGGCGAAGCACTGTACCTGCGCGCCACGTTGGTCGAGGCGCAGCAGGGTGATGACGCTTTCATGGATTTCGGCGCCGTCGTACACGCCACTGCCGGACAGGATCACTGCAACTTTTTTGCTCATGGGTTTCTCTCCAGATTCATGGCGCTAAATGTCCACTAAATTGTCGCGCGTTGCCATAGGCTCAAGAGCTGGCGGCACCTGCATGGAGCGCTTTCTACATGGATCGCAACAACGGCGGGGTGTTCATTATTTGCGGTTGCCTGCTGCGAAAACGAGCGGGAGATTTTTCGCGTGAGAACGCCGCTGGCGAACGGCAGTCCGCTAGCGCAGAGGGGGCAAATGATTGAAAGAGGCGGCCAGCCCGCGCTGTGCGCAGGGCTGTACGCCAGTCGCCAGCGAGTTACTCGGCTGGCGTCTTCGGTTCGGCAGGTTTGGCCACTTCGGCTTGACTCAGCAGTGCCGCTTTCGCGGCTTGCTCGTCGGCGTAGATCTGTTTGGCCAGCCGCGCATTCTTGAAGCGGCGGCGCAGCCACAGACCGACACCCAGCACCAGCAACGCACCCAGCACCCACAGCTCGTACTTCTTGATGCTGCCGAGCATGCCTTCCAGCACTGCACCGAAGTGGTAAGCGGCGGCGGCCAGCGCGGTCGCCCAGATCGCCGCACCGATGCCGTTGAGCAGCAGATAACGTCCCGGCGGATAACCCGACAGGCCGATCGCCACCGGCATCACCGTGCGCAGACCGTAAACGAAACGGAAGCTCAACACCCAAATGTCAGGATGCTTGCGAATGTGCTCCAGCGCGCGGTCGCCCATCAGCTGCCAGCGCGGTTTGCGCGCGAGCAATTTACGCCCGTGTTTGCGGCCGAGGAAGTACCACAGCTGATCGCCGGCATAGCTGCCGCAGAACGCCACGACCACCACCAGGTTGATGTCCATGTATCCACGGAACGCGAGGAAGCCCGCGAGCACCAGGATGGTTTCGCCTTCGAAGAACGTGCCGAGGAACAAGGCAAAATAGCCAAAGTCATGCAGAAATTGTTGGAGCATTGTCTGGGTGCTGGCGAAATGAACGCGCAGCCTAACCCTTCGGACACATTCATGAAAGTGTCCAAATGTGTCTCGACGTGAACAATTCCTACACTGAGAATGGAATGCGGCTACACGTCACAGGTCTCACACAACTGTCATCTGTTCGTCATAATGGCCGTCTATAACTGTCACGCTCGCCCGTTTGCGCGGGCTCAGGAGTCTGCCGTGAGCTTTACCCCCGCCAATCGTCTGTTCCCTGCCACTCGCCTGCGTCGCAACCGTCGTGATGATTTTTCGCGTCGGCTGGTGCGGGAAAATGTGCTGACGGTCGATGACCTGATCCTGCCGGTGTTCGTGCTCGACGGTGAAAACCGCCGCGAAGCCGTGGCTTCGATGCCTGGGGTAGAGCGGCTGACTATCGATCTGCTGCTCGAAGAAGCGGCGAAGTGGGTCGAGCTGGGGATTCCGGCGCTGGCGCTGTTTCCGGTCACCCCACCTGAATTGAAGTCCCTCGACGCTGCTGAAGCCTGGAACCCCGAAGGCATCGCCCAGCGCGCCACCCGCGCGCTGCGTGAGCGTTTCCCGGAACTGGGGGTGATCACCGACGTTGCGCTTGATCCGTTCACCACCCACGGTCAGGACGGCATTCTCGACGAAGAAGGCTACGTACAGAACGACATCACCGTCGACGCACTGGTCCGCCAGGCCTTGTCCCATGCCGAAGCCGGCGCTCAGGTAGTCGCGCCTTCGGACATGATGGACGGTCGCATTCAGGCGATCCGCGAAGCGCTGGAAATCGCCGGCCACGTCAACGTGCGGATCATGGCGTATTCGGCCAAGTACGCCAGCGCCTATTACGGCCCGTTCCGCGATGCCGTGGGTTCAGCCTCGAACCTCGGCAAGGCGAACAAAGCCTCTTATCAGATGGACCCGGCCAACAGCGACGAAGCGCTGCACGAAGTCGGTGCGGACTTGTCTGAAGGCGCGGACATGGTCATGGTCAAACCGGGCATGCCGTATCTGGACATTCTTTTCCGGGTAAAAGATGCCTTCAAAGTGCCGACCTTCGTCTATCAGGTTAGCGGCGAATACGCCATGCACATGGCGGCGATCCAGAATGGCTGGTTGAGCGAGGCGGTGATTGTCGAATCACTGACCGCCTTTAAACGTGCCGGCGCTGATGGCATCCTGACTTACTTTGCTGTCCGCGCCGCTCAATTGTTACGAGAGCAGAAATAGCCCTCCCAGGAACATTCAATGAATACCGAAGGACTCACGGAAGTTGCAGTAAAAGAAGCTCAACCGGTGGTCGAGCAAATCACCGAAACCCCGCCGGAACTGGAGCCTGCGCCACCCGCGCCAGTCGCCGAACCTGTCGCGGCGGCGCCAGTGATTGCCATACCGGGCCTGGATGACAGCAGCCTGTACATCCACCGTGAGCTTTCGCAACTGCAATTCAATATCCGCGTGCTGGAACAGGCGCTGGACGAGTCCTATCCGTTGCTGGAACGCTTGAAGTTCCTGCTGATCTTCTCCAGCAACCTCGATGAATTCTTTGAAATCCGCGTCGCCGGTCTGAAGAAACAGATCACTTTCGCCCGGGAGCAGGCCGGAGCTGATGGCTTGCAACCGCATCAGGCGCTGGCGCGGATCAGCGAGCTGGTCCACGGTCATGTTGATCGTCAGTACGCGATCCTCAACGACATTCTGTTGCCGGAGCTGGAAAAGCATCAGGTGCGCTTCATCCGTCGCCGCCACTGGACGGTCAAGATCAAAACCTGGGTGCGCCGCTATTTCCGCGACGAGATCGCACCGATCATCACCCCGATCGGGCTCGACCCGACGCACCCGTTCCCGTTGCTGGTGAACAAGAGCCTGAACTTCATCGTCGAGCTGGAAGGCATCGACGCCTTCGGTCGCGACTCCGGTCTGGCAATCATCCCGGCGCCGCGCTTGCTGCCACGGATCATCAAGGTGCCGGAAGAAGTCGGCGGCCCGGGCGACAACTATGTGTTCCTGTCGTCGATGATCCACGCCCACGCCGATGACCTGTTCCAAGGCATGAAGGTAAAAGGCTGCTACCAGTTCCGTCTGACCCGAAACGCCGACCTGGCGCTCGACTCCGAAGATGTCGAAGACCTGGCCCGCGCCCTGCGTGGCGAGTTGTTCTCGCGTCGTTACGGTGATGCGGTGCGTCTGGAAGTCGCTGACACTTGCCCGAAACACCTTTCGGACTATCTGCTCAAGCAGTTCAACCTGAGCGAGAGCGAGCTGTATCAGGTCAACGGCCCGGTCAACCTGACGCGGCTGTTCAGCATCACCGGGCTCGACAGCCATCCGGAGCTGCAATACACGCCGTTCACCCCGCAGATCCCGAAACTGCTGCAGAACAGCGAAAACATCTTCAGCGTGGTCAGCAAGCAGGACATCCTGCTGCTGCACCCGTTCGAGTCGTTCACCCCGGTGGTCGACCTGCTGCGTCAAGCCGCCAAAGACCCGCACGTTCTCGCTGTGCGTCAGACCCTGTACCGTTCCGGCGCCAACTCCGAAATCGTCGATGCGCTGGTGGATGCCGCGCGTAACGGCAAGGAAGTGACGGCGGTCATCGAACTGCGTGCGCGGTTCGACGAAGAATCCAACCTGCAACTGGCCAGCCGTCTGCAAGCGGCCGGTGCGGTGGTGATCTACGGCGTGGTCGGCTTCAAGACCCACGCCAAGATGATGCTGATCCTGCGTCGCGAAGCCGGCGAGATCGTTCGCTACGCGCACCTCGGCACCGGTAACTACCACGCCGGTAACGCCAAGCTGTACACCGACTACAGCCTGCTGACCTCCGACGATGCCTTGTGCGAAGACGTTGGCAAACTGTTCAGCCAGTTGATCGGCATGGGTAAAACCCTGCGCATGAAGAAGCTGCTGCATGCGCCGTTCACCCTGAAGAAGGGCATGCTCGACATGATCACCCGCGAGACGCAATTTGCGCTCGACGGCAAACCGGCGCACATCATCGCCAAGTTCAACTCGCTGACCGATCCGAAGATCATCCGCGCGCTGTACAAGGCCAGTCAGTCCGGCGTGCGTATCGATCTGGTGGTGCGCGGGATGTGCTGCCTGCGTCCGGGCATCGCCGGGGTTTCGCACAACATCCATGTGCGCTCGATCATCGGCCGCTTCCTCGAGCACACGCGGGTGTTCTACTTCCTCAATGGCGGCGATGAGCAGATGTTCCTCTCCAGCGCCGACTGGATGGAGCGCAACCTCGACAAGCGTGTCGAGACTTGCTTCCCGGTGGAAGGCAAAAAGCTGCTGACCCGGGTGAAGAAAGAGCTGGAGCTGTACCTGACTGATAACACTCATAGCTGGAGCTTGCAGTCGGATGGCCGTTACATCCGCAACACGCCGACCGGCAACCAGAACCCGAGGAGTGCGCAGGCGACGTTGCTGGAGCGCTTGGGTAGCCCCATCCTGCCGGTGAGCAGCTGAGGCGTTGAAAGTCAAAAGCCCCTCACCCTATCCCTCTCCCGAAGGGAGAGGGGACTGATCGAGGTGTCTCACGCTATACGCCGACCTGAGAAATCGAGTCGAACTCGGGTTTTGAAAAGTCCACAAATCGGCTCCCTCTCCCTCGGGAGAGGGCTGGGGTGAGGGGCATCGATCTCACGCACACCACTAAATCCCAGCCGAACACCCAATAAAAAAGGCGATCCAGAAGGATCGCCTTTTTTATGCCCAATCGAGGCTCAGTGGACCGTGAGCACAATCCCCACCCGCGTCAGCCAATCCGCCTCAAGCCCGAAATCCGCCTGAGTCAGCTGATTCTCATCCAGCCAGTTCTCCGGGAATTCCACATCCAGGGTGTTGCCCTTGGCGTGCAATACCACCTGCGGCATGGTCTGGGTGCCACGAATGTGGTGGAACAGGATCGCAAAGCGCAGCAGCACGCACAGACGGATCAGCTTGTCGCCGTCGTCACCGAAATCGGCAAACTTGTCCTTGGGAATGTTGCGGCGGTGGCCGCGCACCAATAGCGCGAGCATCTGTTGGTCTTCGCGGGAGAACCCGGCGAGGTCCGAGTGCTCGATCAGGTAGGCGCCGTGCTTGTGGTAGTGATAGTGCGCGATGTCGAGGCCGACTTCGTGCACTTTCGCCGCCCAGCCAAGGAGTTCGCGCCAGATGCCGTCATCCAGCTCCCAGTCCGCCGCCACCTGATCAAACGCGTGCAAGGCTTTGCGTTCAACTCGTGCGGCCTGTTCCAGATCGACGTGATAGCGCTCCATCAGCGAGGTCAGGGTGCGTTCGCGCACGTCTTCGTGATGATGGCGACCGAGCAGGTCATAGAGCACGCCTTCACGCAGGGCGCCGTCGCAGTGATCCATGCGTTGCAGTTCGAGGGCGTCGAAAATCGCTTCGAGAATCGCCAGACCTGCCGGGAAGATTGTCCGGCGATCCGGCTTGATGCCTTCAAAATCGATCTTGTCGACGTCACCGAGCTTGAACAGACGACGCTTGAGCCAGGCCAAGCCTTCGGCATTCACTTCGCCGGTGCCGTGGCCGCCAGCCTTCAGGGCCAGGCCGATGGCGCGGATGGTGCCCGAGGAACCGATGGCTTCATCCCAGGTCAGGCGATGCAGGGCATGTTCGATGCTCATGATCTCCAGCCGCGCCGCCGTGTATGCCTGGGCGTAGCGGGCCGGGGTGATCTTGCCGTCCTTGAAGTAGCGCTGAGTGAAGCTGACGCAGCCCATTTGCAGGCTTTCGCGCAGCAGCGGTTCGAAGCGCTGGCCAATGATGAACTCGGTGCTGCCGCCGCCGATGTCGGCGACCAGACGTTTGCCCGGGGTGTCAGCGAGGGTGTGCGAGACGCCGAGGTAGATCAGACGTGCTTCTTCACGACCGGAAATCACTTCCACCGGGTGACCGAGGATTTCTTCGGCGCGATGAATGAATTCGAGGCGGTTGCGCGCTTCGCGCAGAGCGTTGGTGCCGACGATGCGCACGGCGCCGAGCGGCATACCGTTGATCAGTTGGGCAAAGCGTTTGAGGCAATCGAGGCCGCGCTGCATCGATTCTTCGTTGAGCTTGCGCTCGTCGTCGATGCCGGCAGCCAGCTGAACCTTCTCGCCAAGGCGCTCGAGAATGCGGATTTCGCCGTTCTGGGCCTTGGCCACGACCATGTGAAAGCTGTTCGAGCCCAGGTCGATTGCGGCGATCAGGGACAGATTCTTGGCTTGGGATTGCGGCATGGTCAGGGGGTCTCGGTCGATAACCCCGACATCGTGCCACGATCAAACGCTGGCGCCAACGCACACGGTTCAAACCGCCGGAGCGCGCACCCCGAACCTGATCGTTCCCACGCTCTGCGTGGGAATGCCTCACTGTACGCTCTGCGTCCGCTTTTGGGACGCTCTGCGTCCTTGGCTGCATTCCCACGCGGAGCGTGGGAACGATCAGGATGAGGCGGATTCAGGCTGTTGCTTCAACTGTGCCAATAAAGTTCGCCAGCTCCGCCGTCTGCGGATTGGCAAACAGCACCTTCGGATCCCCAACCTCATGCACCTTGCCGTGGTGCATGAACACCAGTTTGTCGCCGACCTCGCGGGCAAAGCGCATTTCGTGGGTGACCATGATCAGCGTCATGCCTTCCTTGGCTAATTGCCGCACCACGCTGAGCACTTCATTGACCAGTTCCGGATCGAGCGCCGAGGTGATCTCATCACAGAGCAACACTTTTGGCGACATTGCCAACGCCCGGGCAATCGCCACGCGCTGTTGCTGGCCGCCGGACAAGCGATCCGGGAAGGCATCGAATTTTTCCCCGAGACCAACCCGTTCGAGCATCTCGCGCGCCAGTTCCGCAGCCTTGGCCTTCGGCACTTTCTGCACCACTTGGGGCGCGAGCATGACGTTTTCGCCCACGGTCAGGTGCGGGAACAGGTTGAATTGCTGAAAGACCATGCCGACCTTCTGCCGCAAGCTGCGCAAATCGGCGCGGGCAGCGTCGAGGTATTCGCCGTCGACTTCGATCACGCCGTCGTTGATCGATTCCAGACCATTGAGGGTGCGCAGCAGGGTGGATTTGCCCGAGCCGCTGCGGCCGATGATCGCCACCACCTGGCCTTCCTCGACGCTGAGGTCGATACCTTTGAGTACGTGGTGATCGCCGTAGTATTTATGCAGGGCGGAAATTCTAAGCAGAGGCATGCAGTCTCCTTTCCAGGTAGCGCGCACTGAGGGACAAGGGGTAGCAGAGCAGGAAGTAACCGAGGGCGACGAGGCCGTAGACCATGAACGGTTCGAATGTGGCGTTGGCGAGCATGCCGCCGGTCTTGGTCAATTCGGTGAAGCCGATAATCGAGGTCACGGCAGTGCCTTTGACCACTTGCACCGAGAAACCCACGGTCGGCGCCACGGCAATGCGTAGCGCTTGCGGCAGGATCACGTAGCGCAGTTGCTCCAGCGGATTGAGCGCCAGACTCGCCGAGGCTTCCCACTGGCCATTGGAGATCGACTCGACGCAGCCGCGCCAGATCTCTGCCAGATAGGCGCTGGTGAACAAGGTCAGGGCAATCGCCGCGGCCATCCACGGCGAGATTTCGATCCCCGCCAAGGCGACACCGAAGAACACCAGAAACAGCTGCATCAACAGCGGTGTGCCCTGGAACAGCTCGATCCAGGTGCGGGCAATGCTGCTCGACACAGAGTTTTTCGAGATGCGCATGATCAGGATCAGCAACCCGACGATCCCGCCGCCGATGAACGCAACCAGCGACAACGCCAGCGTCCATTGCAGGCCGACGAGCAGATTGCGCAGGATGTCCCAAAAGGTGAAATCGCTCATGCGCGGCTCCTGCTGATGTAGCGCCGGCCGATCCAGTTCAGCAACTGGCGGATCAGCAGCGCCATGCACAGGTAGATCAGCGTGGTCAGCGCGTAGGTTTCAAAGGCGCGGAAGTTGCGCGACTGAATGAAGTTGGCGGCGAAGCTCAGCTCTTCGGTGGCGATCTGCGAACACACCGCCGAGCCGAGCATGACGATGATGATCTGGCTACTCAGCGCCGGCCAGACCTTGCCCAGCGCCGGCAGCAGGACCACGTGGCGGAATGCCTCGAAGCGCGTCATCGCCAGCGCCGCAGCGGCTTCCAGTTGCCCGCGCGGAATCGCCTGAATGCCGGCGCGGATAATTTCCGTCGAATAGGCTCCGAGGTTGATCACCATCGCCAGCACCGCCGCTTGCCACTCGGAAATCTGCACGCCCAGCGACGGCAGGCCGAAGAAGATAAAGAACAACTGCACCAGAAACGGCGTGTTGCGGATCAACTCGACGTAGACGCCGAAGATCGCCGAGAACGGGCGGATGTTCCACGCCCGCACCAGCGCCCCGACAATCCCGACGCCGACCCCGAGCAACGCACCGATGGCCGTCAGCTCAAGGGTGAACAGCGCCCCGCGCAGCAACAGGTCGGTGTTTTCCACCACCGGCATGAAATCGAACTGATAAGCCATGAAGGTCTCCCGCGCAGTCGATCAGAGATCGGCCGGCAGCGGCTCTTTCAGCCAGGTCTGCGAGTTCTTTTCCAGGGCGCCGTCAGCCTTGGCGGTGGTCAGGATGTCGTTGACCTTGGCCAGCAGCGCCGCTTCGTTCTTGTTCACGCCGACGTAGACCGGCGAATCCTTGAGCTTCACTTTCAGCGCCGGCACGCGTTTCGGGTTCTTTTCACTGATCGCGACCATCACCACGTTGCCGCTGGCGATCAGGTCGACTTGCCCGGCGAGGTAGGCGGCGATGGTCGAGTTGTTGTCTTCGAAGCGCTTGATGGTCACGCCTTCCGGAGCGACTTTGGTCAACTCGATGTCTTCGATGGCGCCACGGGTGACGCTGATGGTTTTGCCCTTGAGGTCGTCGAGGCTGGCGATCGCCGCGTCTGGCGGGCCGAACACGGCGAGGTAGAAGGGGGCGTAGGCGCGGGAGAAGTCGATGACTTTCTCACGCTCCGGGTTCTTGCCCAGGCTGGAGATCACCAGGTCGACTTTGCCGGTGGTCAGGAACGGGATGCGGTTGGTGCTGTTGACCGGGGTCAGTTCGAGTTTGACCTTGAGCTGGTCGGCCAGCAGTTTTGCGGTGTCGATGTCCAGGCCGCGCGGCTTCATGTCCGGGCCGACCGAGCCGAACGGCGGGAAGTCCTGCGGTACGGCGACTTTCAGCGTGCCGCGTTTGACCACGTCGTCGAGACCGTCGGCGTGGGCGGGAGCCTGGCTGAGCAACAGAGAGGAAAACAGGGCGGTGAGGAGGGCGCTGTAACGCTTGGTCATGGACAATCTCCGGATCGGCGAGAAGTGATTTCTGCGTTCGGACAGAGCACGGGCCGTGCCAATACGCGGTTTTCGCCCCGGCAGGCCATGGTTTTAGCGGGTTTGTTCGGTCTTACTGGTCTGAACAGTCAGGTTGTTTTTCGCACTGCCATGGCGCACCGGCGTGGTTCACCGAACCCCGCTGGGGCACGACTTGCCGGACTCGCCGAATAGCTTTACAACTAGCCGCACATTGGCCTGGCGCGTCCGAAAAACCATGAATTCGATTTCCCGTGCGGTACCCGAAGTGGCGCTGCAAGCGATCCGCAAACTGATCACCGAACAGGGTTTCGGTGCGGGTGATGCTTTGCCTTCGCAGCGGGACTTGGCGCTGCAACTGGGCGTCAGCCGGGCGTCGTTGCGTGAGGCGTTGTCCTCGCTGAGTGCGTTGGGTGTGGTCAGTATTCAGCCGGGCAAAGGCGTGTTCGTGCAGTCGCCAGTGGAATTGTCGCGCGGCGATAGCGCGCCGGGGTGGTCATTTGCGGCGCAAGCGTCGCCGCTGGATATCTTTCAATTGCGCTATGCGCTCGAAGGGTTTGCCGCCGGGCTGGCAGCGGTGACGTTGAGTACTTTCGATCTGGATGCGCTGGAAGACAATGTCGCGGCCATGCGCGAGCAATTGAAGGCTGGCGACTTTGAGGCTGCGGCGAAACTCGACTTCGAATTCCACCGCCGCATCCTGCTGGCCAGCGGCAATCAGGCGATGTTGAGCATCCTCACCGCCAGCGCCGAGATGTTCCTGGAGAGCCAGAAACTACCGTTCATCCGCGCCGAACGTGCGATGGAAACCTGGCAGGAGCACCGCAAGATCCTGCGCGCCCTCGCACGTCGGGCGTCCGGCGCTGCGCAAAAAGCCATGCAGGAACATGTGCGCAACGCGGCCCTGCGCACCGGAATTTCCTTCATTGCCCCCGCCACGGCGTGACTTGAGCTATACCCAAACTCATCGAGTGCCATAGCAAGACTCAATCAACTGCGGCTTCCTGAACAGGGGAAGGGCGGCTATGATGGGCCACGTTTTTTTGCTTACAACCTGGAGAATTCCATGAGCAGCGATCTTATCAAACACGTTAGCGACGCTAGCTTCGAAGCCGACGTACTCAAGGCCGAAGGCGCTGTCCTGGTCGATTACTGGGCTGAATGGTGCGGTCCTTGCAAAATGATCGCTCCGGTTCTGGACGAGATTGCCGAGACTTACAAAGGCAAGCTGACCGTTGCCAAACTGAACATCGACGAAAACCAGGAAACCCCGGCCAAGCACGGCGTGCGTGGTATCCCGACGCTGATGCTGTTCAAGAACGGCAACGTTGAAGCGACCAAAGTCGGCGCCCTGTCGAAGTCGCAACTGGCGGCTTTCCTCGACGCCAACATCTAAGCGTCGCTGTAAAGTGCCTGAAAAAAAGCCCCGCAAAATAGCGGGGCTTTTTGCGTATTCAGGGCTAGACGCTCCGAAACTCAGGTGGTACATTCGGCCCCGCACTGGTTTCTCCATTGCCCCCTGCTAGCCGTCGCCGACGCACTCCTTTTCGAATTAGTTCGCGATCCTGTCGCCTTCTCCGCGGCGCGGCCTCATTAAGCCAAAAGCTTAATTTCCCCCCCTCCATAAATGATTACGTCATTCCTATATGAATCTGACTGAACTCAAGCAAAAGCCGATTACCGAACTGCTCGAATTGGCCGAACAGATGGGCATAGAAAATATGGCCCGTTCGCGCAAGCAGGACGTGATTTTCTCCCTGCTGAAAAAGCACGCGAAAAGCGGCGAGGAAATCTCCGGTGATGGCGTGCTGGAGATTCTCCAGGACGGCTTCGGCTTCCTGCGCTCCGCTGACGCTTCCTACCTGGCCGGCCCGGACGATATCTACGTCTCGCCAAGCCAGATCCGCCGTTTCAACTTGCGCACCGGTGACACCATCGTTGGCAAGATCCGCCCTCCGAAGGAAGGCGAGCGGTATTTCGCCCTGCTCAAGGTCGACACGATCAACTTCGATCGTCCCGAGAACGCGAAAAACAAGATTCTCTTCGAGAACCTGACCCCGCTGTTCCCGACCGTGCGCATGAAGATGGAAGCCGGTAACGGTTCCACCGAAGACTTGACCGGTCGTGTAATCGACCTGTGCGCCCCGATCGGCAAAGGCCAGCGTGGTCTGATCGTTGCACCGCCGAAAGCCGGTAAAACGATCATGCTGCAAAACATCGCAGCGAACATCGCCCGTAACAACCCTGAAGTTCACCTGATCGTGCTGCTGATCGACGAGCGTCCGGAAGAAGTAACCGAAATGCAGCGCACCGTGCGCGGCGAAGTGGTTGCCTCGACCTTCGATGAGCCGCCGACCCGTCACGTGCAGGTCGCTGAAATGGTGATCGAGAAGGCCAAGCGCCTGGTCGAGCACAAGAAAGACGTGGTGATCCTGCTCGACTCCATCACCCGTCTGGCCCGTGCCTACAACACCGTGATCCCGAGCTCCGGCAAGGTATTGACCGGTGGTGTCGATGCCCACGCCCTCGAGAAGCCGAAACGCTTCTTCGGTGCTGCGCGTAACATCGAAGAAGGCGGCTCGCTGACCATTATCGCCACCGCGCTGGTTGAAACCGGCTCGAAGATGGACGAAGTGATCTACGAAGAGTTCAAGGGTACCGGCAACATGGAACTGCCTCTGGATCGCAAGATCGCCGAGAAGCGCGTGTTCCCGGCCATCAACATCAACCGCTCCGGCACCCGCCGCGAAGAGTTGCTGACGGCCGACGACGAACTGCAGCGTATGTGGATCCTGCGCAAGCTGCTGCACCCGATGGACGAAGTGGCTGCCATCGAGTTCCTGGTCGACAAGCTGAAGACGACCAAGACCAACGACGAGTTCTTCTTGTCGATGAAGCGCAAGTAATACGCAAGCCGTTTGAAAAGAGCGTCCGAAAGGGCGCTTTTTTTTGCCTTGAATTATTTGTATCTGGATTGAAGTTTGCGCGGCTGATAACTTCGCGCCTTCAAGGGATTTTGTATCCAGAACAGGTAAGGTTTTTTCATGCACACGTTTGGCAATCGCCGTGATATCGACGGATTACGGGCACTGGCGGTTATTCCCGTCGTACTGTTTCATTTCGGATTCACTACATTCAGCGGCGGTTTTGTCGGCGTTGATGTGTTCTTCGTCATTTCCGGCTTCCTGATCACCTCGATCCTGTTCCGCGAAATCAGCGCCCAGCGTTTCAGTTTTCTCGACTTCTGGGGCCGTCGTGCCCGGCGCATTCTGCCGGCGTTGACTGTGGTTGTGGTGGTGACGCTGGCTTTAGGCTGGCTGTTGCTGACAGCCAAAGACCTGGCTGAACTCGGGCGGACGATTCGTTACCAGTCGCTGTTCATTTCCAACATTCTGTTCATGCGTGAAGACGGCTACTTTGCGCCGGCGTCGGAACTCAAGCCGTTGCTGCATACCTGGTCGCTGGCGGTGGAAGAGCAGTACTACATCTTCTTCCCGTTGATGATGGTCTTGCTGATGCGCTACGTCCGTCATTGGCGCTGGATGCTGTTTGCCGTGCTGCTGGTGTCGTTCGGTTTGAACATCGTCTATATCGAACGCCGGCCGGAGTTTGCCTTTTTCGCCCTGCCGACCCGCGCCTGGGAATTGCTCTGCGGTGCGATGTTGGCGGTAATGCCCGTGCCCAAGCATGTTGCGCGGCCATGGCTGCGGCAGTCCGTTGGCCTGGCCGGGCTGGCGGCGGTGCTGGTGGCGGTGTTTACCTTCGACAAAGCCACAGTGTTCCCGGGTTGGGCGGCGCTGTTGCCGGTATTGGGCACGACGGCGTTGATCTGGTCGGGCGCCCAGGGGGAGACATGGGCTGGCCGGTTATTGAGTGTCCGGGCTCTGGTCTGGATCGGCTTGCTGTCCTACTCGTTTTACCTGTGGCACTGGCCGGTCTATGTGTATGCCAACGCGATTTCCATCGATGGTATCCAGCCGCTCGAAGCCATCGGCTGGATTGCCCTGGCGTTGGTGCTGGCGTGGCTGAGCCTGCGCTATATCGAACTGCCCTTCCGTGAAAAGCGCGTGTTTGCCAGCCGTAACTCGGTGTTGGTCGGTGGCTTGGTGTCGATTACCGTGCTGGCGATTACCGGCTCGGTAATCCGCTCGGCAGATGGTATTCCGCAGCGCCTGAGCGGCAAGGCGCTGGAATATGCGCAATCACGCGAATGGAACGCAGGGCAGTCGAAGTGCATGCACTTGAGCACCGACAAGGCGCTGACCAAGTCCTGTCTGGTGGGCGGTGAGGAAAATATTGCGGCGACAAAAATGTTCTGGGGCGACAGTCACGCCGCAGCGTTGTTGCCCGCCATCGAAGGCAATGCCAGTCGCATGGTGCAGCCAGTGTGGTTGTACAGCCTGACGGGTTGCCCGCCGATCATCGATGACAGCCTGCGCCCGCAGTGCAAGGACTTCAACCAGCGCAATATGGACCGCGTCACGAGTCTGGGGATCAAGGACGTGGTGCTGGCGGCGAATTGGAGCCTGTACGTATATGGTCGCGAAGACGGCGATGGGGATCGGCAATTCCTGCTTGATCGCAAGGACAACCCGCGTCAGTCAGAGCAGCGTATGGCCAACGCCATCAAGGCGCGTGTGGCCGAGTTGCGCGAAGCCGGCGTGCAAGTCTGGCTGTTCAAGGAAGTGCCGCTGCAGCACAAGAGCTATATCGACCGCCTGACCAGCCTGGCCCGGATCGGCCGTTCAGCAGAAGGCCTTGGTCGTCCGCTCAGTGAGCATCTGGCACGCCAGCAGTTTTTCACTGACCTGTTCGGCTCGATGAGCGCAGCCGATTCCGGTGTGCACGTCATCGATCCGACGCCGCTGATGTGCAAGGAAGGGCTCTGCGCCATCGATGTCGACGGCCACTCGCAGTACAAGGATGCGGACCACCTTTCCGACGTCGGCAGCGCCAGATTGAGCCCGTTGTTTGCACCGATCCTGCTGGGTGCCAGTCAGAATTGAGCGATCCCGGGCACTGACGGGCTGCTGTTTGCCCGTCAGAGCAGGTAGGATGTACGCCTATTTTGAGGGTGCCATCGTCAATGAAATTCAAGGATCTTCGGGATTTCGTGCAGCAGCTTGAGCAGCGCGGAGAGTTGAAACGCATCCAGATTCCCGTCTCGCCGGTGCTGGAGATGACCGAGGTGTGCGACCGCACGCTACGGGCCAAGGGCCCGGCGCTGCTGTTCGAGAAACCCACCGGCTACGACATCCCGGTGCTCGGCAACCTGTTCGGCACCCCTGAGCGGGTGGCGATGGGCATGGGCGCCGAGTCGGTCAGCGAGCTGCGCGAAATCGGCAAGCTGCTGGCCTTCCTCAAGGAGCCGGAACCGCCGAAGGGCTTGAAAGACGCGTGGTCGAAACTGCCGATCTTCCGCAAGATCATCTCGATGGCACCGAAAGTCGTCAAAGACGCGGTGTGTCAGGAAGTGGTCATTGAAGGCGACGATGTCGATCTGGCGATGCTGCCGGTGCAGACCTGCTGGCCCGGCGACGTCGGCCCGCTGATCACCTGGGGCCTGACCGTCACCAAAGGCCCGAACAAGGACCGCCAGAACCTCGGTATCTACCGTCAGCAAGTGATCGGCCGCAACAAGGTGATCATGCGCTGGCTCAGCCACCGTGGCGGCGCCCTCGACTTCCGCGAGTGGTGCGAGAAGCATCCGGGTCAGCCGTTCCCGGTGTCGGTGGCCCTTGGCGCGGATCCGGCGACCATTCTCGGCGCCGTGACGCCGGTGCCGGACAGTCTTTCCGAATACGCTTTCGCAGGGCTCTTGCGTGGTAACCGCACCGAACTGGTCAAGTGCCGTGGCAACGACCTGCAAGTGCCGGCCACCGCCGAAATCATCCTCGAAGGCGTGATCCATCCGGGCGAAATGGCCGATGAAGGCCCGTACGGCGACCACACCGGTTATTACAACGAAGTCGACAGCTTCCCGGTGTTCACCGTCGAGCGCATCACCCACCGGATCAAACCGATCTACCACAGCACCTACACCGGCCGTCCGCCGGATGAGCCGGCAATCCTCGGCGTGGCGCTGAACGAAGTGTTCGTGCCGATCCTGCAAAAGCAGTTCCCGGAGATCACCGACTTCTACCTGCCGCCGGAAGGCTGCTCTTACCGCATGGCCATCGTGACCATGAAGAAGTCGTATCCGGGGCATGCCAAGCGCGTGATGCTCGGTGTCTGGTCGTTTTTGCGACAGTTCATGTACACCAAGTTCGTTATCGTCACCGACGACGATATCAATGCCCGCGACTGGAACGACGTGATCTGGGCCATCACCACGCGCATGGATCCCAAGCGCGACACGGTGATGATCGATAACACGCCGATCGACTACCTCGATTTCGCCTCGCCGATCTCCGGCCTGGGCTCGAAAATGGGCCTCGATGCCACCCATAAGTGGCCGGGCGAAACCACTCGCGAGTGGGGCCGCGTGATCGTCAAGGACGACGCCGTCACCCAACGGATCGATGCCATCTGGAATCAGTTAGGAATAGATTGATGCGTGTAACCTTGCAGCCCTCCGGAGCAGTGCTTGAGATACAGCCCGGCGAGCGGATTCTCGATGGTGCGCGGCGCCTGGGCTACGAATGCCCGCAAAGCTGCCGCAACGGCAATTGTCATGTGTGTGCGGCGCTGCTGGTTGAAGGCCGCGTTGCGCAGGACGGCAAGGTGCACGACCACGGCGAGTTCTACACTTGCATAGCCGAGCCGCTGGAAGACTGCATCCTGCTGTGGGATGGCGTGCTCGCGCTGGGAGAACTGCCGGTGCGCAGCCTGTCGTGTCAGGTCATCGAATGCCGCGATGTGGGCGGCGACACTTGGCGCGTGCGTCTGCGTGCGCCGGCGGGCAAGCCACCGCGTTATCACGCCGGGCAATACTTGATGATCGAGCGCGAGAACGGCGAGAAGTCGGCGTTCTCCATGGCCTCGGCACCGCATGGCGGGCGTGATCTGGAAATCCACGTGCTGGCGCGCGAAGCCAGTGCACTGAGCCTGATCGAACAGCTGCAACGCAACGCCATGGTGCGTGTCGAGCTGCCGTTTGGCGATACGCATCTGGCCGAGCTGCCCGACGGGCCGTTGGTGCTGGTCGCCGCCGGCACCGGCATGGGCCAGATTCATGCGCTGATCGAGCATTGCCGCGCCAACGGCTTCAAACACCCGGTGCATCTGTACTGGGGCGTGCGCCGCCCAGAAGATTTTTATGAGATCGAACATTGGGACGAATGGCTGAAGTTGCCTAACCTGTTCCTGCACAAAGTCGTCAGTGATCAATGCGGCTGGGAAGGGCGCTGCGGCATGCTGCACGAGGCAGTCTGTGAAGACTTCCCTGACCTGAAACCGCTGCACGTCTACGCCAGCGGCTCGCCGGCCATGGTCTACGGCACCCTCGACGCCTTGGTCGAAGCCGGGATGGATGCCCATCAAATGCGTGCCGATGTGTTCGCTTACGCCCCGCGCTCTTGAGCCGCGCTCTTGAGCCTCGTGCTGAATCCGTTATAACTCCCTATATAGCCGATCGGTATTTATGTAATTGCATAAATACCGCTAGGTTATATATCAATCAGGCAATCAATTAAGAACTGTGCCATGGCACTCAAATTGCCTTAAAACATATGTGCCTTATTGTTACAGCGGTGCGTTCTATTAAGTAATTCTTCACCCGCGGGGAGCTGAACGCTATTCGCCATGAGCGCCATTGAAAACGCTTTTCTGAATTTGAATTACCCTCCGCGGCTCGATCTTGGGCCGCAGCTGACGCACGAACAACTTCTCGCTTCCATGCAATCGACCATGGCGCGCCACAAGGGCGGGCCGGTGTGGCTGTTCGCCTATGGTTCGCTGATCTGGCGGCCGGAGTGTTCGGCGGTGGAGCGGGTGCGCGGACGTGTGCATGGCTACCATCGCGGCCTGTACCTGTGGTCGCACGAGCACCGCGGTACGCCGGAAATGCCTGGTCTGGTGTTTGGTCTGGATCGTGGCGGTTCGTGCAGTGGCTTTGCCTACCGCTTGCCGGAAGACAATCTCGATACCGCACTCTATGCGCTGTGGAAACGCGAGATGCCGGTGCCGTCCTATCGGCCACACTGGCTCAACTGCCGTCTTGAAGATGGCAGTCAGGTTCAGGCCTTGGGATTTGTGTTGGAGCGTCACCTGCCCAGCTATGCCGGCAACTTGCCGGATCACGTGCTGAGCCAGGTGTTCGAAAGCGCCAGCGGGCGTTACGGTACCACTCGCGATTATGTCGAGCAGACCGCGCACGCCCTGCGCAGCCACGCCATGCCAGATCGCAATCTGGAGGCGCGGCTCAAGCGCTGTCAGTCACAGGTCGATCAAGCGACTGCGTCACGGCTCTGACTGGCGACTTGCTTGTGCCACAGCGTCGGGGCCAGGAAGGCCATCGACAGCAGGCAAGCGCCCACCAGCAGGACAAAACCACCGTCCCAGCCGAAATGGTCCACGGTGTAGCCCATCGCCGCACTGGCCGCGACCGAGCCACCCAGATAACCGAACAGGCCAGTGAAACCCGCAGCGGTGCCAGCGGCTTTCTTCGGTGCCAGCTCCAGCGCTTGCAGGCCGATCAGCATCACCGGGCCGTAGATCAGGAAGCCGATCGAGAACAGCGCGATCATGTCGACGGTTGGGTTGCCGGCCGGGTTCAGCCAATAGACCAGCGTTGCCACGGTCACCAGTGCCATGAACACCATGCCGGTCAGGCCACGGTTGCCACGGAAGATCTTGTCCGACATCCAGCCGCACAGCAGCGTGCCCGGGATACCCGCCCATTCGTAGAAGAAATAGGCCCACGAGGTTTTATCGACGGTGAAACCCTTGGCTTCCTTCAGGTACGTCGGTGCCCAGTCCAGTACGCCGTAGCGCAGTAGATAGACGAAGACGTTGGCCATGGCGATGTACCAGAGCATTTTGTTGCGCAGCACGTATTTGACGAAGATCTCTTTCGCGCTGAATTCGTCTTCGTGGCTGGCGTCGTAGCCTTCCGGGTAATCGTTCTTGTACTTCTCGATTGGCGGCAGGCCAACCGATTGCGGGGTGTCGCGCATGGTGATGAACGCGAACACCGCGACGCCCAGCGCTACCGCTGCCGGTACGTAGAACGCTGCATGCCAGTCGTTGAACAAGCCCATGCCGAGCAGGAACAGCGGGCCGATCAGGCCGCCGCCGACGTTATGCGCCACGTTCCACACGGACACCACGCCGCCACGCTCCTTCTGCGACCACCAGTGCACCATGGTCCGGCCACTTGGCGGCCAGCCCATGCCCTGGGCCCAGCCGTTGATGAACAGCAGAATGAACATCATGGTCACGCTGGACGTTGCCCAAGGCGCGAAACCGAAAATGAACATTACCCCGGCCGAGACCAGCAGGCCGAACGGCAGGAAGTAGCGCGGGTTGGAACGGTCGGACACCAGGCCCATGAGGAATTTCGACAAACCATAAGCGATGGCGATTGCCGACATCGCCAGACCCAGGTCGCCGCGGCTGTAGCCTTCGTCGATCAGGTACGGCATGGCCAGGGAAAAGTTTTTGCGCAGCAGGTAGTAACCCGCGTAGCCAAAGAAAATGCCGGCGAAGATTTGCCAGCGCAGGCGTCGGTAGGTGCTGTCTATTTTTTCTTCAGGCAATGGAGCCTGATGTGCGGCAGGACGAAAGAAAGCAAACATTCAAGAGCTCCAGATTTCTTGTTTTGACTGCGGATGCGAATGTTACAGTTTCGTTACCGAAAATAGCACCGGTTCGCATCGAGCAAATAGCGGAAAATGTTGGAAGTCGCGTGTTCCTTTACGAACCTGTCGCTCAGCTGTAAGAACAGGGCGTTTTTGTCGCGCTCGGGACGTTGTGACTTAGACTCGCGATCTACAGATCGACTGATATCTCGAGATAAGCGATGACCCCGAAAGTTCGCAGGCTATTGCCCAGACTGTTGATGGTCGCAGCGGTGACTGTTTCAGTGTTGGCACTGAGCTTCGCCCAAGGTTCTGCAGCACCAGGCCTGCGCAATGTCACCGTATTGATCATCCGCCATGCAGAAAAGCCTGATGTCGGCCGAGAACTCAATGCCCGGGGCCAACAGCGCGCCGCGGCTTACGCGGACTATTTCACCTCGTTGCAGTTGGACGACCAGACACTCACACCCCAACGTCTGATCGCTACCGCCGACAGCCCGGAAAGCATCCGCCCGCGACAGACGCTGATTGCACTGTCCCAGCGCCTGCAACTGCCGATCGAGCAGCCCTACGCCAATAACGACGTCGACAAACTGGTCAGCTCGCTGCGCAAGAATAATCAGGCGAAAACCGTGCTGATCGCCTGGCACCACAGCCACATCAACAAACTGATTGCGGCGTTCGGCGGAGACGGCCCGGCACTGATCGGTCAGCCGAAATGGCCGGTGGATGTTTATGACTGGCTGATTGTTTTGCGTTTCGATGACAAGGGGCAGTTGATCAAGTCGCGTAGCGAGAAGGTTCAGGAACATCTGATGCCAGGCGATATTGCAGGCTGAAACGGTATAGGGTCCGTCAGAAAAGTTACCTTTGAGCATTCGCGTGGTGCGTTCGCCCGATTTACCGTCGTGTCTTGGGAAACGTCCTGCGTCCAAAGCAGAAGTTGCGCCATTCAGTTAAACGTCATAGCTCCGTAACCTTTGTGCTGTTGCCGGGATCGGCATTCGGGTGCTCAGGGGGCGGATCATGCGGTGGATTGTGGCGTTGCTTTTGTTGCTGGTCGGCGGTGTCGTGCAAACGGCAGGAGCGCTGTTGATTCCCGAAGACAACCCCCGACCAATTTATCCACTGGCATTGTCCAGGGCCGGGATTACGGGAGAGGTTAAGGCTCGTTTCATCGTCAGGGCGGATGGCTCGGTCAGCGAAATCAGCATTCTGAAAAGCGACCACCCCGATCTGGCTGAAGCGGTCAGAGTTGCGCTGGTGCAGTGGCGTTTCAAGCCTTGGGCTGTAGAGGAGGACAAACCCGAAAAGCAGGAAGTCGTCGCGCCGATAGTCTTTCGGCTCGATCTGGATCAATCCATTCACGTCAACCAGCAACTGAAAGCCTTGCGATGCCGTGCAGTTAACGACAACCTCGCCAACATTGCAGAGTACTCATGGATCGATTCGATGGTGTTCGCACAAACCCGCGCCTATCTATCGAACGTCTTCCATAAAACTCAGCTACCGGAGGCACAGCGTCTGGCGATGATTGCCAGGATGAATCGGCAGGTTGAAAAGATTGTCAGGGCTTGTCGAGAGAGCCCTGCGCGCAAATTCATGAGCCTGTTGCCGGCGGATATTCGTGAGTTGCTTTGATAGCAAAGGCCAGTACAACCGAACCGGACATTCTGGCCTTTATCGAAAGGTCACTCAGCGAACCTGCACCACAACCTTGCCTACAGCCTTGCGCTGCCCAAGATCATTGATCGCCTGTGCGGCATTGCTCAGCGGATAGACCTGCGACACCAGCGGTTTCAACTTGCCCTCGGCAAACCAACCGAACAATTGCTGGAAGTTCGCCGCATTGTCTTGCGGCTGGCGCTGGGCGAAGGAGCCCCAGAACACGCCGAGTACCGCCGCGCCTTTGAGCAGGGCAAGGTTGACCGGTAGTTCCGGAATGCGCCCGCTGGCGAAGCCGACCACCAGCAAGCGTCCGTTCCAGGCGATAGCGCGAATGGCTTGATCGAACAGATCACCGCCGACCGGGTCGTAAATCACATCGGCGCCCTGGCCGTCGGTGAGGCGTTTGATTTCGTCCTTGAGGCTGGTTTCGCTGTAGTTGATCAGCTCATCGGCGCCCGCAGCCTTGGCCACCGCGAGTTTCTCGGCGCTGCTGGCGGCAGCAATCACGCGGGCGCCCATGGCTTTGCCGATTTCCACAGCCGCCAGGCCGACACCGCCGGAAGCGCCGAGCACCAGCAGGGTTTCGCCCGGTTGCAGGTTGGCGCGTTGCTTGAGCGCATGCATCGAGGTGCCGTAGGTCATGCTGAAGGCGGCAGCGATATTGAAGTCCATCGACGGCGGGATCGGCAGCACGTTATAGCCTGGCACCGCGACCTGTTCGGCGAAGCTGCCCCAACCGGTCAGGGCCATGACGCGGTCACCAACCTTGAGGTGGCTGACCTTTTCCCCGACTTCGCGGACCACGCCTGCGGCTTCTCCGCCCGGCGAGAACGGGAAGGGCGGCTTGAACTGGTATTTGCCCTCGATGATCAGCGTGTCCGGGAAGTTGACCCCGGCGGCGTGCACGTCCAGCAGGATTTCGTTCTTCTTCAGGGCGGGACTGGCGACGTCTTCCAGCACCAGCGATTCGGCAGGGCCGAAGGCTTTGCACAGCACGGCTTTCATCAGGGCTATTCCTTTGGGAGTGATGGCCGATAAGTGTAGGTGTGTCAGTCAACGGGTCAACGAGCATGCCCGGCCCTGATAGTCAGCCATAAGCTTGTGCTTGCGCGGCGGGTCGTTATGCTAGGCCGCAAACCGGATAAGGAGCGAATTGTGAAAGCGTGGATCATGTTGTTGCTGGCCCTGTCTCTGCCTGTGGCAGCGCTGGCCGAAGAAGCCAAAGAAGGCGAGGCGCCGAAGGTCAACTACATCACCCTGAGCCCGCCATTTGTGGGCAACTACGGGCTGGACGGCACGCCGAAGCTCAAGGTCTACAAGGCCGATGTGGCATTGCGCGTGACTGGTGAAGAAGCGACCAAACTGGTCAAGGCCAACGAGCCGCTGATCCGTAATCAACTGGTGGCGTTGTTTACGCAGCAGACCACCGAGGCGATGGGCAGCATCGAAGGTAAAGAGAAGCTGCGTCAGGAAGCGCTGAAACAGACCCAGCAAGTGATGAATGACGAGACCGGCAAGCCGGTGGTTGAAGATCTGTTGTTCAACAACCTGATCATTCAATAAATCTTCTGTTGTCCGGGCCGGCCTCATCGCTGGCAGCCAGCTCCCACAAGGTTCTGCGGCGATCACAATATTGTGTTCCATCGCAAATCCTGTGGGAGCTGGCTTGCCAGCGATTGCATTATGGCAGGCGCCAAATAAATCAGGGTTTGAGGGTGATCACCGCCGCCCACTGCTCAGCCGTCACCGGCATCACCGACAACCGCGAACCCTTCTGCACCAACGGCATCTCGGCCAACGCGGTCTGCTGCTTCAAATAATCCAGCTTCAACACCCGCGCAAACGTCTCGACGTGTTCAACGTCAATCGCGCTCCAGGCATTTTTCTCCGCTGTAGCCTTCGGGTCGAAGTAATGACTTTCCGGCTCCAGTGCGGTGGGATCCGGGTACGCCGCTGCGATTATTTTGCCGATTCCGGCAATTCCCGGCTCCGGGCAACTGGAATGGTAAAAAAAGAACTCATCGCCCACCGCCATCGCACGCAGGAAGTTGCGCGCCTGATAGTTGCGAACCCCGTCCCAGCGCGCTTTGCCGAGTTTTTCCAGACCTTTGATCGAGAGTTCGTCGGGCTCGGACTTCATCAGCCAATAGGCCATGGTTTTGTGCTCCTGAAACGGTCATTGGGCAGGTTGTCGGGCAATTTTATGACAAACCGACAGTCGGTTGACGTCAGCGTTTGCGCGCAGGTTCACGTTGTCGCAAAATGCCGGCCTTTAAAGCTTGACGCTGCTGCACGGCCTACAAACGGAAACCGCTGCTGTCATCGTGATGATGTGCCTTGAGGGGGGCAATCGATGAAACGCAAACCGGATTTACTATGGACTTTGGTAATTTTGTTCGGCCTGGGCGTCGTGACCACCGGTTACGCGCAGAGCCTGTGGGCCAATAAGGCCGATGCGCCGATCGAAGTCGCGCAACAGGTTCAACAGTCGACAGCCTTCAAGCGCTGAAACGGCTTTTTCGACGCCGCTGATCTGCGCGGCGTCCTATCCTGCGAAATACCACGCCTTGTCGCTGACTGTGCCCTGTAACGGTACATCCCAACTCGCCTGCGCCAACCTCTCGACCTTCTGACATTCATGGGCCAGCCCCAGCAACGTCGGCTTGCGCCAGCTTTTGCGTCGAGCCAGATACCCCAGACTGCGATCATAGAAACCGCCGCCCATGCCGAGGCGCCCGCCGACATCGTCAAACCCTACCAACGGCAACAACACCAGATCCAGCGCCCAGACCTTGCGTTGCTGTGCCAGATTGGCCCGTGGCTCGAGAATGCGGAAGCGATTGGGTTTGAGTTTTTCCCCGGGACGAATGCGCTGGAAAACCATCTTGGTTCGCGGCCAGGCGCTGAGCACCGGCAGGTAGGTCGCTTTGCCGCGACGCTGGGCTTCACGCAGCAGCAGGCGCGGATCGATTTCACCGTCGGTGGGCAAATACAAAGAGATGTGTCTGGCCCGGCGAAAGTGCGGGTCTTGCGCCAATTGCCGGTACAGGCCCTTGGCAGCCTGGCGTTGTTCGCTTTTGCTCAGCGCACGGCGCGCCTTGCGCAGCAGGCGGCGGAGTTGCGGGCGGGGCAGCAGCGCGGGTTCGGTCATGGTTCGGCTTCGGCAGGATGGGTGCAAAAACGTACGCATAAAAAATCCGATGGCGGTTTTCACCGACATCGGATTCGAATCAGGCTCCCCGGATGAACCGCTGTCAACTTAGCCCTTGAACCCGAAAGTTCAAGGTGGAAGATGCAGTAGACTTTAAGGCTTTCCGTCTAGCGGACATGCACACCAGCCCAACGTGCAACTTCCAGGGTAGTGCGAATCGGCTCAGGGACATCGTCAACTGGCAAGCACCCCAGGGAGTGCCGCGAGTATACCGCAAGCGGCCAGTCGAATCAGCCCTTGGTGGTGGTCTGATCGTCGGCGAGCACCAGATCGACACGATCAAGCAAGTCGCGCACCTGTTCACGGGTCGAACCGCTGGCCTGGATATCCGGGCGCTCTTCTTTGTGCAAGAGGTCATGGGTGATGTTCAGCGCGGCCATCACAGCAATGCGATCGGCGCCGATGACTTTGCCGCTGCTGCGGATTTCGCGCATCTTGCCATCCAGGTAGCGCGCGGCGCTGACCAGATTGCTGCGTTCTTCCTGCGGACAGATGATCGAATACTCTTTATCGAGGATCTGCACGGTGACGCTATTGCTTGAACTCATGAGTCTTGCTCCAGGGCCTTGAGGCGCGAAATCATCGATTCGACCTTACGCCGGGCGATTTCGTTTTTTTCAATGAGGTGAGCGCGTTCCTCGCGCCAGGTCTTTTCCTGAGCTAGTAAGAGTGCGTTTTGGCTCTTAAGTTGCTCGACTCGGCCAATCAGCAGTTCGAGTCTGGCCATCAGCGCTTGCAGGTCGGTGTCTTCCATTGTGTCCACTGGGTCGGAGTCTGTCTGATGGGATAGCTGGCGGACAGCCTTTAATAGTCTTGGCGAGTCTGTCGATGTAGGATACAAGGCCTTCATTCTAGACATAGCGCCGTCTGGCGCCTAGCTGCCCATGACCATTGCGAATTCCCCGTACCAAGCCTTTGCCACCCTGCTGACTTCCAGCGGCCACAACGTCTCGCCTGCCGAACTGCACGGCGTGCTGCTCGGACGCAGCTGCGCCGGTGCCGGCTTCGATAACGAAGGCTGGTTGATCGACGCCGCCGAACTGCTCGAAGGCGATATCCAGGACAACGTCCGTAACGCCTTGATCGGCCTGCAAGAGATGGTCAAAGGTGAACTGACCGGCGACGACGTCACTGTCGTCCTGCTGCTGCCGACCGATGATGCGCCACTGGCCGACCGCGCCGCTGCACTGGGCGAATGGTGCCAGGGCTTCCTCAGCGGTTTCGGCCTGAACTGCCGCGACAGCAGCATGCTCAGCACGGAAGCCACCGAAGTGCTGCAGGACTTGGCGGCCATTTCTCAGGTGCAAGACGCCCTCGAAGAATCCGAAGACGGCGAGACCGACTACATGGAAGTCATGGAGTACCTGCGCGTCGCGCCGCTGCTGCTGTTCTCGGAAACCAAGAAAGCCGACGTGCCGCCAGCCGCCAAGCCGTCGCTGCATTAATCGCGTGCCAGGGAAAGCCATCTGCCCATGACCCATATCCCGAAAGCGGAATACAGCCGTCGCCGCAAGGCCCTGATGGCGCAGATGGAACCCAACAGCATTGCGATTTTGCCCGCCGCGGCGGTGGCCATTCGCAACCGCGACGTCGAGCACGTCTACCGCCAGGATAGCGACTTCCAGTACCTCAGCGGGTTTCCCGAGCCGCAAGCCGTCATCGTTTTGATGCCCGGCCGTGAGCATGGCGAATACGTGCTGTTCTGCCGTGAGCGCAACGCCGAACGCGAATTGTGGGACGGCTTGCGCGCAGGCCAGGAGGGCGCGATCCGCGACTTCGGCGCCGACGACGCTTTCCCGATCACCGACATCGACGACATCCTCCCCGGCCTGATCGAAGGCCGTGACCGGGTGTATTCGGCGATGGGCAGCAACCCCGAATTCGATCGCCACTTGATGGACTGGATCAACGTCATCCGCTCCAAGGCGCATCTTGGCGCCCAGCCGCCGAACGAATTCGTTGCCCTGGATCATCTGCTGCACGACATGCGCCTGTATAAATCGGCGGCGGAAGTGAAGGTGATGCGCGAAGCCGCACGGATCTCGGCGCAAGCCCACATCCGCGCGATGCAAGCCAGTCGGGCCGGGCTCCACGAGTACAGCCTCGAAGCCGAACTCGACTACGAATTCCGCAAGGGCGGGGCGAAAATGCCCGCGTACGGTTCCATCGTCGCCGCCGGGCGCAACAGCTGCATCCTGCATTACCAGCAGAATGACGCAGTGCTCAAGGACGGCGATCTGGTGTTGATCGACGCTGGCTGCGAGATCGATTGCTACGCCAGCGACATCACCCGCACCTGGCCGGTCAACGGCAAGTTTTCGCCCGAGCAGAAAGCGATCTACGAATTGGTACTGGCCTCGCAGGAAGCCGCGTTCGCTGAAATCGCCCCGAACAAGCACTGGAATCAGGCGCACGAAGCCACGGTTCGAGTGATTACCACGGGGCTGGTGAAGCTCGGATTGCTGCAAGGCGAGGTCGATGAATTGATCGCCAGTGAAGCCTACAAAGCTTTCTATATGCACCGCGCCGGTCACTGGCTGGGCATGGATGTACACGACGTCGGCGAGTACAAGGTCGGCGGCGAATGGCGCGTGCTGGAAGTCGGCATGGCGCTGACCGTGGAACCGGGCATCTACATCGCTCCGGATAATCAGAACGTTGCGAAGAAATGGCGCGGCATCGGCGTGCGCATCGAGGACGACGTGGTGGTGACCAAAACCGGTTGTGAAATCCTCACTAGCGGCGTGCCGAAAACCGTCGCCGACATCGAAGCGCTGATGGCGCAAGCAAGGACACACGCGGCATGAGTCGAGTCAATCTGGCAATCATCGGTGGCGGTCTGGTCGGCGCCAGTCTGGCGTTGGCCTTGCAGGCCGGCGCCAAGGCGCGAGGCTGGAAGATCGTGCTGATCGAGCCGTTCGCTCCGGGCGACAGCTGGCAGCCGAGCTACGACGCACGTTCATCGGCGCTGTCCTTCGGTTCGCGACAGATTTATCAACGGCTGGGCGTGTGGCAGGAAATCTCCCGCCGCGCCGAGCCGATCAAACAGATTCACGTCTCCGACCGTGGCCGCTTCTCTACCGCGCGTTTGTCAGCGATGGAAGAGGGTGTGCCAGCGCTCGGTTACGTGGTGGAAAACGCCTGGCTCGGCCAGTGCCTGTGGCAGCACATCGATAAAGACGTGATCAGTTGGCGCTGCCCGGCGGAAGTCACGCGCATGGAACCGCTGCCCGACGGCTATCGCCTGACCCTCAACGATGAAACCACCCTTGAGTGCGACCTCGCAGTGCTCGCCGATGGCGGTCGCTCCGGTCTGCGCGAGCAGTTGGGTATCAACGTGCGCAAGCGTCCGTACAACCAGAGTGCGCTGATCGCCAACATCACCCCGAGCGAAGCGCACAACGGCATGGCCTTCGAGCGCTTCACTGACGAAGGGCCGATGGCGCTGCTGCCGCTGCCGGACAACCGCTGCGCACTGGTCTGGACGCGTCTGGGCATGGACGCGCAGCGCTTGGCCGATTTGAGCGAGCGCGATTTCCTCAGCGAATTGCAGGGTGTGTTCGGTTATCGCCTCGGAACTTTGAAGCAGGTTGGCGCACGGCATTTGTATCCGCTGATGCTGGTCGAAGCCGAAGAGCAGGTGCGTTCGCATCTGGCCGTGCTCGGTAATGCCGCGCATAGCCTGCACCCGATAGCCGGGCAGGGTTTCAACCTCTCGCTGCGTGATGCCGATGCCTTGGCCGCCGCGTTGTTGTCCAGTGAAAAGCCGCTGGGCGACTTCGCCACGTTGCAGGCTTATCGCGAGCGGCAGCGCCTCGATCAGGACCTCACCGTCGGTTTTTCCGATCAGGTCACGCGGCTGTTCGGCAGCACGCAGCCGCTGGTTTCGCTGGGGCGCAACATCGGTTTGCTCGGTCTCGATCTGTTGCCGCCGGCCAAGCGCTGGTTTGCGCGTCAGGCCATGGGTTTGGGAACGCGTCCGGATGCGTAACTGGTTGATCCGTTCGTTCGGCAAGGCGCGGTTGATGCGCTGGATCATGACGTTCTACCCACCATATCTAGGCGCCGGTGTTCGGGTTCGGCACATCAGCGATGATTTTCGCGACGTGCAGGTGTCGATGGGGCTCGGCTGGTACAACCGCAACTACGTCGGCACGCAGTTTGGCGGCAGTCTGTATTCGATGGTCGATCCGTTCTTCATGCTGATGCTCATGGAAAACCTCGGATCGAAGTACATCGTCTGGGACAAGGCTGCCGACATCGATTTCATTGCGCCGGGCAAAGGCCCGGTGTTCGCCCGGTTCACGATCGACGAGACCTTGCTCGCCGAGGTTCGCCGGCAGACCGCCAATGGCGAAAAGTACCTGCCGCAGTTGCAGGTCGACATTCATGACGGCGCCGGCAATCTGGTGGCGCGGGTCGGTAAAACCCTTTACGTGCGGCTCAAGCCGCAAGCGAGACAGGCTTAAAGCATGGAAATGCGCGCAGATCTGCTGATTGTCGGAGCCGGAATGGTCGGCAGCGCCTTGGCGTTGGCGCTGCAGGACAGCGGCCTGGAAGTCCTGCTGCTCGATGGCAGCCCGCTGAGCGTCAAACCGTTCGATGCCGACGCGGCGTTTGAACCGCGCGTGAGCGCCTTGTCGGCCGCCAGTCAGCGGATTCTCGAACGCCTTGGCGTGTGGGACGGCATCGCCAAACGCCGCAGCAGCCCGTACACCGACATGCACGTCTGGGACGGCAGCGGCACCGGGCAGATTCATTTCTCGGCGAGCAGCGTGCATGCCGAGGTACTCGGTCATATCGTCGAAAACCGCGTAGTGCAGGATGCCTTGCTCGACCGTTTGCACGATTGCGATCTGGGCATGCTGGCCAATGCGCGGCTGGAACAGATGCGCCGCTCGGGCGATGACTGGCTGCTGACGCTGGCCGATGGTCGACAGTTACGCGCGCCGCTGGTGATTGCCGCTGACGGCGCCAATTCGGCAGTGCGACGTCTGACCGGTGTGGCGACGCGTGAGTGGGATTATCTGCACCACGCCATCGTCACCAGTGTGCGCAGCAGCAAACCGCACCAGATGACCGCGTGGCAGCGTTTTACCGATCACGGGCCGTTGGCGTTTTTGCCATTGGAACGTGACGGGCAGCAGGATTGGTGTTCGATCGTCTGGTCGACCACGCCGAGCGAGGCCGAGCGTTTGATGGCGCTGGATGAAGCGGATTTCTGCCGTGAGCTGGAGCGCGCCTTTGAGGGGCGTCTTGGTGAGGTAATCAGTGCTGACCCGCGACTGTGCGTGCCGCTGCGTCAGCGCCACGCCAAACGCTATGTGGCTGAAGGCTTGGCGTTGATCGGCGATGCGGCGCACACCATTCACCCGTTGGCGGGGCAGGGTGTGAATCTGGGTTTCCTTGATGCGGCGGTGCTCGCTGAAGTGCTGTTGCAGGCGGCGGAACGCGGTGAGCGTTTGGCCGATGTGAAGGTGTTGAGCCGTTACGAGCGTCGGCGCATGCCGCATAACCTGGCGTTGATGGCGGCGATGGAAGGGTTTGAGCGGTTGTTTCAGGCTGATCCGTTGCCGGTGCGTTGGTTAAGGAATGCCGGGTTGAAGCTGGTTGAGCAGATGCCGGAGGCGAAGGCGTTATTTGTGCGGGAGGCCCTCGGGTTGACGGGTGATCTTCCGGCGCTCGCAAAGCCTTGATCTTTTCGTTGCTGCTGATGGCCTCATCGCGAGCAGGCTCACTCCTACAGGGGTGGCGGTCAATCATGCAACATCTGGTAACTCCTTCAAAAAGAGTTCGATTGAGGTGGTAAATGTGAGTCCTTATCATTTGGCCCACATTTCCCGACCGAGAGACCACTCCCATGTTGGCACCCAAGCGTCTTCTGACCGCACTGGCCTTGACTCTGATCGGCAGCACCACGGCCCAGGCCGCTGATGAGGTGGTGGTTTACTCGTCGCGCATCGATGAACTGATCAAACCGGTCTTCGATGCCTACACCGCCAAGACCGGGGTGAAGATCAAGTTCATTACTGACAAGGAAGCGCCGCTGATGCAGCGCATCAAGGCCGAAGGTGAAAACGCCACCGCCGACCTGCTGCTCACCGTCGACGCTGGTAACCTCTGGCAGGCCGAGCAGATGGGCATCTTGCAGCCGTTCACCTCGAAAACCATCGACGCCAATATTCCCCTGCAATATCGCTCGTCCACTCACGCCTGGACTGGCCTGAGCCTGCGCGCGCGGACCATCGCCTACTCCACCGAACGCGTGAAGCCGGGCGAGCTGACCACCTACGAAGCGCTGGCCGACAAGAACTGGGAAGGGCGCCTGTGCCTGCGCACGGCGAAGAAGGTCTACAACCAGTCGCTGACCGCGACCATGATCGAAGTCCATGGCGCCGAGAAGACCGAGAAGATCCTCAAGGGCTGGGTCAACAACCTGTCCACCGACGTGTTCTCCGATGACGTTGCGGTGCTCGAAGCGATCAACGCCGGGCAGTGCGACGTCGGCATCGTCAACACGTACTACTACGGCCGCCTGCACAAGCAGAAACCGGAGTTGCCGGTGAAACTGTTCTGGCCGAACCAGGCCGATCGTGGTGTGCACGTGAACCTGTCCGGCATTGGCTTGACCAAACATGCGCCGCACCCGGAAGCGGCCAAGGCTTTGGTTGAGTGGATGACCACGCCTGAGGCGCAGAAGATTTTTGCTGATGTGAACCAGGAATTCCCGGCCAACCCGGCGGTGGCGCCTTCGGAAGAAGTAGCGGCGTGGGGCAAGTTCATTGCCGATACGTTGCCGGTGGAAGTGGCGGGCAAGCGTCAGGCTGAAGCGATCCGGATGATGGATCGGGCGGGTTGGAATTGAGGCTTTTCCGATAGACTTGTCTGCTTCAAGATCGCAGCCCCTCACCCCAGCCCTCTCCCAAGGGAGAGGGAGCCGATCTGTGTTGTTTTCGAAACTTGAGTTCGACTCAATATCTCAGTTCGATGTAGCTTGCATGAGCACCTCACCCTAGCCCTCTCCCTTTGGGAGAGGGCTAGGGTGAGGGCAACAATCCCAACCTGAAATACCTAATCCAAGAACACCCCAATCCCCCCAGAGACCCAAAAGTGGCCCACCCCGCCCAACGCCGCTGGTACCCCATCGTCTTCGCCATCGCCGCGCTGGTGCTGTTGCCCCTGAGTGTCCTGCTGCTCTCCTGGCAAACCATCGATCAGCAGATCTGGTCGCACTTGTGGCAAACCCAGATGCCACGCCTGCTGGGCAACACCCTGACGCTGGTCGTCGGCGTCGGTGTCGGTGTGACGCTGCTCGGTGTCAGCCTCGCCTGGCTCACCAGCCTCTGCGAATTCCCCGGGCGGCGCTGGCTCGACTGGGCACTGATGCTGCCTTTCGCCATTCCCGCCTATGTGTTGGCCTTCGTTTTCGTCGGCCTGCTCGACTTCGCCGGCCCTGTGCAGACCTTGCTGCGCGAATGGTTCGGCACCGGCCTGCGCCTGCCACGGGTGCGCTCCACCAGCGGGGTGATCATCGTGCTGGTGCTGGTCTTCTATCCCTATGTTTACCTGCTGGCGCGCACCGCGTTCCTCGCGCAGGGCAAGGGCTTGATGGAAGCGGCGCGGGTGCTCGGGCAATCGCCGTGGCAAGCCTTCTGGCGCGTGGCATTGCCGATGGCGCGGCCAGCCATCGGTGCGGGTGTGGCGCTGGCGCTGATGGAAACCCTGGCGGATTTCGGCGCGGTGTCGGTGTTCAACTTCGACACCTTCACCACGGCGATCTACAAAACCTGGTACGGCTTCTTCAGCCTGTCGAGCGCGGCGCAACTGGCCAGCCTGTTGCTGCTGGTGGTGATGCTGGTGCTCTACGGTGAACGCCGTGCGCGCGGGGCTAATCGGGCAAGCAACGAGCGGCCACGGGTCAAGGCGCTGTACCACCTGCGTGGATTCAAGGCGCTCGCGGCGATGAGCTGGTGCGGATTGGTCTTCGCCTGCGCTTTTGTCATCCCGATGCTGCAACTGATCGTCTGGTTCTGGCAGCGTGGACGTTTCGATCTGGATGAGCGTTACGCCGGGCTGATCCTGCACACCCTGTATCTGGGCGGCATGGCGGCGCTGATTACGGTCAGTGTTGCCCTACTGCTAGCGTTCGCTCGGCGACTGGCGCCGACGCCAGCGATCAACTCCGGGGTTGGTCTGGCCAACCTCGGTTACGCCTTGCCGGGTTCGGTGCTGGCGGTGTCGATCATGCTGGCGTTCAGTTATCTGGACCGTGAGCTGGTGATCCCACTGTCAGGCTGGTTCGGCGGCGCTGCCAAACCGCTGCTGCTCGGCAGTCTGGCCGCTCTGCTGATGGCCTATCTGGTGCGCTTCATCGCTGTCGCGTACGGCCCGCTGGAAAACAGCTTGGCGCGTATACGGCCATCTTTGCCCGAAGCAGCACGTAGCCTCGGTGTCAGTGGGCCGCGACTGTTTTTCAAAGTGTATCTGCCACTGTTGCTGCCCGGCACGCTGAGCGCCGCGTTGCTGGTGTTCGTCGATGTGCTCAAGGAAATGCCCGCGACCCTGCTGATGCGCCCGTTTGGCTGGGACACGCTGGCGGTGCGGATCTTTGAAATGACCAGCGAAGGCGAATGGGCACGGGCGTCATTGCCGGCGTTGACGCTGGTTCTGGTCGGCTTATTGCCGGTCATCGGACTGATTCGCCGTTCTGCGCACAGAAACACTTAGTCGTCAGTCCTGAATCATGCGGCTACAATGCGCGGCATTCGGTGCGGTTAGTCTGACAGACCTGTTCGCTGGAATCGGCTGAGAGCCTTCTATTTCAAGGCTTTCACCCGTGCAGCGGCTGTCCGCACCTTCGCCACGCCCGGAAGGAGAAACCCATGGGACAGCGTACGCCTCTGTATGACCTGCATCTCGCCTTAGGCGCGAAGATGGTCGATTTTGGCGGTTGGGACATGCCACTGCATTACGGCTCGCAGGTCGAGGAGCACCACGAAGTGCGCCGCGATTGCGGGGTGTTCGATGTATCCCACATGACCGTGATCGATGTCACCGGCAGTCAGGCCAAGGCCTGGCTTCAGCATCTGCTGGCCAATGATGTCGACCGCCTGCACCGCCCCGGCCGTGCGTTGTACAGCACCATGCTCAACGAGCGCGGCGGCATCGTCGATGACATGATCGTCTATCGTCTCGATGACTGTTATCGCCTGGTGTTCAATGCCTCCACTCGCGATCAGGATCTGGCCTGGATGAACGCGCAGCGCGGCGATTACGACGTGCAACTGCACGAACGCGCCGAACTGGCGATGCTCGCCATTCAAGGTCCGCAGGCCCGGCACAAGATTGCCGAACTGGTGACCCAGTCGCGCGCCACGCTGATCCAGCACCTCAAACCCTTCGAAGGCTATACCGATGGCGACTGGTTTATCGCCCGGACCGGTTATACCGGTGAGGATGGTCTGGAAATCTGTCTGCCGGCCAGTCAGGCGCCGGGGTTCTTCAACGATCTGGTCGGTGCCGGCATTTCCCCGATCGGCCTCGGTGCCCGCGACACTCTGCGGGTTGAAGCCGGTATGAACCTTTACGGTCAGGACATTCATCAAGACGTTTCGCCGCTGGCCTCGAACATGGCCTGGAGCATTGCCTGGGAACCGACTACGCGCCAGTTCATCGGCCGCGCCGCGCTGGAAGCGGAAAAAGCCGCCGGTGTTGCACACAAACTGGTCGGCCTGGTGCTGGAAGAGCGCGGTGTTTTGCGCGCTCATCAAGTGGTTCGCATCGCTGATGTTGGCGAAGGGGAGATCACCAGTGGTAGTTTCTCTCCTACGCTAAGCAAATCGATTGCCCTGGCGCGTGTGCCGATGGCCACCGCCGACCGCGCCGAAGTGGAAATCCGTGGCAAGTGGTACCCGGTACGAGTGGTCAAACCGACCTTCGTACGCCATGGCAAAACTTTGATCTAACCTTTTCCGGCGGGCAGCCCGCTGACAATTTCTTGAGGACACCGAAGATGAGCGATATCCCTGCCGAACTGCGTTTTGCCGAAAGTCACGAATGGGCCCGTCTGGAAGCCGACGGCACCGTAACTGTGGGCATCAGCGATCACGCGCAGGAAGCGCTGGGCGATGTGGTGTTCGTCGAACTGACCGAAGTGGGCAAGGTGTTCGCTGCCGGTGATCAATCCGGTGTGGTCGAGTCGGTGAAAGCCGCTTCCGATATCTATTCGCCGGTCAGCGGTGAAGTCATCGCAATCAACGAAGAACTGGGCGCCTCGCCCGAGCTGCTGAACTCCGACCCGTATGGCGCGTGGATCTTCAAGCTCAAGCCAAGCGACAAGGCTGAGCTGGACAAGCTGCTGGATGCTGCAGCGTACAAGGCTGTCATCGGCGAGTAAGCGTTAAGCAACACCCCAAAGCCCCGACTTGTCGGGGCTTTTTTTTTAGGATCAAAAGATCGCAGCCTTCGGCAGCTCCTACAGGAGGATGGTGTACATCTTGTAGGAGCTGCCGAAGGCTGCGATCTTTTGATCTTCAAGGGCACTGCTATGCTGGTTTGACCGTGTTGCATTGACGCCGAGCGCCAGCCAAGAGAGAGCCCGTCATGTCCCAGTTGCCGTCCCTGAGCCAGTTACGCGACCCCGACGCTTTTCTGCGCCGTCACCTCGGCCCCGATGCTGCCGAACAGCAGGCGATGCTCGACAGCCTCGGCCTCGGTAGTCGAATCGAACTGATCGAGCAAACGGTGCCGCCAGGCATTCGCTTCAATCGCGCGCTCGACCTGCCGGCGGCGCTGGATGAACAAGCCGCGCTGGCCAAGCTGCGCAGTTACGCCGAGCAGAATCAGGTCTGGACCAGCCTGATCGGTATGGGCTACCACGGTACCCTGACGCCAACCGTCATCCTGCGCAACGTGCTGGAAAATCCCGGTTGGTACACCGCGTACACGCCGTATCAGCCCGAGATCGCGCAGGGCAGACTCGAAGCGCTGCTGAACTTTCAGCAGCTGACCATCGACCTCACCGGCCTCGAATTGGCCAATGCCTCGCTGCTCGATGAAGCCACGGCAGCGGCGGAAGCCATGGCACTGGCCAAGCGTGTGGCGAAGTCGAAGAGCAATCTGTTTTTCGTCGATGAGAACTGCCACCCGCAAACCATTTCCGTGGTGCAGACCCGTGCCGAAGGCTTCGGTTTCGAGCTGATCATCGACGCTGTGGATAACTTGAAGCAGCATCAGGTGTTTGGCGCGCTGCTGCAATATCCGGACACTCATGGCGAGGTTCGCGACCTGCGTCCGGCGATCGATCACTTGCATGCGCAACAGGCATTGGCTTGTGTCGCTACTGATTTATTGAGCTTGCTACTGCTGACACCCCCGGGAGAGTTGGGCGCAGATGTGGTGTTCGGTTCCTCGCAGCGTTTTGGCGTGCCAATGGGTTATGGCGGCCCGCACGCGGCGTTCTTTGCCAGCCGCGAGGAATACAAAAGGGCGATTCCCGGGCGGATCATCGGTGTGTCGAAAGATGCCCGGGGCAACGTCGCGTTGCGCATGGCATTGCAAACCCGTGAGCAACATATTCGTCGTGAGAAGGCCAATTCGAACATCTGTACGGCGCAGGTATTGCTGGCCAACATCGCCAGTTTTTACGCGGTCTATCACGGGCCGGAAGGCTTGAAGCGTATCGCCCAGCGCGTCCATCGGCTGACCTGCATTCTGGCCGCAGGACTTGAGCGCAAAGGGATCAACCGGATCAATGCGCAATTCTTCGACACGCTGACGCTGGACGTCGGCGGTGCGCAAACGGCGATCATCGAGAGTGCTCAGGCTGCGCAGATCAACCTGAGAATTCTCGGCCGTGGGCGGGTAGGGCTGAGCCTCGACGAAACCTGCGATGAAGCCACCGTCGCCAGACTTTTCGATGTATTGCTCGGGGCTGATCATGGGTTGACCGTCGTCGATCTCGACGCCGAGGCGCTGACCTCAGGCATTCCCGACAACCTGCAACGCCAAACACCGTATCTGCGTCATCCGGTGTTCAACGCGCATCACAGCGAAACCGAGATGCTGCGCTACCTCAAGCAACTGGAAAACAAGGATCTGGCGCTCAACCAGTCAATGATCCCGCTGGGCTCCTGCACCATGAAACTCAACGCCACCAGCGAAATGATCCCGATCACCTGGCCGCAGTTCGCTAACCTGCATCCGTTCGTGCCGCGTGAGCAGGCGGTCGGTTATACGTTGATGATCGAAGAACTGGAGCGCTGGCTCTGCGCAATCACCGGGTTCGATGCGATCTGCATGCAGCCCAACTCCGGCGCCCAGGGCGAATACGCCGGTCTGCTGGCGATCCGCAAATATCACGAGAGCCGTCAGCAGGGCGCGCGGGATATCTGCCTGATTCCGTCCTCGGCCCATGGCACCAACCCGGCCTCGGCGCAAATGGCCGGGATGCGTGTGGTGATCGTTGAGTGCGACGAGGCGGGCAACGTCGATCTGCAGGATCTGAAAGCGAAAGCCGCCGAGGCTGGGGATAAGTTGTCGTGCCTGATGGCGACTTATCCGTCGACCCATGGTGTGTACGAGGAGGGCATCAGCGAGATCTGCGAAGTTATCCACAAACACGGTGGTCAGGTGTACATGGACGGCGCCAATCTCAATGCGCAGGTCGGGCTGGCGCGGCCGGCGGACATCGGCGCCGACGTGTCGCACATGAATTTGCACAAGACTTTTTGCATTCCCCATGGCGGCGGTGGGCCGGGCATGGGGCCGATCGGTATTCGTGCGCACCTGGCGCCGTTCGTCGCCAATCATCCGGTGGTGCCAATCGATGGGCCGTTGGCGCAGAACGGCGCCGTCAGCGCAGCACCGTGGGGCAGCGCGAGCATTTTGCCGATCAGCTGGATGTACATCGCCATGATGGGGCCGCAATTGGCCGATGCCAGTGAAGTGGCGATCCTGGCGGCGAATTACCTGGCGCAGCATTTATCCGGCGCGTTCCCGGTGTTGTACACAGGACGCAACGGGCGTGTGGCTCATGAATGCATTCTCGACCTGCGACCGTTGAAAACGCAGACCGGCATCAGTGAGGAAGACGTAGCCAAGCGTCTGATGGATTACGGCTTCCATGCACCGACCATGTCATTCCCGGTACCGGGGACTTTGATGGTCGAGCCGACCGAGAGTGAATCCAAAGCAGAGCTGGACCGATTTATTGGTGCAATGTTGAGTATTCGCGCGGAAATCACTGAGGTGCAGAACGGCAACTGGCCGACCGAGGACAACCCGCTGAAACGCGCGCCGCATACCCTGGCGGATGTCACCGGGGTGTGGGAGCGGCCGTACAGCATCGAGCAAGGAATTACCCCGGATGCGCACACGAAAGCGCACAAGTATTGGCCGGCGGTGAATCGGGTCGACAATGTCTACGGCGATCGCAACCTGTTCTGCGCCTGCGTCCCGGTGGACGACTACCGCTGATACTTAGGTCCACTCAGTTCCCCTGTAGGAGTGAGCCTGCTCGCGATAGCGGTGGATCAGTCACCGGAAAATTTGCCTGATACACCGCTATCGCGAGCAGGCTCACTCCTACAAGGGATTGTGGTGAATCTGAAATCCGGGCAAAAAAATGCCGCTCGATTGAGCGGCATTTTTTGTTACTCGGACGCCACGGCGTTTTTCGCCAGAATCGCGTTCGCCAGTTCCATGTCCGACGCCTGCAGGCCCGGATTGTCGGCGCGGACTTTCTGCATCGCTGCTTCCAGATACGGCCCACGAATACCGCCGTCGCTGGCAACGAAGCTGCCGGCATCGTCCTGCGCGGCGATGATCAGCTTGTGATCCTTGAAGGTCAGGTAGGTCGAACCGGTGGTGGCGCCGGACGAGATGACGTTACGCCAAAAGCTGTCCGCCATGGCCGAACCAACGGGAAGGGACAGCAAGGCCAGTGTGGCAACAGCAAGTTTGAGACGCATGATGAGGTGACTCCTGGGGGTTAACTAGGGCGTTGGATTGCCATTCCCCCGATCCAGTTCCGTGATGGGCTATTTCTGCTCGCTCTGCGGCGTCACCCGGAGCACTTCCTCAACCGTCGTCAGCCCTGCCGCGACTTTTTGCGCACCGGACAAACGCAAACTGCGCATGCCTTCCTTGAACGCCTGCCGGCGAATCGTCGTGAGGTCGGTGTCCGGGGTGATAAAAGCCTTGAGGCTATCGCTCAGTTGCATGATTTCGTAGACACCGGCGCGGCCGCGATAGCCGGTGTCGCGGCATTCCACACAACCGATCGCACGTTGCGCGTTGCCCGGCAGCGGCGCTTGCCACGGGCGTGTCAGGGTTTGCCAATCCTCGTCTTCCAGCGTTAGTGGCGCCTTGCAATGCGGACACAAGGTGCGCACCAAACGCTGGGCCATGACGCCGAGCACGGTGGCTTTGATCAGGTAGTGCGGCACGCCGAGTTCGAGCAAACGACTGATCGCGCTGGGTGCGTCGTTGGTGTGCAGCGTCGACAGCACCAGGTGCCCGGTGAGCGCCGCCTGAATCGCCATTTCAGCGGTTTCCAGATCACGGATCTCGCCAATCATGATGATGTCCGGGTCTTGTCGCATCAGCGCACGCACGCCGGCGGCGAAGCTCAGGTCGATGTTGTGCTGCACCTGCATCTGGTTGAACGCCGGCTCGACCATTTCGATCGGGTCTTCGATGGTGCAAAGGTTCACTTCCGGCGTCGCCAGTTTTTTCAGCGTGGTGTAGAGCGTGGTGGTCTTGCCCGAACCAGTCGGCCCGGTAACCAGAATGATGCCGTTGGGCTGGCGCGTCATGTCCTGCCAGCGCCTCAGGTCATCGGCGCTGAAACCCAACTGATCGAAATCCTTGAGCAGCACTTCCGGATCGAAGATCCGCATGACCATTTTTTCACCGAACGCTGTAGGCAGGGTCGAAAGCCGCAGTTCGACTTCGCCGCCATCCGGAGTCTTGGTCTTGACCCGGCCGTCCTGCGGTTTGCGCTTTTCGGCGACGTTCATCCGCCCGAGGCTTTTCAGGCGACTGACGATCGCCATGGTCACCTGCGGCGGAAATTGATAGACGTTGTGCAACACGCCGTCGATGCGAAACCGCACCGTTCCTTGCTCGCGCCGCGGTTCGATGTGGATATCGCTGGCGCGCTGCTGGAAGGCGTACTGGAACAGCCAGTCGACAATGTTGACGATGTGCGCGTCGTTGGCGTCCGGCTCCTGATCGCTGGCGCCGAGGTTGAGCAGTTGTTCGAAGTTGCCGAGGTTACCGCTCTGCTGATCGGCATTGCTGGCGCCGCTGACCGATTTCGCCAGGCGGAAGAACTCGACGCTGAAGCGCTGGATATCCGCCGGGTTGGCCACCACTCGTTTGATCGGCAGCTTCAACACGTGAGTCAGATCCGCTTCCCAACCGGTGACGTAAGGCTGAGCGCTGGCCACGGTTACCGCATCACGGTCGACCGCCACGGCGAGGATCTTGTGTCGTTGTGCGAAGGCGTAGGACATGAGCGGCGTGATCGCGGCGACGTTGATTTTCAGCGGATCGATACGCAGATAAGGCTGGCCGGCCTGTTGCGCCAGCCAGAGGGTCAGGCTTTCCAGGTCGAGGTGTTTGCCCGGACGGCTGAGGTCGTCCAGTTGCTGGCTGGCGATGAATTCCAGCGGGTGCATCTGGCCATTCGCGGCGTGACGGCGGCGCGCATTCAGCGCCTGCTCCGCCGAGTCCTGGCAGATAAAACCCTGGGCGACCAGTTCACGCAGCACATCATTGAGCTCCAGCCAGCGGTCCTGAGTGGCGAATTGAACGGACATGCGGGCTTCCTTTTGAACGACAGTGCGCAAAAGGATAGTCGCGGCCCGGTAGACCGTTGGGCCACTACCCGACAAAGGCGTTGCCGGATTTGTCAGCCGGCCGCTTGCGTCCGCGCATCCCAAGCGCTGTCGGCGTTTTGCAGATTCACCGAGCAAACGCTGATCAGGTTACGAAGTTTTTCCGCGATCACTTGCGCGCGATGCCAACTGAGACCGCCCATGACCAGGTCGATCGACAGCAGATCGTCCATGCGCTGCACGTTGACCTGCTCGGGCGTGAGGAACTGCAACGCGAACAGATTCAACACCCGCACCAGCAGATCCGGTTCAGCCTCGGCAAGGATTTGATACTGCGCCAGGCAATGGGCGTTGCTGACGTTCCAGACATCGGCGCGGGTTGGCGGGGAGGTGACGGCTTCGAGGTGCGGCATGACAAGTCTCCAAAATATCTGGAGGAATTTTTACATTCGGCGCGGGGTATTTCTTGGCTATGATCGGCGTTAATGACGGTTGATCGAAAAGATTAATTCGCATAATCCGGTTATTGAGGTTTTTCTATGCACAGCGAGCTGGACAGTTACGACCGCAAGATTCTCGCCCTGCTGCAAGAGGACGCATCGCTCTCGAGCGCGCAGATCGCCGAGCAGGTCGGCCTGTCGCAATCGCCGTGCTGGCGGCGGATTCAGCGGATGAAAGAAGAGGGGATCATTCGCGGGCAGGTGACTTTGCTCGATCGCAAGAAAATTGGCCTGAATACGCAGATCTTTGCCGAGATCAAACTCAACGCACACGGGCGTTCGAACTTCACTGAGTTCACCGAAGCGATTCGCGGGTTTCCGGAGGTGCTGGAGTGTTATGTATTGATGGGGGCGGTGGATTTTTTACTGCGCATTGTTGCGGCGGACATCGAGGCGTATGAGCGGTTCTTCTTCGAGAAGCTGTCGCTGGTGCCGGGGATACAGGAAGTGAATTCGATTGTGGCGTTATCGGAGATCAAGTCCACCACCAGCTTGCCTGTGTTGCGATAAAGCAAAAGATCGCAGCCTGCGGCAGCTCCTCCATGGGGCGGGTGTACACCCTGTAGGAGCTGCCGAAGGCTGCGATCTTTTAGCGGTGTTACATGCGCAGGAGCATTTTCCACGCGCGATTCTGGTAAACCGCAATCGCCTGTTGCTTGCGTGCGTCGAGCAGTTCGTCAGTGATCGTCGGCTCGTTGGCCAGTTGCGCCAGCTTGTTCAGCTCGCCGTACAGGCGATCCATTTCCGGGATCTCCAGCACATTGCGTGCGTGGTGTAGCCAGACCTGAATGCGCTCGATACGCGGCAGTTGTTCAGCCAGATCTTCCGGCTGCTGCTGATAACGCTGCAATTGCAGGGCCGTGGCCTCTTCGCCCAACAGGCGTGGCAACCAGCTGTGCAACTGCGCGCCGCCCTGACGGTTACCACGAACGTTGCGGTCGGCGGTCCAGGTACGGGCCAGCAACCAGCGTGACGTGCTCAGCGAGAACAGGCCCCAGCGCGGGTCTTCGAGTTCTTCGAGGAACTGCTCCGGCGCGGCTTTGCGCACGTCTTCGTCTTCGATACCGGCCTGCACCAGCGGGCGCCAGTCTTCCAGCAACGCATCCAGGGCAACGCGCAAGTCGTGGGTCGACTGACGCGGCGCGGCCTGGCCGAGGCTGCTGAGCAGGGCACGCATTTCCGCGAGGTTCTCGACCCAGTCGAGCAACAGGCGCCAGTGGCCGTTGAAACGGTACTGTTCAGCCAGACGCTGGCTGCTGCCGAGCAAGTGCCAGCTCAGCGCAGCGAAGGCGTCGTCGAGTTGGGTTTCCGGGGTCAGCTCCGGCGCCGGCAGGCTCAGCGAGTAACTGTTGGCGTCGTACAGGCGATAGCCACGCTCAGCCTTGCTGATGTCACACGGCATCAACGCCAGGGTTTCCGCCAGCTCGGCAGCCAGTTCCAGCAGCGCGGCAGGCTCGCCTTCGCGCAATTCCAGTTCCAGCTCGCAGATTTCTTCTTTCTGTTTGCCGACCACTACGTGGCCGAGATCCAGCGCGGCTTCGATAACCACTTTGGCTTTGCCACGGCCCCAGGCAATTTCGGCGCGCTCGCGGACGAAATCGGTGGTGAAGATCGGCTTGAGGGTTTTCTTGTCCAGCTCGGCCAGCGACTCGGGCCAGCATTCGCCGTCGAGTTTCTTCACGTCGAGCTTGGCTTTCGGCAACTTCCAGTCGTATTCATTACGCTCGGACAGGCCGGCAACGCTCTGGCCACGGGTCTTGAGGGTTTGAATGACTTCGTCACCGTCCTTGCGCAGGCGCAGGGCGACTTTGGCCTGAGCCAGGTCGCGCTCGGGCGTGTCGAAGTACTGGTTCATCAACTCACGGCGTTCCCAGCCACTTTTGTTGCGTTTCTTCAGTAGCGGGTGCTCGCGCAGGGCGGCGAGGGTTTCGCGGCTGACGCGGAGTTTGATTTCGGTTTCTTTCTGCATGGCCGGAAAATCCAGGATCGGGAGCGCAGCCGGGGAATATGTGGCTGCCAAGGCCGTGCAGTGTACAGGACTGATTCGTCCTACGCCCTGCGGCGGTTTATTCCTGACGCCGGATGGTTCTATGATGGACTTCAATTCGGGAGTTGGAGTCAGCGATGCCTTTGCCGTCCATGCAAGACCAGTTCGCTGCGCTGATCGCCGCGCCATCGGTCAGCTGTACCCAACCGAACCTCGATCAATCCAACCGCGCGGTGATCGATTTGCTCGCCGGCTGGCTGGGTGATCTGGGTTTCAGCTGCGATATCCAGCAGGTCAGCCCCGGCAAATTCAACCTGCTCGCCAGTTTCGGCAGCGGCCCCGGCGGGCTGGTGCTGGCCGGGCACAGCGACACGGTGCCGTACGACGATGCGTTGTGGCAGACCGATCCGCTGAAACTCACCGAAGTCGATGGCCGTTGGGTCGGGCTGGGCAGTTGCGACATGAAAGGTTTCTTCGCGCTGATCATCGAAGCGGTGCTGCCGCTGCTCGATCAGCCGTTCAAGCAGCCGTTGCTGATCCTCGCCACCTGCGATGAAGAAAGCTCGATGTCCGGCGCCCGTGCGCTGGCCGAGGCCGGGCGTCCGTTGGGCCGCGCAGCGGTAATCGGTGAGCCGACCGGGCTGAAACCGATCCGCATGCACAAAGGCATCATGATGGAACGCATCGATATCCTTGGGCAGAGCGGCCATTCGTCGGATCCACGCCTGGGCCACAGCGCACTCGAAGCGATGCACGATGCCATCGGCGAACTGCGCGGTTTACGCCTGTTGTGGCAGCGTGAATTCAACAATCCGCAGTTCAGCGTGCCGCAGCCGACGATGAATTTCGGCTGCATTCATGGCGGCGACAACCCAAACCGTATCTGCGGCCAGTGTTCGCTGGAGTTCGATCTGCGGCCATTGCCGGGCATGGACCCGAAAGTCCTGCGCGCGGAGATTCTGCGCAAGCTCAACCCGGTGGCCGAGCGGCATCAGGTGAAGATTGATTACAAACCGCTGTTCCCGGAAGTGCCGTCGTTCGAGCAGTCTGAAGACGCCGAACTGGTGCGCATCGCTGAAAAGCTCACCGGTCACAGTGCCGAAGCAGTGGCGTTCGGCACCGAAGCGCCTTATCTTCAGCGCCTAGGCTGCGAAACCATTGTGCTCGGCCCTGGCGACATCGCCTGTGCGCATCAACCCGGCGAGTACCTTGAAATGTCACGTTTGCAGCCTACCGTGCATCTATTACGGCAACTGATTGAACATTACTGTCTGACAGGTGCACCAACGTCAAAGGATCCCAAGTGACCCTTTGTAGGAGTGAGCCTGCTCGCGATAGCGGTGAGACAGTCCCGGAGGTATTGACTGAAACTCCGCTATCGCGAGCAGGCTCACTCCTACAAGGGATCTATGTTTTGTCTGACCAATCGCTGTAAATTGCCAGCATTCCAACCCGTATTCATGAGGAGAGCGCGCGTGTCGCCAAGCCTGTTCCGACGATAACCATCAGCCCGCTGTGCGTTTTCCGTTTCGCCCCTTTTTAGGCTGCTATTTATTACAGGCCCAGGTTCATGCCCGAATACGTTAACTGGCTTCGTCACGCGTCCCCTTACATCAATGCCCACCGCGACTGCACCTTCGTCGTCATGCTGCCCGGCGATGGCGTGGAGCATCCGAACTTCGGCAACATCGTCCACGACATTGTTCTGCTGCATAGCCTTGGCGTGCGTCTGGTGCTGGTGCACGGTTCGCGTCCACAGATCGAAACCCGCCTCGCCGCGCGTGGCCTGACCCCGCATTACCACCACGGCATGCGCATCACCGATGCCGCGACCCTGGAATGTGTGATCGACGCGGTCGGCCAGTTGCGCATCGCCATCGAAGCGCGGCTGTCGATGGACATGGCTTCGTCGCCGATGCAGGGCTCGCGTTTGCGCGTGGCTAGCGGCAACCTTGTTACCGCGCGGCCGATCGGCGTGCTGGAAGGCGTCGACTATCACCACACCGGCGAAGTGCGCCGGGTCGACCGCAAAGGCATCAACCGTCTACTCGATGAGCGCTCGATCGTGTTGCTGTCGCCGTTGGGCTACTCGCCGACCGGTGAAATCTTCAACCTCGCCTGCGAAGACGTCGCGACCCGCGCCGCCATCGACCTGGGCGCGGACAAGTTGCTGCTGTTCGGTGCTGACCTCGGTCTGATCGACGAGAACGGCAAACTCGTGCGCGAGCTGCGTCCACAGCAAGTGCCGGCACACTTGCAGCGTTTGGGCAGCAACTATCAGGCAGAACTGCTCGATGCTGCCGCCGAGGCTTGCCGTGGCGGCGTGGCGCGCAGCCATATCGTCAGCTACGCCGAAGACGGCGCGCTGCTGACCGAGCTGTTCACCCGTGACGGTGGCGGCACGCTGGTCGCGCAGGAGCAATTCGAACTGGTCCGCGAGGCGGCGATTGAAGACGTCGGCGGCTTGCTCGACTTGATCAGTCCGCTGGAAGAGCAGGGGATTCTGGTGCGTCGTTCGCGCGAAGTGCTGGAGCGCGAGATCGAGCAGTTCAGCGTGGTCGAGCGTGAAGGCATGATCATCGCCTGTGCGGCGCTGTATCAGATTGCCGATTCGGATGCCGGTGAACTGGCGTGCCTGGCAGTGAACCCGGAGTACCGCCATGGCGGTCGCGGTGATGAATTGCTGGAGCGCATCGAAACCCGAGCACGGGCGCAGGGTTTGAAGACCTTGTTCGTCCTCACCACGCGCACCGCGCACTGGTTCCGTGAGCGTGGTTTCGAGCCGAGCAGCGTTGAGCGCCTGCCGGCGGCGCGGGCTTCGCTGTACAACTTTCAGCGTAATTCGAAGATCTTCGAAAAAACCCTTTAACCGAGTTGGTCCATTCGATCGTTCCCACGCTCTGCGTGGGAATGCCTCAACGGACGCTCCGCGTTCGGCTTTTGATGGGACGCGGAGCGTCCCGGGCTGCATTCCCACGCAGAGCGCGGGAACGATCAATTACTCGGTGATGAATTTGGCGCTGACGTAGGGTGAATAATCCGGCAGCACCGTTTCAACCTTGCCCTGTTCCTTCAAAAACTTCGCCGTCTCGCCAATCGCTTTCGCCGTGCCGCCATCCAGCAGCGCCGTGGTTTGCTGCGCCTTTGCGTCCGGGAACGCTGAACCTGCCAGCAATTCCGGCACATCAGCGGCATTGGCACCGGTCAGTTTGGCGATTTTCTGTACCGGCACCGAGTCAGCCGTCCAGCGGTCTTTGTGTGCGGCGTAATCGGCGAATGAGTCGAGCGTGACCTTGGCGAACTTTGCGACAACCTCAGGATGCTTCTCGGCAAAATCCTTGCGCGCGACCCAGACCTCGAAGGTCGGCGCGCCCCACTGGCCGACCTGCGCGGCATCGGTCAGGGTCTTGCCGGTCTTGCGGATTTCCCCCAGCGCCGGCGACCAGACAAATGCGCCATCGATATCGCCACGCTTCCACGCCGCTGCGATCTCTGCTGGTTGCAGGTTCACCACTTTGACTTTCGAGGCGTCCAGGCCCCAATGCTTGAGGGCGCCGAGCAGGCTGTAGTGTGAGGTCGAAACGAAAGGTGTGGCGATGGTTTTGCCGACCAGGTCCTGGGGGGTGTTGATACCGCTGCCATTGCGCACCACTAGCGCTTCGGCGGCATTGATCTGCGCCGAAACGATGAACGCCACAATCGGCAGATTGCGCGAAGCCGCCGCGGCCAACGGGCTGGAACCGAGGTTGCCGATCTGCACGTCACCCGAAGCAATGGCTGTCACAACTTCCGGGCCGCTGTTGAAGCGACGCCAGTCGATTTTCTCGCCAATGGTTTTCTCGTAGACGCCGTCGGCCTGGGGGACTTTGCTCGGGTCGATACCGGTTTGATACCCCACTGTGAGGTTGGCGGCATGCGCGGAAAAAGAAATCAGCGCTGACACACAAACTGTAACAAATTGACTAGATAGTGCGCGTTTGGCCATCATGGCGTCGCCTTTTCGATAGGGTTTGACGATTCGGGGTTACGCCAAAGCTAATCGATATAAAAAAAGGCTAACAAATACCATTTAGGAATGAGCTTAGTCGCCGATACGCTGTTTCCCGGCGGAGGTGGCAAGATAATGGCCATATTCCGAAATGATATGAAAAAGAATGAATAAATTCTTTTTGGGTTTATCAGGAAATCTTTACTCTGCACGGACCAAATCACTGCGATTAGACCTTGGTCGTAGACACACAAGGTTACGATTGACTTGTCGGTCACGGTCTGGCGCTAATCGCGCATCTTAGGACCCAGGGCATCAGACCCCGGGCCAGGAACACAAGAATTAGAAACGAGAGGAGCTTTACATGAACAAGTCCACCTTGGCCCTGGCTGTGGCCGTAGGGGTTATGGCGCAGCAGGCAGGCGCCGCCGGTTTCATCGAAGACAGCAAAGCTACCTTGGGGCTGCGTAACTTCTACATCAACACCGATAACCGTGATGGCGCTGGCGCCAACAAGAACGAAGAGTGGGGCCAAGGCTTCGATCTGCGTTTCATCTCCGGTTATACCCAAGGCACCGTAGGTTTCGGTATCGATGCCATCGGCCTGCTGGGCGTACGTCTGGATTCGGGCGGCGGCACTAACGGCAACAGCGGTACCGCTTACGGCGGCACTGTGTTCCCGAGCGAGTCCAACGGCAAAGCGGTGGACAACTTCTCCAGCCTGGGTCTGACTGCCAAAGCCAAGATCTCCCAGACTGAACTGAAGCTGGGTACTCTGCAGCCGAAGAACCCGGTCATCGTGACCAACGACGGTCGTCTGCTGCCACAAACCTGGCAGGGTGGCCAGATCACTTCCGGCGAAATCAAGGACCTGACTCTGGTCGGCGGTCAGATCGAAGCTGCGAAAGGTCGTAACTCCAGCAACAACGAAAACCTGTCCATCAGCGGTGCAAACACCCGTGGTACTGCGTTCCGTGACAGCAACAAATTCATCTACGCCGGTGGTGACTACAAGATCACCAAAGACCTGACTGCCCAGTACTACTACGGCAACCTGGAAGACTTCTACAAGCAGCACTTCCTGGGTCTGGTTCACAACTGGGCAATCGGCCCGGGCGTATTGAAATCCGATTTCCGTTACTTCAACAGCTCCGATGACGGCAAAAACGGTACCGATCCAGCCTACTACAGCACCGGTAACTACACCGGCGTGCGTAACGGTCGCGGTGAAGTCGACAACAACCTGTACAGCGGCCTGTTCCTGTACACCGTTGAAGGCCACACCTTCGGTGGCGGTTACCAGGTTTCCAATGGCAGCAGCGACTTCCCTTGGCTGAACCAGGGCGACGGCTCGTCGAACTACACCATCACCGACATGCAGATCCAGAAGTTCGGCCGTGCCGGCGAGAAAACCTGGCAAGCTCGCTACTCGTATGACTTCGCTAAAGTCGGCGTACCTGGCCTGACCGCCGGTGTCGTTTACCTCAAAGGCGATTCGATCGATACCGTTGGCACCAACGGTCGTGAGAACGGTTCGAACAGTTCCGAGTGGGAACGCGACTTCACCATCGGTTACGTTGTACCGGAAGGTCCGTTCAAGAACGTCGGCCTGATGTGGAAAAACGCTGTATGGCGCACCGATCTGCCGAGCACCCGTTCGCAGGACGAAAACCGCCTGATCGTCAGCTACTCGATCCCGCTGCTGTAATAGCGCGTCTCGATTCGCGGATGTAAAAAAAGCCCCGTCCGGCATCGCGCCGGACGGGGCTTTTGCGTTTTCGAGTCAGGCTCACCCCCGTAAGCCTGCCCCGAAATTCCCCTCTTTACAGCAACTCAAGGCCTTCTCGAACCTTGTGAGCGATGTTCGTCGGGATGCCGTCGAGCGTCCAGTGAACAGATGTTTAATATTCAATAATGATCTAGATATCTAGTTATTTATTCTTTTTCACGATGGCAAATCCCGGGCTACAGTTGAGGTCTCGAACAACTCATCAGGAGCAGCACCATGAGCCTCAGACTCGGCGACATCGCCCCCGATTTCGAACAGGATTCCAGCGCCGGCAAGATTCGTTTCCACGAATGGCTGGGCGATAGCTGGGGCGTGCTGTTCTCCCACCCGGCGGACTTCACCCCGGTGTGCACCACTGAGCTGGGCTTCACCGCCAAGCTCAAGGATGAGTTCAGCAAACGCGGTGTCAAAGCCATCGCGCTGTCGGTCGACCCGGTGGATTCGCACCACAAGTGGATCGAAGACATCAACGAAACCCAGAACACCGTCGTCAACTTCCCGATCCTGGCCGATGCCGATCGCAAAGTCTCTGATCTGTATGACCTCATTCACCCGAACGCCAACGATACGCTGACCGTGCGTTCGCTGTTCGTGATCGACCCGAACAAAAAGATCCGCCTGACCATCACCTATCCGGCGAGCACCGGGCGCAACTTCCACGAGATTCTGCGTGTAATCGATTCGCTGCAGCTCACCGACAACTACAAGGTGGCCACCCCGGCCAACTGGCAGGACGGTGAAGAGGTGGTGATCGTGCCGTCGCTCAAGGATGAGGACGAGATCAAGCAGCGCTTTCCGAAGGGCTATCGCGCGGTGAAACCGTATCTGCGTCTGACGCCACAGCCGAACAAGTGATCTTATTGGGCAGATCGTTCCCACGTCGAGGCGTCGAACCGTCCGCGTGGGAATGCCGCCCGTGACGCTCCGCGTCACAGTGGACGCGGAGCGTCCATGGATTCATTCCCACGCAGAGCGTGGGAATGATCAGCGTGTAGCCACAAAGCAGGGGATTTCAGGCCGTTTCGACGGCCTTTTTTTTCGCCCGCAGTTTGTTGAAATGTATATCTCTAAAACGAATAACCAAATGAATAAATATGATTTATGGATATATAAATCAGCTGGTAAGGTCACTCCATCGAAGCGAGATCGCAACCCGCGAATCGCCTGTAACGCTTAAGGAATGGTCTCAATGCTGGTCGTCTCACTCGGTGGCAGTCCCAGCCTGCGCTCCCGTTCCGGAGTGCTGCTGGAGCGCTCGCAACGTTGGTTGCAGCAGCAAGGCGTGGAAGTGGTGAGTTATCAGGTGCGCGACTTTCCGGCTGAAGACCTGCTCCATGCCCGCTTCGATAGCCCGAAAGTGCTCGACCTGCTGCAACAGATTGAAAATGCCGACGGCCTGCTGATCGCCACGCCGGTTTACAAAGCGTCGTTCTCCGGCGCGTTGAAAACGCTGCTGGATCTGTTGCCCGAGCGCGCCCTGAACCACAAGATTGTCTTGCCGATGGCCACTGGCGGCAGCATCGCCCACATGCTGGTGGTCGACTACGCGCTCAAGCCTGTTTTGTCGGCGTTGAAAGCCCAGGAAATGCTTCAGGGGATTTTCGCCGAGGACAGCCAGATCGCTTACGGCGAAGGCAGTGCTGCGGCGCAACTGGCACCGGCGCTGGAGCAGCGTCTGCATGAAGCGCTGGATCAGTTTGTCGGTGCCATGGCCCGCCGCCCGAAACCGCTGGAACCGGGCCTGTTGAATGAACGTTTATTGAGTGCTCGCTGGAGCATTTAAGCCACACCCGAACTTGATGTAACTCACCTTACTCAGCCGCTAACGGCCAAGCAGGTGCAGCCAAAACCCAACAGCAAAAAGGAGAGCGCTATGCGCACTGTATTTTTGCGTCGTGGTCTGGTCGCTCTGTTTGCTGCGGCTGTCACCTTCGGCGCCATCACTCAAGCTCAAGCCGAGACATTGCGGATCGGTTATCAGAAGTACGGCACGCTGGTGCTGCTCAAAGCCAAAGGCACTTTGGAAAAGCGTCTGGCCGCCCAAGGCGTCGACGTGCAATGGACTGAATTCCCCGGTGGCCCGCAACTGCTCGAAGGCCTGAACGTCGGCTCGATCGACTTCGGTGTCACCGGCGAAACTCCGCCAGTTTTTGCTCAGGCTGCCGGCGCCGATTTGCTTTATGTCGCTTATGAACCACCAGCGCCGAACAGCGAAGCGATCCTCGTGCCGAAAGATTCGCCGATCAAATCGGTGGCCGATCTCAAAGGCAAGAAAGTCGCTCTGAACAAAGGTTCCAACGTGCACTACCTGCTGGTGCGCGCACTGGAAGACGCCGGCCTCAAATACAGCGACATTCAAACCGTATTCCTGCCGCCCGCCGATGCTCGCGCCGCGTTCGAGCGTGGCAGCGTCGACGCCTGGGTTATCTGGGATCCGTACCAGGCCGCCGCCGAGAAACAACTGCAAGCACACACCCTGCGCGACGGCAAAGGCATCGTCGACAACCACCAGTTCTATCTCGCGACCAAGCCTTACGCGCAGAAAAATCCTGAGGTGATCAAGACCCTCGTGGAAGAAGTACGCGCCGTTGGCGAGTGGTCCAAAGCCAATCCTGAAGACGTGACTCAACAAGTTGCGCCACTGCTCGGTCTGCCGGCGGACATCACCCTGACTTCGGTGAAACGCCAGGGTTACGGCGCGCTGTTCCTGACCCCGGAAGTGGTCGCCGCGCAACAGAAAATCGCTGACACGTTCTTCCAGCTCAAGCTGATTCCCAAGCCATTGAGCATCAAGGATGTGATCTGGACCCCACCGGCCGCTGTGGCTAAAGCGCAGTAATTCGAATCCCCAAGGAGACCACTCCATGAGCCTCAATATCTTCTGGTTCCTGCCCACCCACGGCGACGGCCATTACCTTGGCACCGCCGAAGGCGCTCGCGCCGTCGACCACGGTTATCTGCAACAGGTCGCGCAAGCGGCGGATCGTCTGGGCTTCGGCGGTGTGCTGATCCCCACCGGCCGTTCCTGCGAAGACTCGTGGCTGGTGGCAGCGTCGCTGATCCCGGTGACCCAGCGTTTGAAATTCCTCGTTGCCCTGCGCCCCGGGATCATTTCCCCGACGGTGGCAGCGCGGCAGGCCGCCACGCTGGATCGTCTGTCCGGCGGCCGTGCGCTGTTCAATCTGGTCACCGGTGGCGACCCGGAAGAGTTGGCAGGCGACGGTCTGTTTCTCAGCCACGAAGAACGCTATCAAGCCTCGGTGGAGTTCACTCGCATCTGGCGCCGTGTGCTCGAAGGCGAAACCGTGGATTACGACGGTCAGCACATCAGCGTGAAAGGCGCGAAGCTGCTCTATCCGCCGATCCAGCAACCGCGTCCGCCGTTGTACTTCGGTGGCTCGTCGGAAGCGGCGCAGGACTTGGCTGCCGAACAAGTGGAAATGGTCCTGACCTGGGGTGAGCCGCCAGCAGCAGTGGCCGAGAAGATCGCACAGGTTCGCGCCAAAGCCGCCAAGCTCGGCCGCACCGTACGCTTCGGCATTCGTCTGCACGTGATCGTCCGCGAAACCAATGCTGAGGCGTGGCAAGCGGCGGATCGGCTGATTTCGCATCTGGACGACGACACCATCGCTCGAGCTCAGGCTTCGCTGGCGCGTTTCGATTCGGTCGGCCAGCAACGCATGGCCGCACTGCACGGCGGCAGCCGCGACAATCTCGAAGTCAGCCCGAACCTGTGGGCCGGTGTTGGCCTGGTACGCGGCGGTGCCGGTACGGCGCTGGTTGGCGATGGCCCGACCGTCGCAGCGCGCGTGAAGGAGTACGCCGATCTGGGCATCGACACCTTTATCTTCTCCGGTTATCCACACCTCGAAGAGTCGTATCGCGTCGCCGAACTGCTGTTCCCGCACCTCGACATCGAGCGTCCGGAACTGCCGAAAAGCGCCGGTTATGTCAGCCCGTTCGGCGAGATGGTCGCCAACGACATTCTTCCCAAAGCCGCGTCGCAGAGCTGAGGCGCGCCATGAAGAAAATCATTCACAGCCTCGCGCCCTGGGCGTTGCCGGTATTGCTGCTGGCGGTGTGGCAGTTGTCAGTGTCGGCGGGTTGGTTGTCGACACGGATTCTGCCGGCACCGGTGGCCGTGATCGAAGCCGGCGTGAGCCTGGTGCGCAGCGGCGAAATCTGGACGCACCTGGCGATCAGCGGCTGGCGCGCGGCGCTCGGTTTCACCATCGGCGGCAGCATCGGTCTGGTCTTGGGTTTCATCACCGGCCTGTCGAAATGGGGCGAACGCCTGCTCGACAGCTCGGTGCAGATGATCCGCAACGTGCCGCACCTGGCGCTGATTCCGCTGGTGATCCTGTGGTTCGGCATCGATGAGTCGGCGAAGATTTTTCTGGTGGCGTTGGGCACGTTGTTCCCGATCTACCTCAACACTTATCACGGCATCCGCAACGTCGATCCGGCGCTGGTGGAGATGGCGCGCAGTTATGGCCTGAGCGGTTTCAGCCTGTTCTGGCAGGTGATTCTGCCGGGTGCGCTGCCTTCGATTCTGGTCGGTGTGCGCTTCGCGCTGGGCTTTATGTGGCTGACGCTGATCGTCGCCGAAACCATTTCCGCCAGCTCGGGCATCGGCTACCTGGCGATGAACGCCCGGGAGTTTTTGCAGACCGACGTGGTGGTGCTGGCGATCCTGCTTTACGCGGTGCTCGGCAAACTCGCTGACCTTGCGGCGCGTGGCCTTGAACGTGTGTGGTTGCGCTGGCACCCGGCCTATCAGGTTGCCAAAGGAGGTGCGGCATGACTGCTCAACAACCTCCACGCCTGCTGCGCGGGATCCCGCTGGCGGTGCGCAACCTGCAGAAAACCTTCGGCGCGCGGCAGGTGCTGCGTGACATCGATCTGCACATTCCGGCAGGGCAATTCGTCGCTGTGGTCGGGCGCAGTGGTTGCGGCAAAAGTACCTTGCTGCGCTTGCTCGCCGGCCTCGATCAACCAACGGGCGGTGACTTGCTGGCCGGCTCTGCGCCGCTGAGCGATGCGCGGGAAGACACCCGATTGATGTTCCAGGAAGCGCGTCTGCTGCCGTGGAAAAAGATCATCGACAACGTCGGCTTGGGCCTTAAAGGCAACTGGCGCCCGAAAGCTCTCGAAGCACTGGACGCGGTGGGGCTGGCGGATCGCGCCAATGAATGGCCGGCAGCGTTGTCGGGCGGACAAAAGCAACGCGTTGCGCTGGCCCGTGCGCTGATCCATCAACCGCGTCTGCTATTGCTCGACGAACCGCTCGGCGCACTGGACGCGCTGACCCGCATTGAAATGCAGCAATTGATCGAACGTCTCTGGCAGCAACACGGCTTCACCGTGCTGCTGGTGACCCACGACGTCAGCGAAGCGGTGGCGATTGCCGACCGGGTGATTCTGATCGAGGACGGCGAAGTCGGCCTCGATCTGCATGTGGAACTGCCGCGGCCGCGAGTGCGTGGTTCGCATCGGCTGGCAGCGCTGGAAACCGAAGTGCTTAACCGTGTTCTCTCCCTGCCCGGCGAACCGCCGGCGCCGGAACCTGTTTCACCACTGCCTACGCAACTGCGTTGGGCTCAATAACTCAAGCAAACGACAGGAATCATTGCCATGACTATCAAAGCCATCAACGTCCGTAACCAGTTCAAAGGCTCGATCAAGGAAATCGTCCTCGGCGACGTGCTGTCGGAAATCGACGTGCAGACCGCTTCCGGCATCGTTACTTCGGTGATCACCACCCGCTCGGTCAAAGAGCTGGAACTGGTGGTCGGCAGCGAAGTGATCGCCTTTGTGAAATCCACCGAGGTGTCGATCGCCAAGTTGTAAGCCGGTGAGTAAAAAACAACCCCGAAGGGCGTGAGCCCTTCGGGGTTTTTTGTGCCTGGCGATCGTTCCCACGCAGAGCGTGGGAACGATCATGGCTCAACGCTTGGGCAGATACGGTGGCAGATACAGGCCGATATAGGCATCAAACACCCGCATCCCTTCCTCGGCCATGCGCGGCGTGATTTGCCCATGTTGCTGCACCGAGCGCGCATAAACCCGGTCACCCAACTCCATCGCCAGGGCGAATACATCGACATCCTCCGGCAGCCTCGGCAACTCGAAGTGATGATCGAACAGCTTGTGCATCAGGTCGCCCAGTTCTATGTCGTGCTGACGGTCAGCCTGGGTCACTTCGGTCAAGCCGTGTTGGGCGAGGATCAACTGGCGCGCCGCCGCATCTTCGTCGTAGATCTCCAGCATCCGTTGCTCGACCAGTCGCGACAGATCTCGCCAGTCACGCAGCGCGTCATGATCGATCGGCGCTTGCAGGCAGGCGCGGAACGCCGCGTGTACATCTGCCGTCAGTGCCTCAAGCAGCGCCGGCACACTGGCGAAGAAGTGGTACACGGAGGAGGGCGGAATCTGCGCGCGCTCGGCGACGCTATAGATCGACAGACTCGCCACACCCTCGGCCGCCAGTAATGTGCGCGCGGCGTCGAGTATCGAGTCGATGCGCGCCTGGCTGCGGGCACGGGGTTTGCGGACGGGGGCGGGTCGCGTCATGAAAGTCTCCTGCGGGGCAGCGGGCATTGTACGAGCCGGTTCCTGTGTTGTCTTGTCGGCCGCCATCGCTGGCAAGCCAGCTCCCACAGTGATCTTCAGTGAACCGGGATTTATGTGCGCAGAAAATCCCTGTGGGAGCTGGCTTGCCAGCGATCCGCCGCAGGCGGCCAAAAAAAAACGCCGTTGGCTAAATCAGCCAACGGCGTTCTTTCCTGAAGCTGCAACCGCTTAAACGGTATGCAGATACCAGTTGTACTCAAGGTCGGAGATGGAGTGTTCGAACTCCTCCAGCTCGCTTTCCTTGCAGGCGACGAAGATATCGATGTACTTCGGATCGATGTACTTGGCCATCACCTCGCTGTCGTCCAGCTCACGCAGGGCATCGCGCAAGTTGTTCGGCAGGCTTTGCTCGTTCTGCTCGTAGCTGTTGCCTTCGACTGGCGCGCCCGGCTCGATCTTGTTGGTCAGACCGTGGTGCACGCCGGCCAGTACCGAAGCCATCAGCAGGTAAGGGTTGGCGTCGGCACCGGCGACGCGGTGTTCGATACGCACGGCATCAGACGAGCCGGTCGGTACGCGAATCGCCACGGTGCGGTTGTCCAGACCCCAGCAAGGCGAGTTCGGTACATAGAACTGCGCGCCGAAACGGCGGTACGAGTTGACGTTCGGGCAGAGGAAAGCCATCTGCGCGGGCAGGGTCTCGAGCACACCGCCGATCGCGTGACGCAGCGCGGCGTTCTGCTCGGGATCCTCGCTGGCAAAAATGTTTTTGCCTTCTTTATCCAGAATCGAAATGTGTACGTGCAGACCATTACCGGCCTGGCCCGGATAAGGCTTGGCCATGAAGGTGGTGTCCATTTCATGGTCGTAGGCGATGTTCTTGATCAGACGCTTGAGCAGTACCGCGTAGTCGCAGGCCTTGATCGGGTCGGCGACGTGGTGCAGGTTCACTTCGAACTGCGCCGGGGCACTTTCCTTGACGATGGCGTCGGCAGGGATGCCTTGCTCTTTGGCACCTTCTAGAATGTCCTGGAGGCAGTCGACGTATTCGTCGAGGTCGTCGATCAGGTAGACCTGCGTCGAGTGCGGGCGTTTGCCGGAGATCGGCGAGCGTGGCGGCTGAGGGCGGCCGTTCACGTTTTCCTGGTCGATCAGGTAGAACTCGAGTTCGAATGCGGCGCAGATGGTCAGGCCCAGCTCGTCAAACTTTGCAACAACTTGACGGAGCACTTCGCGCGGATCGGCGAAGAATGGGTCGCCTTCGAGTTCGTGCATGGTCATCAACAGTTGCGCGGTCGGGCGTTTCTGCCATGGCTCGTTGCACAGGGTATCGGGGATTGGATAGCAGATACGATCGGCGTCGCCGATGTCCAGGCCCAGGCCGGTGCTTTCCACCGTAGAGCCATTGATATCCAGAGCAAATAGAGAGGCCGGCAGGTTGATGCCTTTCTCGTAAACCTTGTGGAGGCTGGTGCGTTCGATGCGCTTGCCGCGCACCACACCATTCATATCCGCAATCAGAAGGTCAACGTACAGAACCTCAGGATGTTCCTTAAGGAACGCGTTCGCTTCGTTAAGCTGAACGGCACGCGGGGGTACCGACATGATGCAACACCTTTGTTGTTAAAAATATCAATCATTGATCTTTTCTGGTTTCAGTCAACCCGAACGGCCTGCCGAAGTCAAGCGAGGCCTTTTTTGCCCTAAAAAAGCGCTGCAAGGGCATTTATGGGGCACTTTCGGGCGTTTTTTTGTCCCTGGAAGACTGTGCACCCGCGGGCTTGAGCAGGCCGTGTTGTATTTTTTACGGGGGTGTTGTGTAAAAAAATGAACAAGGCTAAGCTCGGATCAAACCCATAACAGCAATAATACCGGGGTGCTTCATGTCTCGCCTGCCGTTAATCGGCATCACCGACTGCTCGCAACAGTCCGGTCTGCATGCTCATCACATCAGTGGCGACCAATCCGTCCGTAGCGCAGCCAGCATGGCTCGCCAGTTGCCGACGATATTCCCGTCCATGGCCGTTCAAACGCCAGCGTCCGATATTCTGGACGTACGGGAAAGCATCCTGTTTATGGCGTCCCCTTCCAATATAGATCGCTTTCACCCTCAAAGCCTGTGCCGCTTGCCCAGCCGTGCTCATGATTCTGCACGCCTGGACTGTGCACAGGAAATGCAACGCCAGCGTAAAGGGCAGGTAAGCTCCTCTTTCATTGTCTATGCGCGGTGCCGGGCGTAAGCCGGTACTGCGCGAGCAAGCCCCCTTTAACGCGACGCTCCAAGCGTCAAACTTTGCCTGACATTCTGTCAGGAGACTCAGCCCAGAGGCATTTATGAGTAACAACCTCGACCAGCTCACCGATTGGTTGAAAGACCACAAGATCACAGAAGTCGAATGCATGATCGCCGACTTGACCGGTATCACCCGGGGCAAGATCTCGCCGACCAACAAGTTCATCGCCGAAAAAGGCATGCGTCTGCCAGAAAGCGTGCTGTTGCAGACCGTGACCGGCGACTACGTCGAAGACGACATCTATTACGAACTGCTCGACCCGGCCGACATCGACATGATCTGCCGCCCTGACCAGAACGCGGTGTACATGGTGCCGTGGGCCATCGAGCCGACCGCGCAGGTGATCCACGACACCTACGACAAGCAAGGCAACCCGATCGAGCTGTCGCCGCGCAACGTCCTCAAGAAAGTTCTCAAGCTCTATGCTGACAAAGGCTGGCAGCCGATCGTGGCGCCGGAGATGGAGTTCTACCTGACCAAGCGCAGCGACGACCCTGACTATCCGTTGCAGCCGCCGATTGGTCGCTCGGGCCGTCCGGAAATCGGTCGTCAGTCGTTCTCGATCGAAGCGGCGAACGAATTCGACCCTCTGTTCGAGGACGTCTACGACTGGTGCGAACTGCAGGAGCTGGATCTCGACACGCTGATCCACGAAGACGGCACGGCGCAGATGGAAATCAACTTCCGTCACGGCGACGCACTGTCGCTGGCCGACCAGATCCTGGTGTTCAAACGCACCATGCGCGAAGCCGCGCTCAAGCACGATGTAGCCGCGACATTTATGGCCAAACCGATGACCGGCGAGCCGGGCAGTGCGATGCACTTGCACCAGAGCATCATCGACATCGAGACCGGCAAGAACGTCTTCTCTAATGAAGACGGGACCATGAGCCAGTTGTTCCTGCACCACATCGGTGGTTTGCAGAAGCTGATTCCGGAATTGCTCCCGCTGTTCGCGCCGAACGTCAACTCGTTCCGCCGCTTCCTGCCGGACACCTCGGCACCGGTGAACGTCGAGTGGGGCGAAGAAAACCGCACCGTCGGCCTGCGCGTACCGGATGCCGGCCCGCAGAACCGCCGTGTGGAAAACCGCCTGCCGGGCGCTGACGCCAACCCGTACCTGGCGATCGCCGCGAGCCTGCTCTGCGGCTATATCGGCATGGTCGAAGGCCTCAACCCGAGCGCGCCAGTGGTGGGCCGTGGTTACGAGCGCCGCAACCTGCGCCTGCCGCTGACCATCGAAGATGCGCTGGAGCGTATGGAAAACAGCGCGACCATCGAGAAGTACCTGGGCAAAACCTTCATCACTGGCTACGTCGCGGTAAAACGGGCCGAGCATGAAAACTTCAAGCGCGTGATCAGTTCCTGGGAGCGTGAGTACCTGCTCTTCGCCGTCTGATACGCCGGGCGCGGTCCTCACCGGCCGCGCCTTCACCGATAACAAGGAGAATTGGCATGACCAGCAACAACCCGCAAACCCGCGAGTGGCAAGCACTCAGCAATGATCATCACCTGGCCCCGTTCAGCGACTTCAAGCAGCTGAAAGAGAAAGGCCCGCGGATCATCACCAACGCCAAGGGCGTTTACCTGTGGGACAGCGAAGGCAACAAGATTCTCGACGGCATGGCCGGTCTGTGGTGTGTGGCCATCGGTTATGGTCGCGATGAGCTGGCCGACGCGGCTGCCAAACAGATGCGCGAACTGCCGTACTACAACCTGTTCTTCCAGACCGCGCACCCGCCGGCGCTGGAACTGGCCAAGGCCATTGCCGACGTGGCACCGCAAGGCATGAACCACGTGTTCTTCACCGGTTCCGGTTCCGAAGGCAACGACACCATGCTGCGTATGGTCCGCCACTACTGGGCGATCAAGGGCCAGCCGAACAAGAAAGTCATCATCAGCCGCAAGAACGGTTATCACGGTTCGACCGTGGCCGGCGCGAGTCTCGGTGGCATGACGTATATGCATGAACAAGGCGACTTGCCGATCCCGGGCATCGTCCACATCGCGCAGCCGTACTGGTTCGCCGAAGGCGGCGATATGTCCCCGGAAGAGTTCGGTATCTGGGCGGCCAATCAGCTGGAAGAGAAGATTCTCGAAGTCGGCGTCGACAACGTCGGTGCCTTTATTGCCGAGCCGATCCAGGGCGCCGGCGGCGTGATCATTCCGCCCGACAGCTACTGGCCGCGCATCAAGGAAATCCTCGCCAAGTACGACATCCTCTTCGTCGCCGACGAAGTGATTTGCGGTTTCGGTCGTACCGGTGAGTGGTTCGGCAGTGATTTTTACGATCTCAAGCCGGACATGATGACCATCGCCAAAGGCCTGACCTCCGGCTACATCCCGATGGGTGGCCTGATCGTTCGCGACTCCGTGGTGGCGGTGCTCAATGAAGGCGGCGATTTCAATCACGGCTTCACTTACTCCGGTCACCCGGTGGCAGCAGCGGTGGGCCTGGAAAACATCCGCATCTTGCGTGATGAAAAAATTATCGAGAACGCGCACAACGAAACGGCACCGTATTTGCAGAAACGTCTGCGGGAACTGAACGATCACCCGTTGGTGGGTGAAGTTCGCGGAGTCGGTCTGTTGGGCGCGATCGAGCTGGTGCAGGACAAGGCCACGCGCAAGCGTTACGAAGGCAAGGGCGTCGGCATGATCTGCCGCCAGTTCTGCTTCGACAACGGCCTGATCATGCGCGCTGTGGGCGACACCATGATCATTGCGCCGCCGCTGGTGATCAGCAAAGCGGAAATCGATGAGCTGGTTACAAAGGCACGCAAGTGTCTGGACCTGACCCTCAGTGCGTTGCAGGGCTAAGTGCTAGGCTTTGAGCGGGGGAGCCGTGGCGCTCGCGCTTAAAGCTGTCAGAAAGGCTGGTCTTTTCTTGAAAGACCGCCTCGGATCTTGCCAGACTAGCCGCGGTTCCAGTTGTCCGGGTTCGGCCGCTGAACAAAGTGGTTCAAAAAAGAAAAATTTGGAGCATTAACGCATGAAGGCATTAGGCAAAAAGCTCGCTGGCAAGACTCTGCTCGCCATGTCCCTGATGGGAGTCATGGCGGCTGCGGTTCAGGCGGACGACAAGGTGTTGCACGTCTACAACTGGTCCGACTACATCGCCCCGGACACCGTGGCCAACTTCGAAAAAGCCACCGGGATCAAAGTCGTCTATGACGTCTTCGACAGCAACGAAACCCTGGAAGCCAAGCTGCTGGCCGGCAAGTCCGGTTACGACATCGTGGTGCCTTCCAATAACTTCCTCGCCAAGCAGATCAAGGCCGGTGTTTACCAAGAGCTGGACAAGTCCAAGCTGCCGAACTGGAAGAACCTCGACGAAGACCTGCTCAAGGCTGTTGGCGATGCCAGCGACCAAGGCAACAAGCACGCGTTCCCGTACATGTGGGGCTCGATCGGCATCGGCTACAACCCGGCCAAGGTCAAGGCAGCGCTGGGCATCGACAAGATCGATTCCTGGGACGTGGTGTTCAAGCCGGAAAACATCGAGAAGCTCAAAAGCTGCGGCGTAAGCTTCCTCGACGCACCGACCGAAATGATTCCGGCGGCGTTGCACTATCTGGGCAAGCCGACCAACAGCAAGGACAAGGCTGACCTGAAGGCCGCCGAAGACCTGTTCCTGAAAATTCGTCCTTCGGTTGCCTACTTCCATTCCTCCAAGTACATCTCCGACCTGGCCAACGGCAACATCTGCGTCGCCGTCGGTTACTCGGGTGACCTGGAACAATCCAAGACCCGCGCCCAGGAAGCCGGTGACAAGGTCAAGCTGGCATACACCATTCCAAAAGAAGGTGCCGGCACGTTCTACGACATGGTCGCCATTCCCAAGGATGCCGAAAACGTCGAAGCCGCCTACAAGTTCATGAACTACCTGCTTGAGCCGCAAGTGATGGCCGGCATCACCAACGCCGTGCGTTTCCCGAACGGCAACAAAGCTGCTACGCCACTGGTCGACAAAGACATCACCAGCGATCCGAGCATCTACCCATCGGCTGAAGTGAAGAAACAGCTCTATGCGATCAGCGACCTGGACGCAGCGACCCTGCGCCTGATCACCCGCAGCTGGACCAAGATCAAATCCGGTAAATAAGCCGGTTTGAAGCAGCAACCTCTGGCCGTCGTCTCCCGCGAAGGCGGCCAGCGGATCAATTAAATGACAGGAAGTTTTGCAGGAACGGTTTTTCGAGGGTAAGTTGCGCGCCGGTTTTGTTGCCGGGCAGCCACGGCTGTCATGCAGCGCGGGGCAACTTGGGCCCAACTAATTTAGAGGACCTCCACTTGCCTATTTTTTCTTCTTTGCGCAAAGCCCTGCTGGCCACTGCCGGCCTGACGATTGCTGTCGGAGCCCAGGCCGCCGGTACGGTGCATATTTATAACTGGTCCGATTACATCGGCGAGACCACCCTGGCCGACTTCCAGAAAGCCACCGGGATCAAACCGGTCTATGACGTGTTCGATTCCAACGAAACCCTGGAAGGCAAACTGCTGGCCGGGCGTACCGGTTACGACGTGGTCGTGCCGTCGAACCACTTCCTCGGCAAGCAGATCAAGGCCGGCGCGTTCCAGAAACTCGACAAGTCGCAGCTGCCAAATTATTCCAATCTCGACCCGGCGCTGCTCAAGCGTCTGGAGCAGAACGATCCGGGCAACCTGTACGCCGTGCCGTACCTGTGGGGCACCAACGGCATCGGTTACAACGTCGATAAAGTGAAGGCTGTACTGGGTGTCGACAAGATCGATTCCTGGGGCGTTTTGTTCGAGCCTGAGAACATCAAGAAGCTGCAAAGCTGCGGTGTGGCATTCCTCGATTCGGCGGATGAAATGATGCCGACCGTGCTCAACTATCTGGGCCTGAATGCCAACAGCACCAATCCGAAGGATTACGAAAAAGCCACCGACAAATTGCTCGCGGTGCGTCCTTACGTGACCTACTTCCACTCCTCGAAATACATCGGTGATCTGGCCAACGGCGACATCTGCGTGGCCATCGGTTTCTCTGGCGATATCTTCCAGGCGAAGAACCGCGCAGCCGAAGCCAAGAAGGGCGTGAACATCGCCTACGTGGTGCCGAAAGAAGGTGGTGCGCTGTGGTTCGACATGCTGGCAATCCCCAAGGATTCGTCGAACGTGAAGCAGGCCCATGCCTTCATCAACTATCTGCTGAAACCTGAGGTGATCGCTCAGGTCAGTGATTACGTCGGTTATGCCAACCCTAATCCGGGTGCGGACAAGTTGATGGAGCAATCCATCCGCACCGATGCGTCGGTGTATCCGCCGCAGGCCGTTATCGACAAGGCTTATGTGTCGATCGAGTTGCCACCGAACATTCAGCGCCTGATGACCCGCAGCTGGACCAAGGTCAAGTCGGGGATGTAAGGCACACACTATCCTGGGTTCGCCTTGCGGGGCGAACTGCATTGTTTTTTTCTGGGAGTTTCGTAAATGGCAGTTGCCTCCGGCGCCTATAAGAAAGCCCTCGAGGGCGACCAGACACCGAAACAGGTGTTGGTCAAAATCGACCGGGTCACGAAGAAGTTCGACGAGACGATTGCCGTGGACGATGTGTCCCTGGAAATCAAAAAGGGCGAAATCTTCGCCCTGCTCGGCGGTTCGGGATCGGGCAAATCCACTCTGCTGCGGATGTTGGCAGGGTTCGAACGGCCCACGGAGGGGCGCATTTTCCTCGACGGCGTCGACATCACCGACATGCCGCCGTACGAACGTCCGATCAACATGATGTTCCAGTCGTACGCTTTGTTCCCGCACATGACCGTGGCGCAGAACATCGCCTTCGGCCTCAAGCAGGACAAGATTCCGGCCGCTGAAGTCGATGCCCGCGTGGCCGAGATGCTCAAGCTGGTGCAGATGAGCCAGTACGCCAAGCGCAAGCCGCATCAACTGTCCGGCGGTCAGCGTCAGCGCGTGGCGCTGGCACGTTCGCTGGCGAAGCGGCCGAAACTGTTGCTACTCGATGAGCCGATGGGCGCATTGGACAAGAAACTGCGTTCGCAGATGCAGCTGGAACTGGTCGAGATCATCGAGCGCGTCGGTGTGACCTGCGTGATGGTGACCCACGACCAGGAAGAGGCCATGACCATGGCCGAGCGCATCGCGATCATGCACCTGGGCTGGATCGCCCAGATCGGCAGCCCGATCGACATCTACGAAACCCCGACCAGCCGCTTGGTCTGCGAATTCATCGGCAACGTCAACATCTTCGAAGGCGAAGTGATCGACGACGCTGAAGGCCACGCAACCATTACCTGCAAAGATCTCGATCGGCAGATCTACGTCGGCCACGGCATCAGCACCTCGGTGCAGGACAAGTCCGTGACTTACGCGATCCGTCCGGAGAAGCTGCTGGTTACCGCCGATCAACCGACCTGCGAATACAACTGGTCGAGCGGCAAAGTCCACGACATCGCCTACCTCGGCGGGCACTCGGTGTTCTACGTTGAATTGCCGAGCGGCAAACTGGTGCAGTCGTTCGTCGCCAACGCCGAGCGCCGTGGCGCGCGTCCGACCTGGGGCGATCAGGTTTACGTGTGGTGGGAAGACGACAGCGGCGTGGTACTTCGCTCATGAACATGCGCAAATTCAAACGCCGCATCAACCGAATAATCCCCAATGGCCGCCAACTGGTCATCGGGGTCCCGTTCATCTGGCTGTTCCTGTTCTTCATGCTGCCGTTCTTCATCGTTCTGAAGATCAGCTTCGCCGAAGCCGACGTGGCCATCCCGCCGTACACCGAGATCTACACGTACGCCGAGCAGAAGCTGCAACTGCTGCTGAACCTGGGCAACTACGCAATGCTGGCGGGCGACGAGTTGTACATCGCTGCTTACCTCGGCTCGCTGAAGATGGCGCTGATCAGCACCATCCTCTGTCTGGTGATCGGCTACCCGATGGCCTACGCCATTGCCACCGCCCGTAAAGAGCTGCAAACGGTGCTGGTGTTGCTGATCATGATGCCGACGTGGACGGCGATCCTGATCCGCGTTTACGCGTGGATGGGCATCCTCAGCAACAACGGTTTGCTCAACGGTTTTCTGATGAGCATGGGTTTCATCGACGAGCCACTGCAGATCCTCAACACCAACCTTGCGGTGTACATCGGTGTCGTTTACTCGTACCTGCCGTTCATGATCCTGCCGCTGTACGCCAACCTGGTGAAGCACGACAACAGTCTGCTCGAAGCCGCATCGGACTTGGGTTCGAGCACCTTCAACAGTTTCTGGAAAATCACCATCCCGCTGTCCAAGAACGGCATTATTGCCGGCTGCATGCTGGTGTTCATCCCGGTGGTCGGTGAGTTCGTGATCCCGGAACTGCTCGGCGGTCCGGAAACCCTGATGATCGGTAAAGTGCTCTGGCAAGAGTTCTTCAATAACCGTGACTGGCCGGTGGCATCCGCGCTGGCAGTGGTGATGCTGGCGATCCTGATTGTGCCGATCATTCTGTTCAACCGCAGTCAGGCCAAAGAAATGGAGGGCAAAGAATGAAGCGCATCCGTTTCTCCAGCCTGATGCTGGTTATCGGTTTGTTGTTCATCTACCTGCCGATGCTGATCCTGGTGATCTACTCGTTCAACGCCTCGAAACTGGTAACGGTGTGGGGCGGCTGGTCGATCAAGTGGTACGTCGGGTTGCTCGACAACACCCAACTGATGGGCTCGGTGCTGCGCTCGCTGGAAATCGCCTGCTACACCGCAGTTGCTGCGGTGGCGCTGGGCACACTGGCGGCGTTCGTGCTGACCCGTATCACCCGCTTCAAGGGCCGCACGCTGTTCGGCGGACTGGTGACGGCGCCATTGGTAATGCCGGAAGTGATCACCGGTCTGTCGCTGTTGCTGTTGTTCGTGGCCATGGCGCAGATGATCGGCTGGCCGCAGGAACGTGGCATCGTCACCATCTGGATCGCCCACACCACGTTCTGTGCGGCGTATGTGGCGGTGGTGGTGTCGGCGCGTCTGCGTGAGCTCGACCTATCGATCGAAGAAGCGGCGATGGACCTCGGTGCGCGGCCGTGGAAGGTGTTCTTCCTGATCACCATCCCGATGATCGCGCCATCGCTGGCGGCGGGCGGCATGATGTCGTTCGCGCTGTCGCTGGATGACCTGGTGCTGGCGAGCTTCGTCTCCGGTCCGGGGTCGACAACCCTGCCGATGGAAGTGTTCTCGGCGGTGCGTCTGGGTGTGAAGCCTGAGATCAACGCTGTGGCGAGTCTGATTCTGCTGGCGGTATCGATCGTGACCTTCATGGTCTGGTTCTTCAGCCGCCGTGCCGAAGAAGCGCGCAAGAAAGCCATCCAGCAAGCCATCGAAGAAAGCGCAGCCGATTCGTGGAAGCAGCCGGACGTGCGTCGCGCACCAAGCCCGGAAGCCGCGTAAGCACTAATGGGTTGGCCTCATTCTCGAGGTCAACCCAATTCAAACTGTAGGAGTGAGCCTGCTCGCGATAGCGGAGTGTCAGTCAGGAAATTTCCAACTGACAGGACGCCATCGCGAGCAGGCTCACTCCTACATGGGTTTTAGGCAGTCCAGGGTGAGTGGCGGATGACCTCGACAAAGTTCATCGGCTTGAACCCCGGCTCCTGATCCTTCAGCACATCGGTCTTCACATTGCCGAACGTGGTCTGCGGACGATGGCGCAAACCCTCGGCAAACGCGCAGATGATGCACTCCTTGAAGCCTTCCCCGCGCGGGTGCGCATGCACCACCGCTTCGCGCTGCACAGTGCTGAACGCGGCGTAGTCCATTCCGAGTACATCCATCTCGACACCTGCAGTGACCAGTGCCACGGTCGGACGCAGATGCTTCGGTACGCCCGGCGTGGTGTGCAGGGCAATCGACAGCCACACCTGTTCTATATCGTCATCACTCAACCCGTACGGTTTGAGAAACGCCGCCGCCGCGTTGGCACCGTCCACTTCGAAACGCTCGTCATCACTGCGATGACCTTCGACCAGACCGAGGTCGTGGAACATCGCGCCGACGTAGAGCAGCTCCGGATCGTAGGCCAGTCGTTGGCGTTCACCGCTCAGTGCGCCGAACAAAAATACCCGCCGCGAGTGGTGGTAGAGCAGGTCGGACTCGATGTCGCGGATGTACTCGGTGGTGGCCCGGACGAGGGCGCTGTCGGGGATTTTGATGCCGGCGATGGTTGTGCTCATGGCAGGTTTCCTCACTGAAACGCCGTTGTGGCGCTGCTGGGGAAAGTCTGTTCCCGACGCTGAAAGGGGACAATCGATGCATGGCTGCGATCCTTGCCAATCGACCTGCAAATCGTGCCAAGCTAAAAGATCGCAGCCTTCGGCAGCTCCTACATGGGAACGCGGACACCTGTAGGAGCTGCCGCAGGCTGCGATCTTTTGCTCTTAAAGGGGGAATCCACAGCCATGAGCAAAACCGTCGCCATCGTCGTGTTCGCCGGAGTGCAGTCACTGGATGTCAGCGGCCCGATGGATGTGTTCGCCGAGGCCAATCGCTTCCTGGCGGCCGAGGATCACTATCGGCTCGAAGTGATCGGCGTCGAACGCGGCCCGATGGCCTGCTCCAACGGTTTGAACCTGAATGCCCATCGGCATTTCAGCGAAGCACTCGACGCCTACGATCTGCTGCTGGTCGCCGGTGGGCCACAATTGCCGTTCATGGATTTTGGCGCGACGTTCGACGGTTGGCTGCGTGAGGCCTGTGCACGGGCGCAGCGTTTTGGTTCGATCTGCAACGGCGCGTTCACGCTCGCGCGCGCGGGGTTGCTGGAGGGGCGCACCGTGACTACGCACTGGAATGACGCCGAGGCGTTGGCGCAGTTGTGTCCGACGACGCAGGTCGAGGCTGATCGCTTGTATGTCGAGGACGGCACGCTCTATACCTCGGCCGGGGTCACGGCGGGGATTGATCTGTCGCTCTACCTGCTGGCGCGTGATCACGGTGCTGAAGTGGCGCTGAGCGTGGCTAAACGGCTGGTGGTGTTCACCCAGCGGTCTGGTGGGCAGTCGCAGTTCAGCCCGTTCCTCACGCCGCATGCAGAGCCGACGTCGGCGGTGGCGATGGTGCAGTTGTATGTGTTGGCCAATCTCACGGGTGATCTGACGATCGCCGATCTGGCCAATGCGGCGAACATGAGTGCGCGTAACTTTTCTCGGGTGTTTGCTCGTGAGGCGAAGGTGACGCCGGCGGAGTTTGTCGAGCGGGCGCGGGTGGATGCGGCGCGGGTGATGCTGGAGAGCACGGCGGCGCCGTTGAAAACTGTGGCGTATCAGTGTGGGTTTCGTGATGCGCAGCACATGCGCGGGGTGTTTAATCGCCGGCTGGGGGTTACGCCGCAGCAGTTTCGGCTGAATTTTGCGGTGATGGTTTGACCCTTACCCTTACCCCAGCCCTCCCGAAACGTCGGACCGCCCAGAGGGAGAGGGGGCCGACCGCAGTGTCTGGCGTGATACATCGACCTGAAAGACCTTAGCGATTATGGATTCGGTAAAGCAGTGTCAGGTCGCTGTAAACCTTGAGCATCCCCCAATCAGTCCCCTCTCCCTCTGGGCGGTCCGACGTTTCGGGAGGGCTAGGGTGAGGGGCTCTTAAGGCGCTGCCCGCGCCGGCAACAGCTTCAAGGTACTGCGCGTATTCGCCGTCACCTCTTCGGCATTGAAATGCGCCTGCACATACATCCCGTCGACATACGCCTCAGCCTGATCGTCATAGTGACTGTCGAACGGCACACCACTCTGCCCAACCGGGTTAATCGTCAACCCATGCGCCGGATCGGCAAAATCCACCAAGCGCCGCGTCGACGGCCCATACGTCACCGGCCATGGCGCCGGGCCGATCTTCGCTGAAAGGTTGTTCGGCACTTCATGACTGCCCGGCGCCGCAAACGGCCCAACGTTGAAAATCCGATCCAGCGGCTTCTGCTGTCCCAACGGATGGCCGTGAGTCAGCGTGTGCGCAGCGCCCCATTTCCACTCGGCAGAGTTATCGCCGAGGGTCAGCTTCAAGTGCTGCATGCTCGCCTGCCACGCCGCGCGGACGATATCGGCGCGGGTCTCCTTGTTCGGCGTGCTGCGGTTGTCCCACCACGGTGAATCGGCATTCGCCGCCAGTTTCGGCAGCGCCGCATCGATCACCCGCGTCGACAGTAATGTCTCGAAGAAGTCATTGCCCAACTCATCACGCATCGCCGCATCGGCAAGGTCATACAAGAACTGGTTGAACAGCGTTGCACTGACCGAATCCAGCGGATAGTCGCCTGGCCACTGCGCCAGTTGCTCGACCAGTTTCAGTTGCGCCGGATCGCTGACCACCTCACGCAGCACCGGCAGCAACGGCGCGAGCAAGCGCGGGCCGTAACCGGTGGTGGTGCCCAGTTGCAGCTTCTGATTGGCCTCGTTGGTCCACTTCATGCTCTTGTCGCTGAGCTGCCGGTTCAGTTGCTGACCGCGATCGGCGAGGTTGTAGTAACCAGGAATCTGCATGCCGGTCGGCGACACGGGCTGGAAGTTGGCCGAGACGATGTAGCCGCGTGCCGGGTTCTCTTCCTGCGGGTTGGCGCTGAATGGGTAGAAACCCTCCTTGTCGGCCTGATTGCTGCTGCCGTCGAGCATGAATTCCGGCCGCACCCCGGCCGGGCGCTTGGGCAGCAATGCCGAGGCCCACCAGGCGATATCGCCCTTGGCGTTGGCGTAAACCAGGTTCAGCCCCGGCGCCTGGACTTTTGCGGCAGCGGCGCGGGCCTTGGCCAGGGTGTCGGCGCGATTGAGCTGGTAGAAGCCTTCGAGGATCGGGTTCGGTGTTTCGAGAAAGGCCCACCACATGGCGATCGGCGTCTTGCCGGCAGCGGTGCCGAGCGCATCGTTGACGATAGGGCCGTGGGGCGATTGGCGCAGGGTCAGGGTCACCGGCGACTGCCCCTTCACGTTGATCTGCTGTTGCGTGACGACCATGTCGGTCCACTGGCCGCGATACCAGACCTGATTCGGATTATCCGGGTTGACCTTCTCGGCGATCAGATCGAGATCGTCGTTCTGGAACATGGTCAGGCTCCAGCCGAAATCGAGGTTGTGACCGAGAAACGCAAACGGCACCAGCGCCTGATGATGGCCGTACAACTCGAAGCCGGGCGCCGACAATTGCGCTTCGTACCACACCGACGGCACCGAGAAACGAATGTGCGGATCACCCGCCAGCAATGGCTTGCCGCTCTGGCTGCGGCTGCCCGCGATGACCCAAGCATTACTTCCTTCGAACTGCGGCAGACCGTTGTCGATCAACGCCTGTTCGCTGAGGCGGGCGAGGGCGTTGAGGTCCTTCCAGTCGCCAGCGGCGAGGGCCGGCGCAGGCTTGGCGTGACCGTTGACCAGCACGCCTTTGGGCTGCCAGTCGAGGTCGAAAACGTTGAGGTAATCGGCGCCGAGCTGATCGCGCACGTAGGTCAGCAGCGGTTCGGTGCGAAACGCCGCGGCAAAGCTATAGGCCATGTAGCCGGCGACGCTGATGCTGTCTTCCGCCGTGAACGGCCGTTTGGGGATGCCCAGCACATCAAACTCGATCGGTGCAGCGTGGCTGTCCTGATATTGATTGATGCCATCCAGATAGGCTTGCAGGCCCTTCCACGCCGGTGACTGTTTATCGAGACTGGCGACGTAACTGGCCGCGCGTTCGCGGATGCGCAGGCTGCGGAACAGTTTGTCGGTGTCGAGCAGTTTCGGCCCGAGCACTTCGGCCAGTTCGCCGCGGGCGAGGCGGCGCATGGCTTCCATCTGGAACAGGCGATCCTGGGCATGCACATAACCGAGGGCGCGATAGAGGTCGGTTTCGTTCTCGGCGCGAATGTGCGGCACGCCGCGTTCGTCGTAGCGCACGGTCACCGAACCCTGCAGGTTGCGCAGCTCGACCTGACCCTGGCGCGTCGGTTGTTTGCTGTAGACATACCCGCCGACGCCGACAAGCAGAACAACGATGAGCAGGGCAAGTACGGTGAACACGCGCTTCATGGTGACTCCTTGTGCAGGCGGGATGCCGCCCGTCGGGCTGCAAACAATTAGCACAGACCTTCAGTGCCGTGCAGCGCTGTCCTTGAAAAGTCCGGAATGCCTTACTGCGTCTCCACCGGCCACGGGCAGTAGCAACCGACCGCCAGGGTGTGCGTGGCATTGACCGGGCGATCTTCCGTCAGGGCATTCAAAATCGGTTCGATAAAGCTGTTGCTGGAATTGCAGGTGAGGCCTTCGCTGTACGGACCGAAGTAGGCCAGTTTGCCGCTGCGGTCCCAGATCGCCACGGCCGGACTGGCTGGAACCTGTTCGGAGCCGGGCAATATCGTGATGGTTTTCAGGCTGCTGAGGGTTGCCGGCAACTGACCGTGGCTGCCAGCCTTCTGCACAGCGAAGAACTCCACGCCTTTGGCGCCAAACTGCTCGACCATCTCGGTCAGGTGCTGTTGGTTGCCGACGTTGCACGGGCAGGCCGGGTCCCAGAAGTGCACCAGGCGAATCTTGCCAGGGCCGGCGAGGTTGTCCGGCAGGCGCAGCGGATCACCGGAAAATACCGCCGTGTGTTCGCTGAACGCTCGCAGATAACGCCCTTGAAACCAGTCATACGCCGCCCACAGCACCCCGGCGCAAATCATCGCGAGCAGGCTGGCAAACAGTGCGGTGCGGTAGGGCGAACGCATGGTTTTCGATCCTCGAAAGGTCGGCTAGCTTGCCATGTCTGTCACTACAGATGAATATCGCAGGCCGATAAAGTCTGTTTACCGCTTTGGAATTGCCTTATGTCTGCCACTTTCGACCCCGATCAAATCCGCGCCAGCCTCAAGCCTTTGGCCGAGTGGCAGCCGTTGTCGGACGAGGCGAAGGCGTACCAGCAGTTTTATCAAACCGATTTTCCCCATCGTGATGTCTGGCGTGGCATGGGCCGTTTCGAAGTCGATGGTTATGAAGTGGTCAGCCATTGCTGGTGGCCGGAGAAGGTCAAGGCGACGCTGTTTCTGCTGCACGGCTACTACGATCACACCGGGCTGTATCGGCATGTGATCGAGTGGGCGCTGGATCAGGACTTCGCGGTGATCGCCTGCGATTTGCCGGGGCATGGTCTGTCGAGCGGGCCGCGCGCGAGCATTCGCGATTTCTCCGAGTATCAGGACGTCCTGCAAGCGTTGTTCGCCGAGGCGCAGTCGATCACCCTGCCGCAGCCGTGGCATTTGTGCGGGCAGAGCACTGGCGGGGCGATTGTGGTCGATCACCTGCTCAACCATGCTGAAAACAGCCCGGCGCAGGGCCAGGTGATTTTGATGGCGCCGCTGGTGCGGCCACGGGCGTGGGGCTGGTCGCAGCTGAGTTATTACCTGCTCAGGCCTTTCGTCAGGGGTGTCGCGCGACGCTTCAGCGAGAATTCCAACGACCCGGATTTCCTGCCGTTTCTGCAGGCCGATCCGTTGCAGCCACGACGCTTGCCGACGAAATGGGTGGGGGCGTTATCGCGCTGGATCATTCGCGTCGAGCACGCGAAGAAGAGTCCGCGGCGGCCACTGATCATTCAGGGGCAGGCGGACATGACCGTCGACTGGCAGCACAATCTACAGGTGTTGAAATGGAAGTTTGATCGGCCGCAGATCTTGTTGTTAGCCGAGGCGCGGCATCATCTGGCGAATGAGACGGCGGAGATGCGGGAGGAGTATTTCGAGTTTCTCAGCAAGCGCATCAGAGGCCGGAATCTCTAGTGAAGCTGAAGGCCCCATCGCTGGCAAGTCAGGCGCTGAAGCTCATTGCCCGACCGCCAACCCTGCGCGAATCGCCGCCAGCGCCGCCTGATAGTAGGCCTTGCCTTCAGTCGACTCGGCAAACGTCGCAAACTCTTCCAGCTCTTCATCCGACAAATCGCGATAGACGTAGAGCAGCGTGTTGTTCATGTCCGCGCCAATCTGATCCATCAAACGCTGGCGCTGACCGTTGAGCATACCTTGCGCCTGACCACCACCGAGCAGCCCCGGAATCATCGAACTCAAGCTGTCCGCCGCCACACCAGCAATCGCCAAGCTCACTTCGGCGCCAGCTTCACGGGCCGGCAAGGCTTGCGCGAGGTGGCCGATGATCAGCAGACGGCTGTCGCTGGCCTGCATCTTTGGCAGACCCTTGGCATTTTTCGCCAATTGATCGCGCCGGGTCGCCAGCAATTCGGCTGCGACGATTTTCTTGCCCAGCGGTGATTGAAAGAAGGTCAGCGCCGGTTTCGGGTCGGCAAGCTTCTGCCGCAGTTGCGCTTCGGCGCGTTGATCGACGGCCTGCGGCGCGAAGCGCTGGTTGCTGTTGTTCACCAGCGCTTGAAACACCGCCGGCGGCAGGCTGTTCTGATAGCGCTGCTGTGCGGCCGTCAGGGCGTCATTGAAATGCGCACGTTGATCTGGCCAGCCGGCGACCTTGTACAACTGATCGTGGCCGTCCGCCCAGGCGGGCAAAACGCAGAACATCAACAGTGAAAAAAGCAAACGGCGCATAGGGACTCCTGTCAGCAGCGGACTATTCTCCGTGCGGTGCCGGTACTTGTCGAGAATTCGTAGCAAGCCGCCGCGTGGCTCTGTCGGATTTGTTGCCGCCGACATACTATGCGCGCCATGCAAATATCCTCTGAACACCCACTGCTGTTACGCATTGTCGATGACCTGGCCGAACACGGCTGGTCGCAGCAGAACATATTCCTGCCCGCCGGTTTGACCCGCGAGCTGGCGGCCGAGTGCCGCAAACGTGAAGCCGAGGGTGAACTGGCGCCGGCGGCGGTGGGGCGTGGGCCGTTTTCGGAGATCCGCGAGGGGATTCGTGGCGACCACATTCAGTGGATCGATCCAGGTCAGGCCGAGGCCAGCGACCGCTATCTGAACTTGATGGAAAGCCTGCGTGAGGCGCTCAACCGTGGCCTGTTTCTCGGTCTTGAGGATTTTGAGTGCCATTTCGCCTTGTATCCGCCCGGCGCTTTTTATCGCCGGCATGTCGACCGTTTTCGCGACGATGACAAGCGCATGGTGTCGGTGGTGGTCTATCTCAATGACGCGTGGCTGCCGGAGGATGGCGGTCAGTTGCGCATGTACCTGAATGATGAGCGCGTGCATGACGTGCAGCCTACTGGCGGGTGTCTGGTGGTGTTTCTCTCTGGTGAGGTGCCTCATGAAGTGCTGCCGGCGAACCGCGAGCGCCTGTCGCTGACTGGCTGGTTTCGTCGCCGTGGCAACGAGCCGTTCTGAGATGCACAGGATTCTGGTCAGTCGCTGCCTGTTGGGTCATCGCGTGCGTTATGACGGTGGTGCGAGCGGGCCGTTTGATTTGCTTGAACAGTGGATTGCCGAAGGGCGGGTGGTGCCGTTGTGCCCGGAGGTCGCGGGAGGATTGCCGACGCCTCGGGCGGCGGCGGAGATTCCCGGCGGGCAGGGTGGTGAAGTGCTCGATGGTGTCGCGACGGTGATCACTACCGAAGGCGAGGATGTCAGTGCGCAGTTTCTCGATGGCGCGCGGCAGGCGCTGGAGCTGGTGCACAAGCACGGGATTCGTGTGGTGGTGCTCAAGGCCAACAGTCCTTCTTGCGGGAATCTGTTGACGTATGACGGGACGTTCAGCGGAGTGAAAGTCTCTGGCGAAGGCGTGACGGCTGCGTTGCTCAAGCGCCATGGTGTGCAGGTTTTCAGTGAGCTTGAATTGGCTGAGGCGGCGGTGGCCCTGGCGGCTTTGGGCTGATCCGGAATCGTTGCCCTCACCCCAGCCCTCTCCCGGAGGGAGAGGGAGCCGACCGAGGTGTCTGACGTCTTGCATCGACCTGGAAGACCTTATCGACTATGGATTCGACACAGCCATGACCGATCGATTATGGAATCGACAAAGCCATGACCAGTCGATTTCGGATTCGGTATAGCCATCCCAGGTCGGCGTATCTCTAAAGCAACCCCAAATCAGTCCCCTCTCCCTACGGGCGGTCCGACGTTTCGGGAGGGCTAGGGTGAGGGGCTTCTAAGGCTTCAACCACTTCTCGGTCAGTGCCGCCAGGCGTCCGTCCTCCTTGATCCGCTGCATCGCACTCGCAAGGCTGGCCTGAAACGCCGGATTACCCTTCTGAAACGGAATCGCCAATTCCACCGGCTCTGCCACTTTCGGCTTCTCTTCCGTCAACGCCTGCACCAGCACCATCGGCCGTGGCTGCTCGTCTTTTTTCGCCAGCAACTGCGAATCGACCTTGCCGTAAGACTCGCTGAAGTCGAAACGATCCTTGAGTTCGGATGTCAGTGCTATGTGGTTGAGCGCAACGTCGTACTTGCCGCTTTCAACGCCCTGGAGCAGGTCTGCCTCATCCGTGACGATGAAGTCAGCGCGTACATCCAGCTCCCGGGCCAGCAGTTGCCCAAGCTCGACCTCGAACCCCGTGAGTGTGTCGCCTTCCTTGTAATTGAACGGCGGTGTATTAGCCTCAAGGGCTATGCGCAGCTCGCCACGGTCGTTGACGTCATCAATCAGTTCGGCGTGAGCCAAAGGGCTCAAAAGGGGTAGCAGGCAGATCAGGCCAGGCAGAAAACGCATGGTCACTCCTTTGAAATCATTATCGCGACGCTCTGATTCAGGCTCGCTTTGCTATGGTTGTCGAGTGCCTTCGACAACGAATGGTCATGAAGTTGTCATGACCGTGCGGATTTTACGGAAAAACTGGAGAAGAAAATGAAAAGCTTTATGTCACGTGCAGCGTTGGCGGGTGTGCTGATGGGGGTTTCGGTGCTGGCCAGTGCGGCGACACCGGCACCAAAAGGCGCCGAAGTGTTCATCGTTTCTCCCGAGGACGGGGCCACGGTTTCGCAGACCTTTACCGTCAAATTCGGTACCAAGGGCGTCGCCCTGGCGCCGGCCGGTGACGTCACCAAAAACACCGGTCACCATCACCTGCTGATCGACGCCAAGGAAATCGTTCCTGCCGGTTCGGTCGTCCCTACCGATGCCAATCATATGCACTTCGGCAAGGCGCAGACCCAGGCTGACATCAAGCTCGCCCCGGGCCAACACACCTTGCAGCTGGAACTTGGCGACAGCGGTCACATGGCGTTCGACCCGCCAATCGTCTCGAAAAAAATCACCGTCAACGTCGAATAACCTTTTCGCCGTGCATGAAAAAGGGAGCCCGAAGGCTCCCTTTTTTGTCGCTCAACGCTAAATCAGAACAACACACGGCTACGGATAGTGCCGTTGATGTGCTGCAGCTTCTCTTGCGCCAGATCCGAGTACTCGGCGTCGACGTCGATCACCACGTAGCCAACCTTCTCGTTGGTCTGCAGGAACTGACCGGAGATGTTGATGCCGTTTTCGGCGAAGACCTTGTTGATCTCGCTCATCACACCCGGGATGTTCTCGTGGATGTGTAGCAGGCGGTGCTTGCCAGGGTGAGCCGGCAGGGCCACTTCCGGGAAGTTCACCGACGATACCGAAGTACCGTTGTCGCTGTACTTGACCAGTTTCTCTGCAACTTCCAGACCGATGTTGGCTTGCGCTTCGGCGGTCGAACCACCGATGTGCGGGGTCAGGATCACGTTGTCGAGGCCACGCAGCGGGCTTTCGAACTCTTCGTCGTTGGAGCGTGGCTCCACCGGGAACACGTCGATGGCCGCGCCGATCAGGTGCTTGTCCTTGATCGCGTCCGCCAAGGCGTCCAGCTCGACCACGGTACCGCGCGCCGCGTTGATCAGGATGCCGCCCTTTTTGATGGCGCGGATTTCCTTCTCGCCGATCATCCACTGGGTCGCAGCGGTTTCCGGAACGTGCAGGGTGACGATGTCGGACATGCCCAGCAGTTCGGTCAGGCTGCCGATCTGAGTAGCGTTGCCCAGTGGCAGCTTGGTCACGGTGTCGTAGAAGTACACCTGCATGCCCAGGCCTTCAGCCAGAACCGACAGCTGCGTACCGATCGAGCCGTAGCCGACGATACCCAGTTTCTTGCCACGGATCTCGAAGGAGTTGGCTGCGGATTTGATCCAGCCGCCACGGTGGCAGGAAGCGTTTTTCTCCGGGATGCCGCGCAGCAGCAGGATCGCTTCGGCCAGCACCAGTTCCGCTACGGAGCGGGTGTTGGAGTACGGCGCGTTGAACACGGCAATGCCGCGCTCACGGGCAGCACTCAGGTCAACCTGGTTGGTGCCGATGCAGAAACAGCCGACCGCTACCAGCTTCTTCGCGTGATCGAAGATCTCTTCGGTCAGTTGGGTGCGCGAACGAATGCCGATGAAGTGAGCGTCAGCGATCTTTTCCTTGAGCTGGGCTTCCGGCAAGGAACCTGTCAGGTATTCGATGCTGGTGTAGCCCGCCGCCTTGAGGACGTCGACAGCCGATTGGTGGACGCCTTCGAGAAGAAGGAACTTGATCTTGCTCTTATCGAGAGAAGTCTTGCTCATCTGCGTAAACCTGTATCCCGGAGAAAAATGGCAGGAAATGGTCAACAGACGCTGACCCGGACGACAAGAAAGTCGTCTCCGCGGATCTGGCCTTGGGCGCTGTCCTGCGGGGTCGATATGCTAGCATAGCCTCCCCGCTAAACACTCATTCCTGCGACGTGAAGCGTTCTCAGGATGACCATGAATTGTTCGAGAGTTCTGTCGATGACCAATCCTGCCCTGATTGATGAACTGAAGACCCTGGTCGAGCCTGGCAAGGTCCTGACCGACGCCGACTCCCTGAATGCGTACGGCAAGGATTGGACCAAACACTTCGCCCCGGCGCCAAGCGCCATTGTGTTTCCCAAGACCATTGAGCAGGTGCAGGCGGTGGTCCGTTGGGCCAACTCGCACAAGGTCGCACTGGTGCCATCGGGCGGGCGCACCGGACTTTCCGCCGCTGCCGTGGCGGCGAATGGCGAAGTGGTCGTGTCGTTCGACTACATGAATCAGATTCTCGACGTGAACCTCACCGACCGCACCGCCGTTTGTCAGCCGGGCGTGGTCACCGAGCATTTGCAGAACGTCGCCGAAGAGAAAGGCTTGTACTACCCGGTCGATTTCGCTTCGGCAGGTTCCAGCCAGATTGGCGGCAATATCGGCACCAATGCCGGCGGGATCAAGGTGATTCGCTACGGCATGACCCGCAACTGGGTCGCCGGCATGAAGGTGGTCACCGGCAAGGGTGATGTGCTGGAACTGAACAAAGACCTGATCAAGAACGCCACCGGCTACGACTTGCGTCAGCTGTTTATCGGTGCTGAAGGCACCCTCGGTTTTGTCGTCGAAGCGACCATGCGCCTCGATCGTGCGCCGAAAAACCTCACCGCGATGGTCCTCGGCACCGCTGATTTCGACTCGATCATGCCGGTGCTGCACGCCTTCCAGGGCAAGCTTGACCTGACCGCGTTCGAATTTTTCTCCGACAAGGCCTTGGCCAAAGTCATGGGCCGTGGTGACGTGCCGGCACCTTTCGAAACCGATTGCCCGTTCTACGCACTGCTGGAATTCGAAGCGACCACCGAAGAAGTGGCCAACAGTGCACTGGAAACCTTCGAGCATTGCGTCGAGCAGGGCTGGGTGCTGGACGGCGTGATGAGCCAGAGCGAAACGCAGTTGCAGAACTTGTGGAAACTGCGCGAATACATCTCCGAAACCATCTCGCACTGGACGCCGTACAAGAACGACATCTCGGTCACCGTGTCGAAAGTGCCGGCATTTCTCAAGGAAATCGACGCGATCGTCGGCGAACACTATCCGGACTTCGAAATCGTCTGGTTCGGCCACATCGGCGACGGCAACCTGCACTTGAACATTCTCAAGCCGGATAACCTTAGCAAGGACGAGTTCTTCGCCAAGTGCGCGACCGTCAACAAGTGGGTGTTCGAAACCGTCGAGAAGTACAACGGTTCGATTTCCGCTGAACATGGCGTGGGCATGACCAAGCGCGATTACTTGACCTACAGCCGTTCCCCGGTCGAGATCGAGTACATGAAAGCGGTAAAAGCGGTGTTCGACCCGAACGGCATCATGAACCCGGGCAAGATTTTTGCGGTTTGATCGGCAATCTTTGATGAATCAATGAAGGCAGGAGTCGGTAAATGAGCTATCAGCACCAGTACGTCGACGGCACGCGCATCCACTTCCCGATCGGGAAAGTCGTGTGCATTGGCCGTAATTACGCCGAACACGCCAAGGAACTGGACAACCCGGTGCCTACCGAGCCGTTACTGTTCATCAAACCAGGCAGTTGCGTGGTCGAGCTGGAAGGCGGTTTCGCCATTCCGACCGAGCGCGGTTCGGTGCACTACGAAGCGGAAATCGCCGTGTTGATCGGCAAGCCGTTGTCGACCAAACCGAGCCGTGAAGAAGTACTCGACGCCATTTCCGGTTTCGCCCCGGCGCTGGACCTGACCCTGCGCGACAAGCAGGCCGAGCTGAAAGCCAAGGGCCTGCCGTGGGAAATCGCCAAGTCGTTCGACGGCGCGGCGGTGCTTGCGCCGTTCGTGGTCGGCAGCACCTTTGCTGACCTGACCGACATCGGTATTCGTCTGACCATCAACGGCGAAGTCCGCCAGGACGGCAACAGCAGTGCGATGCTCAATCCGATCGTGCCGATGATCCAGCACATGGCCGGCTGCTTCTCGCTGCAGGCCGGTGATGTGATCCTCACCGGTACGCCGGTGGGTGTTGGCCCGCTGAACGTGGGCGACGACATCGTCCTCGAGCTGGTCGGCGCGAGCAGCTTCACCAGCAGCGTGCGCTGATTTAACGCGGTCCCCTTGCAGGAGTGAGCCTGCTCGCGATAGCGGTCTGTCAGTCAACGATTGTTTCGACTGACCTGACGCCATCGCGAGCAGGCTCACTCCTACAGGGTTTTGTGATCTCTCCCACAATGGCGCAGGGCAATCCCGCCATTTGCCGTTTTTTTCACATCCTGTACGGATAATTCCTCTCATTCTGGCGTCTGAGCCGGCCTCTTTGTGCTATTACCCATAGCCTGAATTTTCGGAACGCGTCCATCGATGTCATCTCAAACTCAGCTCAAACCCACCCGCCGCTCACGTTTCTCCCTGCGCTGGTATGTCTGGCTCTTGCTGGTGGTTGCCGCCGCTTATGCCTTGGCGTTTGCCATGCATTGGGATGATCGCGGGGTGCTCTGGCTGCAGGAAAGCTTCGAAAGCCAGGCCGAGCAGAAGGAAAGCATCTGGCTGCCGGACTATCGAGTGGTGATAGATGCCAAACCGCTCAAGGGGATGGAGAAGGACGAGGCTTCGGATCTGGCATACAACCCGCAGACCAAAACGCTTTTCTCGGTGATGGGCAAGAACCCGTTTCTCGCCGAGCTGACCTTGCAAGGTGATGTGCTGCGCAAGATGCCGCTGGTGGGCTGGAGCAATCCGGAAGGCCTGACGATGATGGAAAACGGCCTGATGGCCATCGTCGATGAGCGCCAGCACCTGCTGTCGATCGTCAAAGTCGACGGCGACACCCGCGAATTGAACATCGCCGACTTCCCGAAATACGATCTCGGCCCGTCGAAAGACCAGAACAAAGCCTTCGAAGCTATTACCTGGGATGCGCACAACCAGCAATTGCTGTTGGGCGAGGAGCGGCCACCGGCGCTGTTTACCTGGAAAAGCGATGGCAGCCAGATCCTCAAGGGTGAAAAGCAGAAACTTGCCAGTGATGAACTGGATATTCGCAACCTCTCGGCCTTGGCGATTGACCCGCGCACCCAGCACACCCTGGTGCTGTCCGCCGACTCACATCTGCTGCTGGAACTGGACGAGAAGGGCGAACAGGTCAGCTTCATGACCCTGCTTGGCGGCTTCAACGGTCTGAAAAACACCATCCCCCGCGCCGAAGGCGTGACCATGGACGAGGCGGGCACGCTGTACATGGTCAGCGAGCCGAACCTGTTCTATCGCTTCGAAAAACAGAAATAGCAGCCTTTACCGATTCCAATGTAGGAGCTGCCGAAGGTTCGGGCCGCGTTCGGACGATCTTTTGACTGTGGGACGCAGAGCGTCCCCGGCTGCGTTCCCACGTAGAGCGTGGGAACGATCAGATCGCAGCCTGCGGCAGCTCCTACAGGGGTTGGCTTGTGGTTTGAGGCAAGTGGCCATTAAGCTTCAGTTCAGACGGGCGTGATATTTCATCCGCCTGTTTTGATCCCGAGCTCATCCGAATGCGTCGACTTGCCCGCCCCAAGCCTCTGATTATTTTCCTGTCGGTGATTGCCCTGATCGCGTTGATTGCGATCGGCCAATACATGCGCCTGTTCGAGCGCGCCTGGTTCAATCTGCACACGTTGTGGCAACCGCTGAGCAGTGAATCCATTGCGTTGGACCAGTATCGAGTCGAGATTGAAGCGCGGGTGATTGACGGGCTGGACGACGATGTCTCGGCGCTGACCTTCGATCCGGTGCGCAAAAGCCTGTTCACCGTGACCAACAAGAATTCCGAACTGGTCGAACTGTCGCTCGAAGGCCAGATCCTGCGGCGCATTGCCCTGATTGGTTTTGGCGATCCCGAAGCCGTCGAGTACATCAGCGCCGACACCTACGTGATCACTGATGAGCGTCAGCAGCGGCTGATCAAGATACACCTGGAAGCAGACACCACATTCCTCGACGCGGCGGACGCCGAGCAGATGACCCTCGGCGTGCATATGGCCAGCAACAAAGGTTTTGAAGGCCTGGCGTATGACTCGGTAGGCAAGCGCTTATTTGTCGCGAAAGAGCGTAACCCGATGCTGATCTACGAAGTGCACGGCTTTCCGCATTTCAATCCGGAGAAGTCCTACGCGGTGCATGTGATCAACGATCCCAAGCGTGACGCCGGGATGTTTGTGCGCGATCTGTCGAGTTTGCAGTACGACGAGCGCAGCGGGCATTTGCTGGCACTGTCGGATGAGTCGCGGCTGATTCTGGAGCTGGATGTCGGCGGGCGGCCGTTGAGCACGATGTCCATCAGTGGCGGGCGGCAGGGTTTGAAGAAAACCGTACCGCAGGCGGAAGGCATTGCGATGGATGATGACGGGACGTTGTATCTGGTGAGTGAGCCGAATCTGTTTTACGTCTTCAAAAAACCAACACCGAACTAACCAACACCACAGAACCATTGTAGGAGTGAGCCTGCTCGCGATAGCGGTGTGTCAGTCGACATTTATCTCAACTGACACACCGCTATCGCGAGCAGGCTCACTCCTACAGGTTTATCCGTCTGCCCACAAATCTGTAGGTGACCGGGCTTACTCAGCCTTGAGGGTTTTCACGCCTTCGCTAGTACCCAGCAACAACAGATCCGCCGGACGCGCCGCGAACAAGCCGTTGGTGACCACGCCGACAATCGCATTGATCTGCGCTTCCAGCTCCACCGGGTTGGTGATCTGCAGGTTGAACACGTCAAGAATGATGTTGCCGTTATCGGTCAAAACGCCTTCGCGGTACACCGGGTCGCCGCCCAGCTTCACCAGTTGGCGCGCGACATGGCTGCGGGCCATCGGGATCACTTCGACTGGCAGCGGGAATTCGCCCAGCACCGGCACCAGTTTGCTGGCGTCGGCGATGCAGATGAAGGTCTTGGCCACGGCCGCGACGATCTTCTCGCGGGTCAGGGCCGCGCCGCCGCCCTTGATCAGGTTCAGGTGCGCGTCGCTTTCATCGGCGCCATCAACGTAGAACTCCAGGTCGCTGACGGTGTTCAGCTCATACACTGGAATCCCGTGGCCCTTCAGACGCGCGGCAGTGGCTTCGGAACTGGCAACCGCGCCATCGAACGCGCCCTTGTGTTGGGCCAGAGCGTCGATGAAGCAGTTGGCGGTGGAGCCGGTGCCGACCCCGACGATGCTCTTGTCGTCGAGTTTCGGAAGGATGAAGTCGACGGCGGCCTGAGCCACTGCCTGTTTGAGTTGATCCTGGGTCATGCGGGCTCCGGAAGCGGGCAAGGTGAGAACGGAAAGGCCGGCATTATAGCCGCAAGCGCGGCTAAAACCTCTGGATTCGTGTGGTCGTGCGGGCAAAAGCCGGGTTAGACTCCCCGGTCCCGCTCAACCGCTCAGTGATGCTTTCCGATGCTCGAACAGTACGTCAAAAAGATCCTCACCTCGCGCGTTTATGACGTTGCCGTAGAAACCCCGCTGCAGAACGCTCGCCAGCTCTCCGAGCGGCTGGGCAATGACATCTGGCTCAAGCGTGAAGACTTGCAGCCGGTGTTCTCGTTCAAGATTCGCGGCGCCTACAACAAGCTGACGCAACTGAGCGATGAAGAGCGCGCGCGTGGCGTGGTCACCGCGTCGGCGGGCAATCATGCGCAGGGTCTGGCCCTGGCGGCGAAAGTGCTGGGCGTCAAAGCCACCATCGTCATGCCCAAGACCACCCCCGAGATCAAAGTCGAAGGCGTGCGCTCGCGCGGCGGCAAAGTCGTGCTGCACGGCGATTCGTTTCCGGAGGCGCTGGCCTACTCGCTGAAGCTGGTCGACGAAAAAGGCTACGTCTACATCCACCCGTACGACGATCCGCACACCATTGCCGGGCAGGGCACCGTGGCGATGGAAATTCTGCGCCAGCACCCGCAGCCGCTGGACGCGATTTTCGTTCCGGTCGGTGGCGGTGGTTTGATCGCCGGTATCGCCGCGTACGTGAAATACCTGCGCCCGGACATCAAAGTCATCGGCGTCGAGCCGGACGATTCCAACTGCCTGCAAGCGGCGATGGCTGCCGGTGAGCGCGTGGTGCTGCCGACCGTGGGCATCTTTGCCGACGGCGTGGCCGTGGCGCAGATCGGTCAGCACACCTTCGACATCTGCAAAGACTATGTCGATGAAGTGATCACCGTCAGCACCGACGAGATCTGTGCAGCAATTAAAGATATCTACGACGATACCCGCTCGATCACCGAACCTGCCGGCGCGTTGGGCGTGGCCGGGATCAAGAAGTACGTCGAGCAACGCGGTGTCAGCGGCCAGACCTTCGTCGCCATCGACTCCGGTGCCAATGTCAACTTCGACCGCCTGCGTCACGTTGCCGAGCGCGCCGAACTGGGCGAGGGCCGTGAAGCGATCATCGCCGTGACCATCCCCGAGAAGGCCGGCAGCTTCAAGGCGTTCTGCGAAGCCATCGGCAAGCGCCAGATCACCGAATTCAACTATCGCTACAACACCGGCAGCGAAGCGCACATCTTCGTTGGTGTGCAGACTCACCCGGAAAACGACCCGCGCAGCGCATTGCTGGCGAGCTTGGCCGAGCAGGGTTTCCCGGTGCTCGACCTGACTGACAACGAACTGGCCAAGCTGCACATCCGCCACATGGTCGGCGGTCACGCGGCGCATGTGATTGATGAAGTGGTGTTCCGCTTCGAGTTCCCGGAGCGTCCGGGTGCGCTGTTCAACTTCCTTAATAAACTCGGTGGGCGCTGGAACATTTCGATGTTCCATTACCGCAACCACGGCGCTGCCGATGGCCGGGTGGTCGCGGGCCTGCAAGTGCCGCACGACGAGCGTCATCTGGTGCCGGCGGCGCTTGAGGAAATCGGCTACCCGTACTGGGATGAAAGCGACAACCCGGCCTATCAGCTGTTTCTTGGCTGAGCGGCTACGCTGATGGGCATGGCCCAAGGAAGAGAAATTCATGGAAACCCTGACCACCCTGAAAGTCCTTCACGTCGCGGCGACCGTGGTGATCCTCGCCAGCGGGTTGGGGCTCGCTGCTCTTTCCTGGCGTAATCGCAGCGAAGGGCCGGCCAGCACGATGCAGCGTCCCTGGCTGTTTATCTGGTGTTTGATGCTGATCGGTATGCTGAGCATGCCTTTCACCGGCTGGTGGTTGGTACATCTGATCGGCTGGCCACTGGGGCAGTTCTGGATTCTGGGGTCCAGCGTGATCTATGCCGTGGCCACGTTGAGTGCGGTCTGGCTGCTGGTTCGGCTGAATCGGCTGTGGACGAGCGGGGTCGGCAACTGGAAATTCAGCCTGGCGCTGGCGATTGTCAGCGGCGTCGGGTTTCTCGCCATTGCGGGGTTGATGGGGGCCAAGCCTGTTTAAGGCTATATACCGAGTCGAGCCAATCGCTGGCAAGCCAGCTCCCACAGGGATCTTCAGTGAACACGGATATTGTGGACAGCCGAAAAACCTGTGGGAGCTGGCTTGCCAGCGATGGCGTAATTAGCCACGCAGACTAATCACCGGCCAGCCACGCTTCTCTGCTTCGGCGCGCAGATTCGGATCCGGATCGACAGCAACCGGATTCGCCACCTGCTCCAGCAACGGCAAATCATTCATCGAATCGCTATAGAAATAGCTGTCATCCAGAGAATATCCGGTCTCTTCCAGCCAACGATTCAGCCGCGTCACCTTGCCTTCGCGAAAGCACGGAATGTCGATGCTGCGCCCGCTATAACGGCCATCAACCATTTCACACTCGGTTGCGATCAGGGTTTCAACGCCCAGGCGCACAGCAATCGGCGCGGTGACGAAGCGGTTGGTCGCGGTGATGATCACCAGTTTGTCGCCAGCATCGCGGTGCTTTTTCAGCAGTTCCAGCGCCTTGGGCAAGATGATCGGTTCGATGCAGTCGCGCATGTAATCGTTGTGCCATTGATCGAGCACGGCCATTTCGGTGCGGCCGAGGATCTCCAGGCAGAAGTTCAGGTACGCGGCGTTATCCAGTTTGCCGGCCAGGTAATCCTGATAGAACTCGTCGTTGCGAGCCTTGTACGCAATCGGGTCGAGGAAGCCGCGTTCACACAGATAGTCGCCCCAGGCGTGATCGCTGTCGCCGCCCAGAAGGGTGTTGTCCAAATCGAATAGAGCCAGGCGCATTGCAGTTACCCGCTGATAAGTCTGTAAAAAGGCGACAAGAATACGGTCTTTTCACAAGAGTGCACATAAGGTAGGAAGCCTCGTTGCCGCCTTATCAACCTTTGTGGAACAATGCGGCGACATGCGTTTGCGAGGTTGTTGCCGTGATCGACCCCGATGGTTTCCGCCCCAATGTCGGGATCATTCTGACGAATGACGCCGGCCAGGTGCTATGGGCTCGCCGTATCAATCAAGATGCCTGGCAGTTTCCGCAAGGGGGAATCAACCCTGAAGAGACGCCGGAAGACGCCTTGTACCGCGAGCTGAACGAAGAAGTTGGCCTGGAACGTGAAGATGTTGAAATACTGGCCTGTACTCGGGGCTGGTTGCGCTATCGTTTGCCGCAACGTCTGGTGCGTACGCACAGCCAACCGCTGTGCATCGGCCAGAAACAGAAATGGTTTCTCCTGCGCCTGATCTCCAACGAGCAGCGGGTGCGGATGGATTTGACCGGTAAACCGGAGTTCGATGGCTGGCGCTGGGTCAGCTATTGGTATCCGTTGGGCCAGGTGGTGACATTCAAGCGCGAGGTGTATCGCCGCGCCCTCAAAGAGCTTGCCCCGCGCCTTTTAGCGCGCGACTGACGACGGAGTTCGACCCCGAGCCATGCTCAATACGCTGCGCAAGATCGTCCAGGAAGTTAACTCCGCCAAGGATCTCAAGGCGGCGTTGGGGATTATTGTGTTGCGCGTCAAAGAGGCCATGGGCAGCCAGGTCTGCTCGGTCTACCTGCTTGATCCCGAGACCAACCGCTTCGTCCTGATGGCCACCGAGGGCTTGAACAAGCGCTCGATCGGCAAGGTCAGCATGGCACCCAACGAAGGTCTGGTCGGTCTGGTCGGCACGCGTGAAGAACCCCTGAACCTCGAAAACGCTGCGGATCACCCGCGCTACCGTTACTTCGCCGAAACCGGTGAAGAGCGTTATGCCTCGTTCCTCGGCGCACCGATCATTCACCACCGCCGCGTCGTCGGCGTGTTGGTCATCCAGCAAAAAGAACGCCGCCAGTTCGACGAAGGTGAAGAAGCCTTCCTCGTGACCATGAGCGCGCAGCTTGCCGGCGTTATCGCCCACGCCGAGGCCACTGGTTCGATCCGTGGTCTGGGCCGTCAGGGCAAAGGCATTCAGGAAGCCAAGTTCGTCGGCGTGCCGGGTTCGCCGGGTGCGGCGGTCGGTACGGCGGTGGTCATGCTGCCGCCGGCCGATCTCGACGTGGTGCCGGACAAGACCATCACCGACATCAACGCCGAGCTGGCGCTGTTCAAGACCGCCATCGAAGGCGTGCGCGCCGACATGCGCGCGTTGTCCGCCAAGCTGGCGACGCAACTGCGCCCGGAAGAGCGCGCGCTGTTCGACGTCTACCTGATGATGCTCGACGATGCCTCGCTGGGCAGCGAAATCACCACCGTGATCAAGACCGGCCAATGGGCCCAGGGCGCGCTGCGCCAGGTGGTCACTGAGCACGTCAACCGTTTCGAACTGATGGACGACGCCTACCTGCGTGAGCGTGCCTCGGACGTCAAAGACCTCGGTCGCCGCCTGCTCGCCTATTTGCAGGAAGAGCGTCAGCAGAATCTGGTCTACCCGGAAAAAACCATTCTGGTCAGCGAAGAACTGACGCCGGCGATGCTCGGCGAGGTGCCGGAAGGCACGCTGGTCGGTCTGGTCTCGGTACTCGGTTCGGGTAACTCCCACGTGGCGATCCTGGCCCGGGCCATGGGCATTCCGACGGTGATGGGTCTGGTCGACCTGCCGTATGCCAAGGTCGACGGCATCGAAATGATCGTCGACGGCACACGCGGCGAGGTCTACACCAACCCAAGCGAAGTGCTGCGCAAGCAGTTCGCTGAAGTCGTCGAAGAAGAGAAACAACTGGCGCTGGGCCTCGACACCCTGCGTGACTTGCCATGCGTGACCCTCGACGGTCACCGCATGCCGCTGTGGGTCAACACCGGTTTGCTCGCCGATGTGGCGCGGGCGCAGAAGCGTGGCGCCGAAGGTGTCGGCCTGTACCGCACCGAAGTGCCGTTCATGATCAACCAGCGCTTCCCGAGCGAGAAGGAACAACTGGCGATCTACCGCGAGCAGCTCGCCGCGTTCCACCCGCAACCGGTGACCATGCGCAGCCTCGACATCGGCGGTGACAAGTCGCTGTCGTACTTCCCGATCAAGGAAGACAACCCGTTCCTCGGCTGGCGCGGCATTCGTGTGACTCTCGACCACCCGGAAATCTTCCTGGTGCAGACCCGCGCGATGCTCAAGGCCAGCGAAGGCTTGAACAACCTGCGGATTCTGCTGCCGATGATCTCCGGCACTCACGAACTCGAAGAAGCCCTGCACCTGATCCACCGCGCCTGGGGCGAAGTACGCGACGAAGGCACCGATGTGCCGATGCCGCCGATTGGCGTGATGATCGAGATTCCGGCAGCGGTGTACCAGACCAAGGAACTGGCGCGGATGGTCGACTTCCTGTCCGTCGGCTCCAACGACTTGACTCAGTATTTGCTGGCGGTCGACCGTAACAACCCGCGTGTGGCCGATCTTTACGATTACCTGCATCCGGCAGTACTGCAAGCCCTGCAAACCGTGGTACGCGATGCCCATGCCGAAGGCAAACCGGTGAGTATCTGCGGCGAAATGGCCGGTGATCCGGCGGCGGCGGTGCTGTTGATGGCGATGGGGTTCGACAGCCTGTCGATGAACGCCACCAACTTGCCGAAGGTGAAGTGGATGTTGCGTCAGGTCAATCTGAGCAAGGCTCAGGAGTTGTTGGCGGAGCTGATGACCATTGATAACCCGCAGGTTATCCACAGTTCGCTGCAATTGGCGCTGAAGAACCTTGGGTTGTCGAAGATGCATCCGCCGGCGGTGGTCAAAGCCCTCTGAAGATCAAAAGCCCCTCACCCTAACCCTCTCCCAAAGGGAGAGGGGACTGATCCGGGGATGCTGCAGAACTCCGCCGACCTGAAGCTGCCTTGCTGAATCCATAATCGATTCACACCGGGATGAAAGTGCTGTGCTGAATCCATAATCGATTCACGCGGGGGTGAAAGTGCTGCGCTAAAGCCATAATCGACTCGGTCTTTCAGGTCGATGTACGGCTCAAGACACCTCGGTCGGCCCCCTCTCCCTTTGGGAGAGGGCTGGGGTGAGGGTCTGCTCTTAAGCTGTTATCTCCACTTCGCCCAAATGCCCGCCATACGGCCCAAAACTCCGCTCGACTATCCGTCGCGTCCCATCCGCCTGCACGATCAACGCCGTACTCGCCCGCGTTCCATAGCTCTGGCTGGCAATAAACACACTCGACAGCAATGTTTCAGTGGCCAGACCCACCCCGGTATCCGGCAATTCCGCTTCCGGCGCGGTCTGGGCATCGCTTAGCAAATCGAGCAAGTGCTGCGGTTGCGGATCATCCAGCACCGCACTCAACCCAGCCTTGGCCTTGAGCAACTTCGGCCACGGCGTGTCCAGCCCGGCATTGGATACCCCGTAGACGCCCGATTCCAGCATCACCGGCTCCGACAGCCGCGCATTGAAGTGCCACAGCTCATGACTATTGCCGAGCAACAGATTGAACCCGGCATATTCCGCCGAATGCCCGACCACTTCGTTCAAATAATCATCAATCGACGCATCGCCAGTCAGAAACCGCGCCACCAGCTCACCCCGCGACTTGCGTGCAGTTGGCTGCTGCGGATCACGAATATTGGTCAGCGCAGCAAAGCGCCCGCTGGCACCTATCCCCAGCCAGGTTCCGCCGGCCTCCAGATCACGTCCGGCATGCACATGCGGCGCCTCCGTCCACTGCGCCAGAGGCAGGCTCGGCCGGGCGTAGAATTCGTCGCGGTTGGCCGCGACGATCAGCGGCTGGGCATGGCCCGGGCGCCAGGCGAAAACAATCAGGCACATAAGGTGGTCCTTGTGTGTTTTTGCTCACTTTACGCATCCCGCGTCCGTGCATCCATCGCCAGTGGAGCCAAAGGGTGTGCATCCGTTACCATGCCGCTCCGGTTTTGCGGATGCGGTCTGGGGAGACGGTCATGGAATTTCTGCTCTATCTGGCGCTGGGCGCCTGTGCGGGCGTGCTGGCCGGGCTGTTCGGGGTTGGCGGCGGGATCATCATTGTCCCGGTGCTGGTGTTCAGTTTCACCTTGCAGGGCTTTGATCAGTCGATCCTCACGCATCTGGCGGTCGGCACTTCGCTGGCGACGATCATCTTCACCTCGGTCAACGCTGTGCGTGAGCATCACCGTCGTGGCGCAGTGCGCTGGCCGATCTTCATGTGGATGGCCGTCGGCATTCTGTTGGGGGCCGGTTTCGGCGCGCTGACCGCTGAAGCGATTTCTGGCCCGCACCTGCAAAAGATCATCGGCGTTTTCGCCTTGATCATCTCGGTGCAACTGGCACTGGACATCAAACCCAAGGCCAGCCGAACGGTGCCGGGTAAACTCGGTCTGACCGTGGCCGGCAGTGTGATTGGCTGGGCCTCGGCGATTTTCGGCGTCGGTGGCGGCTCGCTGACCGTGCCGTTCCTGACCTGGCGCAGTGTGCCGATGCAGCAAGCGGTGGCGACCTCGTCGGCCTGCGGCCTGCCGATCGCCTTGGTCAGTGCATTAAGTTTCATGATTCTGGGGTGGCACGATCCGTTGTTGCCGGCCCATAGTCTCGGTTTTGTGTATTTGCCGGCGTTGTTGGGCATTGCCCTGACCAGCATGATCTTCGCCCGCATCGGCGCGCGTTTGGCGCATCGCTTATCGCCGCGCTTGCTGAAACGGCTGTTCGCCGCTTTGCTGTTCAGCGTGGGCGTGAGCTTCCTGCTTTAATCGCGTCGCAATCCTGGCTTAATCCTGAGGTGGCAGCGTCGCCCGGGAATTTTGGTTTCAACTCTAACGAGGAGTCGCAATGCTGCCTTACCCGCAGATCGACCCGGTGGCCCTGGCCATCGGTCCGCTGAAAATCCACTGGTACGGTCTGATGTACCTGATCGGCATCGGCGGTGCGTGGCTGCTGGCGTCGCGCCGGCTCAACCGTTTCGACCCGACCTGGACCAAGGAGAAACTCTCCGACATGGTCTTCTGGATGTCGATGGGCGTGATCGTCGGCGGGCGCCTGGGCTATGTGCTGTTCTACGATCTGAGCGCCTACCTGGCCAACCCGACACTGATTTTCGAAGTGTGGAAGGGCGGCATGTCGTTCCACGGCGGGTTCATCGGTGTGATGCTGGCCGCGTTGTGGTTCGGCAAGCGCAACGGCAAGTCGTTCTTCCAGTTGATGGACTTCGTCGCGCCAATGGTGCCGATCGGTCTGGGCGCCGGGCGCATCGGTAACTTCATCAACGCCGAGTTGTGGGGCAAGGCCACCGACGTGCCGTGGGCCATGGTCTTCCCGCCATTCAGCGATCCGGCGCAACTGCCGCGTCACCCGTCGCAGCTGTATCAGTTCGCGCTCGAAGGCGTCGCGCTGTTCCTGATTCTGTGGATTTTCTCGCGCAAACCGCGTCCGACCATGGCCGTTTCCGGCATGTTCGCGCTGTTCTACGGCATCTTCCGTTTTATCGTCGAATTCGTTCGCGTGCCGGATGCACAACTGGGCTATCTGGCCTGGAACTGGCTGACCATGGGCCAGGTGCTCTGCGTGCCGATGATCGTCGGCGGGCTGTTCCTGATCTGGCTGGCCTATCGTCGCGCGCCGGCAGCACCGCTCGCGCCGACGGCTTAAACTACGAACCCCGGCGCGCGACGCCGGGGCTCAAAGGACACAGGTAACTCATGAAGCAATATCTCGAACTGGTCTCGCACGTTATCCAGAACGGCAGCAAACAGGTCAACCGCACCGGCATCAACACCATCAGTTTCCCGGGTGCGATGCTGCGCTTCGATCTGCAGGAAGGTTTTCCGGCGATCACCACGCGCAAGATGGCCTTCAAATCGGCCATCGGCGAGATGTGCGGTTTTCTCCGTGGCGTCAACAACGCCGCCGAATTCCGGGCGCTGGGCTGCAAGGTCTGGGACCAGAACGCCAACGAAAACGCGCAGTGGCTGGCCAACCCGTTCCGTCAGGGTGACGACGACCTCGGCGAAATCTACGGCGTGCAATGGCGCAAATGGCCGGCGTACAAGCAGATCCCGCTGAGCAACACCGCCGCCATCGAACAAACCCTGGCCAACGGCTACAAGCAGATCGCTCAGGGCGAAGAAGACGGCCAAGCCTACGTGGTGTTGTACAAAGCCATCGACCAGGTGCGCCAGTGCGTCGACACGATCATCAAGGATCCAGGCAGCCGCCGCATCCTGTTCCACGGCTGGAACGTCGCTCAGCTGGATGAAATGGCCCTGCCGCCGTGCCATCTGCTGTACCAGTTCCACCCGAATGTCGAGACCAAAGAGATTTCTCTGACCCTCTACATCCGCTCCAACGATCTGGGCCTGGGCACACCGTTCAATCTCACCGAAGGCGCCGCGCTGCTGAGCCTGATCGGTCGCCTGACCGGTTACACGCCGCGCTGGTTCACCTATTTCATCGGTGATGCACACGTCTACGAGAACCATCTGGACATGCTCAACGAACAGCTCAAGCGCGAGCCGTTCGCCATGCCGAAACTGAAAATCTCGGATCGTGTGCCGGAGTTTGCCAAGACTGGCGTGTATCAGCCGGAATGGTTGGAGCTGGTCGAGCCGAGCGATTTCTCGCTGGAAGGCTATGAGCATCACGCGCCAATGACCGCGCCAATGGCGGTCTAGTCAGCAGGATCATTCCCACGCTCTGCGTGGGAATGAATCCCGTGACGCTCCGCGTCACTTAGGACGCGGAGCGTCCATGGCGGCATTCCCACGCGGAGCATGGGAACGAGCGCCAACGTCAATGGCCGTGGCTGCGGCCTACGTGGGAGTGTTCCACTTCCGTCGCGACAACCCCGCCACTCACTTCCAGCCGCTGCAAAATCCCGCATTGATCGGCCATCGGCCCTTCGCCACAGCGTTGGCGCAGGTCGAGCAACTGTGTCTGCAACGCCAGCAACCCATCAATCCGCGCCTTCACATGCTGGATATGCTCGTCGATCAACGCATTGACGCTCTCACACTGGTCCTGTGGACTGTCGCGCAAGGTCAGCAAACTGCGAATCTCTTCGAGGGTCATGTCGAGGGTGCGGCAGTTGCGGATAAAGGTCAGGCGTTCGGCGTGGGCCTGGGTGTAGACGCGGTAGTTGCCGTCGCTGCGCGCCGGTTCCGGCAGGAGGTTTTCGCGCTCGTAGTAGCGGATGGTTTCCACGGCGCAGTCGGTGAGTTTGGCCAGTTCTCCGATCTTCATGACGACAATCTCCAAAAGGGTGCTTGACCCTATAGTGGCTACAGGGTCTTTACTTGGCAACAGGCACCTTCATGGACGCGACCAATGAGCGATTCCCAGCATACCCACAAGCCCGGCGACGGCCACGATCACAGTCATAAATTGCAGCCTGTGCATAAGCATTCACATGGCGGCGATGCCTGCTGTGGGTCGAAAGCCGCAGCACCGGCACCGGTTCATGCGCACGAAGATTCCTGCTGCTCGTCGACAGCTGCCGCGCCTGCGTTGGTGCAACTGAGCGAGAAAACCAGCGCCGACGCGCGGCTGAGCAGTTTCCGTATCGAGGCGATGGACTGCCCGACCGAGCAGACACTGATTCAGAATAAACTCGGCAAACTCGCCGGCGTGCAGCAGCTCGAATTCAATCTGATCAACCGCGTACTCGGCGTGACCCATAACCTGCCGGGCACCGAGCCCATCACCGAAGCGATCAAATCCCTCGGCATGCACGCCGAACCGCTGGAGGCGGGCGTCGAAGCGCCAGCCCCGGCACCGGTGAAAAAACACTGGTGGCCGCTGGCGCTGTCCGGTGTCGGCGCGCTCGCCGCTGAAGTCATCCACTTCACCAGCGCCGCACCGACCTGGGTGGTGGCGATCATCGCGCTGGTGTCGATCCTCAGCGGTGGTCTGAGCACTTATAAAAAGGGCTGGATCGCCCTGAAGAACCGCAACCTCAACATCAACGCGCTGATGAGCATTGCTGTGACCGGTGCCATCCTCATCGGCCAGTGGCCGGAAGCGGCGATGGTGATGTTCCTGTTCACCGTCGCCGAGTTGATCGAAGCGCGCTCGCTGGACCGTGCGCGCAACGCGATCAGCGGTTTGATGCAGATGACGCCGGAGCAAGCCACGGTGTTGCAGGCTGACGGCAGCTGGATTGAGCAGGACGTGAAAAGCGTCGAGCTCGGTGCCCGTGTGCGGGTAAAGCCCGGCGAGCGCATTGCGCTGGACGGTGAAGTGGTCAGCGGCAGTTCGACCATCGACCAGGCGCCGATCACCGGTGAGAGCCTGCCGGTCGAGAAAACCGTCGGCGACAAAGTTTTCGCCGGCACCATCAACCAGGCCGGTTCGCTGGAATACACGGTGACCGCAGCGGCGAACAATTCGACCCTGGCGCGCATCATCCACGCCGTCGAACAGGCCCAAGGCGCGCGCGCACCGACTCAACGTTTCGTCGATCAGTTCTCGAAGATCTACACGCCGGTGGTGTTCGTGTTTGCCTTGGCCGTGGCGATCATTCCGCCGCTGTTCATGGGCGCGGTGTGGTTCGACTGGATCTACCGCGCGCTGGTGTTGCTGGTGGTCGCCTGCCCATGCGCTCTGGTGATTTCCACCCCGGTGACCATCGTCAGCGGCCTCGCGGCAGCGGCGCGCAAAGGCATTCTGGTCAAGGGCGGCGTGTACCTGGAGGGCGGTTTCAAGCTCGATTATCTGGCGCTGGATAAAACCGGCACGATCACCCATGGCAAACCGGTGCAGACCGATTACCTGTCCCTTGATCCGACCGCCGATGCCACCGCACCTTCAATCGCCGCGGCGTTGGCCGGCCGTTCCGATCACCCGGTGTCGCTGGCCATCGCCAACGCTGCTGTGGATAAAAACTTCGCAGCGCTGATTGTGGATAACTTCGAAGCGCTTGGCGGGCGTGGCGTCAAAGGCGACATTAACGGTCAGACCTATCATTTGGGCAACCATCGTCTGGTCGAAGAGTTGGGCCTGTGCTCGCCAGCGCTGGAAGAGAAACTCTTCGCACTGGAGAAACAAGGCAAATCGGTGGTGCTGCTGCTCGACAGCTCTGGCCCATTGGCGCTGTTCGCCGTGGCTGACACGGTCAAGGAAACCAGCCGCGAAGCGATTCGTCAGTTGCACGAACTTGGGGTGAAAACCCTGATGCTCACTGGCGATAACGTCCACACCGCCCAGGCGATTGCTGCGCAGGTCGGTATCGACGAGGCCCGTGGCGACTTGCTGCCGACCGACAAACTGCAAGCCATCGAGGAGCTTTACGGTAAAGGTCATCGGGTCGGCATGGTCGGCGACGGCATCAACGATGCCCCGGCACTGGCCCGCGCCGAGATCGGTTTCGCCATGGCCGCTGCCGGCACCGACACCGCGATTGAAACCGCCGATGTCGCCCTGATGGACGACGATCTGCGCAAGATCCCGGCGTTCATCAGCCTGTCGCGCAACACCGCGAGCATCCTGAAACAGAACATCGCCCTGGCGCTGGTGATCAAGGCTATCTTTCTTGCGGTAACCTTCGCCGGGCTCGCCACCATGTGGATGGCGGTGTTCGCCGACATGGGCGTGAGCCTGTTGGTGGTGTTCAACGGTTTGCGCCTGCTGCGCAAATAAACGATGAGGGATGGTTGTGCTGAGTGCCGAGCTGAAAGCGTTTTACATGGTCGCCCGCCTGGGCAGCATTACGCTGGCGGCGAAAAAACTCGGCCTCAGCCAACCGACCGTGACCACGCAGGTCCGCAATCTGGAAAGTCAGTATTCGGTGGAGCTGTTCTACCGCGGCGGCCGGCGCCTGAGCGTCAGTGACGAAGGCGCGCGGCTGCTGCCGATGGTCAAGACGCTGTTGCAGCAGGAAGCCGACATCGAGTTTTTCCTGCGCAACAGCGGTCAGGTGCAGGGCACGTTACGGATTGCCGCTACGGCGCCGTATTACATCCTCGATCTGGTGAAAACCTTCCGCGAGCGCTTGCCGCAAGTGGAAGTATCGGTGGAAATCGGTAATTCGCAGCAGGTGCTCGAAGCGCTGGAGGATTACCGGGTGGACATCGCTGCGTCGTCGCAATTACTCGATGACGCGCGGCTGATTCGCCGGGTGCTTGGCACTGATCCGCTGGTACTGGCGGTGCATCGCAATCATCCGCTGGCGGCGCAGGAGCATGTGGCGTTGAGCGCACTGGCCGGGCATACGTTGTTGATGCGTGAGTCGGGTTCGACGACGCGGCGGCTGACGGAAGAGTTGCTGGCGAGTGCCGGGGTGAGCTTCGGGCCGTTACTGGAGATCGGCAGCCGTGAGTCGATTCGTGAGGCGGTGTTGCGCAATATCGGCATCAGCATTATTGCCCGGCAGGAGGTGCCGCATGATCCGCAATTGCGCGTGCTGACGATCGAGAATGCGCCGCAGATTCCTGAGTATCTGTATTGCCTGAAGGAGCGCAAGGGCGCGCGGTTGCCGGCGGCGTTCCTCGGCTTGGCACAGGAAATGTCCCCCGCGTAATGATCGTTCCCACGCAGAGCGTGGGAACGATCTCTGGTGAACCAAAATCCCCGAATACCACTATCGGCCGTTTTTGCCTCACTGCCACATGACGGACGCATTACAACTCTAGGATTGGCCCCATCTGCTTGATGAGGTCTGTCCATGAATCCTGCCATCGCAACTGCCCTGACCAACCCCGGCGCACCCATGAAAGTGCGCGGCGTGCAGAAACGCTTCGGCGCGTTCACTGCGCTGGATAACGTCTCCCTCGACGTCGCCGCCGGTGAACTGGTGTGCCTGCTCGGCCCGTCGGGCTGCGGCAAAACCACCTTGCTGCGCTGCATCGCCGGTCTGGAGAAGCAGGACAGCGGCGAGCTGTACCTCGGTGACCGCGACGTCTCGCACCTGGCCCCGCAAGCCCGCGACTACGGGATTCTGTTCCAGTCCTACGCACTGTTCCCCAATTTGACCGTCGAGGCGAATATTGCCTACGGCCTTGCTGGCAGCGGGCGCGACGAAGTGCGCCGCCGCGTCGGGCAGATGCTGGAACTGGTCGGCCTCACCGGCAGCGAGAAAAAGTACCCCGGCCAGTTGTCCGGCGGCCAGCAACAGCGCGTTGCTCTAGCTCGGGCCTTGGCGCCGGCACCGTCGCTGCTGTTGCTCGACGAACCGATGTCGGCCCTCGACGCCCGCGTCCGCGAGCATCTGTGTACTGAACTGCGCCAACTGCAGCGCAACCTCGGCATCACCACACTGATGGTCACGCACAATCAGGACGAAGCCATGCTGATGGCCGACCGTATCGCCGTGATGAACAACGGCCGCGTCGAGCAGTACGCCACCCCGCAGGAAATCTACAACCGCCCGGCCACGCCGTTCGTGGCCGAGTTTGTCGGCCAAGGCAACTGGTTGCCGTTCCAACGCAGCAGCGACACTCACGCGCAGGTCGGCGGGATGAACCTGCGCCTCAGCGACGGCAGCATCCAGCGCGCCTCGGGCCGTTTGTTCTGCCGCCCGGAAGCGATCAACGTCAATCCACCGGTGCACGAAGAGAACCTGTTCCCGGCCAAAGTCCGCGAGATCACCTTTCTCGGCAATCGCTGCCGCATGAGCTTCGAACTCGATCAGTTGCCCGGCCACGCCTTGCTCGCCGAACTCGCCCCGGAAGCCATGCCGCGCCTCGGCGCCCAGCAAATCATGGTCGCCTTGCCGCCGCGCAGCCTGCAGGTGTTTGCCTGATGAACAGCAACCTCGCGCTGCCGCTACCGCACAAGCAGGTGCGCCAGACTTCGAAAGCCGAGATCGGCGATCGCATTTTTGTCGTCGGCGGCAAAGTCCTTCTGCTGCTGTTGCTCGGCGTCGCGGTGTTGCTGCCGTTGCTGGCGATCTTCTGGCGTGGCTTCAGCAGTGAGGCCGGGCAGGGCGGTGGCTGGGTCGCGGCGAAGGAGTTGGTGACCAGCGAGAATTTCCACTGGCTGCTCGGCAACAGCCTGAAAGTGTCCCTCAGCGTCGCGGCCATCGTTGTACCGCTGGCTTACCTGTTTGCCTACGCCTTGCAACGCACGATGATTCCGGCCAAGGGCATCTGGCGCGGGATTTCCCTGCTGCCGCTGATGGCGCCGTCGATGTTGCCGGGCATTGCGCTGGTCTATCTGTTCGGCAACCAGGGCATGTTGCGCGGGTTGCTCTCGGACAACATCTACGGGTTCTGGGGGATTGTGCTGGGTGAGGTGATTTACACCTTTCCCCATGCGTTGATGATTTTGCTGTCGGCATTGTCGCTGGCCGATGCGCGACTGTTCGATGCGGCGTCGAGCATGGGCGCCAGTCCGGCCAAGGCGTTTCGCAGCATCACCTGGCCAGCGACGCGTCAGGCTGTGTTTGCCGCGTTCTGTCTGGTGTTTACCCTGACCATCACCGATTTCGGTGTGCCGGTGGTGGTCGGTGGCGACTATCAAGTGCTGGCGCTGGAGGCCTACAAAGCCGTGGTCGGCCAACAACAATTCGGTCGCGGCGCGTTGATCGGCATGGTGCTGTTGCTGCCGGCGCTGTTCAGCTTCGGTGTCGATGCCTGGTTGCGTCGGCGTCACGGCGATTCCATGAGCGGTCGCGCTCAGGTGTTCAAACCGGCGCCGTCGAAGTTGCGCGATGGCTGCTATCTGGCGATTGTCTTGCTGATCAGCGCCGCGTTGATTCTGGTGTTCGGCATGGCGGTGTTCTCCTCCTTGGTAAAGTTCTGGCCGTACAACCTTTCGCTGTCGCTCAATCATTACCAGTTCAACGAAACCGCTGGCGGTGGCTGGCTGGCCTACAGCAACAGTTTGAAAATGGCGTTGGGCACGGCACTGATCGGCAGCGTGCTGATCTTTACCGGCGCTTACCTGATGGAGAAAACCCGCAGCCAACGCGGCCTCAACCTGGCGTTGCGCATGCTCAGTTTTGTGCCGATGGCGGTGCCGGGGCTGGTGCTCGGCTTGGGTTACGTCTTCTTCTTCAACCTCACTGGCAACCCGCTGCACGTGCTGTACGGGACGATGACGCTGCTGATCGTCTGCACCATTGCGCACTACCTGACCACTGCACAAATGACTGCAACCACCGCGTTGCGCCAACTCGACGCCGAGTTCGAAGCGGCTGCACTGTCGCTGAAGGCGCCGCTGTATCGGCATTACCTGCGTGTCACCGTGCCGATCTGCCTGCCGGCGCTGCTCGACATTGTGCGCTACCTGTTCGTCTCGGCGATGACCACCGTTTCCGCGGCGATCTTCCTCTACAGCCCCGACACCATCCTCGCGGCGGTGGCGGTGCTGAACATGGATGACGCCGGCAACGTCGGCGGCGCGGCAGCGATGTCGACCCTGATTCTGTTCACCTCGGCGGGTGTGTCCTTGCTGCTGGCGTGGGCTTCGCGCGGCTTGCTGCGCCGTTCTCAAGCCTGGCGGCAAACCGCGCCCGGTCACTGATTCCAACCCCGTTCAACTCATTACAGGAAAACGATCATGTTCAAGCCTATGGCCCTGGCCGCTGCTGTGCTCGCTACTTTCAGCCTGAATGCCTTCGCGGCAAAAACCGAGTTGACGGTGTACACCGCCCTCGAAGCCGAGCAGCTGAAGTCCTACAAAGAAGCCTTCGAAAAGGCCAACCCGGACGTCGAAATCAAATGGGTGCGTGATTCCACCGGGATCATCACCGCCAAACTGCTCGCCGAAAAGGCCCGCCCACAGGCTGACGCGGTGTGGGGCCTCGCCGCTTCGAGCTTGGCGATCCTCGATCAGCAAGGCATGCTGCAAAGCTACGCGCCGAAGGACCTCGGCAAGATCGGCGCGAACTACCGCGACGCCGCCAACCCGCCAGCCTGGGTCGGCATGGATGTCTGGGCCGCGACCATTTGCTTCAACACCGTCGAAGCCGAGAAGCAGGGCCTGACCAAGCCCGTGAGCTGGCAGGATCTGACCAAACCTGAGTACAAGGGCAAGATCGTCATGCCCAACCCGGCATCGTCCGGCACCGGTTTCCTCGACGTCAGCGCCTGGCTACAAACCTTCGGCGAGAAACAGGGCTGGGCCTACATGGACGGTCTGCACCAGAACATCGGCCAGTACGTTCACTCCGGTTCCAAACCTTGCAAGCTGGCGGCGGCGGGCGAGTTTCCGATCGGGATTTCCTTTGAGTATCCGGCGGTTCAGCTGAAGCGTCAGGGCGCGCCGCTGGACATCATCCTGCCGAAGGAAGGCCTAGGCTGGGAGATCGAAGCGACTGCGGTGATCAAAGGTACGCCGCATGAAGAGGCCGCGAAGAAACTGGCTGACTTCTCGGCGAGTGCTGAGGCGATGGATCTGTACAAGGAGAACTTCGCTGTCCTCGCGCAACCGGGTATCGCCAAGCCGCAGACCGAATTGCCGGCGGATTACGAGCAGCGCCTGATCAAGAACGACTTTGCCTGGGCCTCGAAGAATCGCGACGAGATTTTGACCGAGTGGCGCAAACGTTATGACGGCAAGTCCGAGAAAGTTGCGGCCAAGTAAATCTTCGTAGTCTGACCGGGCCTCATCGCTGGCAAGCCAGCTCCCACAGGGTTTTGCGGTGAACACGAATTTTGGGAACACCTCGATACCTCTGGGAGCTGGCTTGCCAGCGATGACGGCCTCTCTTTCAGAGCACCTCTAAATGACACAACACAAAGACCTGCTCATCGTAGGTGCCGGCATTCTCGGCCTATCGCACGCCTATGCCGCCGCTAAACGCGGCCTAAAAGTCGCCGTTTTTGAACGCACTGCCACGCCCCTCGGCGCCTCGGTGCGCAACTTCGGCCAGGCCCTGGTCACCGGCCAGCCTCCGGGCACCATGCTCGAACTGGCCAAGGCCAGCCGCGAGATCTGGGGTGATTGGGCGCAGCTCGCCGGTTTGCAAGTCAAGCGCAACGGTTCCTATCTGTTCGCCCGCACTGAAGCCGAAGAACATCTGCTCGAAGCCTTCTGCAACGGTCGCGCCGTGGAACACGGTTACAACATCCAGTTGCTGCGCGGCGCTGCCTTGCGCGATCTGTATCACGGCCAGTTCCGCCACCACCGCGCCGCGTTGCACGGCATGGACGATCAACAGCTGTATTCGCGCGAAGCGATTCCGGCACTGATCGATTATCTGCGCCGCGACCTTGGCGTGGATTTTCATTTTTCCACGTTGGTGCGCGACGTCGAACCCGGCCACCTGCACAGCACCGCCGGCAGCTTCACGGCGAAGCAGATCATCGTCTGCTCCGGCCACGATTATCAAACCCTGCTGGCCGAGCCGATCGCTGCGCTCGACCCGCAAATCTGTCGCCTGCAAATGCTCCGCGCCAAACCTGCGACCGAGCTGAATCTGCAACACGCCTTGCTCACCGGTTTGAGTTGCGTGCACTACGGCGCTTTCGCCGATCTGCCGGAAGCGGCGGCGGTGCAGGCACAGATCCTCCGTGAGCAACCGCACCTGCACGACAACGGCATTCACCTGCTGATCAGCCCGACGCCGTACGGCGAGCTGATCATCGGCGACTCGCACCATTACGGTAGCGACCCTTCACCGTTCAACGCCGAGCAAGTGGATAACTGGATGCTTGAACTCGCCGAGCAGACGCTGGGCTGCAAGGTGCAAGTGGTCGAGCGCTGGCAGGGCGTCTATGGTTCCCGGGGGCCGGGGCCGTTTTCGTTGCTGCGCCCGGCAGCGGGATTGAGTGTGGCGCTGATGCACACCGGTGTCGGCATGAGCGTCGGCCCGGCGCTGGCCGAGCGCAATGTTGCGCAGTTGCTGGAGGAAATTGAATGACAGCTCACGAGCAAGTCGTCGCGCGGGTATTCGGGCTGTACGAACGCTTTGGCACCAGTGATTACATCGGCGAACCGGTGTCGCAGATCGAGCACATGTCTCAGGCGGCCGAACTGGCGATGGCTGAGGGCTTCGATGATGAAGTGGTGTTGGCGGCGTTCTTTCATGACATCGGCCACTTGTGTGCCGAGGGCGCGGATAACATGGGTGGTTATGGCGTGGTCAGCCATGAGCGGCTGGGTGCGGATTATTTGCGTGAGGCCGGGTTCAGCGAGCGCATGGCGCGGCTGGTGGAGTATCACGTGCAGGCCAAGCGTTATCTGACGTTGCGTGAGCCGGGATATTTCGAGCGCTTGAGTGAGGCGAGTCGGCGGACGCTGGAGTATCAGGGCGGGGTGATGACCGCGGCTGAGGCGGATGCGTTTGAGCGAGATCCGTTGTGTGCGGTGAGTTTGCGGATGCGGCAGTGGGATGAGTTGGCCAAGGAGAGGGCGGTGCAGGTGATTGATCTGGCGGTGCTCAAGCGTAAGGCTGAGGTTTTGTTGTTGGCTGAGTGATTGTCTCCCTCACCCCAGCCCTCTCCCGGAGGGAGAGGGAGCCTACGGTGTTGTTCTCAGGTGATACATCGACCTGAGATATCCAGTCGAACTCAGGTTTGAAAAGCCTGGAGATCTGCTCCCTTTCCCCCTCTACCCCTTTGGGGAGAGGGCTGGGGTGAGGGGGTAGCGATCTAAAGCTCAAGCACCCGAGCAACCAACGCCTCAATCTGCTCCTGCCTTTCCGCCTGATTCAACTTCGCCTGCGGATTCAACGACGACCACTGCGGATGCGCCCGTGCCTTGTTCAGCGCCTCGGGCAACTTGCCCTCACGCCAGGTCTTATCCTGCGGAGTCGCCACCTGAACCGCATCCATCGCCGCATGCCCACGTTGATCCAGCGCCAACACCAACTGCCGCTGGCGCAACGCCAACAGCCGCAACACACCGTCATCCACCGTCAGTTCGCGCTGCCCCTTGATCTTGCCCAGCAAGCGACTGCCATAACTGCGCGCCGTTTGCAGCGCACCACCGGCAATCGCCCCCGCCAACGCCGCCGCACCAAGGGTAATCCCGCCAACCAGCAAATCCACACCAGCTCCTGCCGCCGCACCTGCAGCAATCCCGCCGCCCACCCGTACGCCGAGTTGCTTCAAGGTCTCAGGGTTGAACAAGTCATCGCCCCAACGTCCATCGAGCAACGGCAAATCACTCGACGCCGCGTCCTGCGGACGAAACGCATACAGTTTTAACAACGCCTCGACACACTTCTGCTCGCGCTGGCGCACAGCCTTGCGCAGCTCGCTGATGGCTTGCTGTTCCTGCGCAGCTTCACTGACCACACTGCGTCGGCACGCGGCGCAGTCGATCAACAATTCAGCAATCAACCGCGCCGCACTTTGCTGACGGGCGAGGCGCTGAGCCTGCTGATCGGCAATCAATCGCTCCAGTTGCGGCCGGGCATTCTCCAGCAGCAGCGCGAGGCTTTCGTACAACCGGCGCTCGCCATCCTCGGGCGGCGCAACGCTGTCAAAACGTACCAGTGCGTGCAGTCCGAGCCTTGCCAACGCCTCACGCCAGTCCGGCTCGCGATGATTGGCGCTGCTGACGAAATTCAGCACCGGCAGCAGCGGTTTGCCACAACTGGCGAGCACTTCCAGTTCATCGCGGTACTTGGCCAACACCGGCTCGCGGGCGTCGATCACATACAAACCGGCGTCGGAGGCGAGCAATTGCCGCAGCACTTTGGCTTCCTGTTCGAAACGCTGGCGCGCCTCGCTGCCATCGAGAAACCGCGCCAATCGCGCCGGGCCATCGAGACGTTCGCCGGGACGTTCCAGGCGTTCGAGAAAATCCAGCAGGGCGATGGCGTCTTCCAGGCCGGGCGTGTCGTAGAGGTCGAGCAGCGGCTCGCCGTCCACCGACAACCGCGCGCCTTCGACATGCCGCGTGGTGCTCGGGCGATGGGAGACTTCGCCGAAGCCGACATCGCGGGTCAGCGTGCGTAACAGTGAGGTCTTGCCGACGTTGGTGTGGCCGACCACTGCGAGCTTCAGCGGCGCTTTCCAGGCATCAGTCATGGCCAGTCTCCAGCCAGTTCAACGGCGCGCAATCGGCGAACGGCAGCTCAAGTTGTTGCAGTGCAACGTGCCAATCGCCGAGACGTTCGGCGTCCAGCGCTTCGCCGGGCGGCGCTTGCAGCAGCCACACGCGGGTTTCGCCAGCGCTGCGCGCCAGCTCGGCGATTAGCGCGAGGCTGCCACGATCCGGCGAGCGCCGTGGATCGCAGGCAATCGCCAGGCGTGCTGGCGGAAAGCGGCTCAATTGTTCGAGGAGTTTGTGCCGTGACTCGCGGCTGTCGAGGATGCCGGCGTTGCTGACGTTTTTCGGCAGCGCGGGCGGCCATGGGCGTTGTTCGTCGAGTTCGATGGCGACCAGCAACGCACCTTCGCTGGCGAGTTCGCCGACGCCACTTTCGACGCGATGCAGTTGCGCAGGCTCCGGATCATTGACGCCGAGGCGTTCGCTGGTTGGCATCAGACGTTCACGCAATTGCGCGTAGCCGGGCAGGTTCAAGTCCAGACGCAGCGCGGTTTTACCGCTGTTCCAGCGCCAGAAACACAACAGCGTCAGCAGCAGACGCGGCAGCACGCCGTAGACCACCAACACGCCGACCAGCCAGGTTGCCCAGGCCTGTCGAGCGCTTTCAATATCGAGCGCGCCGTCGCCGCTGGCGCGGATCATCTCCACCGTTGGCACGTTGAAGCCGAGCAGCGATGGCAGATAACCGAGCGCGTGGGTGACGTGGATAAAGGTGTCGGCGCTGAGAATCGTGGTTTCCCAGACGAAGCCGTAGCGCCGGGTCGCCATCAGCGTCAGCAGCAGAATCAATGCGCTGAACATCGCCAGCAGCCACAAGCCGTTGACCAGCGTACCGAGCGCCCAGCGATTGAGCTTCTTGCGTTGCAGCATCAAGAGCAGTGCCGGCGCCAGTTGCGCGGCTTTGGCGTCGCGGGCCATTTTTTCGCTGAGCCATAACCACAATCGGCCGAGCGTGGCGCCGTGCTCGCCGGCAAAGATCAATCCCAGCAACCAACTCAGTAGCAGAATCAGGTTCAGCCCGAGCAGACTGCCCAAGGCCCAGAACACATTGACCGGCGTTTGGCTCAACGCAGCAAAGGCCAGACCAGCGCCGCTAAGCACAGCGAAAATCATCAACAGCAGCAGCGCCAGGCGCGCACCTTGCAGCCAGTGTTTGAGGGCCGAAGTCAGCCCGTCACGTTCGGCCAGCCATAACGCCCGGCGTTGAATGCGGCTCGGCAGATCGCCGCCGGCCGTGCGCGCCAGTCGGTTGGCTTCCAGATCATCCAATGGGCCTGCGTGTTCTTCGCGCAGGCGCACGGTCTCGGTGAGCCAGAGGTTTTGCAGTGGAGTCAGTTCAGTCACGCGGCTTTCCGTCGCTTAATTGATTGAAGAGCATAACCGCTGTGGCGCTTATCGGGGTAAGCGCGGCTCTGGTATCCTCGCCGGCATGACTAAATCACTCCCCCTCAGCCTGATCGCAGCCCTCGGTGAAAACCGCGTGATCGGCGTCGACAACAGCATGCCCTGGCACCTGCCGGGGGACTTCAAATACTTCAAGGCCACGACCTTGGGCAAGCCGATCATCATGGGTCGCAAGACCTGGGATTCGCTCGGTCGGCCGTTGCCGGGGCGCTTGAACATTGTGGTCAGCCGTCAGACCGGTCTGGTGCTCGAAGGTGCCGAGGTTTATCCGTCGCTGGAAGCAGCCGTGGTTCGCGCCGAGGAGTGGGCGAAGGAGCAGGGCGTCGATGAGCTGATGCTGATTGGTGGCGCGCAGTTGTACGCGCAAGGGCTGGCGCAGGCGGATCGTCTGTATCTGACTCGCGTGGCGTTGAGCCCGGAAGGGGATGCGTGGTTTCCGGAGTTTGATTTGCACCAGTGGAAGCTGGTGTCGAACGTTGAAAATCCGGCGATTGAAGATAAGCCCGCGTACAACTTCGAAGTCTGGGAAAAAGCTTAAAAGATCGCAGCCTGCGGCAGCTCCTACACGGTATCCGCGTTCCCTGTAGGAGCTGCCGAAGGCTGCGATCTTTTGATCTTGCTTTACATCACGCTTGAGCCAACTCCGCATGCTCATCAGCATCCAGCAACGCTTTATCAGTCTGCTGCATCACCTGACTGGTAATCGCACCAGCGGTGATCGAACCACTCACGTTCAACGCCGTGCGCCCCATATCGATCAGCGGCTCAACCGAAATCAGCAACGCCACCAGTGACACCGGCAAACCCATCGCCGGCAGCACGATCAGCGCCGCGAAGGTCGCGCCGCCACCAACACCCGCCACGCCCGCCGAACTCAAGGTCACAATCGCCACCAGCGTCGCGATCCACAGTGGATCCAGCGGATTGATGCCTACGGTTGGCGCAACCATCACCGCCAACATCGCCGGGTACAGACCGGCGCAACCGTTCTGGCCAATGGTCGCACCGAACGACGCAGCAAAACTCGCCACCGACTGCGGAATCCCCAGACGACGGGTCTGCGCTTCAATGCTCAGCGGAATGCTGGCGGCGCTGGAACGGCTGGTGAACGCGAACGTCAGCACTGGCCAGATTTTGCGGAAGAAGCGCAGCGGGTTGATCCCGGCCGCCGATACCAGCAAACCGTGCACGACGAACATCAGGCCCAGACCGAGGTACGACACCACGACGAAACTGCCGAGTTTGATGATGTCTTGCAGGTTGGAACCGGCGACCACTTTGGTCATCAGCGCCAGCACGCCGTACGGCGTCAGCTTCATCACCAGACGCACCAGACGCATTACCCAGGCTTGCAGGGTATCGATGGCGTTGATTACTTTCTGACCTTTTTCGACGTCATCCTTGAGCAGTTGCAGCGCGGCAACCCCGAGGAATGCGGCGAAAATCACCACGCTGATGATCGAGGTCGGCTTGGCCCGCGCCAGATCGGCGAACGGGTTCTGCGGGATGAACGACAGCAGCAGTTGCGGCACATTCAGGTCGGCAACCTTGCCGACATAGTCGGACTGAATGGTTTGCAGACGGGCCATTTCCTGGGTGCCGGCGACCAGACCTTCAGCGGTGAGGCCGAACAGGTTGGTCAGGCCGATGCCGATCAGCGCCGCAATCGCGGTGGTGAACAGCAGGGTGCCGATGGTCAGGAAGCTGATTTTGCCCAACGACGAAGCATTGTGCAGACGCGCCACGGCGCTGAGGATCGAGGCGAACACCAGCGGGATAACGATCATTTGCAGCAACTGCACGTAGCCGTTGCCGACCAGATCGAACCAGCCAATCGAGGCTTTCAGCACCGGGTTGCCGGCACCATAAACGGTGTGCAGCGCGACGCCGAACGCAACGCCGAGCACCAGCGCCAGCAGGACTTTTTTCGCCAGGCTCCAGGTGGTGTGGCGGGTCTGTGCCAGACCGAAGAGCAGGGCGAGGAACACCAGCAGGTTGAGAATCAACGGTAGATTCATGAGATCTCCAGGAAAGACTGTGCCAACAGCCTTCCGGGGCTGCTGCGAACCGGCAAGCCTAACAGCTTGATTTGCAATGAATTAATATCAAAATCGAAGGTTGTCCGTCGTTTTTGGAATAAGCCTGTGTCGCTCTCGGCAATGCATCTGGCGCAATAGGGACGCGGGCGGTCGCTGACAGACGAGGACTGTCACACTTATTTGTTAGCGTCGATCTCTTTGAATCAGGGAGAAGAGGCTTATGAAGTTCGCACCGAAATTTCTGGCTGTCGCGCTGACAGTGGGCATGGGTCTGGCCACTCAGGCCTTCGCTACGGACCTGAAACACTGGCCGGCCGATCAGGCCAAGGCGCTGGACGCGATGATCGCCGCCAACGCCAACAAGGGTAACTACGCGGTGTTCGACATGGACAACACCAGTTACCGCTACGACCTCGAAGAGTCCTTGTTGCCGTTCATGGAAAACAAGGGCCTGATCACCCGCGACAAACTCGACCCTTCGCTGAAACTGATGCCGTTCAAGGACACCGCCGAGCACAAGGAGAGCCTGTTCAGTTACTACTATCGCCTCTGCGAAGTCGACGACATGGTCTGCTACCCGTGGGTGGCGCAGGTGTTCTCCGGCTTCACCCTCAAGGAACTCAAAGGTTACGTCGATGAACTGATGGCCTCGGGCAAACCGGTGCCGGCAACCTATTACGAAGGCGATGTGGTCAAGAAACTCGACGTCAACCCACCGAAGATCTTCACCGGCCAGCAAGAGCTGTACAACAAGTTGATGGAAAACGGCATCGAGGTCTACGTGATGACCGCCGCGTCTGAAGAACTGGTGCGTATGGTCGCAGCGGATCCGAAGTATGGCTACAACGTCAAACCGCAGAACGTCATTGGCGTTTCGATGTTGCTCAAGGATCCGAAGACAGGCGAACTGACCACCGCGCGCAAGCAGATCACCGCCGGTAAATATGACGAGAAGGCCAACCTCGGCCTGGAACTGACGCCGTATCTCTGGACCCCGGCGACGTGGATGGCCGGCAAGCACGCGGCGATCCTCACTTACATCGATGAGTGGAAAAAACCGGTACTGGTAGGTGGCGATACCCCGACCAGCGACGGTTATATGCTGTTCCACGATGTCGACGTGGCCAAGGGCGGGATTCACTTGTGGATCAACCGCAAGGATAAATACATGACGCAATTGAACGGCATGATGGCCAAGCACGCGGCAGCGCAGGCGAAAGAAGGGTTGCCGGTAACGGCGGACAAGAACTGGGTGATCGTCAAGCCAGAAGAAATTCAGTAACAGACACAGGGCCAGTGTGGGAGCGAGCCTGCTCGCGAAAGCGTAGTGTCAGTTGATCGTTCCCACGCTCTGCGTGGGAATGCTGCCCGTGACGCTCCGCGTCACTGGACGCGGAGCGTCCCTTGAGACATTCCCACGCAGAGCGTGGGAACGATCAAAGGCAAAAAAATGCCCCGCACATTGGCGGGGCATTTTGTCTCGGCGATTTGACGCTTACAGCCCGTCGAGCATCGCTTTGTTGCGCACAGCACCTTTGTCGGCGCTGGTCGCCAGCAGGGCGTAGGCCTTGAGGGCGGTGGTCACTTTGCGTGGACGCACTTCTACAGGTTTCCAGCCTTTCTTGTCCTGCTCGGCACGGCGTGCGGCCAGTTCTTCGTCGCTGACCAACAGGTTGATCGAGCGGTTCGGAATGTCGATCAGCACTTTGTCGCCGTCCTGCACCAGACCGATCGCGCCGCCGGCGGCAGCTTCTGGCGAAGCGTGGCCGATGGACAGACCGGAAGTACCGCCGGAGAAACGTCCGTCGGTTAGCAGCGCGCAGGCTTTGCCCAGGCCTTTGGATTTCAGGTACGACGTCGGGTAAAGCATTTCCTGCATGCCCGGGCCGCCTTTCGGACCTTCGTAGCGAATGATGACGATGTCGCCAGCCTTCACTTCGTCAGCGAGGATGCCGCGTACGGCGCTGTCCTGGCTTTCGAAGATCTTCGCGTTGCCTTCGAAGACATGGATCGACTCGTCGACACCGGCGGTTTTCACCACGCAGCCGTCGAGGGCGATGTTGCCGTACAACACGGCCAAACCACCTTCTTGCGAATAGGCGTGTTCGAAGCTGCGGATGCAGCCGTTTTCACGGTCGTCATCCAGGGTTTCCCAACGGGTCGACTGGCTGAACGCCGTCTGCGTCGGGATACCGGCAGGGCCGGCCTTGAAGAAGTGATGCACCGCTTCATCGGTGGTCTGGGTGATGTCCCACTTGGCGATGGCTTCTTCCATGCTGCGGCTGTGCACGGTCGGCAGGTCGGTGTGCAGCAGGCCGCCACGGGCCAGCGAACCGAGGATGCTGAAGATGCCGCCGGCGCGGTGCACGTCTTCCATGTGGTACTTCTGGATGTTCGGCGCGACTTTGCACAGCTGCGGAACGCTGCGCGAAAGACGGTCGATGTCGCGCAGGTCGAAATCGATTTCGGCTTCCTGGGCGGCAGCGAGCAAGTGCAGGATGGTGTTGGTCGAGCCGCCCATGGCGATGTCGAGCATCATCGCGTTCTCGAACGCCTTGAAGTTGGCGATGTTGCGCGGCAGCACCGATTCGTCGTTTTCGCCGTAGTAACGCTTGCACAGCTCGACGATGGTGCGGCCGGCCTGCAGGAACAGCTGTTCGCGGTCGCTGTGGGTAGCGAGGGTCGAACCGTTGCCCGGCAGTGCGAGGCCGAGGGCTTCGGTCAGGCAGTTCATCGAGTTGGCGGTGAACATGCCGGAGCACGAACCGCAGGTCGGGCAGGCGCTGCGCTCGTACTCAGCGACTTTCTCGTCAGAAGCGCTTTCGTCGGCGGCGATCACCATGGCGTCGACGAGGTCGAGGCCGTGGGAAGCGAGTTTGGTCTTGCCGGCTTCCATCGGGCCGCCGGAAACGAAGATCACCGGAATGTTCAGGCGCAACGCGGCCATCAACATGCCCGGGGTGATCTTGTCGCAGTTGGAAATGCACACGATGGCGTCGGCGCAGTGGGCGTTGACCATGTACTCGACGGAGTCGGCGATGATCTCGCGGCTCGGCAGCGAATACAGCATGCCGTCGTGGCCCATGGCGATGCCGTCATCCACGGCGATGGTGTTGAATTCTTTCGCTACGCCGCCGGCGCGTTCGATTTCGCGGGCGACCAGTTGACCCAGATCCTTCAGGTGTACGTGGCCCGGTACGAACTGGGTGAACGAGTTGGCAATGGCAATGATCGGCTTTTTGAAGTCGTCATCTTTCATCCCCGTGGCGCGCCACAATGCGCGGGCACCGGCCATGTTGCGGCCGTGGGTGGATGTTTTCGAGCGGTAATCTGGCATGGAGCACTCCGGGCGGCTAATCACTTACTAATCAGGTGCAAAAGGGGAGTGAGCTTCTATTGACGTCTGGAACACTCAGAAATGGCCGTGTGTTCGTGAAGTTGCCGATGACGTTGCGGGATCGCCGCTGGTCTCAGCTTGAGCTCATAAACCCGCCGGGGGATGAATGGCGATGAATCAGCCGATTCTACACCGCTGGCGTCTGGAGGGAATGGCGCAAAGTGTTGTTCCAGTGCCGACGGGGTGTATGGGATGACGACCGGCGGGTTTAATCACCGCCGGTCTGCGCCACGGTATTGGCTTCAAGGTTTCTGGCGCGATGGCTGAGCCTGTTGTTGAGCACCAGCGCTGTCGCGCTCAGCAACACAAAGCTGTAGCCGAGCGTGGATTGCAGATTGGCTGGGCTGAGGCTGATCAACGCGCTGATAAGGCCGCCAGAAATAAAGATGATCGTACTGCCCGCCGAGGCCGACGTCCCGGCGTTCTCGGGAAACAGGCCCATGGCCCGAGAGGTGGCGGCGGGGCGGGCAATGGTGGTGCCTGCGGTGCAGATCAACATCGGGATCAACACAGTGGCTGGCGCCAGCGCGTGATTGGCTGCCAGGTACAGCATTGCCAGCCCCGACAGCAGTATCAGACTTAGCCCGGTGAAGACTTGCTGAGCAGGAGTGATCCGTCGATTGAGTACGGTGGCGAGGATGCCACCGATGACATAGGCCGCGCCGTAAACCAGCAGGATCAGTGAAAAGTCGTAGGGTTCGAGCTGCAATTGATCCATGAAAATCAGCGGCGAAATCACGATGAACGAGAAGTGACAGGCGAAAGCGAACGCTGAAATCAGCCAGTAGCCGACAAACTCGAAATCCCCCAGCACGCGGCGGTAGGACTGAATGAAACCGAGCCGTGTGCCGCTGTAGGCCGGACGGCTGTTTGGTAAAAACAGCCAGGCCTTGATCAGCACCGTGGCGGCCAGCGCGGTAAACACCCAGAAGCTGCCGCGCCAACCGAGTGAGGCCTGAAGAAAGGTGCCGGCCAGCGGCGACACCGAGATGAAGATGCCGGTAGCCGTGACCATCAGGATACGCAAACGGTCGCGTTCCTCACCTTCGAACAGATCCTGCACCAGCGCCTGGGACAGTACGAAACAGCCACATCCCAGGGCCTGCATCACCCGGAATATGAGAAATAGCGTGTAATCGGAGGTCATCACGCAACCGAGCGCACCCAGCATCGATACGCTCATGCCGGCGAGTAACAAGCCCTTGCGTCCGATCACGTCCGAGAGGGGGCCGATCAGGACCTGAGCAAACGCGATCCCCACGGCGAACAGACTGATGGACAGTGCGATGTCTGCCGGCGAACGGTGAAAATGCGTCGCCAGTGCCGGAAAGGAAGGCAGCAGCACATCCAGTGGAAATACACCCAGCAGCACCATGGCCAGCAACAGACTGACAGCGGCGCGACGCTGTCTTGTGGTTGCCACGGATTGTCCTTTATCCATCGATCAGTCCTGCCTTGGCGAAAAGCTTCTGGTTATGGGGAAGCGCGAAAAAACCGGCCTTTCGTAGTGCGTCCAGCGTGGCGATGGCGCCTGATCGTGCACGTGCCCGGTTGGCTTGCACCGTTGCCATGCCGCCGACAATTTCCATCACGTCACTGTCAGCGATGCCGGCTCCTCGCAAACTCTGTTGCAACCAGCGTTCGTCGGCCTCGAAAAAAATCCCGATGATTTCCAGCAGTGTCCTGCTCACGAACGTGCGCTGGCGGCTGTTCATCGACAGCCAGAAGTAATGGAACGCTTCGGCGAAATATCGACTGTGGCGGGCTTCGTCCGCCAGATGGTCACGCAGCATGTCGTTGACGCTGGACACCAGGCTGTCGCGGCATACGTCCAGCAGCTCACGGGCAATGATGGTTTCCGAGACGAAACCGAGCAGAAACCATGCCAGCGCCCGGTTCTTTTCCGGCGTGCGAGCAATCAGCGAGTTCAGGCGGGTGATGCGCTTCGGAATCGCCGGCCGTTCGGTGATTCCATAGAAATTGGCGATCTGCTCCGCGAGACGATTGGAAAACAGCGCGTGATAACCCTCGTCGGTGTAAAGCTGCAACGCGGCGTTTTTCATTACCGCAGGCACGTGAATGGGCAGTTCGCGGTGCACGATGACTTCCACGGCACGGTTGACGATGCGGTGTTCGAGCAGGGTGGTGTAATCGAGAAAGTGCACCAAGTGGTTGGCTGACAGTCGGTGCAACACGTCCCGCCCCGCCATCTGGATAGCCGGATGTGCCAGATAAGGTAGAAACGCCGGTGGAAACCAATGGCGGGTTTGCAGTTGCAGCGGCACATCGTCGGGCAATTGGTAGTCATGGGTACTGCTGCGTACCGAGGCACGGCTGTCCCAGTCTCCCAAGGTGAATTTGAGTGCCCAGGACACCGGCGCTTGATCCGGGTCGGCATTCGACAGGGTCATGCCTGCACCTCACGCAACAACTCGCGCATTTCGTGACACATCACTTGCCCGTCGCTTTGTCCGCAACCAACGAAGAACAGCGGTTGTTCAGCACTGCCCTCAAGCTTGAGCAGTGCTTCGACCTGCTGGTCGGCAAACGCGCCGGTCAACCAAGTGTTGAGGCCCAATGCCGTGGCGACCAGTTGAAAGGTCTGCGACAAGTGGCCCGCTTCAACGAAGGCCATCCGATAGGCCCGCGAGTGTTCGTACTTCCACCAGAGCCGGTCGAAACGGGCGGTGATAAACAAACCCAACGGCAGGTTGTTGATGAAATGCTGACCGCCGAGCAATTGGCCCAGCGCGGGCTCAGGCAATGGATTAACCCGGCTCAGGGTGTGGTCGGCCGGATGATAGGCATAGATGCCGGGTTCCAGGCCATCGACGTTCTGCACCAGCAGAAAGCCTTCGCAAGCGTTCAGACCGCCAGCGGAAGGACTGCTCCGGCGTGCGCCGAGCCCTTGGGCGATGCTGTCGTCGCGGTCATTGTCACGTTCCTGGAGATAGCCGAGGGCAAGATAGAGCAGGGTGCCGACGTCCTTCAGCGTTATCGCTGCACCTGTATAGGAGCGGCAGGTTTTGCGCTGGAGCAGAACATTTCCCAGACGGTCGTCATTCAACGCGCTCGGCGCAGGCAGGGCGATACGCTGCTCGGGTGCCGGCATTGGGCGGTTTGTCGCGGGCTGTGGGTTAGCCAGTACTTCGTTGCAGTGCGCCAGATATTGTCTGGACCACTCGTGAATATTCTGTGGGGTATGTTCGCAGGGAATATTTTGCGTGCCGATGTGATAAATCTTCGACAGCTCATCCCAACCCCATTGCGGACTGTCTATTGGGGAAATAGTTAGAATGCCTGCGCTTAATAGTTGTGTGTCTATTAAGTTGTGGGTGTCGAAAAGTTCCGGGTTGTGGATTAGTTGTGCGAGTCGATTGGCATAATTAAGATCAAGTTCGTGCTGTGTGTGGTTTTTATAGTTCCACACGATTTGCCCGGGTGAGCGCGGCAAGATAAATAAGTAAGGGTTGATGTGCATGTCTGTCGATTCACTCTGGAGAAAGTCAAAAGGACGCCGGGTTGCCGGCACTTCCCAGCGTCCAGACTCACTTAACGGGCTTTAGGGGCAACCAGAAAAGCCAGGTTTGCGATTTTTTTACTTTCCAGAGAAATACGTTTCATGATGTGAACTCCTTGTTCGTTGATAGTTGAAGTCACCTCGTGGTGACGACTTCATAATAGTTTGTAATGGATTATTGGCAAGAGGATATTAAGTAGGAAATTTCCAGTAATTTTGTCGGAGCAGTCTTTAGCCGGAAATAAACTTGTAGGGGAAGTTTCGGTAATAAAAAGATGTAAGGAAATGTCCTGCATGTCTGCGGGAATATAATTGTAGGAACTCGAGGGAGATAGCGAAGGGAAGGGTGATGCCTGAGATAAAAACGGGGAGCCTGCTGGCTCCCCGATGTCCGCATGGATCAGCTGTTGGGCAGCAATCGGCAGGTGATGCTCTTGATGTAGCGCGTTTCGGCGATGGCAGGGTGCACCGGGTGATCCGGACCCTGGCCGCCACGCTCGAGCAACTGGATGTTGCGATCCAGGTGACGCGCGCTGGTCAGCAGGATGTTCTGCAGGTCATCTTCCGGCAGGTGCATCGAGCACGATGCGCTGACCAGGATGCCGTCCTTGTTGAGCAGGCGCATGGCTTGCTCGTTCAGGCGACGGTAGGCGCCTTCGCCGTTTTTCATGTCTTTCTTGCGTTTGATGAACGCTGGCGGGTCGGCCACGATCACGTCGAAACGTTCTTCGCTGGCTTTCAGTTCTTTCAGGGCTTCGAAGACGTCGCCTTCGATGCAGGTCATCTTGTCGGCGAAGCCGTTCAGCGCAGCGTTGCGCTCAACACCGTCGAGGGCGAAAGCCGAGGCATCGACGCAGAACACTTCGCTGGCGCCGAACGCCGCAGCCTGCACGCCCCAGCCACCGATGTAGCTATAGAGGTCGAGGACGCGTTTGCCTTTGGCGTAAGGGGCCAGGCGGGCGCGGTTCATGCGGTGGTCGTAGAACCAGCCGGTTTTCTGACCCTGAATCACCGGGGCTTCGAACTTCACGCCGTTCTCTTCCAGCGCCACCCACTCCGGCACCAGGCCGAACACGGTTTCGACGTAGCGGTTGAGGCCTTCAGCATCACGGGCAGCTGAGTCGTTCTTGAACAGGATACCGCTTGGCTTGAGCACTTGGGTCAGGGCCGCGATCACGTCATCTTTATGCGCTTCCATGGTCGCCGAGGCGATCTGCACCACAAGAATGTCGCCGAAACGGTCAACGACCAGGCCTGGCAACAGGTCGGAATCACCGTAGACCAGACGGTAGAACGGTTTGTCGAACAGGCGCTCGCGCAGCGACAAGGCCACGTTCAGACGGTGCACCAGCAGCGATTTGTCCAGCGCAACTTTGGTGTCGCGCGACAGCAGGCGGGCGCAGATCAGGTTGTTCGGGCTCATCGCCACGATGCCCAGCGGCTTGCCGCCGGCGGCTTCGAGGAGGGCTTGATCGCCGGCCTGGAAGCCGTGCAATGGGGTGGCGGCCACATCGATTTCGTTGCTGTAGACCCACAAGTGACCGGCGCGCAGGCGACGGTCGGCGTTGGCTTTGAGGCGCAAGCTAGGCAGGGACATGACGTCGCTCCGGAAAAAAGAGCGGGAGTATAGCGTGTTGCGACTTGTGCCGGGTTTGGAGTGCGATGAAACGCTAATGGCCTTTTCGCGAGCAGGCTCGCTCCCACAGGGGATTTGTGGCGGACACAAGATCAGTGTGGGAGCGACGGTGCGACGATTCGACTTGCTCGCGAAGGCGGTTTTGACTTCTACGCAGACAGTGCGTCGATCAGCTCTTTGTTGAACGCCGGAATATCATCAGGCTGACGGCTGCTGATCAGGTGACCATCCTTGACCACTTCTTTATCGACCCAATTGGCCCCGGCATTCACCAGGTCATCCTTGAGCGTCTTGTAACTGGTCATGGTCTTGCCGTTGACCAGCCCCGCCGAGATCAGCAGCCAGCCACCATGGCAGATCACCGCAATCGGTTTGCCGGCCGAGGCGCCGGTCTTGACCAGATGCTGGGCATCCTGATCGATGCGGATGGTGTCGGAGTTCTGCACGCCGCCCGGCAGGACGATTGCGTCGTACTGCTCGCTGCTGGCGCTCTGGAATGTCTGGTCGACCTTGAAGTCGTCCGCCGGTTTGTCGTGGTTCCAGCCTTTGACCTTGCCGGCCTCGGCGGAAAGGATGTCGACTTGCGCGCCGGCTTGCTCCAATGCCTGCTTGGGACCGGTCAGTTCGACCTGTTCGAAACCGTCTGTTACCAAAATGGCGACGCGTTTGCCGTTGAGGGAGGTGGCCATCGATAAGCTCCTGAGTCTGTGGGAGTTTGCCGCCGTAATGGACCGGAGTGATCCGTTGGGCATTACAGATTCCGAAGCCGTGGCCTGAATGAAAGTTCCTGACAATTGCCCACTGGTGTGTCGTCGTGCGGTTTTTAGAGGTTAGAATCGCCGCCTGTCCCAGAGTGTGTACTTATGTCCCAAGAGCTGACCACCGAACAGATTCAACAATCGCTGCAAGGCATCAGTGTGCCGGCGCAACCGCAGATCATGGTGGATCTGCAAATGGAGCAGTACATGCCCGACCCGGACCTGGAGGTGATCGCCAAGCTGATCTCCCAGGATCCCGGCCTGTCCGGTTCGCTGCTGAAAATCGTCAACTCGCCGTATTACGGCCTGAGCAACAAGATCACTTCGATCCAGCGTGCGGTGAACCTGCTGGGCAGCCGTTCGATCATCAACCTGATCAACGCGCAGTCGATCAAGGGCGAGATGAATGACGACACCATCGTTACGCTCAACCGTTTCTGGGACACTGCCCAGGATGTGGCGATGACGTGCCTGACGCTGGCCAAGCGTATTGGCACTCAGGCGGGCGATGAGGCTTACGCCTTGGGCCTGTTCCACGATTGCGGCGTACCTTTGATGTTGCAGCGCTTCCCCAATTACATGACGGTTCTGGAAAAGGCTTACGCCAACGCCAGCGCCGAATGTCGCGTAGTGGACACTGAAAACAGCGAGTTCAATACCAACCATGCAGTGGTGGGTTACTACACGGCCAAGTCCTGGCGTCTGCCGGAGCATGTCAGCGCGGCCATCGCCAATCACCACAACGCCCTGGCGATTTTCAGCGATGAGACGTCACGCAACAGTCAGCTGAAAAACCTGCTGGCGATCCTGAAAATGGCCGAGCATATCTGCGCGTCGTATCGCGTGCTGGGCAACCAGACCGAAGATTTCGAATGGAACGCCGTCGGGCCGTTGGTACTCGATTACGTAGGGCTGTCGGATTACGACTTCGAAACCCTCAAACAAACGATCCGCGACCTCGGCGCGCATTGATTCGAGGACGCTATGCCTGAACTGCCGGAAGTCGAAACCACTCGTCGCGGGATTGCCCCGCACCTGGAAGGCCAGCGTGTCAGCCGGGTGATCGTGCGGGACCGGCGGTTGCGCTGGCCGATCCCCGAAGACCTCGATGTGCGTCTGTCGGGGCAGCGAATCGTGCTGGTCGAACGACGGGCCAAGTACCTGTTGATCAATGCCGAGGTTGGTACGCTGATCAGCCACTTGGGCATGTCGGGCAATTTGCGTCTGGTCGAAGTCGGTTTGCCGGCGCTCAAGCATGAACACGTCGATATTGAACTGGAGTCGGGGCTGGCGCTGCGCTACACCGATCCGCGACGGTTCGGCGCGATGTTGTGGAGCAATGATCCGCTCAATCATGAATTGCTGATTCGTCTCGGCCCGGAGCCACTGACCGATCTGTTCGATGGCGAGCGTTTGTTTCAGCTGTCGCGCGGGCGTTCGATGGCGGTCAAACCGTTCATCATGGACAACGCGGTGGTGGTCGGGGTCGGCAATATTTATGCGACCGAAGCGCTGTTCGCTGCCGGGATTGATCCGCGTCGTGAAGCCGGGGGCATTTCCCGGGGGCGCTATCTGAAGCTGGCCATCGAGATCAAACGCATTCTAGCCGCTGCCATTGAGCGTGGCGGGACGACGTTGCGCGATTTCATCGGCGGTGACGGTCAGCCGGGCTATTTCCAACAGGAACTGTTTGTCTATGGCCGTGGCGGTGAACACTGCAAGGTCTGTGGCACCGGCTTGCGTGAAGTGAAGCTGGGCCAGCGTGCCAGTGTGTTCTGCCCGCGCTGCCAGAGCTGAGGCAAACGGCTGAAAAAGTCCTACGGTCTATAGTGAGTTGTCTCACTGTTAAGCCCGAAGGATCGTGCCATGAAATCCTTGCAAGTCCTCTTTGTTACGCTGCTGCTGTGTTCCAGTCTGGCTGTTCAAGCCGCGGAAAATGGCAGTGGCGATCCGCGTTACACCATCCAGAATCCACCGGCCTACGCGATGATCGGCGATTTGCTGATTGCCCGACCTTTATTGGTGGTGGCGACGGTGATTGGTGCGGGGGCGTTTGTCGTGTCGTTGCCGTTTACCGCACTGGGTGGCGGGGTGGGCGATGCGGGGCAGGCGTTGGTGGTGGATCCGGCGAAAGCCGCTTTTGTGCGGTGCCTGGGGTGTATCGGGGAGGGGTTTGAGCAGCGCGAGTAAGCTGATCAGGGATTTCCTGTGTGGCTGACGGCCTCATCGCGAGCATGCTCACTCCTACAGTTGAAATGCGTTCCAATGTAGGAGTGAGCCTGCTCGCGATGGCGTCTGTACAGGCACTGGAAGACTCAAGTCTTGCCGGTAATCTTGCGGTATTTCTCCATCAACTGTTCTTCAGTCTCCGGATGCGCTTCGTCCAGTGGAATGCAATCCACCGGGCAAACCTGTTGGCATTGCGGTTCGTCGTAGTGGCCGACGCACTGGGTGCACAGGTTCGGGTCGATCACATAGATCTCTTCGCCTTGGGAGATGGCGGCGTTCGGGCACTCGGGTTCGCAGACGTCGCAGTTGATGCAATCGTCGGTGATGATCAGGGACATGCTAACTCCAGCCCGGGCGGCAGGCCCGGGCGCTATAAATCAATGCGCGCAATTGTGCCGCATTGGCGCGCGCAGTGCACGCTGCTGCGATCAAGGGCTGTAATCAACAGCCAGGATCGCAGCCCGAGCCTTCGGCAGCGCCTACTTTTTGAAGCGCAGGGTCAGCGCATCGGCCACAGCGGGGTGGACGAACTTGCTGATATCGCCACCCAACGCGGCAATTTCCCGCACCAGCGTCGAGGAAATGAACGAATAACGCTCGGACGGGGTGAGAAACAGACTCTCCACATCCGGAGCCAACTGGCGATTCATGTTGGCCAGCTGGAATTCGTATTCGAAGTCCGACACCGCGCGCAAACCACGCAGGAACACATTGGCGTTCTGCTCTTTGGCGAAATGCGCCAGCAGCGTCGAGAAGCCGACCACTTCCACGTTCGGCAGGTGTTTGGTGACCTCGCGAGCCAGTTCGACCCGTTGTTCCAGCGGGAACAGCGGGTTCTTTTTCGGGCTGGCAGCAACCGCAATGATCACGTGGTCGAACAGGCGCGAGGCGCGTTCGACCAGATCGCCATGGCCCTTGGTAATAGGGTCGAAGGTACCTGGGTACAACACTCGGTTCATCGCGTCGTCCTGGCGGGAGTCCGTTGGGGAGTCGGATGGTATCGCAGCCGTCCCGGTCGGCCAAGTCGCCTGTTGGGTAAGAAAGCACTATAGACGATGGCAATAATCGGTTTTTTCACGGGTTTCTCAGCCGATCGGCGAGGGATGTTGCCAGTTGCGCGGTCAGGCCATACACCGACAGCTGCGGGTTGGCGCCGATGCTGGTGGGGAACAGTGAGCCGTCATGGATCGACAGATTAGCCAGTTGATGATGCCGGCCGAGACTGTCGGTGACCGCGCTTTTCGGATCTTCGCCCATCGCGCAGCCGCCCATGACGTGAGCGCTGCCCAACCGAGTGCGGTACAGCTCAAGGCTCAAACCATCGATCAGCGTGCGCGCTTCGGCAAAGGTTTTCGCGTATCGGGCGTCGGCGTGCATCGGCATTACCGATTTCGCACCGCCGGCGAACTGGATTTCGGCCATGACATGAAAGGCCCGGCGCAGGCCGTCCCAGGCGTAGGGCGAAACCTGATAGTCGAGCACCGGCGAACCATCGCCCCGTAATTCGACTGCGCCACCCGTGCTGTCCGGGTGAAAACCGTCGCGCAGCAACGCCAGCATGGCGTGGGTGTGCGGCAGGTCCGCCATGTGTTGCGCACTCTCCTCGCCAAAGCCGCCGAGCAGGGTGGCCGCCAGTGCCGGATGCAACGGTGGTACTTCAAGTTTGAAAGCCATCGGCCCGGTGGTGCCGTCCTTCCATTGGAAATGGTCGGAATAGATCGACTGCGGCGCCCCGTAGAACGGGTTGATGACTTCGTCGAAACGCGCGGCGGACATGTTCACCGGGTGCAGGAAGGTGCGTTTCCCGAGGTTTTTATGCGGATCCGGGGCATCCGAACGCAGCAACAGCGCCGGGCTGTTGATACCGCCGCCAGCCAATACGTAATGCCGCGCCTTGACCGTGATACTACGCCCGGTCTGCTCGACGCAGCGCTCATCCATCGCCACGCATTGCAGGCCGGTGACCTTGTCGCCGCTGATCAGCAGTTTCTCCGCTCGGGCCAGATAAAGCAGCTCGCCGCCCTTTTCCAGCGTCGCCGGAATGGTCGTGACCATCATTGATTGCTTGGCGTTGGTCGGGCAGCCCATGCCGCAGTAACCAAGGTTCCAGCAGCCGCGCACATTGCGCGGGATCACGTGCCAGCTGTAGCCGAGTTGCTCACAGCCTTTGCGGATCACGTCGTTGTTGGCATTGGGCGGGACCATCCACGGCGCTACGCCGAGGCGCTGTTCCATTTTCTCGAACCACGGCGCCATCTCGGTGGGGCTATGGCCTTTGACGTTGTGTTCTTTGGCCCAGTGTTCGAGGGTCGGCTCCGGCGTGCGAAAGCTCGAGGTCCAGTTGATCAGCGTCGTACCGCCAACCGCGCGACCCTGGAGGATGGTGATCGCGCCGTCCTTGCTCATGCGGCCGATGCCCTCCTGATAGAGGCTGCTGTAGGCCTGGTCTTCGAGCATTTTGAAATCTGAACTGGTTTTCAGCGGGCCTTCTTCGATCAGCAGGACTTTGTAGCCGGCAGCGCTGAGGATTTCCGCAGTGGTGCCGCCACCGGCGCCGCTGCCGATGATCGCCACGTCGGCTTCAAGGGTGAGGTCGTCGCTCAGTTGTGCGCCGTTGTAGGTTTTCCAGCCTCGGGCGAGGCCTTCGCGGAACGGGTCGGGTACGGGCATCGATCAGGTTCTCTTGTTTTTGTTGTTCTGGCGGGCCTCATCGCGAGCAGGCTCACTCCTACATTTGGAATGCAACCCCCTGTAGGAGTGAGCCTGCTCGCGATAGGTGCGACTCGGTCTCAGACCGAAGGCGGCCCTGGATAGCCGCAATGCGCCCACGATTCTGCGCGGGTATACCAGGCCATCATCACCATCTGCTGCAACGAGCTATGCCCCATGCGTAACAGACTCAACGAGCTGTTTTCCCAGCGATCAAGGAAATGCCGCATCGCCTCGGCACTGGCGTTTTCCCAACTGCCCCAGATCCCGGTGAGTGGCCCGCGCGTCACCGTCATGCCGAGCACGTCGAACAACTGCCGGATGAGTTTGAGCATTTCCGGCGACAGGTGATCGAGGCTGTAGTCCAGCGACTTGAGCGTGCCTTCAACAGCGACCGGCATTTTCTCGGCCGCCAAGGCGCCGTCGAGCATCACCGGAATCAGCGCACGAAGAAACAGCAGGTCGCCGTCGCGCAGCGAGACAAAACCGTTGGCCGCGACGCTCGACGAGCAGCCGCTAAGGCTGGCGCCGAGTCCGGCGGTGGCGAGGAACGCCGTAGCGCCGAGGCTGAATTTCAGCAGGCCACGGCGTGACAGTGCAGGTGTTTCGGTCAGGCTTGGGTGCATTATTTTTATTACCCGGCGGTGACGAAGGTTTAGCGAATGAACAGCTTCTGGATCAGTTTCTGAATCGATTTGCCGTAGGGCGGATAAATCAGCCTGGCCGCGTTGAACCGCTGTTTGATCAGCACGCCTTTGGCTTTGCTGAAGGTCAAAAAGCCTTCGTGACCGTGGTAGTGGCCCATGCCGGAAGCACCGATGCCGCCGAACGGCATGTCGTCCTGAGCCACATGCAGCAACGTGTCGTTCAGGCACACGCCGCCGGAATGGGTTTCGTGCAGCACACGGTTCTGTTCGCGTTTGTCGTAGCCAAAGTAGTAAAGAGCCAGAGGACGTGGCCGCTGATTGATGTAAGCGAATGCCTGCTCCAGATCCTGATACGGCACGATCGGCAGCAGCGGCCCGAAGATTTCGTCCTGCATCACCGTCATCTCGTCGCTGACATTCAGCAGCACGCTGTGCGGCATGCGCCGGCCCTGGCCCTGCTCGAACAGCGGAATCAACAGCGCACCCTTGCTGGTGGCGTCGCTGACGTAGCCGTTGAGCCGTGCCAATTGGCGTTCGTTGATGATCGCCGTGTAGTCCGGATTGTCAGTGAGTGTCGGATAGAAACCCTGCACGGCCTGGCGATAGGCTTCGACAAAAGCACCGACCCGGTCTTCCGGCACCAGCACGTAATCCGGGGCAACGCAGGTCTGGCCGGCGTTGAGGGTTTTACCGAAGGCGATGCGCTCGGCAGCATCCTTGAGCGGCACATCGTGGGAGACGATAGCCGGCGACTTGCCGCCCAGTTCCAGGGTGACCGGGGTCAGGTTTTCGGCGGCGGCGCGCATCACGTGTTTGCCGATGCTGGTGGCGCCGGTAAACAGCAAGTGGTCGAAGCGCAAGCGCGAGAACGCCACGCCGATGTCGGCTTCACCGAGCACCACGCAGACCAGGTCTTCGGGGAAAATTCTCGCCAGCAACTCTTTCATCAACAAGCCGGTGGCCGGGGTCGATTCACTGAGTTTGAGCATCACCCGGTTACCCGCTGCCAGGGCGCCGACCAGCGGGCCGACGGCCAGATACAGCGGGTAATTCCACGGCACGATGACGCCGACTACGCCCAGAGGCTGATACACCACTTTTGCCGACGCTGGCTGGAACGCGATACCTACCTTGCGCCGCGAGGCTTTCATCCAGCCTTTGAGATGACGGCTGGCGTAATGAATGCCGTGCAGGCTTGGCATCAGCTCGGCGAGCAGGGTTTCATCGGCGCTGCGATGGCTGAAATCGGAGCTGATTGCCTCGATCAATGCCTGACGCTCGTTGCTCAGCAAATCACTCAGCGCCTTGAGCCATTGCTGGCGTTGGGCGGCGGGTGGCATCGGGTTCGCGGCATACGCAGCCCGCTGCGCCTCGAACAACCGGTCCAGCTCGGCCAGCGGTTGTTGCAGCGTTTGCAGGTAGGCAATGTCGGCAGTCATGGTCTGCTCCGGATTTATTGTAATGATGAACTTTTTAGAGTCTATGCTCTAGAAAGTCAAATGACTTCCTTGCACAGCATTGTTTTATCCATTTCCGGTTAGGTCGTAAGATGCCCCCCAACGCACTCTGAATTAAAGCTCAAGCCATGGCCCCACGAATAAAAACCAGCGAGCGTATCGTGCTGAACAGCCTTGAGCTGTTCAATCAACAGGGCGAGCGCAGCATCAGCACCAATCACATTGCCGCCCACATGGAGATTTCTCCCGGCAATCTGTACTACCACTTCCCCAACAAGCAGGCGATCATCGCCGTGTTGTTCAGTGAGTACGAAAGCCTCGTGGACAGCTTTCTGCGTCCGCCGCAGGGGCGTGCGGCGACGGTCGAGGACAAGCGTTTCTATCTCAAGGAATTGCTCTCGGCGATGTGGCGCTACCGCTTTCTGCACCGCGATCTGGAGCATCTGCTCGACAGCGATCCGGAACTGGCCGCCCGCTATCGGCGCTTCTCGCAACGCTGTGTGATTCAGGGCGCGGCGATCTACGAAGGTTTTGTCGCCGCCGGGATTCTCGATATGGACCGCGTGCAAATCGAATCCCTGACCCTCAATGCCTGGATCATCCTGACGTCGTGGGTGCGCTTCCTGTGCACCACCCGCGAGAATTCCAACCACCTCAGTGAACAAGCCATTAAACGTGGCGTGTATCAGGTGCTGGTGCTGGAAGCCGGGTTTGTCACCGAGCAGGCGCGAGACGAGGTCAATGCGTTGTTCGAGGAGTTCTACGTGCCGCTGGCCCAGGCCCTCGAAGACGTGAAATAAACCGTTCTGTTGAAATCCCCCAGGAGCCTGTTATGCCGATTGCGCAACTGATCAGCCCCGAAGCACTGGATGCCCGCAGGGCGCAGCCGGGACTGGTGATTCTCGATTGTCGTTTTGCCCTCGAAGACCCGGACTACGGCCAGCGCAGCTATGCCGAAGGGCACATTGCCGGGGCGAGCTTCGCCGATCTTGAGCGTGACCTCAGCGGTAAAGTGGTGAAAGGCGTGACTGGCCGTCATCCGTTGCCCGAGCCGGCGGCGTTGATCGAGCGGCTGCAGACCTGGGGCATCAACAACGACAGCGATGTGATTTTGTACGATGACGGTCCCGGTGCCTACGCGGCGCGGGCGTGGTGGTTGCTGGCGTGGCTGGGCAAGCGCGATGGCGTGTTCATTCTCGATGGCGGGCTCAAGGCGTGGCATGCGGCGGGGCTGCCGCTGAGCCTGGATGCGCCGACGGTCAGTCGCGGTAGTTTCAGTGGTCAGGCGGATATGAGCCTGCTGATCAGCGCCGAAAAATTGCAAAAGCGTCTTGGCCAACCTGCGTTGACCTTGATTGATGCTCGGGCTTTGCCGCGATTCAAGGGGGAGGTCGAACCAATTGATCCGATTGCCGGACATATTCCCGGCGCGCAATGCGCGGCGTTCACCGACAACCTCGGCAACGATGGGCGATTCCTGCCGGCGGATCAGCTCAAACAACGTTTTGCCGCCAAGCTCGGCGAGCGCTCGCCAGCGGATCTGGTGGCGTATTGCGGTTCCGGCGTGACGGCGTGTCACAACCTGTTTGCGTTGTGCCTGGCGGGTTATCCGTTGGGGTCGTTGTACGCTGGATCATGGAGCGAGTGGATCAACGAGCCTTCGCGCGGTATCGCCACCGGCGAATAAGATCAAAAGATCGTAGCCTTCGGCGGCTCCTGCATTGGAATGCATTTCCCTGTAGGAGCTGCCGAAGGCTGCGATCTTTTAGCTTTCCATCCGGGCGCTACGGTAGGCGGCGGGCCCGACGCCATAAGCCTGCTTGAACTGCCGGCTCAAATGGCTCTGGTCGGCAAACCCCAATTGTGTGGCGACCTCCACCGGCAGGCAGCCGTGCTGCAGAAGTGCGCGGGCCTGGGCGATACGTTGCTGCATCAGCCAGGTGTGCGGCGGCATACCAGTAGCGCGGCGAAACACTCGGGCGAAATGGAACGGCGACAGATTGACCGCCGCCGCGAGCTCTTCCAGTGACGGTGGCGCCGCCAGTTGTGCGTGCAGCAATTCTTTGCCCAACAGCACTGCGCGGTGTTCCTTGCCGGCTCGACCGGGCACCGGCACCGCCGCATGGCGCTGCAACAGCAGCAACATCATCTCGCGCCACACCGTTTGCTGTTGCAGCGCGGTCGCTGGGCTTTCCAGCAAGCGGTGCAATTGCGCAAAGCCGTTGACCAGATCCGCATCGCGATACAGCGTGGCGCCGAACGCCGGCAGACTCGTGGTGGACAGCTCCAGCTCATCCAGCAACGAAACGATCTGTGAAGTATCGGGATAAAACGCCCGATACAGCCAGCCGTCCTCAGTGCCTTTGTGCCCGGTGTGCAATTCGTCCGGATTGATCAACACCAGCGTGCCGCTGCCAGCCAGATGCTCGGCGCCGCGATAGCGATAACGCTGGGCACCGGCCATGATCATGCCGATCACGAATCCGTCGTGCACATGCGGGGCGAAGCGATGCTCGATGTAGCGCGCCGACAACAACTCGACCCCGGCCAGCGGCGCGGTTTGCCAGAAGCGGATCGACTCGCCCTGATCGCTCATGCGGGCACGCTGGCCAGCCACTGCGGGATGCGTCGTTCCAGGTAATAACCAGGCTGACGTAGCGAGCCGTCGACAAAGCCGACATGCCCGCCGCGTGCCTGCAATTCGAAAGCGGTCGACGCCGACAGCTCACTGGCCTGCGGCAAACTGTGCGGGAACACGAACGGATCGTCCGCCGCCTGAATGATCAGGGTCGGCGTGCGGATCTCACCGAGGAAGTAGCGGCTTGAAGCGCGGCGATAGTAATCCTCGGCATCATTGAAACCGTGCAACGGCGCGGTCACCCGGCCATCGAAATCCCAGAACGTGCGCATGTTTTCCAGCGAGCCGAGGGCTGCCAGCGCGGCGAGTCCGTCTTCGCGACCGTCGTGCTGAAACTGCCGTTGCTTGTTCTTGATGTAAGCGACCATCTCGCGCATGAAGTGCGCCTGATAGACCTTGGAAAATCCCTGGCCGATGCGGTCGGCGCATTGGTCGAGGCGAAACGGCACCGACACTGCGACTGCACCGAGCACACCGCTGGCGCTGCCGGTTTCCCCAAGATGTTTGAGCAGCACGTTGCCGCCCAGGGAGTAGCCGACGGCATACAACGGTGCCAATGGTCGTTTGGCGCGCAGGTGCTTGATAGTCTCGGCGAGGTCTTCGCTGGCGCCGGAGTGATAACTGCGCGGGAGCAGATTCGGTTCACCGGAACAGCCACGCCAGTTCAGCGCCACGCTGGCCCAGCCTTGATCGGCCAGCGCCTTCTGGATACCGGCGACGTAAGGCGAATTGGAGGAGCCGGTCAGGCCGTGCAGTACCAACACCAGGGGCGCATCGGCGGTGTGCGGGCCGTGCCAGTCGAGGTCGAGGAAGTCGCCATCCTCGAGCCACAGGCGTTCACGTTCACGCTCGATATGTACGGTTTTGCGCCACAGCGGCCCCCACAAGGTTTGCAGGTGCGGATTGCCGAGGCCGAGGGCGGGGGTGAAGCGTTCTGAAGAGGTGGACACGATGATTCTCGATGCAGAGCGGCGACCCTGTTGGAAGGGGCGCCGCCTATTCAGACCGGTCGATTAACCGGCGATCTCTGCCGTACGTTGCCACAGCGCGTAGTAAACCCGGCCGGATTTCTGTTCGCGGTGCAGGCGCCAGTTGCCCGGCAGGCCCAGCGTCGATGGCGCCGTTTCGCTTTCAGTGTAGATCCACGAGTCCGGCGCCAGCCACTGACGCTCTTCGAGCAAGGTGCAGACGGCAGGCAGCAGGTTCTGGTTGAACGGCGGATCGAGGAACACCAGGTCGTACGCGCTGGCGGTCTGGGTTTCCAGATAACGCAGGGCGTCGGCAGTCTGCACCTGGCCGTTGGCGCAGCGCAGGGTACCGAGGTGTTCTTTCAGGCTGGACACCGCAATGTTGCTGGCATCCAGTGCCTGGCCCATGGCCGCGCCACGGGACAGCGCTTCGAGAAACAGCGCGCCGCTGCCGGCGAACGGATCGAGTACCTTGGCCCCTTCAACATACGGCGCGAGCCAGTTGAACAGGGTTTCACGCACGCGGTCCGGCGTCGGGCGCAGGCCCGGCGCATCGGGGAAGCTCAGCTTGCGGCTGCGCCATTGGCCGCCAATGATGCGCAACTGGTTCACACCGTTGTGGACGTTGTGCGCAGGCTTTTTAGGGGAACGAGTTGCCATTAATGCTCCGGAACCCCGAGCGGTTGCTCGGCAGGTTTATCAGATGGGGCCGGTAACGGCTTTTGCGGCACGGTCGGGCCAGCGGTGACGATGACCATTTTGTCCGTGCTCAGGTGTTTGTTCAGGGCGTCGCGGACTTGTTCCACGGTCAGGCTTTGCGACTGACGCATGAAATCGTCCAGATAGCTCAGCGGCAGATTATAGAAGCCCATCGCGCCAAGTTGGCCGACGATATCGGCATTGCTCGCGGTGGACAGCGGGAAGCTGCCGGCCAGTTCGCGTTTGGCGTCATCGAGCTCTTTCTGCGTCGGCCCGGTTTTCAGATAGTCGGCGAGCACGTCCTGCACCAGTTTCAGGGTGCCTTCGCTCATTTCTGCGCGGGTCTGCAGGTTGATCATGAACGGGCCACGTGCCTGCATCGGACTGAATGCCGAGTACACGCCGTAGGTCAGGCCGCGTTTCTCACGCACTTCGCTCATCAGGCGCGTGCCGAAACCGCCACCACCGAGGATCTGGTTGCCCATCGACAGCGCAGCGTAATCCGGATCGTCACGGTCGATGCCCAGTTGCGCGAGCATCAGGTTGGTTTGCTTCGACGGGAACTCGATGTGGTTGACGCTGGCTTTCGGTTCCTGCGGCTGAGCGATTTTCGCCAGCGCCGGGCCTTTGGGCAGGGCCGAGGAGACCTGGTTGGCAATCACCTCGGCCTCCGCGCGCGACAGATCACCGACCAGCGCGATGACCACGTTGCCAGCGGCGTAGGCCTTGGCGTGGAACTCACGCAACTGCGCAAGGGTAATCTTCGGCACGCTCTGTGGGTTACCGTCGCTCGAATGCGCGTACGGGTGGTCGCCATAAAGACGCTTCATCAGCTCAAGGCTGGCGAGTTTGCCGGGGTTCTGTTTCTGGTATTCGAAACCGGCGAGCATCTGGTTCTTGATACGCGCGAAGGAGTCGGCCGGGAAGGTCGGTTTACCGACCACTTCCGAGAACAGCTTCAAGGCCGGTTCGCGTTTGTCGGCAGCACTCAGGCTGCGCAGCGAGGCCAACGCCATGTCCTTGAACGCACCGTTGCCGAAATCCGCCCCCAGACCTTCAAAGCCCTGAGCGATGGCGCCGACGTCTTTACCGGTAACACCTTCGTTGAGCATCGCGTTGGTCAGTACCGCCAAACCCGATGCGCTGCCGTCCTGGCTGCTGCCGGCGGCGAAGATCAGGCGCATGTCGAACATCGGTAGCTCATGGGCTTCGACGAACAGCACTTTGGCGCCTGCGGCGGTGTTCCAGGTTTGCACGTCGAGTTTGCGGCTGGCCGGGGCCTTGCCGTCGAGTTCGGCCAGCGATTGCAGCTTCTGGCTGGACTTGGCGTTGTCGAGGGCTTCGCTGGCATTGCTGTCAGCGCCCGGCGACAGGTAGAACGCGGCAGAGCCAATCACCGCCACGGCGATCAGGCCGAGCAGCAGGCGTGGGGATTTGCGCTTACTCATGAGTCGTCTCCAGTGGCAGGACGTGGGCGACGCTGAGACGTTCGCGGGTGAAATACAGCTTGGCGGCGTTCTGGATGTCTTGCGGGGTCACGCTTTCCAGATCGGCGAGTTCGGTGTCCATCAGTTTCCACGACAGGCCTACGGTCTCGAGTTGACCGATGGCGGTGGCCTGGCTGGTGATCGAATCACGTTCGAACACCAGACCGGCGATCACTTGTGCACGTACGCGCTCGAGTTCTTCGGCGGACGGCGCGGTGGTTTTCAGCTGCTCCAGCAACTTCCACAGACCGGCCTCGGCTTGCGCCATGGTCTTTTTCTTCTGCGTGTTCGGCGTTGCCGAGAGGGTGAACAGGCTGTCGCCACGGGTGTAGGCGTCGTAGCTCGACGAACCGCCGGAGACCAGTTCTTCGCCGCGCTCCAGTTGCGTCGGGATGCGGCCGCTGTAACCGCCGTCGAGCAGGGCCGAGATCAGGCGCAAAGCGTTGACCGAGCGTTTGTCATCAGCCGTCGCAATGCTTGGCACGTTGAAACCGAGCATCAAGCTAGGCAACTGAGTCTGCACGTGCAGGGTGATCTGGCGTTCGCCGGGCTCGGCCAGTTCCAGTGGTTTTTTCGCCGGTGGCACGTCGCGCTTGGCGATCGGGCCGAAATAGCGCTGGGCGAGGGTTTTCACTTCGTCCGGGGTCACGTCGCCGACCACCACCAGTGTGGCGTTGTTCGGCACGTACCAGGATTGGTACCAGTGGCGCAGCTCTTCGACCTTCATGCGGTCGAGGTCGGCCATCCAGCCAATGGTCGGCGTGTGGTAGCCGCTGGCCGGGTAGGCCATGGCCTTGTAGCGCTCGTAGGCTTTGGACATCGGCTTGTCATCGGTGCGCAAGCGGCGCTCTTCCTTGATGACTTCGATTTCCTTGGCGAACTCGTCGGCCGGCAGGCGCAGATTGGCCATGCGGTCCGCTTCCAGTTCGAAGGCTACGCCCAGACGGTCGCGCGCCAACACTTGGTAATAAGCGGTGAAGTCGTCGCTGGTGAAAGCGTTCTCTTCGGCGCCCAAGTCGCGCAGGATCAAAGAGGCTTCGCCGGGACCGACTTTCTCGCTGCCCTTGAACATCATGTGTTCAAGCGCGTGGGACAAACCGGTCTGGCCCGGGGTTTCGTAGCTGGAGCCGACCTTGTACCAGACCTGCGAGACCACCACGGGCGCGCGATGGTCTTCGCGCACGACGACCTTGAGGCCGTTGTCGAGGGTGAATTCGTGGGTCGGTTGCGGGTCGGCCGCCAGGGCCGAAAGGGGCAGGCAGACTGTGCTGAGCAGCAGGCCTGCAGCGCGGCGGGCTAGAGCATTCATTCGTTTTTTAACCTGTTGGGCTGCCCGCTTGGTCTTAGCCTAGGCGGGCGAGGAGGTGCTAGGATACTGATCCGTTTTACTGGCGGCCACGCCTATCAAGCCACTGATCGGTCGATAGGTTGTATGGGTTCCCGGAAGAAGCTTTGAGTTTGTCAGCTAAACTCTGCGTTTTCGCCGACGATGCCGTTCCAGTCCTTCGTATTAATCGACCTTTGAGGTGCCTGTGGCGCCTCGACAAAATGTTGCGCGTGAACAAGCTGGATGAAACACAGTCTGTTCTGCATCGAATATTTATTTGCCGGGGCGCCCTTATGGCGCGTCGCTACCGTGAGATAGCCGTCCTCCATGTTTGGTTCCAACGACGACAAGAAGACCCCAGCTGCGGCTGGCGAGAAGAAAAGCCTGTTCGGATGGCTGCGTAAGAAACCGCAGGAACCCGTCGTCGAACAGCCGCCCGCGATTCCTGAGCCTGCACCGGAACCTGCTCCGGTTATAGAAGAAGAGCCGGCACCGATCGTTCTGCCGATTGCCGAGCCGGTGCTGCAACCGGTCGAGCCAGAACCCGAGCCTGAAGCGCCTGTAGCGGCGGAATTGCCGCTGACCCCGGCGGCTGAGCCATGGCTGACTTTGCCAGTGGCGGAAGAGCCAGTGGCATTGGTTGAAGAGGCAGCGCCGCACATCACCCCAGACATTCCTGCGCCTGCTGCATTCGTTGCAGAGGTTGCTCCGGCGCCGGTGGTTGAGCCGGTAGTTGAGCCTGCGCCGGTTGTTGTCGAGCCTGTTGCGCCCGTGTTTGTTGCGCCAGTTGTCCAAGAGCCCGAGCCTGCACCTGCACCTGCACCTGCACCTGCACCTGCACCTGCACCTGCACCTGCACCGGTTGTCGCTGCTCCTGTTACTCCAGTCGAAGTGGTTGCCGAGGCCCCGGTCGAAGCCCCGCGCACCGAAGAAACCAAAGCCGGTTTCTTCGCCCGCCTCAAGCAAGGTTTGTCGAAAACCAGCGCCAGCATCGGCGAGGGCATGGCCAGCCTGTTCCTCGGCCGCAAAACCATCGATGACGATCTGCTCGATGACCTCGAAACCCGTCTGCTCACCGCCGACGTGGGTGTCGAAGCCACCACGCAGATTATCCAGCGCCTGACACAGAAGGTCGCGCGCAAAGAGCTGGCCGACGCCGACGCGCTGTACAAATCCCTGCAGGCCGAACTGGCCGCGATGCTCAAACCGGTCGAACAACCGCTGAAAATCGCCTCGCAGAACAAGCCTTTCGTGATTCTGGTAGTCGGCGTCAACGGCGCCGGCAAAACCACCACCATCGGCAAACTGGCGAAGAAGCTGCAACTGGAAGGCAAGAAAGTCATGCTTGCCGCCGGTGACACCTTCCGCGCCGCCGCTGTGGAACAATTGCAGGTCTGGGGCGAGCGCAACAAGATTCCGGTGATCGCCCAGCACACCGGCGCCGACTCGGCTTCGGTGATCTTCGACGCCGTGCAGGCTGCCAAGGCCCGCGGCATCGACGTTTTGATCGCTGACACCGCCGGTCGTCTGCACACCAAAGACAACCTGATGGAAGAGCTGAAGAAGGTTCGCCGTGTGATTGGCAAGCTCGACGCTGACGCGCCGCACGAAGTGCTGCTGGTGCTCGACGCCGGTACTGGCCAGAACGCCATCAATCAGGCCAAGCAATTCAACCAGACCGTCGAACTGACCGGCCTGGCGCTGACCAAGCTCGACGGTACCGCCAAGGGCGGGGTGATCTTCGCCCTCGCCAAGCAGTTTGGCCTGCCGATCCGCTACATCGGCGTCGGTGAAGGCATCGACGATTTGCGTACCTTTGAAGCCGAACCCTTTGTCCAGGCACTGTTTGCCGAGCGGGAGCGTTCATGATTCGTTTCGAACAGGTCGGTAAACGCTACCCGAACGGTCACGTCGGCTTGCATGAGCTGAGCTTTCGAGTCCGTCGTGGCGAGTTCTTGTTTGTCACCGGCCACTCCGGTGCCGGTAAATCCACGTTGTTGCGCCTGTTGCTGGCGATGGAACGTCCGACCAGTGGCAAACTGCTGCTGGCCGGCCAAGACCTGAGCACCATCAGCAACGCGCAGATTCCGTTCCTGCGCCGGCAGATCGGTGTGGTATTCCAGAATCACCAGTTGCTGTTCGATCGCACGGTGTTCAACAACGTCGCCTTGCCGCTGCAGATTCTTGGCTTGTCCAAGGCCGAAATCGCCAAGCGTGTCGATTCGGCGCTGGAACGCGTGGCGCTGTCGGATAAAACCGATCTGTACCCGGGCGACCTGTCCACCGGTCAGCAACAGCGCGTCGGCATTGCCCGCGCCATCGTGCACCGCCCGGCCTTGCTGCTGGCGGACGAACCGACCGGTAACCTCGACCCGCGTCTGGCGGCGGAAATCATGGGCGTGTTCGAAGACATCAACCGTCTGGGCACCAGCGTGCTGATCGCCAGTCACGACCTGGCGCTGATCGCGCGCATGCGTCACCGCATGTTGACCCTGCAACGTGGCCGATTGATCGGCGACGGGGAGGCCGGGGTATGAGTGCAACACGCAGTCCGAAGGTTTCCGAGCGCGTGGCCCCGAAAGCCGCCGATCCGCAGCCGCCGAAAAAGAAAAAGCACGACGAAGACGACGGTCCGGACTTCGCCACGTTGTTCCGTGCGTGGGTCGAAAGCCATCGTGCCAGCCTGCTCGACAGCCTGCGTCGCCTCGGCAAGCAGCCGATTGGCAGTTTCTTCACCTGCATGGTGATGGCCGTGGCGCTGAGCCTGCCGATGGGGCTTTCGCTGTTGCTTAACAACGTCGAGCGTCTTGGCGGTTCGTGGCAGCGAGCGGCGCAGATTTCGCTGTATCTGCAACTCGACGCCAGCCCGGAACAGGGCGAGTCGCTGCGCGAACAGATCAAAGGCATGCCCGGCGTAGCTGATGCTGAATATGTCGGCCGTGATCAGGCGCTGGAAGAGTTCCAGCAACAGTCCGGACTGGGTGAAGCCCTGCGCGAGCTGCCGGAGAACCCGTTGCCGGGCGTGGTACTGGTCACTCCGAATGAAGTCGACAAGCCAACCCTGGAAGCATTAAGACAAAAACTTTCCGAGCTGCCCAAGGTACAACAGGCGCAACTTGATCTAGTCTGGGTCGAGCGTCTGGCCGCCATCCTCAAGCTTGGCGATCGTTTTGTCTTCGGTCTGACAGTGCTGCTGGTTTCTGCATTACTTTTGGTGATAGGCAATACCATTCGTCTTCATATTGAAAACCGCCGCACCGAGATAGAAGTGATTAAACTCGTCGGCGGCACTGACAGTTATGTGCGTCGCCCTTTCCTTTATATGGGCGCGTTGTATGGCTTCGGTGCGGGGCTACTGTCCTGGGGCGTATTGGCGTTTGGCCTGAACTGGCTGAACGATGCGGTGGTTGGGTTGGCCGGCTTGTACGGCAGTGATTTCGCGCTGGCCGGAGTGCCAGTTGCCGACGGTCTGTCGCTCTTGCTTGGCGCGGTGCTGTTGGGTTATATCGGTGCATGGATTGCAGTCGCACGTCATCTCAGGGAGTTGGCGCCGAAGTAGAATCTTTTTTGCGCGTGATTGGCCTCGCGGTTTTTTTGGGAACTTGTACTTGAATTCCCGGTCAATTTTTCGCAGTGCCGAGAGGCACGAGTATGTAAGTGGGAGGTTTTTTCGTATGACCAATTCTTTGCAACCTGCGTATGCGTTGGTTCCGGGTGCGAACCTGGAAGCTTACGTGCACACCGTCAACAGCATTCCATTGCTGACGCCGGAGCAGGAGCGTGAACTGGCCGAGAGTCTCTACTATGAGCAGGATTTGGGGGCGGCTCGGCAGATGGTGCTCGCCCACCTGCGTTTTGTCGTACATATCGCCCGTAGCTACTCCGGCTACGGTCTGGCTCAGGCTGACCTGATCCAGGAAGGTAACGTTGGCCTGATGAAGGCCGTAAAGCGCTTCAACCCGGAAATGGGTGTGCGTCTGGTGTCGTTCGCCGTGCACTGGATCAAGGCGGAAATTCACGAGTTCATCCTGCGCAACTGGCGCATTGTGAAAGTCGCGACCACCAAGGCCCAGCGCAAGCTGTTCTTCAACCTGCGCAGCCAGAAGAAACGTCTGGCGTGGCTGAACAACGAGGAAGTCCACCGTGTGGCGGAAAGCCTCGGCGTTGAACCGCGGGAAGTGCGCGAGATGGAAAGTCGCCTGACCGGCCATGACATGGCCTTCGACCCGGCCGCGGAAGCGGACGACGACAGTGCTTTCCAGTCGCCGGCCAACTATCTGGAAGACCACCGGTACGACCCGGCGCGTCAACTGGAAGATGCCGACTGGAGCGACAACTCCAACAGCAACCTGCACGAAGCGCTGGAAGTGCTGGACGAACGCAGCCGTGACATCCTCTACCAGCGCTGGCTGGCAGAAGAGAAAGCCACGCTGCACGACCTGGCGCAGAAGTACAACGTGTCGGCCGAGCGGATCCGTCAGCTCGAGAAGAGCGCGATGAACAAGCTCAAGTTGTCGATCGCCGCATAACCGGCGAGCAGGCAATAAAAAACGCCCCGATCAGCGATGATCGGGGCGTTTTTTTATGCGCATATATCAGGGCAGCATCAATCCCTGTGGGAGCTGGCTTGCCAGCGATGGCGTCGGGTCAGTCATGTAGATGGTGGCTGAACTACCGCTATCGCGGGCAAGCCCGCTCCCACAGGGATCTTTAGGGTTTGGAAGAATCTTGACTGGCTATCGAGACCACGGTGCGCGGCGCGAATCGTTGAGCCCCAACAGATAACTATCCCCACCCAACTGACTCATCTGCTGCCGAATCCACCCGGCCCGGCGCGACACATAAGCGGTCGGATGACTTGCACTCCAGACACGCGGATTGGGCAGTACAGCTGCCAGATAACTAGCCTGCTGCCGCGACAACGACTTCGCGCTCACGCCAAAGTGATGGCGGGCCGCAGCTTCGGCGCCAAACACCCCGTCATCCCACTCGACGCTGTTCAGGTACACCTCAAGAATCCGCTGCTTGGGCCAGAACACCTCGATCAGCGCGGTAAACCAGGCCTCCAGGCCTTTACGCAGATAGCTGCGGCCGGCCCACAGAAACAGGTTCTTCGACACTTGCTGGCTCAAGGTGCTGGCGCCGCGAATCGAGCCGCCGAGTTCGTTGTGCGCCAGTGCGGCCTGGATCGCACTGAAGTCAAAACCCCAATGCTCGGGAAACTTCTGATCCTCACCGGCCATGACCGCCACTTTGAGATCGTCGGAGATCTCGTCCCACGGCTTCCATGTGCGCTGCAGGTCAATCGGCTCACCGTCGACCCAGGATTCGACCTTGCGCTCGACCATCAACGCCGTTCCCGGCGGCGGCACGAAGCGAAACACCAGCACCAGCAAGACGCTGCCACCGGCGAACCAGAGCAGGGCCTTCGTGAGACGACGGAAAATAGTACGCAGCATAGAGATGGCTTGGCCGAACCGGTGGAGCGGGCCATTATACAGACCCTGCCGATCGCGTCTGACTGGAGTTCCCAATGCTGCGTGGCTTTTTGATGCTGGCCGCTTTTTTCGGTTTCACCGGTGTTGCGTTGGGCGCATTCGCCGCCCATGGCCTGAAAAGCCGACTGACGCCTGAATATCTGTCTATTTTCCACACCGGCGTCACTTATCAACTGGTGCACACCCTGGCACTGTTCGGAGTGGCGCTGTTGGCCACGCAGATTCAGGGGCGGCTGGTCGCTTGGGCCGGCGTGTCGTTCACCGTGGGCATTCTGCTGTTCTCCGGTAGCCTGTACGTGCTGACCATCACCGGTATCAGCAAACTCGGCATCATCACTCCGTTCGGCGGTCTGGCATTTCTGGCCGGTTGGGTTTGCCTGGGCCTCGCCGCCTGGCGCCTGCAACCAACCGCTTGACGCTTGGTGCTGACCTTTAGGTCATGATCGGGCTAGAATGCCTGCCCCTAAAAATGATGGCGGCGTTGCGCATGCGCATTCAGTTGAACGGTGAATCCCTTGAACTGCCCGACGGCGAGACTGTTGCGGCCCTGATCACCCGTCTGGAACTGACCGGACGCCGGGTGGCAGTCGAACTCAATCTGGATATCGTCCCGCGCAGCCAGCATGCCGACACCACGCTCAATGACGGTGACAACGTCGAAGTGGTGCACGCCATCGGCGGCGGCTGATCGCCCGCCCCGCGAGGGCACAGAATTCTGCAAGACCCTCACCCTTAAAGAGGATTCCCCATGAGCATCGTTCGTAGCGACAAGCCTTTTGTTCTGGCCGGTCGTACTTACCAGTCGCGTTTGCTGGTCGGTACCGGCAAGTACCGTGACATGGAAGAAACCCGTCAGGCCATCGAAGCCTCGGGTGCCGAGATCGTCACCTTCGCCGTACGCCGCACTAACCTGGGCCAGATCGAAGGCGAGCCGAACCTGCTCGACGTGCTATCGCCGGAGCGCTACACCTTCCTGCCGAACACTGCGGGCTGCTACGACGCCATCGAAGCTGTGCGCACCTGCCGCCTGGCCCGTGAGCTGCTCGATGGTCACAACCTGGTGAAGCTGGAAGTACTGGCTGACCAGAAAACCCTGTTTCCTAACGTGATCGAAACCCTCAAGGCCGCGGAAACGCTGGTCAAGGAAGGTTTCGACGTGATGGTGTACACCAGCGATGACCCGATCATCGCCCGTCAACTGGCAGAAATCGGCTGCATCGCGGTCATGCCGCTGGCCGGTCTGATCGGTTCCGGTCTGGGGATCTGCAACCCGTACAACCTGCAGATCATCCTCGAAGAAGCCAAGATTCCTGTGTTGGTCGATGCCGGTGTCGGTACTGCCTCCGACGCGACCATCGCCATGGAACTGGGTTGCGATGCGGTGCTGATGAACTCGGCCATCGCCCACGCCCAGCAACCGGTGATGATGGCTGAAGCCATGAAACACGCCATCGTTGCAGGCCGTCTGGCCTACCTCGCTGGCCGTATGCCGAAAAAACTCTATGCCAGCGCCTCTTCGCCGCTGGATGGTCTGATCAAGTAAGAGCCATTGATGACTGAATCGAACGACACGCCTATCCAGACGGAAGAAGGCGACGAGCGCCAACACCGCCGCATCAAGAGTTTCGTGATGCGCGCCGGGCGCATGACCGAAGGCCAGCAACGCGGTCTGGATCAGGGCGCGCCGCTGTACGTGCTGCCGTTGGCGGACGCGCCGGTGGATTACGATCAAGTGTTCGGCCGTTCGGCACCGCGCTCGCTGGAGATCGGTTTCGGCATGGGCCACTCGCTGCTGGAAATGGCCGCGGCGGCGCCGGAGCAGGATTTCATCGGTGTTGAAGTGCACCGTCCGGGTGTTGGCGCGCTGCTCAATGGCGTGCTGACCCAGGGTCTGACCAACCTGCGCGTCTACGATTGCGACGCGATCGAGGTGCTCAACCGCTGCATCGCCGACAATAGCCTCGACCGCCTGATGCTGTTCTTCCCGGATCCGTGGCACAAGAGCCGTCACCACAAGCGTCGTATCGTTCAGGCCTCGTTCGCTGAACTGGTGCGCAGCAAGTTGAAGGTTGGCGGCATTCTGCACATGGCCACCGACTGGGAGCCGTACGCCGAATACATGCTGGAAGTGATGAACGTCGCCCCGGGTTATCGCAACCTCGCCGAAGACGGCAAATGCGTACCGCGCCCGGCCGAACGCCCGATCACCAAGTTCGAACGCCGCGGCGAACGTCTTGGCCATGGCGTCTGGGACCTGAAGTTCGAAAAACTCGCCTAAGCATCACGCAATGATCGTTCCCACGCGGAGCATGGGAACGATCAAAAGCGGCCGAAAGATCAGCGGCGGTCGGCGACTACGCCGATGAGGACAAGGACTACCAGCAGCACTGGCGCCAGGCTGTAGTTGTTGAACTGGCTCAAACCCTTGATAACCCACGGCGTGGCGTAAATCAGCGCTGCACCGCTGCCGATCACGCACAGCAGCGCCATCAGCGGTACTCGCAGGGCGCCGGCGATGCTGCCCAGGCGTTGCTCGACCCAGCCTTTGAAGTCGGCGCCGAACAGCACCAGCAGGCAGCCGACCAGCGCCAGGGCGATTTCCGAGAGGTTGCTGCGGCTCCAGCGGGAGACGGTGGCGAGCAGGTCGAGTATCAAATCCATGCGTTTTCCCTTAGGACAGAAGTTGAGGGCTGGGCTCAGTTCAGAAATTGTTGCAGCAAGTCGTTGAGAAACAGTTGTCCGCGCTCGGTGGCCGCCAGACGTGACGGTTCGACCTGCAACAGACCGCTTTGTTCTGCCGCGGCCCGGCCTTCGGCGAGGCTTTCCAGCGACAGCCCGGTGCGCTCCGGATACAGGCGCGATTCGACGCCAGCGGTCAGGCGCAAAGCGTTCATCAGAAACTCGAACGGCATCTCGTCATTGGTCAGGGCTTTTTCGCCAGCCTGGAAGCTTTTTGCCGGGTTGAGATAGTCCTTCGGCAGACGGGTCTTCCAGGTACGCACGATGCGTCCGTCGGGATGACTCAACTTGCCGTGCGCACCCGCGCCGATGCCGATGAAGTCGCCGAAGCTCCAGTAATTGAGGTTATGCCGCGCTGGCCGACCGGCCTGGGCATAAGCCGAGACTTCGTACTGCGCGTAACCGTGCTCGGCCAAAAGCGCCTGCCCGGCTTCCTGAATGTCCCACAGCGTGTCGTCCTCCGGCAGCACCGGCGGCTGGTTCCAGAACACGGTGTTCGGTTCCAATGTCAGTTGATACCAGGAGATGTGCGTCGGATTCAGTTCGATAGCCTGGCGCAAATCGCTCAAGGCATCGTCTAGCGACTGATCCGGCAAGCCGTGCATCAAGTCGAGGTTGAAGTTATCGAACCCGGCCTGACGCGCCATGCCGGCAGCACGCACCGCTTCGTCACCGTTGTGAATCCGGCCCAGCGCCTTGAGCTTTTCCTGCTGGAAACTCTGGATGCCAATCGACAGGCGATTGATCCCCAGCTTGCGGTACGCGACGAACTTCTCTTGCTCGAAGGTGCCGGGATTGGCTTCCAGAGTGATTTCGATGTCATGAGCAAATGGAATGCGCTGCTCGACGCCTTCCAGCAGTCGCCCGAGGGCTTCGGCGCTGAACAGGCTCGGCGTGCCGCCACCGAAAAAGATCGAACTGATTTCACGCCCGTACACGGCGTGCAGATCCTGATCGAGATCGGCCAGCAAGGCGTCGACGTATTCCTGCTCCGGCAACACCGGGCTGGCGGTGTGCGAGTTGAAGTCGCAATACGGACATTTGCGCACACACCACGGGATGTGGATGTACAGCGCCAGGGGCGGCAGCGTCGGCAGCGGCGCCCGAGGCGAAGAGGCGGCGCCGCCGACAATCAGCGACGACGCGGAAGAATCACCGGTCATTTCAAGCCCAGACGCTGGCGCAGCAGATCCATTGCACGGGCGCGGTGGCTGATCTGGTTCTTGTCGGCCGGGCTCAATTCGGCGCTGGAGACGTCACGCTCCGGCACCCAGAACAGCGGGTCATAACCGAAACCGTGTTCGCCGCTGGCAGCGGTGAGGATGCGCCCGTGCCACAAGCCTTCGCAGAGGATCGGCAACGGATCATCGGCGTGACGTACCAGCGCCAGTACGCAAACGAACTGCGCGCCGCGCTCGGCTTGCGGCACGTCCTTCAGCGCATCGAGCAGTTTGGCGTTGTTCGCCGCATCGCCCTTGCCATCGGCATAGCGCGCCGAATAGATGCCCGGTGCACCGCCAAGGAAATCCACCGCCAGCCCTGAGTCGTCGGCCAGCGCCGGCAGCCCGGAAATACGTGCGGCGTTGCGTGCCTTGAGGATCGCGTTCTCGACGAACGACAGACCGGTTTCTTCCGGCTCGACCTTGCTCCACTCGCCAATCGAGCGCAGTTGCACCGATTCGCCGAGCATGGCCTGGAGTTCTTTGAGTTTGCCGGTGTTATGGCTGGCCAGTACGAGCTGCTTGATGTTCATCATTCGCCGGGAAAGAGTTCTTGGTTGAAATTGATGGTGTTGATCTTGTCGCCGTTCTGCACCTTGATCTCAAAGGTGCGGGTTTCCTGCTGCTCAACCGGATACTGGGCGATGTAGTAGATCGCGCCCTGTTCGGTGATCTGGCGGAAATTCAGCGGCACGCTCTGGCTGGTCAGGTCTTTGACCGTGCCGGTGACGTTGGCGACCAGCGGTTTGCCGTCCTTGATCACCGAGACATTGATCACGCCCTGATTCTTGCTGCGCACCAGTTCCGCAGCCTTGGCGATGTCCGGCGTCAGAAACGTCGAGTTGAAAGTGTTGTAGTGCACCGTGACGTCGCCGAAGGTTTCCTTGCGTTCGCCCTTGATGACGTCGGCCGCCAGGGCGCTGGCGCTCAGGCAGGCAGTCAATAACAACAACGCTAAACGACCCATGATCGTGCTCCTCGAAATGACGGGATTCAGACCGCGACTTTGTGGTCTGCAAGCTGCGGGCTGCTGACGCGGTAGATACCGATCTCACCTAACAGATTAGGCCATAGCTTACTGGCCCACCCGTGACGGTGCTGTTGATCCACGGCAAGCCGATCAATGACCTTCGCATCACGTTCGCGGCAAAGTTCTTCAAAGTCTTCGAAGGTGCAGAAGTGAATGTTCGGTGTGTTGTACCAGGTGTACGGCAAAAACTCGGAGACCGGCATGCGCCCCTTGCTCGCCAGGTACCAGCGGCAGCGCCAGTGACCAAAATTCGGGAAGGTGATGATGCATTGGCGACCGACCCGGAGCATTTCGTCGAGGATCTTGTCCGGGTAGTGCACGGCTTGCAGGGCCTGGGTCATGACGACGATGTCGAAACTGTTGCTGGCAAAGTTGCCCAGCCCCTTGTCCAGATCCTGCTCGATAACGTTGACGCCTTTGGCCACGCACTGGGCAATGTTGTCAGCGTCGTTTTCCAGGCCATAACCGGTGACGTTCTTGTTGTCGCGCAGCCAGGTCAGCAGCTCGCCGTCACCGCAACCGAGGTCGAGGACGCGGCTGCCGGCGGGGATCCATTCCTGGATGATTTCCAGATCAGCTCTCATGGCTTTCTCACAACGTGATGCGGTTCATGTAATTGCCGAACGCCTGCAAGTAGCGCGGGATCGGAATCAGGAAGGCGTCGTGGCCCTGCGGTGCGTCGATTTCCAGATAACTGACGTCTTTGCGTGCCGCCATCAGCGCATCCACCAGTTCCCGCGAACGGGCAGGGGAGAAGCGCCAGTCGGTGGTGAACGACATCACGCAGAACTTGGCTGTGGCGTTCTCGAAGGTTTTCGCCAGGTTATCGTCGAAGTTCGCCGCCGGATCGAAGTAATCCAGTGCCTTGGTCATCAACAGATAGGTGTTGGCGTCGAAGCGTCCGGAGAACTCTTCGCCCTGATAACGCAGGTAGCTTTCGACCTGAAACTCGACGCTGTGGAAGTCGTAGTTGAGCTTCTCGCTCTTGAGGCCACGGCCGAATTTCTCGCCCATGGAATCGTCGGACAGATAAGTGATGTGCCCGACCATGCGCGCTAGCATTAGCCCGCGCTTGGGGATCACACCCGCTTCCTGGAACGAACCGCCGTGGAACTCCGGATCCGTGAGGATCGCCTGACGCGCGACTTCGTTGAAGGCAATGTTCTGCGCCGACAGCTTCGGTGCCGAGGCGATGGCCAGGCAGTGGCGCACGCGATCCGGGTAAGTGATGGTCCATTGCAGCGCCTGCATGCCGCCGAGGCTGCCGCCGATCACGGCTGCCCACTGGCCGATGCCGAGCAGATCAGCGAGACGCGCCTGGCTGTGCACCCAGTCTTCCACGGTGAGTACCGGGAAATCGGCACCAAATGGTTTGCCGGTCTCCGGGTTGATGCTGCTCGGGCCGGTGGAGCCGTTGCAGCCGCCAAGGTTGTTCAGGCTGACCACGAAGAACTTGTTGGTGTCGATCGGTTTGCCGGGGCCGATGCAACTGTCCCACCAACCGGGTTTGCGGTCGTCGACGCTGTGGTAGCCGGCGGCGTGATGATGGCCAGACAAGGCGTGGCAAATCAGCACGGCGTTGCTCGCTTGCGCGTTCAGCGTGCCGTAGGTTTCGTAGATCAGGTCATAGGCGGCCAGCGAGCGGCCACAGGCCAGCGCCAGCGGATCGCTGAAGTGCGCGGTTTGCGGCGTCACCAGACCAACAGAATCGGGGGGAAAGGCAGTTGGCATCGACCCTGCTCTCGTTGAAATGAGGCGTAAGTCTAAAGACCGGGGGGGTTAGCGGCAAGCGGCCCTCACCCTAGCCCTCTCCCAGAGGTAGAGGGGACCGACCGAGGTGTTCTTTTGAGCTACGCCGACCTGATCTATCCGGGCTGAACTCAGGTTCCGAAAACACCCTGGATCGGCTCCCTCTCCAGGGGGGGAGGGCTGGGGTGAGGGGCGCAGGCGCTGCAAAACTCAAGACAAGCGCCCAACCAACCCAGGCAAATCCGGCAACTTCTTCGGCGAGCAGATCTTCACCCGCTTTTGCCGGTTCAACTCACCACTGAGCAAACTGACCTGGCTCTTCGAAACGCCAAACGCCTTGGCCAGAAAACCCATCAGATAAGCATTGGCCTTGCCCTCGACCGGCGGCGCAGTCAGGCGAATCTTCAAGCGATCCCCATGCAGCCCGGCGAAGTCATCGCTACGGGCTGCCGGTTGCAGGTGACACTCGAGGATCAAGTCGTCACCGTCCCAACGGAACCAGCTCACATCAGCAAGCGCAGGATTTCCGGCATCATCGTCATCGCCGCCAGATTGTTGATCACCAGCATGTCGATCAGCTTCAACGCGAGGAAGGCGAAGATTGGCGACAGGTCCAGACCGCCAAGATTCGGCAGGAAGCGGCGGAACGGCGCCAGCGCCGGCTCGCAGATCTGGTTGACCAGTTCAGCACCCGGATTGTGGCTGCCCGGCGCGACCCACGAGAGGATCACGCTGATGATCAGGGCGAAGAAGAAGATCTTCAGGAACAGCGCGGTCACGCCGATCAGCGACCAGATAAACAGTTGCAGCGGGTTGCCGGTGGTGCCGTAAGTCAGCAGCAGGGTCAGCGCCATCAGCGCCAGTTGCACCAGAATCGCCAGCACCAGCGACGACATGTCCAGACCGAACAGGCTCGGGATAATCCGGCGCAGTGGTTTGAGCAGTGGCTGGGTCGCTTTGACGATGAACTGGCACAGCGGGTTGTAGAAGTTCGCCCGTACCAGTTGCAGCACGAAGCGCAGCAGCACGATCAGCAGGTACAGACTGCCGAGGGTTTGCAGCACGTAAACCGCTGCGGTGTTCAATCCAATCATGTAAGGCTCCTTATTTGCCCAGTTGTTCGGCCATTTCGGCCGAGCGGTGCGCGGCGGCGCCGAGTGCGGTTTCGACCAGGGCTTCAAAGCCATTGGCCTGGAATGATTTGATTGCAGCTTCCGTGGTGCCGTTTGGCGAGGTCACGCGACGGCGCAGTTCGGCGGCGTCGACATCGCTGGAAACCGCCATGTGCGCTGCGCCCAGCGCCGTTTGCAGGGTCAGTTGTTCTGCGACGTCTTTCGGCAGGCCGAGTTTGACGCCGGCGGCAGTCATGGCTTCGATCAGCAGGAAGAAGTAGGCAGGGCCGGAACCGGACACGGCGGTGACGGCGTCCAGTTGCTGTTCTTCATTCAGCCACAGGGCGATGCCGACGGCGGACAGCAGCTCTTCGGCTTGCTGACGCTGCTCGGCAGTCACTTCGCTGGTCGCGTACAAGCCGCTGACGCCCTGGCGCAGCAGCGCCGGGGTATTGGGCATGCAGCGCACGATCGGCTGCTCGCCGAGCCACGCGGTCATGCTGGCACAGGTGATACCGGCAGCAATCGACACCACCAATTGATTGGGTTTCAGGCTTGGGCGAATGGCTTCGCACACGGCTTTCATAGCCTGCGGCTTGACCGCCAGCACGATCACATCGACGCCGTCGATGGCCTGAGCATTGTCGGCGAAAGTTTCGATGCCGTGTTCGGCACTGACCTTGGCGCGGGTTTCTTCACCCGGGTCGCTGGCGCGGATCTGTCCGGCTTCCAGACCCTTGGCGCGCAGGCCGCCAATCAGACTGGCCGCCATGTTGCCCGCACCGATAAACGCAATACGTGTGTTGCTCATGTGTGGTCCTTATCTGGAATGGTTCAAGACTGGGAATAATCACGGGCGCCAAACAGGGCGGTACCGATACGCACCCAAGTGGCGCCTTGGGCAATGGCCGACTCGAGGTCGTGGCTCATGCCCATGGACAGTGTGTCGAGCGGCAGATCGAGGCTGGCCTGCAATTTCTGTACAGCGGCGAAGGCCGCGTCTTGCTCGGCGCGATCTTCGGTCGGCTCGGGAATCGCCATCAGGCCACGCAATTTCAGGCGCGGTAATGCGTTGATGGCCTCGGCCAATGCCGGCAGATCAGCCGGGGTGCAGCCGGATTTACTGGCTTCACCGCTGACGTTGACCTGAATGCAGATGTTCAGCGGCGGCAGCTCGGCCGGGCGCTGTTCGGACAGACGTTGAGCGATTTTCAGGCGATCCACGGAATGCACCCAATCGAAATGCTCGGCAATCGCCCGAGTCTTGTTCGATTGAATGGGGCCGATGAAGTGCCAGATCAAGGGCAGGTCGGCCAGTTCGAGCTGTTTGCCCAGGGCTTCCTGCAGGTAGTTCTCGCCAAAGTCGCGCAGGCCGGCGGCATACGCCTCGCGCAGCGCTTCGGCGGGTTTGGTTTTGCTCACGGCGAGCAACTGGACGCTGTTTTCAGGACGGTGTGCGGCTTGGGTCGCGGTCTGGATGCGCGAACCAACGTGGAAAATGTTGTCTGCTATCGTGGACATCAAGAGGCGCCGGCGGTCTGAAGGTTCGCGGCATTCTACTGGAATTGAGGAGCGCTATGGATATCACTGAATTGCTGGCCTTCAGCGCCAAACAGGGCGCTTCCGACCTGCACCTGTCGGCCGGTCTGCCGCCGATGATCCGCGTCGATGGCGATGTGCGGCGGATCAATCTGCCGGCGCTGGATCACAAGCAAGTGCACGAACTGATCTACGACATCATGGACGACACCCAGCGCGTCGACTTCGAGAAACATCTGGAAACCGACTTTTCCTTCGAAGTGCCGGGTGTCGCGCGTTTCCGGGTTAACGCCTTCAACCAGAACCGTGGCGCCGGCGCCGTATTCCGTACGATTCCGTCGAAAGTGCTGAGCATGGAAGACCTCGCCATGGGCGATGTCTTCCGCAAGATCACCGATGCGCCGCGCGGGCTGGTGTTGGTCACCGGGCCGACCGGTTCGGGCAAATCGACCACGCTGGCGGCGATGATCGATTACCTCAACACTCACCGTCATCACCATATCCTCACCATCGAAGATCCGATCGAGTTTGTTCACGAATCGCGCAAATGCCTGATCAATCAGCGTGAAGTTCACCGTGATACCCGCAGTTTCGCTACGGCTTTGCGTTCAGCGCTGCGCGAAGACCCGGATGTGATACTGGTCGGCGAGATGCGTGATCTGGAAACCATTCGCCTGGCGTTGACCGCAGCCGAAACCGGGCATCTGGTGTTCGGCACGCTGCACACCACATCCGCAGCGAAAACCATCGACCGTGTCGTGGATGTGTTCCCGGGTGACGAGAAGTCGATGGTGCGTTCGATGCTGTCCGAGTCGTTGCTGGCGGTGGTCTCGCAGACGTTGATCAAGAAGATCGGCGGCGGACGGGTGGCGGCGCACGAGATCATGCTGGGCACGTCGGCGATCCGTAACCTGATTCGTGAGGACAAGGTCGCGCAGATGTATTCGGCGATTCAGACCGGTGGGTCGTTGGGGATGCAGACACTGGACATGTGCCTGAAGGATCTGGTGACCAAGGGCTTGATCAGTCGCGAGCATGCGCGGGAGAAGGCGCGCACGCCGGATAATTTCTGAGACCAGAAGCTAAAGATCGCAGCCTTCGGCAGCTCCTACAGGGAAACGCTGATCCTGATGTAGGAGCTGCCGAAGGCTGCGATCTTTTGATCTTGCTTCGAAGACTTAGCGCTGAACCACGCGCATCTGCTGCTGTTCTTTCGGCAACACACGCTTGGCCACTACGTAATGCTGCTGCCAGTACGGCTTGTTCAGCGTATCGATGCTCACCGCTTTGCCACGACGCGGGGCGTGGATAAAGCGGTCGTTGCCCAGGTAGATGGCAACGTGGTTGACCCGGCGGCTCTTGATGTTGAAGAAAATCAGGTCGCCCGGCTTCAGATCCTTGCGCTCGACTTTCTCGCCGTGACCGCTGGCCATGGCGTTAGAGGTGCGTGGCAGGTCGAAGGTGGCGTCGTTGAACGCGTATTTCACCAGGCCGCTGCAATCGAAGCCTTTACTTGGGCTGCTGCCGCCCCAACGATAAGGGGTACCGAGGACGTTCACCGCACGGCTCAGCACATTGCTGCTTTCCTTGCTCGCCATCGGTGGCACCAGCTTGCTGTGGCTCTTGCTGCTCAGCGTGGTGGTTTTGCTTTTGCTGCTTTTGCTCGAAGGAGCCGAAGCATGGGATTTAGGGGTGAAGCCGTTAACGTTAGGAAGACGTTGCTCACGATTGGTGGCGTGGGCGGCCAGTGGCATTAATAGGCAGATGGTTAGCCATGTCTTGAAAAATGGTCGCATTAGGCGTGGCTCTTCAGTGATAGCGCGCAACTTTATAACAGAGTTTTTTTTCATTCCGAGTCCGTTGGTCGATTCAGTTGGCGGCCAACGGAACCAAATAATCGGAAAATGGACGCAATTGTCGGACAGAAGTCAGGTGCTATAAGGCTTTGACGGTAGCAACGGTAACATTTGCCGTACGTCGGCTACCTGTAAAAAAGTCACAAAGAATTCAAGAATATTTATCTATCGTGTGAATCGAGGTCTTCATGAACCCCTATCAACAATTTGTTCAGCAGCAAGATACGCACAGCAAAATCATCGGTTATCTGTTGTGGATTTTCGGTTTTACCGGTGCTCACCGCTTCTATTACGGCAAGCCGGTGACCGGGACGATCTGGTTTTTCACCCTTGGTTTGCTGGGCATTGGCTGGCTGATCGACCTGTTCTTGATCCCGGCGATGGATCGCGAGGCGGATCTGCGTTTTACCGCCGGGCCGATCGAGTACAACGTAGCGTGGATTCTGCTGACGTTCCTCGGAGCATTGGGTGTGCACCGGATGTATCAGGGCAAATGGATCAGTGGGCTGATCTATCTGCTGACGGGCGGGTTGTTCTTTCTGGGGGTGCTGTATGACTTCTGGACGCTGAATGATCAGGTGTCCGTACGCAACGCCGAAGGCAGAGGCGCCTTCCAGTAAGCCATCGCTGGCAAGCCAGCTCCCACAGGTTTTTGCGCTAACCCAAAGATAGCGCAAGACCTTGTGGGAGCTGGCTTGCCAGCGGTTGGGGGCAACCCGGTATCAAGCCTGGTGACTGATCCGCCCATCCACCAAGGTGTAGCGAACCACACCCGGCAAAGTGTGCCCAATGAACGGGCAGTTCTCACCCTTCGACAACCAGCCTTCACCGGCCACCGTCGAAGCCTGCGGATCGAACAGCACGATATCTGCCGCCCCACCCACCGCCAGTTTGCCAGCCGGCAGACGTAGCGCTTCAGCCGGGCCTGCGCTCAAACGCGCCAGCAAGGTAGGCAGATCCAGCAACCCATCCTCAACCAGCGTCATCGCCAGCGGCAGCAGCAACTCAACACTGCTGATGCCCGGCTCGGTCGCGCCGAATGGCGCCAGTTTGGCGTCGCGTTCGTGCGGCTGGTGATGGCTGGAAATCGCCGAGACCACGCCGGATTTCACTGCCTCACGCAGACCATCGCGATCCGCACGAGTGCGCAGCGGCGGTTGCACGTGGTACAGGCTGCTGAAGTCGATCAATGCTTCGTCGGTCAGAATCAGCTGATACAGCGCGACATCCGCCGTCACCTTCAGGCCGCGGGCCTGAGCCTGCGCGATCAGAGCCACGCCGCGAGCGCTGGTCAACTGGCTGAAGTGCGCACGCACGCCAGTCTGCTCGACCAGTAGCAGGTCGCGAGCCAAAGCCACAGTTTCAGCAGTTTCCGGAATCCCCGGCAGACCGAGGAAGCTGGCCACCGCGCCTTCGTGGGCGAGACCGCCCTCGGCCAGGTCATGATCCTGCGAGTTGAAAATCACCGTCAGATCAAACGTCGCCGCATATTCCAGCGCCCGGCACAGCGTGCGGGTATTGCGGAAACTCTCCAGACCATTGCCGAACGCCACGCAACCAGCGTCGCGCAACGCAACCAGCTCAGCCAGTTGCTCGCCGTCCAGACCTTTGCTCAGCGCGCCGATCGGGAACACCTTGGTGTTGCCGGCTTCGCGTGCGCGGTCGAGGATCAGTTCGGCCACGGCGGAAGTGTCGAGCACCGGTTTGGTCTTCGGTGGGCAGCACAGGCTGGTCACACCGCCGGCCGCTGCCGCGCGGGTTTCGCTGATGATCGAGCCTTTGCGGCTGTAGCCCGGCTCGCGCAGGGCAACGTTCAGATCGACGAGGCCCGGAGCGGCAACAAGGCCTTGGGCATCAATGGTTTCTACGGCCGTGAAACCCGCCGGGGCCGCGCCGAGGGCGACGATCTTGCAGGCTTCAACGTGAATGTCGGTGACTTGATCCAGGCCGCTGCTTGGATCGATGACGCGTGCGCCGAGAATGCTGAGCTTCACTGGGCGTTCTCCTGCTCGAATTGACGCTGCGCGGTTTGTCCGCTCATGGCCATGGACAGCACAGCCATACGAATCGCGATGCCGTAGGTGACCTGATTGAGGATCACCGAGTGCGGGCCGTCGGCCACTGCGGACTCGATCTCCACCCCCCGGTTGATCGGCCCAGGGTGCATGACGATGCAATCGGGTTTGGCCCCGGCCAGACGCGCGGTGGTCAGGCCGAACAGGCGGTAGAACTCGCCTTCGCTCGGCAACAGGCCGCCGGTCATGCGTTCACGCTGCAGGCGCAGCATGATCACCACGTCGACGTCTTTCAGGCCTTCGGTCATGTCGGTGTAAACCTTCACGCCGTATTGCTCGATGCCGATCGGCAGCAGGGTTTTCGGCGCGATCACGCGGATGTCCGGGCAACCGAGGGTTTTCAGCGCGAGCATGTTCGAGCGCGCGACCCGCGAGTGCAGGATGTCGCCAACGATGGCCACCGAGAGGTTTTCGAAACCGCCCTTGTGCCGACGGATGGTGAGCATGTCGAGCATGCCCTGCGTCGGGTGGGCGTGACGGCCGTCGCCGCCGTTGATGATCGCCACTTGCGGGCAAACATGTTCGGCGATGAAGTGCGCGGCGCCGGAATCACCGTGGCGTACGACGAACATGTCGGCGGCCATGGCTTCAAGGTTGCGCAGGGTGTCGAGCAGGGTTTCACCTTTGCTTGCCGACGAGGTCGACACGTTCAGGGTGATCACGTCCGCCGACAGCCGCTGGGCCGCCAGTTCGAAGGTGGTGCGGGTGCGTGTGGAGTTTTCGAAGAACACGTTGCACACGGTCTTGCCGCGCAGCAACGGGACTTTCTTCACCGCCCGGGCACCGACTTCGAGGAACGAGTCGGCAGTGTCGAGGATTTCCGTCAGCAACTCGCGGCGCAGGCCGTCGAGCGAGAGGAAGTGGCGCAGCTGGCCCTGATCATTGAGCTGCAGCGGGCGCTTGGTATCTAGAGGCGTCATCGCGAAGGGGACTCTCAATAGGGCGGATTAAAGGTTGAAGTCTTGCAGTTCGAGCGTCAGCGGCTCGGGGCCGGACAGCTTCACCCGTTCGTGAGCGGCCAGCGACAAAGTCGCGCCGACCACGTTCGGGCGGATCGGCAACTCGCCAGCGTCCAGATCCAGCAGACAAACCAGAGTCACGCTGGCCGGGCGGCCGTAGTCGAACAATTCGTTCATGGCGGCGCGGATGGTGCGGCCGCTCATCAGTACGTCGTCGATCAGCACCAGATGCTGGCCTTCGATCTCGAAGGGCAGGGCGGACGGGCGCACTTGCGGGTGCAGACCGTTCTGGCTGAAGTCGTCACGGTAGAAGGACACGTCCAGCGTGCCCAGTGGCGCGTCGCTGCCCAATTCCTTGAGCAAGGCCTGCGCGACCCAGATGCCGCCGGTGCGGATGCCGATGTAACGCGGTTCGGTGATTTCACGCTGGGCAAGGTGCGCCTTGAGGCGGGTCGCCATCTGGCTGATCAGATCGGCGGGATTTGGCAGGCTCATGGTTGCTCCTTGTTGGGGGCGAATCGGGTCCTTGGACACGACTCGGTTTTTCACTCAAAAGAAAAGCGCCGAAGCGCTTGTCAGGATTCAAACAATGCAGTGTTTTCATCGAGCCAGCCCTGCAACAGCAGAGCGGCGGCGATGGCGTCCACCGGGTTGTCGCGGTAACTGCCCTTTTGGCCGCCTCGCACCAGTCGCTCGCCTTTGGCCTCGAAGGTGGTCAGACGTTCGTCGTGGGTATAGAAGGGCACATTGAAGCGGCCGTTGAGGCGGCGGGCGAATTTCTCCGCGCGCAGGCACATTTCACTCGGCGTACCATCCATGTTCAGCGGCAGGCCGACGACCACGGCGTCGGGTTTCCATTCCTTGAACAGCGCTTCCACCTGATTCCAGTCGGGAATGCCGTTTTGCGCTTTCAGGGTGCACAGCTCACGGGCCTGGCCGGTAATCACCTGGCCGACCGCGACGCCGATCTGTTTGGTGCCGTAGTCGAAGCCGAGAATCAGGCGCAGGGCCATCAGGCGTGACCTGCCTGGCTGGTCAGCAGGCTGAGGTTGATCCCCAGGTGCTTGGCCGCCGCTTCGAGGCGCAGTTCGCTGCTGGTGTTGAAGAGGATGTCGGCGTCGTACGGGCAGGTCAGCCAGGCGTTGTCGGCCAGTTCGGCTTCCAGTTGCCCGGCTTCCCAACCGGCGTAACCGAGGGCAATCAGGCTTTTCGCCGGGCCGACGCCGTCCGCGATGGCGAACAGCACATCCTGCGAGGTCGACAGGGCCAGATCACCGTCCAGTTGTGCGGTGGCCTGGAAGGTCTTGCCCGCCGGATGCAGAACAAAACCGCGATCGGTCTGTACCGGGCCGCCGATGAAAATCGGTACGTGCTGGCACAGTGCTGGCGGGTCGATGTCCGGGCGCAGTTGCTCAAGAATGTCGGCCAGATTCAGCTCTTGCGGCCGGTTGACCACAATCCCCATAGCGCCATTGGCCGTGTGCTCGACGATGTAGGTCAAGGTGTGGGCAAAGTTCGGGTCGGCCATGTGTGGCATGGCGATCAGGAAGTGATGCTTGAGGTAGCTGGGGCTGACGTTTTTCATGTGCGCTAGTGTGGCGTTCGGGGGGCCAACTGACAAGCTGAAGCCGCCAAAAGATCGCAGCCTTCGGCAGCTCCTACATGTGAATGCAGGCCAATGTAGGAGCTGCCGAAGGCTGCGATCTTTTGATCTTGCCCTTAATTGCTCGAGAGCTTGTCGCCGCGGGCGAATTTCCAGGTGCGAATGATTTCCAGACGATCGATATCCGACAAGTCCCCGGTAAACGGCGCAAACGGTGCCGCCAGTCGAACAATGCGCTGCGCCGCCTGATCCAGCAGCGGCTGGCCGGATGATTCCAGCACCAGCACTTCATACAGCGAGCCGTCGCGATTGATCGAAACCATCAGGCGCAAATTGCCGTAGATCTGCTTGCGCCGTGCTTCCTCGGGGTAATTGAGGTTGCCGATGCGTTCGACCTTCTTGCGCCAGTCGTCTTTGTACCAGGCGCCCTTGTCGCGCATGGTCGACGCCGCGCTCAAGCGATGAATGCGCGGGCGCTTGGCGTACAGCTGTTGTTCCTTGGCCAGTTCGGCTTCGAGGCTGGCGATGTCGCTGGACAGCTGCGAGCTGTCGAACTCTGGCGCGTCGACTGTCGGTTTGACTTCGGTTTTGCTTTCTTCTTTCTTGGTCGGTGCTTTTTTCGGCTTCGGCGCAACGGTGGTCACCGCAGCCTTGGGCGCAGCCTCCTGCACTTGCGGCTTGGCGGCCGGTGGCGGGGTGACTTTCTTGACCTGATTGTCCTGGAACGGCGCCACCTCAGTGGTCTTCGGGATCGCCTTTTTGTCCAGCGTGCCGCTGCCTTCCTGATTTTCCTGCGCGAGAAAGTCAGCCTTCTCCGGCTTCTTTTCGCTTTTGAAGGTGGCGAGGGTGATTTCCAGGGTTTTGCTGATTTGCTTGGGCTCGACCATCGTGAAGCCGACGCCGAGCAGCAGCGCCAAATGAATCAGCGCCGCGAGAAACAGGGTAAATCCGAGGCGATCGGCCGGGCGCACGCCACGGTGGGCGAGTTCTGCGGGCAGATCGGACGGGAGGGTCATGACAAGAAAACCAACATCGCGTTTTTCAGAGGCTGCGCATGATAACGCAATGTTGGTTTCACGCCTTGGGCTTCACGCTTCAAGCGACAGACTGCATGTGACGTGCATCAAGCTTGTGGCTTTTTGCCGGCGGCTTGCAGCTTCTTGGCGATCGCGTCCATCAGCATGCCGCCGATGTCAGTGCCAAAGGCATTGTCGATTTCACGGATGCAGGTTGGGCTGGTGACGTTGATTTCGGTCAGGCTTTCGCCAATCACATCGAGACCGACGAACAGCAGGCCTTTCTCACGCAACGTCTGGCCGACTTGAGCCGCGATCCAGCGATCCTTTTCAGTCAGCGGACGCGCTTCACCCCGGCCACCGGCAGCCAGGTTGCCACGGGTTTCGCCCTGCGCCGGAATCCGCGCCAGGCAGTAATCCACCGGCTCGCCGTCGATCATCAGGATGCGTTTGTCGCCGTCCTTGATTGCTGGCAGGTAAGCCTGGCCCATGATCTGCTGGCCACCGAGGGCGGTCAGGGTTTCCAGAATCACCGACAGGTTCGGATCGCCAGCGCGATGACGGAAAATCGACGTGCCACCCATGCCGTCCAGCGGCTTGAGGATCACGTCGCCGTGCTTGGCGGCGAATTCACGCAGCACGTCGGCGCGGCGGCTGACGATGGTCGGCGGCGTGCACTGCGGGAACAGCGTGGCGAACAGTTTTTCATTGCAGTCGCGCAGGCTTTGCGGTTTGTTCACCACCAGCACGCCAGCGGTTTCGGCCTGTTCGAGCAGGTAGGTGGAGTAAACGAACTCCATGTCGAACGGCGGATCCTTGCGCATCAGGATCACGTCGAGATCGCTCAGCAGGTTGTCCTGCTCGGCGTCCAGTTCGAACCATTTTTCCGGGTTGGCGAAGACTTTCAGCGGCTTCATGCGCGCCCGTGCCTGACCTTCGCCCTGATACAGGTCGCGCTGTTCCATATAGAACAGTTCCCAGCCACGCTTCTGCGCGGCCAGTAGCATGGCCAGCGAGCTATCCTTTTTATAGGAGATGCTGGCGATAGGGTCCATGACAATCCCGACGCGAACGCTCATTGGGTTTTCCTCGAAAATTGGCTACCGGATCGGTATTGAAAAAGTGCCGCCAGAGTGGCGCCGGGCGGGTTTTCGGTCAAGGAAAAACCCGTCGATAGATTGCATCTGGAGACTGTGCTAAAAAGGCTGCCATGCCGTGCTGGCCCTTGAGCATCAAGGGTTTCCAGCCATCAGTCATCGCAAAACGGACAATTTGATTCGCAAAGGCGACGGTAGAGCCCCCTTATGGAACAGCAGTCCAGCGCCTTGAAGGTCATGGTCATCGACGACTCGAAAACGATTCGTCGCACCGCCGAAACATTGTTGAAGAATGTCGGTTGCGAAGTGATCACGGCGATCGACGGTTTCGACGCCTTGGCCAAGATCACCGATAACCACCCCGGGATCATTTTTGTCGACATCATGATGCCGCGTCTGGATGGTTATCAGACCTGCGCTTTAATCAAGAACAACAGTGCGTTCAAGGCCACGCCGGTGATCATGCTGTCATCGCGTGACGGGCTGTTCGACAAGGCCAAGGGGCGGATTGTCGGATCTGATCAATTTTTGACCAAGCCTTTCAGCAAGGAAGAACTGCTCAACGCGATCCAGGCCCATGTTCCGGGCTTCGCCGCCGTTTTGCCGCAGTAAGACACGTACAGTGACGCTCGGCCAGCGGGCCGGGCGTCGACAAGAAAAATGGGGAAAACCATGGCACGTATCCTGATCGTCGATGATTCGCCGACTGAAATGTACAAACTGACCGGCATGCTCGAAAAGCACGGCCATGAAGTGCTCAAAGCCGAAAACGGCGCCGACGGCGTGGCCCTGGCCCGTCAGGAAAAACCCGACGCGGTGCTGATGGACATCGTCATGCCAGGCCTCAATGGTTTTCAGGCCACCCGCCAGTTGACCAAGGATGCCGACACCAGCCACATCCCGGTGATCATCATCACCACCAAGGATCAGGAAACCGACAAGGTCTGGGGCACCCGTCAGGGCGCCAAGGACTACCTGACCAAACCGGTCGACGAAGACACCCTGATCAAGACCCTGAACAACGTGCTCAAAGGCTGATCGCGCAACCATGAGCGAATCGCTGACCGCGTTCGAACTGCTCTGGCAAATCGACCAGCGCTGCCGCTTGCTGGCGGCGGACCTGCCGTCGCAACCGGCGCGTCAGGATCGCTGGAGCGGCATCGGCTTTCGCCTCGGCGAGCATTGGTATGTGGCGCCGATGGGCGAAGTCAGCGAAGTGCTGCACGAACCGCGCTTCACACAGTTGCCCGGGGTCAAGCCGTGGGTCAAAGGCGTGGCTAACCTGCGCGGGCGGCTGTTGCCGATCATGGATTTGTGCGGATTTTTCGGCCACGAACTGTCGCCGTTGCGTAAACAGCGGCGGGTCTTGGTGGTCGAGCATGGGGACGTGTTTGCCGGGTTGATGGTCGATGAGGTGATTGGTCTGCAGCATTTCGAGCAGGACAGCTTCGAACCGATCTCGATCAGCAAGCGCCAGGGATCCAAGGCCGAGTTCGTCAAAGGCTATTTCCGCCGCGAGCAGAACTGGCGGGTGTTCAGTTTGTTTGCATTGGCGAAATCCCCGGTGTTCATGAGCGTCGCGATATAGCTGTTACAACAAAGATCCCTTGTAGGAGTGAGCCTGCTCGCGATTCAGGCACCGCGGTGTATCAAGTACACCGCGTTATCGTTCAATCGCGAGCAGGCTCACTCCTACAGGTTCTACCGGTGAGCTTCAAACAGGCGAGGACCGATGACAAAAGCAAAAACAGGCAAGCCGGCGGAAGGATCGCGCAGTCGCTCGCAGATCATCGTGCTGTTCATCGCACTGATCGTGTTCATCATGCTGCTGTTCGCCAACTTCGCTTATCTCAACACCCAGGCGAACTACGACAAACAGTACATCGGCCACGCCGGTGAGCTGCGCGTGCTCTCGCAACGCATCGCCAAGAACGCCACCGAAGCCGCCGCCGGCAAGGCGGCTGCGTTCAAGTTGCTCAGCGATGCGCGCAACGATTTCGCCCAGCGCTGGGGTTATCTGAAAAAGGGCGACCCGGCCACCGGCCTGCCGCCGGCACCCGCCACCGTGCGCCCGGAAATGCGCGCTGTGCAGTTGGATTGGGAGCGCCTGCTGAAAAACACCGACGCGATTCTTTCCAGCGAGCAGACCGTGCTGTCGCTGCATCAGGTCGCCGCGACCCTGGCCGAAACCGTGCCGCAGTTGCAGATCGAATACGAAAAAGTCGTCGAAATCCTCCTCCAGCGCGGCGCCCCGGCGGCGCAGGTGGCGATGGCTCAGCGTCAGTCGCTGCTGGCCGAACGTATTCTTGGCGCGGTCAACACCGTGCTCGCCGGCGACGAAAACTCCCAGCAAGCCGCCGATGCCTTCGGCCGCGACGCCACGCGTTTCGGCCAAGTGCTCAACGGCATGCTGCAAGGTAACCCGGCGCTGAAAATCAGCCAGGTCGAAGACCGTGATGCCCGCGCGCGTCTGAGTGAGATTTCCGAACTGTTCCAGTTTGTCTCCGGTTCGGTGGATGAAATCCTCGAAACCTCGCCCGAGCTGTTCAAGGTTCGTGAATCGGCGAGCAACATTTTCAGCCTGTCGCAGACCCTGCTCGACGAAGCCTCGCACCTGGCCACTCGCTTCGAAAACCTTGCCGGCGGGCGCAACACCGACACCATCGGCGGTTACGTCCTCGGTTTGCTGGCGCTGGCCTCAATCATCCTTATCGGTCTGGTGATGGTCCGGGAAACCAATCGCCAGTTGCGCGAAACCGCCGAGAAGAACGAGCGCAACCAGAACGCGATCATGCGCCTGCTCGATGAAATCGAAGACCTCGCCGACGGCGACCTCACCGTGACCGCCTCGGTGACCGAAGACTTCACCGGCACCATCGCCGACTCGATCAACTATTCCGTCGACCAATTGCGCGATCTCGTCGCGACGATCAACCTCACTGCCGGCCAGGTCGCCGCAGCGGTGCAGGAAACCCAGGCCACCGCGATGCACCTGGCACAGGCCTCGGAACATCAGGCGCAGCAGATTTCCGAAGCTTCGACGGCGATCAGCGACATGGCCGAGTCCATCGATCAGGTCTCGGCCAACGCCGCCGAGTCTTCGGCAGTCGCCGAGCGCTCCGTGGAAATCGCCAACAAGGGCAACGAGGTGGTGCACAACACCATCCACGGCATGGACAACATTCGCGAACAGATTCAGGACACCGCCAAACGCATCAAGCGTCTGGGCGAGTCGTCGCAGGAAATCGGCGACATCGTCAGCCTGATCGACGACATTGCTGACCAGACCAACATACTCGCCCTCAACGCGGCGATTCAGGCGTCGATGGCCGGTGATGCCGGACGCGGTTTTGCCGTGGTCGCCGACGAAGTGCAGCGCTTGGCCGAACGCTCGTCCGCCGCCACCCGGCAGATCGAAACCCTGGTGCGGGCGATTCAGACCGACACCAACGAAGCCGTGATTTCCATGGAGCAAACCACCACCGAAGTGGTGCGCGGCGCGCGACTGGCGCAGGATGCCGGTGTGGCCCTGGAAGAAATCGAAGGTGTATCGAAGACCCTCGCGGCGCTGATTCAAAGCATCTCCAATGCAGCGCAGCAGCAGACGACTTCCGCCGGGCAGATCTCGCTGACGATGAACGTGATCCAGCAGATCACCTCGCAGACTTCGTCCGGCTCCACGGCCACCGCCGAGAGCATCGGCAACCTGACGAAAATGGCCAGTCAGCTACGGCGTTCGGTGTCCGGATTCACCTTGCCGGCGGCGACAGATAAAGCGTGAGTGGAGTTGTTATGGGTGATCGGCACGACTATGTGGCCCTCGAATGGGTCAAAGGCGAAATTGCCGAAACGCTGAGGCTGGCGCATCAGGCGATTGAAGCCGTGCTCGATGATCCGCAAGCCTTTCCCGGGCTGGACGAGTGCCTGGATTACATCCATCAGGTCCACGGCAGTTTGCAGATGGTCGAGTTCTACGGCGCAGCCTTGCTCGCCGAAGAAATGGAACATCTGGTCGAAGCCTTGCAGCATGAGCGCGTCAGCCACCGCGACGAAGCGCTGCACCTGTTGCTGCAAGCCCTTGGGCAATTGCCGATCTACCTCGACCGCGTGCAGAGCGCCCGCCGCGATTTGCCGCTGGTGGTGTTGCCGCTGATCAACGATCTGCGTAGTGCTCGTGGCGAAAGCCTGTTGTCTGAAACCAGCCTGTTCAGCCCGCAGTTGCCTGACTTCCCGCCCCTGAGCGCCGAAGCACTGGCGCGGCTTGAGCCGGCAGAGTTGCCGAACGTGCTGCGCAAATTACGCCAGATGCTGCAAATGGCTTTGGTCGGTTTGCTGCGCGAGCAGGATGACCAGACCCACCTCGGTTATCTGGCCAAAGTCTTTACTCGCCTCGAAGCGCTGAGCGGTGATTCGCCGCTGAGCCCCCTGTGGCAAGTCGCCTCGGCGCTGGTCGAAGGCATGCGCGAGGGCGTGATCGCCAACAGCCCGGCGCTGCGCAGCCTGTTCAAGGATGCCGACAAAGAACTCAAACGCTTGCTCGATCAGGGCATGGCTGGCCTCAATCAGCCGGCGGCTGCCGAGCTGCTGAAAAGCCTGTTGTTCTATATTGCCAAAGCCGAACATCCCACCGGGCAGATGCTGACCATGAAAGATCGCTACTCCCTGGACGACGCGTTGCCCGACAGCGCGATGGTCGACGAAGAACGTGCGCGCCTGGCCGGCCCCGACCGCGATGCGATGCGCTCGGTGCTGGCAGCGCTGTGTGAGGAACTGGTGCGGGTCAAGGAACGCCTCGACCTGTTCGTGCGCAGCGACCGCCAGCACACTTCCGATCTGGAAAGCCTGCTGGCACCGCTGCGGCAGATCGCCGACACGCTCGCCGTGCTCGGTTTTGGCCAACCGCGCAAAGTGATCATCGATCAACTGGCGGTGGTGCTCAGCCTCGCCCAAGGCCAGCGCGAACCGAATGACGCGATCCTGATGGACGTTGCCGGTGCGCTGCTTTACGTCGAAGCGACGTTGGCCGGAATGGTCGGCACCGTCGAGCCGGAAAGCCCGGAAGATTCGCGCCTGCCGACCACCGACCTGACGCAGATTCACCAGATCGTCATCAAGGAAGCACGCATCTGCCTGCAACAGGCCAAGGACATGATCGTCGACTACATCGACGCCGACTGGGATCGCCAGCAACTGCAACCGTTGCCGGCGTTGCTGACGCAGGTGCGCGGTGCGCTGGCGATGATTCCACTCAGCCGCGCGGCGAGTCTGGTCGAAGCCTGCAACGGTTTTATCCGCGAACATCTGCTGCTTGATCCGCACGAGCCGGGTTGGGAACAACTCGATCATCTGGCCGATGTCATCAGCAGCCTTGAGTACTACCTCGAACGCTTGAGTGACGACCCGCAGGCACCGGGCGAGCAATTGCTCGATGTCGCGCAGAAGTCCCTCGCCAGCCTCGGGTTCTTTCCAAATGAACCGCATGTGCCCGTGCTCGACGACGTGCTCAGCCCCAGCGAAGCGCTGGTGATGCAGGACATGCAGGCGCTCGACGATCCGGAAACCGTACAGTCGCTGGCCGACGTTCTGGCCAGCCCGGTTTCGGCGCTCAACCCGCCGGCGTTGATCACCCCCGGCAGCCTGATGCCGCCACCGGCCGATGAAGAGCCGGTCGACGATGAACTGCGCGAAGTTTTCCTCGAAGAGACCGATGAGGTCCTCGAAGTTCTCCACGAATACCTGCCGCGCTGGTCGGCCAATCCGCAGGATCGCGACGCGCTGACTGAACTGCGCCGCGCTTTCCACACCTTGAAGGGCAGCGGGCGCATGGTCCGCGCGCTGATCCTCGGTGAACTGGCCTGGGCGGTGGAAAACCTGCTCAACCGCGTGCTCGAACAGAGCGTCGAGCCCGGTTCGGTGGTGCAGCAACTGCTCACCGACACGGTGTTGTTGCTGCCCGAGTTGATCAACGAATTCGCCACCAACAGTCAGCGTCAGCGCAGCGATGTCGATCAACTCGCCGCACGCGCACATGCCTTGGCCAAGGGTGACGAACCACTGGCGGCCGAAGACGTCGACGATGTGGCGGCACTCGATCCGTTGTTGCTGGAGATCTTCCGCAACGAAGCCGAAACCCACCTCGCCAGCCTCAATCGTTTTCTCGATCAGGCCGCCGAGCATGTGCCGTTGCAGGCCAGTGACGAGTTGCAGCGCGCCTTGCATACGTTAAAGGGCAGCGCCTCGATGGCCGGCGTATTGCCGATTGCCGAACTGGCGGCGCCGCTCGATCAACTGGCCCGCGAGTTCAAGGCGCACCAGTTGCCGCTGGACCTCGACGAAGTGGAATTGCTCCTCGAAGCCGAGGGCCTGTTCCGCGTCGGTCTGCGTCAGCTCAAGCATGATCCGCTGGCGCCGATTGTCGGTGCGCAGTCGCTGATCAAACGCTCGGAAACCCTGCTTGCCGAGCGTCTGGCGTCGATCCTCGATGCGCCCAATACCGGCCTGCGGGTCAAGCGCGATCCGCAACTGATCAATAACTTCCTCGCTCAAGGCATGGACATCCTGCTGGATGCTGAGAGCCTGCTACAGCGCTGGCAGCAACACCCCGGCGAGCGTCAGGAACTCAGCGCCTTGCTGGATGAACTGACCACCCTTGGCGAAGGCGCGCATTTGGCGGATTTGCTGCCGGTGGATGTGTTGTGCGAAGCCTTGCTCGATCTCTACGGCGCCGTTGAAGAAAGCAGCCTGGCGGTCAGCGAGCAGTTTTTCCAGGAAGCGCAGAACGCCCATGAAGCGCTGATCAACATGCTCGATGAACTGGCTGCCGGTCAGGAAGTCACGGCGCAGCCAGAGCGGATTCGGGCGTTGCATGATCTGCTCGATCAGAGCCTCGATCCTTCTTCCATGGGCCTGATTCGCAGCGATGGCAGCCGCACCCTGAGCATCCGTGAACTGGGCAGCGCCACCGCTGAGTTGCAGCAAAAGGCAACGGCGCTTGAGCCCGATGACGAGATTGTCGAGATCTTCCTCGAAGAGGCGGTGGACATTCTCGACAGCTCAGGCCAGGCCTTGCAGCGCTGGTTGAGCGATCCGGACAATGCCGCGCCGCTGTCCTCGTTGCAGCGCGATTTGCATACGCTCAAGGGCGGCGCGCGGATGGCCGAAGTCGAGGCCATCGGCGATCTGGCCCAAGAGCTGGAAAGCCTTTACGAAGGTCTGGTCGATCGTCGCTTCAACTACAGCGAAACCTTGAGGCGTCTGCTGCTCAAGAGTCATGAGCGTTTGGCGCTGCTGCTTGAACAACTGCAACAACATCAGCCACTGACCCCGGCGCAGGATTTGATCGAAACCCTGCGTCAGGTGCGTCAAGGCCAGACTATCAGCGAAACGCCCCAGCCAGCGGCCGATCACGACAGTGCCGGTCACGACCCGGAGTTGCTGGAAATCTTCCTCGAAGAAGGTTTCGACATCATCGAAAACTCCGGCGCCGCACTGCTGCGCTGGCAGGCCGAGCCGGGCAATCGCCAGGAAGTGGAAACCCTGCTGCGCGATCTGCACACCCTCAAGGGCGGCGCGCGGATGGTCGAGATCGGCCCGATCGGCGACCTCGCCCATGAGCTGGAATACCTTTACGAAAGTCTTTCCAGCGGCGCGTTGCAGCCGTCTGCAGAGCTGTTTGCACTGGTGCAGCGCGGTCATGATCGCTTGGCACAAATGCTCGATGGCGTGCGCGCCGGGCAACCGTGTCCGCCGGCGGATCGGTTGATCAATGCGATCCAGAATTTCAGTCACCCGGTTGCAGTAGAAACACCGCCAGTGCTGTCTGTTCCGGTTAAGACTGACGCGGCGCCGCCGGCTGCCGAGGCTGGCGCGGACATGGTCAAGGTCTCCGCCGAACTGCTTGATGAACTGGTCAATCTGGCCGGCGAAACCTCGATCTTCCGTGGTCGTATCGAACAGCAAGTCAACGACGCGCAGATCGCCCTGAACGAGATGGAAACCACCATCGAACGGATGCGTGATCAGTTGCGCCGCCTCGACACCGAAACCCAAGGGCGGATTCTCAGCCGTCAGCAGGTCGATGCCGAACGCCTCGGCTACGAAGAATTCGATCCGCTGGAAATGGACCGCCATTCGCAGTTGCAGCAACTGTCGCGGGCGCTGTTCGAATCCGCCTCCGACTTGCTCGACCTCAAGGAAACCCTCGATCGGCGCAATCACGACGCCGAGAACCTGTTGCAGCAACAGGGCCGCATCAACACCGAATTGCAGGAAGGCCTGATGCGCACGCGCATGGTGCCGTTCGAGCGCATGTTGCCGCGCCTCAAACGCATCGTCCGTCAGGTCGCTGAAGAGCTGAACAAAGACGTCGCCTTCGTCGTCGGCAACGCTGAAGGCGAGATGGATCGCAACGTCCTCGAACGCATGGCCGCGCCGCTGGAACATATGCTGCGCAACGCCGTCGATCATGGTCTGGAGTCTGCCGAAGTACGGCAGGCGGCGGGTAAACCGGCGCAAGGGCAGATCAGCCTCGACCTGTCCCGCGAGGGTGGCGACATCGTTTTCGACATTCGCGACGACGGCGCCGGGGTGCCGCTGGAGGCGGTGCGGCGCAAGGCGATCAAACGCGGCATGCTCGCGCCGGAAGCCGAGATCAGCGACCGCGACGTGTTGCAGTTCATCCTCCAGCCGGGATTCTCGACCGCCGAAAAAATCACGCAGATTTCCGGGCGTGGCGTTGGTATGGACGTAGTGCACGAAGAGGTGCGGCAGCTCGGCGGCAGCATGAGCATCGATTCCGTGCCGGGGCAGGGCGTGCATTTCCGTATTCGCTTGCCGTTCACCGTGTCGGTCAACCGCGCGTTGATGGTGCAGTGTGGCGAGGATCAATATGCGATTCCGCTGAACACCATCGAAGGCATCGTCCGCGTGTTGCCGAATGATCTGGAAGCTCACTTTCGTGCTGATCCGCCGCGTTACCAGTACGGCGGACAGACCTATGAACTGTGCTACCTCGGCGAACTGCTGAAAACCGCGCCACGGCCGAAACTGCTCGGCCAGAACCTGCCGTTGCCGGTGCTGCTGGTGCACTACAACGACCGGCGTATCGCCGTGCTAGTAGATACCATGGCAGGCACGCGCGAGATCGTGGTCAAAAGCCTTGGCGCGCAATTCGCGGCGGTGCAGGGCGTGTCCGGCGCGACGATTCTCGGCGATGGCCGGGTGGTGCTGATTCTCGATTTGCTCGCACCAATCCGCGCCATGCAGGCACGCATTGCGCCGACATCAACGCTGCCGGAGATCGACAACGAACCGCACAAACCACTGCTGGTGATGGTGGTCGACGACTCGGTCACTGTGCGCAAGGTCACCAGCCGTTTGCTCGAACGTCACGGCATGAACGTGCTGACCGCCAAGGACGGTGTCGACGCCATGTTGTTGCTCGAAGAACACATGCCCGACCTGATGCTGCTCGACATCGAAATGCCGCGCATGGACGGCTTCGAAGTCGCCACTCAGGTGCGCAACGACGAACGCCTGCAACACCTGCCGATCATCATGATCACCTCACGCACCGGGCAGAAACACCGCGACCGCGCCATGGCCATCGGCGTCAACGACTACCTCGGCAAGCCGTATCAAGAGTCGGTGCTGCTTGAAAGCATTGCCCAGTGGAGCAAGAAACATGCATGAGCGCCGGCATAATCAGCGCAGCAGCCAACTGACCGGGTTGCTGCTGCCGCTGGCGGATCGCAATCTGATCCTGCCTAACGTCGCTGTCGCTGAGTTGATCGATTACCAGGCCAGTGCCTTCGATCTGGACACGCCGCCGTGGTATCTGGGCAAAGTTACGTGGCGTGAGCGGCAGATTCCGTTGCTGAGTTTTGAATCGGCCTGCGGGCAGAAAATCGTCATTGGCGAGCGCGCGCGGATCGTGATTTTGAATGCGCTGGGCGGGTTGCCGGAGTTGAAGTTCATTGCACTGCTGGTGCAGGGGATTCCACGGTCGTACAAGCTTGATAGTCAGTTGAGTTATGTCGACGTGCCGTTGTGTGCGCTGGAGCAGGCGGCGGTGCAGGTCGGGGAACAGGTGGCTAAGGTGCCGGATTTGTTGGGGCTGGAGAAGTTGTTGGTGGAGGCGGGGCTGGTCCATTGATCCAGAATTTGTGTTGCTCTGACTGGCCTCATCGCTGGCAAGCCAGCTCCCACAGGGTTTTGTGTGGTTCACAGAATTCGAATACAACTCGGACACTGTGGGAGCTGGCTTGCCAGCGATGGGGCCAGTAGCACCAGCAAATTCTTACAGGCAAATCCTCAATTTCTGCAGTGCAATAAACACCCTTTAACCCCGTTGTTTAAAGACACTCTGTGTTACGGCTCCCTGGCCTACAAATCCTTGCGCCGCTGCCTACGCATGCACCAGAATCCGCCGGCTTGTGCGCCTTGGGCATGCTGCGTAACTTGATTCCGTCACTGATTTCCAGTGATCGGGTTTAGCAGCCCGTGGTTAATCTAAGGGTGCACATGCATCATCGTCAGGCTCAGTCCTGCATTCGATGGCGGCTGTGCGCAGGGCGCTTCGGCGCGCCGGCTTCCTTAGGTTCCCCGGTCTGCTAACCTGCGTTCAGCTGCCACCCCTTCTTTTAGCAGAGAAGTGGTTCCAGCTTTATTTCGGAACCTGAAGATGATTAAACCAACGCCTAACCCCCCGCTCGCAGACCCGGCATCCCCCTACGAATCACCCGACTCGAAGAAATTCCACGAAGCCGCCGAGCGCGCCCTCGACCATTACCTCAGCCCGACCAACGCCGACCTGATGGCCACGCCCTACACACCGAACACGCTGTACATGGCCAACCCCAATGCCGACACCGAATCCCTGCTGGCCGACGCCAGTGAAACCCTTGGCTCGGCCACGGTGATGCTCAACAACCATGCGGCAATGGTCGAAGGTACGCATCGCAAGACTGTGCAAGGTATTGCGCAGGTAGTGATGGTGGCGGAGATGGCTGTTAACCGTTTGTTGGATAGGTTGGTGCCGACGGAGTGACTTAAAAGCTGACCCTCACCCCAGCCCTCTCCCGTAGGGAGAGGGGGCCGACCGAGGTGTCTGGCGTCATACATCGACCTGAAAAACCGAGTCGATTATGGATCTGGTGAACCTGGTAAATTCTGGATTCAGTACAACATTCCCAGGTCGGCGCAATTCCCGAATATCCCCCAATCGGTCCCCTCTCCCTCCGGGAGAGGGCTAGGGTGAGGGTGCTCTTGATCGTTACGCTCAGCGTAATGATTCACCTCTGCGCTTGATTGATGCCCCCACCCCACACGCCTACCTTAGCTCCACGACAGCGAACCCCGTGGAGTGAGCATGACAACAACAATTTCCCCCGACTCGCGCTGGACGCGGCGGCGCGATGAGAAGCAGCGCCGGCTCGATAAGGTGCGCGGGCTGGCCGACGGTGTGGTGTTGCCCACCGACAAGATCGTCGCCGCGCTTGAAGCGCTGATCCATCCCGGCGACCGTGTAGTGCTGGAGGGTAACAACCAGAAGCAGGCGGATTTCCTCTCGCGCTCGCTGGCCAACGCCGACCCGGAAAAGCTCCACGACCTGCACATGATCATGCCCAGCGTCGGCCGCTCCGAGCACCTCGATCTGTTCGAGCGCGGCATCGCCCGCAAGCTCGATTTCTCCTTCGCCGGCACCCAGAGCCTGCGCATCAGCCAGTTGCTCGAAGACGGCCTGCTGGAAATCGGCGCGATCCACACCTACATCGAACTCTACGCCCGACTGGTGGTGGACCTGATCCCCAACGTCGTGCTCTCCGCCGGGTTCATGGCCGACCGCGCCGGCAACATCTACACCGGCCCGAGCACCGAAGACACCCCGGCACTGATCGAACCGGCCGCGTTCAGCGACGGCATTGTCATCGTCCAGGTCAACCAGTTGGTCGACGACGTCAGCGAGCTGCCCCGCGTGGACATCCCGGCGTCGTGGGTCGATTTCGTCGTGGTCGCCGACAAGCCGTTCTACATCGAACCGCTGTTCACCCGCGACCCACGGCACATCAAGCCTGTGCACGTGTTGATGGCGATGATGGCGATTCGCGGCATCTACGAAAAACACAACGTGCAGTCGCTCAACCACGGCATCGGTTTCAACACCGCCGCCATCGAATTGATCCTGCCGACCTACGGCGAATCCCTCGGCCTCAAAGGCAAAATCTGCCGCAACTGGACGCTCAACCCGCATCCGACGCTGATCCCGGCGATTGAAAGCGGTTGGGTCGAAAGCGTGCATTGCTTCGGCACCGAACTGGGCATGGAAAACTACATCGCCGCGCGGCCCGACGTGTTCTTCACCGGTCGCGACGGCTCGCTGCGTTCCAACCGAATGTTCTGCCAACTCGCCGGGCAATACGCGGTGGATCTGTTTATCGGCGCGACGTTGCAGGTCGATGGCGATGGCCATTCCTCAACCGTCACCCGTGGCCGCCTCGCTGGTTTCGGTGGCGCGCCGAACATGGGCCACGACCCGCGCGGTCGCCGTCACGGCACCCCTGCATGGCTGGACATGCGCCACGACGACTCGCAGCAGCCGATGCTCGAACGCGGCAAAAAACTCGTGGTGCAGATGGTTGAGACGTTCCAGGAGGGCGGCAAACCGACCTTCGTCGAAACCCTCGACGCGGTGGAAGTGGCAAAGAAAAGCGGCATGCCGCTGGCGCCGATCATGATTTACGGCGACGACGTCACTCACCTGCTCACCGAAGAGGGCATCGCCTACCTGTACAAGGCGCGTTCGTTGGAAGAGCGCCAGGCGATGATCGCTGCGGTCGCCGGTGTCACCGCCATCGGCCTGCGCCACAACCCGAAAGACACCGAACGCATGCGCCGCGAAGGCCTGATCGCCTTGCCCGAAGACCTCGGTATCCGCCGCACCGACGCCACTCGCGAATTGCTCGCGGCGAAGAGCGTGGCCGATCTGGTCGAGTGGTCCGGCGGTTTGTACAACCCGCCCGCGAAATTCAGGAGCTGGTAATGCACGCATTTAATCTGCAAGCGAAACCGCTTTCTCTGGCGGACCGATTGGCCGATCTGGCGGTGGACGCGCTGATCGACGAAGCCGATCTGTCGCCGAAACCGGCGCTGGTCGACCGTCGCGGCAATGGCGCGCACACCGATCTGCACTTGGGTCTGATGCACGCGTCGGCATTGTCGTTGTGGCCGGCTTTCAAAGAGATGGCTGAAGCAGCGGTTGAAATCGGTGAAGTCGATTCCTTGCGCGAAGCGATTGGCCGCATCGGTCGTGAAGGCGAGCAAGCCATGCTCACGACCACCAACGGCGTGAACACTCATCGCGGTGCCATTTGGGCGCTGGGATTGCTGGTGACTGCCGCAGCACTGGAACCGCAATCTTCCAGCGCCAATGCGGTATCCCTGCGTGCCGCACGTCTGGCCTTGCTGGATGACCGCTACGCACCAAAACCGTTGAGCCACGGCGCCCAAGTCGCCCTGCGTTACGGCGCCCGTGGCGCTCGTGAAGAAGCGCAACTCGGCTTCCCTTCGGTGCTGCAACGCGGTCTGCCACAACTCAAACGCAGCCGCGCCAACGGCCACGGCGAACAGAACGCCCGGATCGACGCCTTGCTCGCGATCATGACGAATCTGGCCGACACCTGCGTGCTCTACCGCGCTGGCGAAGAGGGTCTGCAAACCATGCAAAACGGCGCGCAAGCGGTGCTCGACGCCGGTGGCAGCGCAAGCCTCAGCGGTCGCCGCCGCCTGCACGAACTGGATCAACAACTCATCGCATTGAATGCCTCGCCCGGTGGCGCCGCCGACTTGCTCGCCGCCACGCTGCTGCTCGACCGTATCGAGCGCGACGGCATCCTTCAGGGAGCGTTTTGATGGAAACCCTATCGTTTGAATTCCCCGCCGGGCAGCCGCCACGCGGTCGTGCGCTGGTCGGTTGTGTCGGTTCGGGTGATCTGGAAGTGCTGATCGAACCGGGCCTGGCCGGCAAGCTGACCATCAATGTGCAAACCTCGGTCAACGGTGCGCAGCTGCGCTGGCAGCACCTGTTTGCGCGGATGTTCGACGGCACCACGCCGCCGGCGATGGCCATCGATATCCACGATTTCGGCGCGACGCCGGGGGTGGTGCGCTTGCGACTGGAACAAGGTTTCGAGGAGATCGGCCATGACTGACAGCGCCGCGTTGCTCAACAAACACAGCTTCGTCGAACTCGGCGCGCGGCAACGGGCGAAAGCCTTGCTTGATGCCGGCAGTTTTCGCGAACTGCTCGACCCGTTTCAACGCGTCATGTCGCCGTGGCTCGAACTTCAGGGCGTGGTGCCGCAGGCCGATGACGGTGTGGTGATTGCCAAGGGTAGCCTCGACGGTTTGCCGGTGGTGATCGCCGCGATTGAAGGCGCGTTTCAGGGCGGCAGCCTCGGCGAAGTCGGCGGGGCGAAGATTGCCGGCGCGCTGGAACTGGCGGCGGAAGACAACCGCAAAGGCATTCCGACGCGCGCGGTGTTGCTGCTGGAAACCGGTGGCGTGCGCTTGCAGGAAGCCAACCTCGGGCTGGCGGCGATTGCTGATATTCATGCGGCGATTGTCGATTTGCAGCAATACCAACCGGTGGTCGGTGTGGTTGCGGGCAGTGTCGGTTGCTTCGGTGGTATGTCGATTGCGGCGGCGTTGTGCAGTTATTTGCTGGTGACTCAGGAAGCACGCCTCGGCTTGAATGGCCCGCAGGTGATCGAGCAGGAAGCCGGGATCGAGGAATACGACTCCCGCGACCGGCCTTTCATTTGGAGCCTGACCGGCGGCGAGCAGCGTTTCGCCAGTGGTCTTGTCGATCGGTATGTCGCCGATGACGTGGCGAAGATTCGTCAGCAGGTTGGTGAATTGCTCCAGCAAGGTTTGCCGAAGCAACCGCGCAGCCAACGTGCCGAATGGTTTCTGCAACGCCTGAGCAGTCTGAATACTGACCCGCAAATCGAACCGTCGGTGGTTCGCGATCTGTATCAAGGAGAGCGCTCATGAGCGGTTATTCGCTGCGCGGTTTGCACTGGTTCGACGCCTTGAGCGCGGGCGCTAAAAGTGTCGAAGGGCTGCCGCCATCGTTGAAGGTTGCCGACGCTGAGCTGGGGCGTTTTATCGCTGTGGTCGCTGATCCGGACAATCGTTTCCCGCGTGCTCGCAATGGCGAAGTTGGCTTGCTTGAAGGCTGGGGTCTGGCCAAGGCTGTGGATGATGCGATCACTGCTGATCGTGATAAATCCCAGAAGCGCCCGATCATCGCCATCGTCGATGTGCCGAGCCAGGCTTATGGTCGGCGCGAAGAAGCGCTCGGCATTCATCAGGCACTGGCGGGTGCGGCGGACAGTTATGCCCGTGCGCGTCTGGCTGGGCATCCGGTGATTGCGTTGTTGGTCGGTAAAGCGATGTCCGGGGCGTTTCTCGCGCATGGTTATCAGGCCAATCGTTTGATCGCGCTGCGTGATCCGGGCGTGATGGTGCATGCGATGGGCAAGGCTTCGGCGGCGCGAGTGACGTTGCGCAGTGTTGAAGAGCTGGAAGCGCTGGCCGCCAGTGTGCCGCCGATGGCTTATGACATCGACAGTTATGCGAGCCTCGGATTGCTCTGGGAAACCCTGTCGGTGCAGCAGATTGAGCAGCCAACCGCAGAGGATCTGGCGCGGGTGAACGAGTGCCTGAAGCAAGCCATCAGCGATATCTCCAGCACTGATCTGAGCAATCGTCTCGGCGCGAAAAATCGTGCGGCTTCCAGCAAAGTGCGCGAACTGTTGAGGGCGCAGTGGTGAGCACGCCTCTGGCCCACGATCTGCTCTGGGGCATGACCCCGGCGCAGTTGCCGGCGGATGCGCCGTTGTGGGCAGTCGAGTCGCTGGCTGCCGGGCAACCGGTGGTGGTGCGTCGGGCGTTGAGCGAAGAAGGTTTTATCGCGGTCGGCGTGCGCGGTGTATTGCGCGAGCAGCGGTTGGCGGCGTTTATGGCGGTTGATTCGATTGCCTGTCGGGTCAGCCCCGAAGCGCTGTGTCACGTCGACTGCGAGCGAGATCTGCCGGTCATGCAGGCACTCAAACAACTGCGGCCAATGCTCGACGATTGCGGTTGGATCTGGGGTGTCAGCGGCAGTGTCGGGTTTGAATTGGCCAGTGGTTTTACCGCGATGCACGCGGCCAGTGATCTCGATCTGATTCTGCGTACACCGCAGCTGATCACGCGTAATCAGGCTCGTAAATTCGTAGAGATTTTCGATCAAGCCAAGTGCCGGATCGACATGCAGTTGCAGACGCCGTTCGGTGCTGTGGCATTGCGTGAATGGGCCAGCGGATCTGCGCGCGTGCTGCTGAAAAATGCCCATCAGGCTTGCCTGGTGATCGATCCATGGAACCCGCAGGAGCAGGCAGCGTGAGCAGTCTGCTGGTGTTCCCCGGCCAAGGTGCGCAGCAAGCGGGCATGCTTCAGCGTTTGCCTCGGGAATCGTTGGTCGAGGCCAGTGATGTGCTTGGTGAAGATGTTTTGTTGCTGGATTCCAGCGATGCGTTGCGCACGACAAGGGCGGTTCAGCTGTGCCTGCTGATCGCCGGCGTCGCTGCTTCGCGGCAGTTGTTGCAGGACGGACTCAAAGCGGACTACGTCGCCGGCCTGTCCATCGGCGCTTACCCGGCAGCAGTGGTTGCGGGGGCGTTGAGCTTCAGCGATGCGTTGCATCTGGTCAGCCTGCGCGGCGAACTGATGCAACAGGCTTATCCACAGGGCTACGGCATGACCGCGATCATCGGCCTGCAATTATCCACAGTCGAAACGCTGCTGGCGCAGGTGCATAGCGAAGATTCGCCGGTGTATCTGGCCAACATCAACGCCGACAATCAGGTGGTGATTGCCGGCAGTGACAAGGCCATGCAAGCGGTGGCCGAACTGGCGCGCAGTCGTGGCGCCGGCCTGGCGAAACGTCTGGCGGTAAGCGTGCCGTCGCACTGCCCGCTGCTGGAAAAACCGGCGCAAACCCTCGCCGAAGCTTTCGCCAAGGTTGAACTGAAAACGCCGAAAATCGCTTATCTGAGCGGCAGTCGCGCGCGCCCTGTGACCAAAGTAGAAGCGCTGCGCGACGACCTCGCCTTCAACATGTGCCGCGTGGTGGATTGGCGCGGCACCGTGCAAAGCGCTTACGAGCGTGGCGTGCGTTTACAGATCGAACTGCCGCCCGGTGCGGTGCTGACCGGGCTGGCGCGCCGGGTGTTCGAGCAAGGCACGGTCACTGCCTTCGACAGTGCGCGTCTCGACACCTTGCAGGCGCTGTTGCGTGAGGAGGGTGGCCGCCAACTCTAAAACCGCCGACTCAAGCTTCGAACAACAAAAACAACATTCGACGATGCACTTTGAGGACTACAACAATGATTATTTACGGTGTGGCGCTGCTCGCGATCTGTACGCTGGCAGGGGTGATCATGGGTGACATGCTCGGCGTGTTGTTGGGCGTCAAGTCCAATGTTGGCGGGGTCGGCATCGCCATGATCCTGTTGATTTGCGCGCGGTTGTGGATGCAGAAGCGCGGCGGCATGACCAAGGAATGCGAGATGGGCGTCGGCTTCTGGGGTGCGATGTACATTCCGGTGGTGGTCGCGATGGCGGCGCAACAGAACGTCGTCACCGCGCTGCACGGTGGCCCGGTGGCGGTGCTGGCGGCGATCGGCTCGGTGGTGGTCTGTGGTTGCACGATTGCCTTGATCAGCCGCACCCATAAGGGCGAGCCATTGCCTGACGAGCCGGCGGAAATCTCCCCGGTCGGCACGCCAGTAGGAGGCCGCTGATATGTGGGATCTCATCGAGAAAGGTCTGGAACACAATGGGCTGGTCACTGCATTCGCTTTTGTCGGCGTGATCATGTGGGTGTCGGTGGTTCTGTCCAAACGCCTGACGTTCGGACGCATTCACGGCTCGGCGATTGCCATCGTCATCGGTCTGGTATTGGCGTGGGTCGGCGGCACCATGACCGGCGGGCAGAAGGGGCTGGCGGATCTGACGTTGTTCTCTGGTATAGGCCTGATGGGCGGGGCGATGCTGCGTGACTTTGCGATTGTGGCCACGGCGTTTGAAGTGCAGGCGACTGAGGCGAAAAAAGCTGGGTTGATTGGTGTGATTGCGCTGCTGCTGGGCACGATTTTGCCGTTCATTGTCGGCGCGTGCATGGCCTGGGCGTTCGGTTATCGCGATGCTGTGAGCATGACCACCATCGGCGCCGGGGCGGTGACTTACATCGTCGGGCCGGTGACTGGCGCGGCGATTGGCGCGACCTCGGATGTGATGGCGCTGTCGATTGCCACCGGGTTGATCAAGGCGATTCTGGTGATGGTCGGCACGCCGGTCGCGGCGCGCTGGATGGGCCTGGATAACCCGCGTTCGGCGATGGTGTTTGGTGGGTTGGCCGGGACTGTCAGCGGCGTTACAGCTGGGTTGGCGGCGACGGATCGGCGGTTGGTGCCTTATGGGGCGTTGACGGCGACGTTCCACACCGGGCTTGGCTGCTTGCTCGGGCCGTCGCTGTTGTTCTTCATTGTTCGCGGGATTGTGGGCTGAAGATCAAAAGCCCCTCACCCTAGCCCTCTCCCGGAGGGAGAGGGGACTGACCGCGTTGTTTTGGCGTTATACATCGACCTGAAATTTCTGAGTGGAACTCAGGTTCTGAAAAGCCCCCGATCTGCTCCCTTTCCCCCTCGCCCCTTGGGGGAGAGGGCTGGGGTGAGGGGGTAAGCTCTTGATCTGCTGTTAATCCGCCAACTGCCGATTCGCATACATCCGACACTCCGCCAACAACGCCAGCAAATTCGGATCGCGCTCCTTGGCCTTCAAAAACACCACGCCAATGTGCTGCTGCAACCGATACTTCGCCTGCAACGGAATCAGCTTCACCCGGTTCTCATACACTGCTGCAATCCGCCCCGGCAGCAACGCATAACCCACCCCCGAGCTGACCATGCTCAACAGCGTGAAAATGTCATTCACCTGCATCGCCACCTTCGGTTCGAACCCCGCCTGCTTGAACACCCGCACACCATCCTGATGGGTCGCAAAACCCTGAGTCAGGGTGATGAAGGTTTCATCGCGCACTTCAGCCAGATCCACTTCACTGCGCTGGGCGAACTTTGAATCTGCCGGCGTGGCGAGAAAAATATCATCGGAGAACAACGCAATCTGCTCGCAATCCGGGTCGTTGATGCTGTCGTCCAGCGACACCAGAATCGCGTCAACTTCCATGTTTTTCAGCTTGTAGAGCAGGTCGATATTCGAGCCGAGGATCAGGTCGATGTTGAGTTCGCTGCGGCGGATCTTCAGGCCCATGATCAGTTGCGGCACAGTCTTCACCGTCAGCGAATACAGCGAACCGAGTTTGAAGCGTTCGGCGGAGAACCCGGCCGCTTCGCGGGTCAGGCGCACGCTTTCGACGACGTCGTTGATCAGCTTCTGTGCGCGTTCTTCGAGGACGTAAGCACTTTCCAGCGGTGTCAGGTTGCGACCTTCGTGTTTGAACAGCGGACAGCGCAGGGCGCTTTCCAGCGAATGAATAGCGCGGTGCACGCTGACGTTGCTGGTCTGCAACTCGGCAGCGGCGCGGGCGAGGTTGCCGGTGCGCATGAAAGCGAGGAACACCTCGAGTTTTTTCAGGGTCAATTCTTCGTCGATCAGCATGGCGCGGACTCTTTTTGGAATGCGTCGATTGTGCCTTGAAGATCAAAAGATCGCAGCCTTCGGCAGCTCCTGCATTGGAATGCGTTCGAAGGTAGGAGCTGCCGAAGGCTGCGATCTTTTGATTGCGCTTTTACGCTCAAGGCCCGAGCCTTGCGCGCTGCGGTAACGAATGTGAGGTGAGCAATACATGTATCACGGAGAACGATTGAACGCCTGGACCCATCTGGTCGGGGCAGTGGCGGCATTTGTGGGTGGCGTGTGGATGTTGGTGATCGCCTGCCTCGACGGCAGCCCGTGGAAGATTGTCAGTGTGGCGATTTACGCGTTCACCTTGCTGGTGCTCTACAGCGCCTCGACCGTGTACCACAGCGTGCGCGGGCGCAAGAAAGCGATCATGAAGAAGGTCGATCACTTTTCGATCTATCTGTTGATTGCCGGTAGCTACACGCCTTTCTGCCTGGTGACCCTGCGCGGGCCGTGGGGCTGGACGCTGTTCGGGATTGTCTGGGGGCTGGCGCTGATCGGCATTCTGCAAGAGATCAAACCGCGTTCGGAGGCGCGGATTCTATCGATCGTGATTTACGCGGTGATGGGCTGGATTGTGTTGGTGGCGGTCAAGCCGCTGATTGCGGCGCTGGGTACGACAGGTTTTGCCTGGCTGGCGTCGGGTGGGGTTTTGTACACGGTGGGGATTATCTTTTTTGCCCTGGATCACCGGCTGCGGCATGCGCATGGGATCTGGCATTTGTTTGTGATCGCGGGGAGCTTGCTGCACTTTGTGGCGATCTTGTTTTACGTCCTATAGACCGAGGCGCGGCTAATCGCTGGCAAGCCAGCTCCCACAGGGTTTAGCGTTGTTCACGGATGTTGTGGCTAACAAAGATCCTGTGGGAGCTGGCTTGCCAGCGATGGGGCCTTAGAAATCACCCCAAAGCTGTTGGGCCACCGCCAGCGCAACCACTGGCGCCGTCTCTGTGCGCAACACCCGCGGGCCGAGGCGGGCGGCGTGGAAGCCGTTGCCTTTGGCTTGCTCGACTTCGGCGTCAGTCAGGCCACCTTCAGGCCCGATCAGGAAGGCCAAAGTCGCCGGTTTGGCATGACTCACCAACGGCTCAGCCACCGGGTGCAACACCAGCTTCAACTCGGCTTCAGTCTGCTTGATCCAGTCTGCCAACAACACCGGCGGATGAATCACCGGCACCCGCGAGCGCCCACATTGTTCACAGGCGCTGATCGCCACCTGACGCCAGTGCAGCAGGCGTTTGTCGGCGCGTTCGTCCTTGAGGCGGACTTCACAGCGATCACTGAAGATCGGCGTAATTTCATTCACGCCCAGTTCGGTGGCTTTCTGAATTGCCCAATCCATGCGCTCGCCACGGGACAGTCCCTGGCCGAGGTGGATGTGCAGCGGCGATTCAACCTGGCCGGCGAATTGTTCGTCGATCTGCACGGTTACACGTTTCTTGCCGACTTCCAGCAGGGCGCCGCGAAATTCATGGCCGGAACCGTCGAACAGCTGCACCGCATCGCCCTCGGCCATGCGCAGCACGCGGCTGATGTAGTGCGCCTGGGCCTCCGGCAATTCGTGTTCGCCGGTGCTCAGGGGGGCGTCGATAAAGAAGCGGGACAGTCTCATTTCGGGTCTCTCAGATTAGATCGTTCCCACGCTCTGCGTGGGAATGCCTCAATGGACGCTCTGCGTCCGCTTTGGGACGCGGAGCGTCCCGGGCTGCATTCCCACGCGGAGCGTGGGAACGAGCGAGTAAACCGGATCAACCCGGATCGCGGAAGCCGGGGTGGAAGTCTTTCGGCACGGCCACGCTGACGCTGTCACGCGTGGCAATGTCGATGCCTTCGCTGGCGACTTCGGCGAGGAAGTCGATCTGCTCCGGGGTGATCACGTACGGCGGCAGGAAATACACCACGCTACCCAGCGGACGCAGCAACGCGCCCCGCTCCAGCGCATGCTGGAACACTTTCAGACCGCGACGCTCCTGCCAAGGGTAGGCCTCTTTGGTGGCTTTATCCTTGACCATCTCGATGGCCAGGACCATGCCGGTCTGGCGCACTTCGGAGACGTTCGGGTGATCGACCAGATGCGCCGTCGCCGAGGCCATGCGCTGGGCCAGCGCCTTGTTGTTCTCGATGACGTTGTCCTGCTCGAAGATATCCAGCGTTGCCAGTGCCGCCGCGCATGCCAGCGGGTTGCCGGTGTAGCTGTGCGAATGCAGGAACGCGCGCAAGGTTGGATAGTCATCGTAGAACGCGCTGTAGACCTCGTCGGTGGTCAGGCACGCGGCCAGCGGCAAATAGCCGCCGGTCAGCGCTTTCGACAGGCAGAGGAAGTCCGGGCGAATGCCGGCCTGTTCACAGGCAAACATCGTCCCGGTGCGACCGAAACCAACGGCGATTTCGTCGAGGATCAAATGCACGCCGTAGCGATCGCAGGATTCGCGCAGCAGCTTGAGGTACACCGGGTGATACATGCGCATGCCGCCAGCGCCCTGAATCAGCGGCTCGACGATCACTGCCGCGACGCTGTCATGGTTCTCGGCCAAGGTCTGTTCCATGGCCGCGAACATGTTGCGCGAATGTTCTTCCCAACTCATCCCCTCGGGGCGCCCGTAGCAATCCGGGCTCGGCACCTTGATGGTGTCCATCAGCAGCGCTTTGTAGGTCTCGGTGAACAGCGGCACGTCACCGACCGCCATCGCCGCCATGGTTTCGCCGTGGTAGCTGTTGGTCAGGGTGACGAAGCGCTTCTTGTTCGGTTGACCGCGATTGAGCCAGTAGTGAAAGCTCATTTTCAGCGCGACTTCGATGCAGGACGAACCGTTATCGGCGTAGAACACCCGGTTCAGCCCTTCCGGCGTCATCTTCACCAGTCGCTCGGACAGCTCGATCACCGGTTGATGGCTGAAGCCGGCCAGAATCACGTGCTCCAGCTGATCGACCTGATCCTTGATGCGCTGATTGATCCGCGGGTTGGCGTGGCCGAACACGTTGACCCACCACGAGCTGACGGCGTCGAGGTAGCGCTTGCCTTCGAAGTCTTCGAGCCAGACGCCTTCGCCGCGCTTGATCGGGATCAGCGGCAGCTGTTCGTGGTCTTTCATCTGGGTGCAGGGATGCCACAACACCGCGAGGTCGCGTTGCATCCACTGGTTATTCAGGCCCATGTACAGTCTCCTCGAGGCGGCTCGCGTCAGGCGCGGGCAAACAATCGCGCAAGCCTATGCAATGCATCGCGCGGGGACAACCCATTGTGTCGATTGAGCTACTTTGTATGAGCCGATAGACGTCGCTGGCGGCGTTTTGATGGCTAACGTATTCTTCGCGGTTCTTTGGGTCGTCTGACCCGCAAAACTGCTTTTTCCTACGTGTATTTCCGGAGTTCGCTGAATGTCTGTCGGTTGGCTGCGCGCCTGTGCGCTGGTGATGTTGGGGCTGTTCAGCGTTACAGCGCTGGCCAAGGATAAAACTGCAATCGTGATCGGCGGCGGCCTCTCGGGTCTGACTGCCGCTTACGAACTGCAAAACAAAGGCTGGCAGGTCACCCTGCTGGAAGCCAAGCCGAGCTTGGGCGGACGCTCGGGCATGGCCACCAGCGAGTGGATCGGCAACGACAAGACCCAGCCGGTGCTGAACAAGTACGTGTCGACGTTCAAGCTGGGCACCACGCCGGCACCTGAGTTCGTGCGGACCCCGGGCTACCTGATCGACGGCGAGTATTTCTCTGCCGCCGATCTGGCGACCAAGCAACCGGCCACCGCCGATGCCTTGAAGCGCTATCAGAAAACCCTCGACGATCTGGCACGTTCGATCGACGATCCGCAGAACCCGGCGGCGACCAGTACGTTGCACGCACTGGACCAGATCACCGTATCGAGCTGGCTCGACAAGCAGAACCTGCCGGCCACTGCGCGTCAGCTGATCAACCAGGACATCCGCACCCACTACGACGAACCTTCGCGTCTGTCGCTGCTGTACTTCGCGCAGCAGAACCGCGTGTATCGCGGCATCTCCGACCGTGACCTGCGCGCTTCGCGTCTGGTCGGCGGCAGCCAGGTGCTGGCACAGGCGTTCGTCAAACAGATCAAAACCATCAAGACCAACTCGCCGGTGTCGGCGATCAATCAGGACAAGGATGGCGTGACCGTCAAGGTCGGCAGTGTTGGTTATCAGGCTGATTACGTTGTACTGGCCGTACCATTGCGTGCGCTGAACAAGATTGCTTTGACGCCGGCGCTGGATGCCCAGCACATGGCCGCGATCAAGGGCACCAACTACGGCTGGCGCGACCAGATCATGCTGAAGTTCAAGACGCCGGTGTGGGAAAGCAAGGCGCGCATGTCCGGCGAGATCTACAGCAACACCGGTCTCGGCATGCTCTGGATCGAACCTGCCCTGAAGGGCGGCGCCAACGTGGTGATCAACCTGTCCGGCGACAATGCCCGCGTGATGCAGGCGTTCGGCGACAAGCAGATGGTCGATCAGGTGCTGATCCGTCTGCACGCGTTTTATCCACAGGCCCGTGGCTCGTTCACCGGTTATGAAATCCGTCGCTACAGCACCGACCCGTCGATGGGCGGTGCGTACCTGGCTTACGGCCCGGGGCAGATCAGCAAGTTCTGGCGCCTGTGGGAGCGTCCGTTGCAACGCGTGACGTTTGCCGGCGAACACACCGACACCTTGTACCCGGGCACGCTGGAAGGCGCACTGCGCACCGGTCAGCGTGCGGCCAGTCAGGTTGAAGATCTGGCGGCGGGCAAATCGTTCGAGCCAGCCAAAGTGGTCCCGGCCGCAGCAGCGGCAGGCGCGGCGGGTGCCGTGGCGGCGAAGAAGGGTAACTTCTTCACTAATCTGTTCGGCGGTTCGGATGACGAGAAGAAGCCTGAGCCAGTGAAGGCGCCAGAGCCGGCACCTGCTCCGGTCGCTCCAGCACCTGCGCCGACCCCGGCACCTGCGCCAGCTCCGGTGGAAGCGCCGAAGCCTGCAGCTCCTGTAAAGGCTGAGCCTGCGAAGAAAGCGGCAGCCAAGCCTGCGGCGAAGAAGCCGGCGGCTAAAACCGAAGCGAAAAAGCCTGCGGCGAAACCGGCGGCGAAGAAGGCTGAACCGGCGAAGAAGCCAGCGGCCAAGCCTGCGGCAACGACCGAGACCAAGGCGCAGTAAGCCTTGCGGTGAATGAAAAGCGCGGCGTTTATGCCGCGCTTTTTTTTGCCTGTGAGGGCCCCATCGCTGGCAAGCCAGCTCCCACAGGTTTCTGAGGTGAACGCAGAATTTGTGAACGCCACCGACCACTGTGGGAGCGGGCTTGCCCGCGATGAAGCCTGTCCAGACAGCGCATCATCAGGATCTGCCACCTAACATCCCGCCACACTTTCCCCGTTAATCTTTCCTTAACAAGCCACTTCCAGACTCTTGATCGTATTTCTCGATATTTCAAAGCGAAATTTTCCGCTTTAATTCGATAGATAACTCGCTAGTCTTGGTTCGCAGTTCTCACAGGATTTGGGCAATGCAGCTACGTAACTCTTCTTCGCGCTATGGTTGGGTCAGCATCTTCATGCACTGGGGCGTGGCGCTGGTGGTCTTCGGGCTGTTTGCGCTGGGCCTGTGGATGGTCGGGCTGGATTACTACAGCAACTGGCGCAAAGAGGCGCCGGATCTGCACAAGAGTATCGGCCTGGTGTTGCTGGCCGTGATGGTGTTGCGGGTGCTGTGGCGTTTTATCAGCCCACCGCCGCCGACGCTGCAGAGCTACAGCCGCATGACCCGGATCGGCGCCAAGTTCGGCCACGGGTTTCTGTATCTGGCGCTGTTCGCTGTGATGCTTGCCGGTTACCTGATTTCCACCGCAGACGGTGTCGGGATCCCGGTGTTTGGCCTGTTTGAAGTTCCTGCACTGGTTTCCGGGCTACCGGATCAGGCAGATACCGCTGGGGTGATTCATCTCTGGCTGGCGTGGGCACTGGTAATTTTTTCCGGTCTCCATGCGTTGGCAGCATTGAAGCACCACTTTATCGATCGTGATGCGACCCTGACGCGAATGCTCGGTCGCAAAGCCTGAAATTCAACCTCGACTCAAAGGAAAAGAAAGCATGTTGAAAAAGACTCTGGCCGCTCTGGCAATCGGTTCTGCACTGCTCTCGGCCCAGGCCATGGCAGCGGACTACAAAATCGACAAGGAAGGTCAGCACGCCTTCGTTGACTGGAAAATCAGCCACCTGGGTTACAGCTTCATCCACGGTACTTTCAAAGATTTCGACGGTACGTTCTCGTGGGATTCGGCCAAGCCTGAAGCCAGCAAAATCTCCGTCGATGTGAAAACCGCCAGCCTGTGGTCGAACCACGCTGAACGTGACAAGCACATCGCCAGCAAAGACTTCCTCGACGTGGGCAAGTTTGCTGATGCCAAGTTCGTCTCCACCGCCGTTAAATCGACCGGTGAAAAGACTGCTGACGTGACCGGCGACCTGACCCTGCACGGCGTGACCAAGCCTGTGACCTTCAAGGCCACGTTCAACGGCGAAGGCAAGGATCCATGGGGCGGCGAGCGTGCTGGTTTCAACGCCAAGACCACCCTCAACCTGAACGATTTCGGGATCAAGGGCCCAGGTCCTACCTCGCAAACTGCGGATCTGGACATCTCGCTGGAAGGCGTGAAAGTTAAGTAACTTTCTCCTCGCCACATAAAAACGCCCCCGGTTGAAAGGCCGGGGGCGTTTTTTATTGCCTGCCACAACCCTGATCCCCTGTAGGAGCTGCCGAAGGCTGCTCCTACAGAAAGCGGGTTTGGGTCGTCCATAAAAAATGCCCCGGCTCTTTCGAGGCGGGGCAATTTTCATTGCAGCGTCAAATCAGCGATTGCGGGTCAGCAAGGCTGGTTTTTCGCCACGCGGGCGGCTTGGCAGTTGATCAAGCTGCTCAGGCGTCGGGAAGCGATCGGCTTTCGATTCCTTGTGCATGATCTTCGGGCCGGTGCTGCGCGGGTTCTGCACGGCTGGCTCGCTGCGCGGCTGATCGTCACGGGCTGGACGGCGGTTGCGCGAGGACGAAGCGGAATCGTCGCGACGACCCGACTGACCGTCACGCGGTGCACCATTGCGCGGGCCGCTGCGTTTGGCCGGTGGGGTGCCGGTGCTCGAACCGTTGCTGTTGCGCGGGCCGTTCTGGCGACCCTGCGACTGACCGCCGCGAGGTGCGCCCGAACCTGCGCCAGCACCTTGAGCCGGTGCGCCTGGACGACGACCACGGCCGCCAGCAGGAGCCGGTTTCGGCACGTAGTCAACGCGGTTACCGAAGTTATCGATATCGTCGTCGAGGAATTCGTCCGGTGCGCGATCAGCTGCCGCACGTGGCGGTTGGCTCGGACGCTGTTCGCGGCTCGGAGTACCTTCGCGCGGTTTCTGCTGACGGGCAGGGCGCTCGCCACGTTCACCGGCCGGTTTTTCCTTGCCCTTGTCTTTGCCTTTGTCCTTACGACCGCCACCACCGCCGCCGCCATTCGGCCCGTCGCCGCGTGGGCCACGTGGATTGCGCGGGTTACGCACGTCCGGACGTTCACGCACTTCCGGCTTCTCGGCTTCAATGGTGCTCGAATCGAAGCCCATCAGGTCGCCGTCGGCGATTTTCTGTTTGGTCATGCGTTCGATGCTTTTCAGCAGTTTTTCTTCGTCCGGCGCGACCAGCGAAATCGCCTCGCCCGAACGACCGGCACGGCCCGTACGGCCGATACGGTGAACGTAATCTTCATCGACGTTCGGCAGTTCGAAGTTGACCACGTGTGGCAACTGATCGATGTCCAGACCGCGCGCGGCGATGTCGGTAGCCACCAGGATACGCACCTGGTTGGCCTTGAAGTCGGCCAGCGCTTTGGTCCGTGCGTTCTGGCTCTTGTTACCGTGGATCGCCACAGCCGGCAGGCCGTGCTTGTCCAGGTACTCGGCCAGACGGTTGGCGCCGTGCTTGGTGCGGGTGAACACCAGCACCTGTTCCCACGCGCCGGCGGTGATCAGGTGCGCCAGCAGCGCACGTTTGTGGCTGGCCGGCAGACGGAATACGCGTTGTTCGATGCGCTCGACCGTGGTGTTCGGCGGCGTCACTTCGATGCGTTCCGGGTTGTGCAGCAGCTTGCCGGCGAGGTCGGTGATGTCCTTGGAGAACGTCGCCGAGAACAGCAGGTTCTGACGCTTGGACGGCAGACGCGCGAGAACTTTTTTCACGTCGTGCACGAAACCCATGTCGAGCATGCGGTCGGCTTCGTCGAGGACGAGGATTTCCACGTGGGACAGGTCAACGCTGCCCTGGCCGCAGAGATCGAGCAAACGACCCGGGCACGCAACGAGCACGTCAACACCACGGGACATGGCCTGAACCTGTGGGTTCATGCCAACGCCGCCGAAGATGCAGGCGCTGACGAATTTCAGGTCACGGGCGTAGATCTTGAAGCTCTCGTGAACCTGGGCCGCGAGTTCGCGGGTCGGGGTCAGGACCAGTACGCGCGGTTGGCGCGGGCCATGACGCTGGGATTTGTCCGGGTGACCATTGGGGAACAACCGCTCCAGGATCGGAAGGGCGAAACCGCCGGTTTTACCGGTACCTGTCTGTGCCGCAACCATCAGGTCGCGACCTTGCAACACGGCGGGAATGGCCCGCTGTTGCACCGGAGTAGGCTCGGTATAGCCCGCATCTTCGATGGCGCGGACTAAAGCCTCGGAGAGACCGAGGGAAGCAAAGGACATGAGTAATCCTGTTTTAGTTAGGGCTTGGCCCAATGGGAGTCTTGCCTGGCGCGAATCACGTTTAAGAGGACGCAATCCCGTCCGGTCCTGCTGCGGTTCCGAAGGCACGTCTGGAGCGCTCGCGCGGGCTGCAAAGCTGCGCTGTAGCGGGTCGAGAGGCCTGTTACGGTTCCGGGCGTCCGGGCGTGAGCCTGGCGGGAACGCCGGAGTATAACAGAGCAATCACTGCGCGCTGCTTTCCTGCTGCTCAACGGTTTTGCCGCTGGCCGTAGCATTGCCCAGCGGCGCGGCAATCGCGGGCGCCGCGCCATAACGAGCGCTCAGCTCGGCGTAGGCCGGTTCGCGCTTGAATCGCTTGAGCTCGGCGCCAAACCGCTGCACCAGCAAATCCATGCCGGCATTGCGTCGAACCGCGAGAAACTGGCTCTGACGGCTAATAACCGTCGGGTTTTCGGTGATTTGATCGCGAATATTCAGCTCATCGAGCAAATGCTGACCGACGCGACGGTCAGTGATCAGCAAGTCAATGCGACCGCGCACCAGTTTGCCGAAGTTGGCTTCGTGGGTCGGGGCCGGTTCACGGGTAAACAATGTTGATTCGCTGAAGTCTGGGCTATAGAGATAACCCGGCGAGGTGCCGATGGTCAGGCCTTTGAGTTCTTCGAGTTTGCTGAACGGGTGCGGCCGGTCGTTGGCGTAAAACATCACGAATTCGACGTCCGACAGCGGCTCGCTCGGGTAGAGCAGGGTGGCGTCGCGCTCATCGCTATGGAAGATATCCAGCGCGCCATCGGCAAGGCCGGTTTCAAGCATCGACAGGCAACGCTTCCACGGCAGGAATTGCCATTCGACTTCTATGCCCAGCCGTTTGAAGACGATGGCCGTGGTTTCGTAATCCAGTCCGAGGTTCTTACCGTTCTCTTCATAGACGTAAGGCGCCCACGGCTCGGTGACAATACGCAACTTCTCGCCTCGAGCGGCGAAGCTCAGGCAAGCAAAAACCAGCACGGCGAATAACTGCGTGATCAAAGGCATGGCTTGAGATTACGACGAGAAACGCGAAAGAGCCAGAAAGTGCCTGCACAAGCTCTAATTCGGGGATTTAAAAGCAAAAGATCGCAGCCTTCGGCAGCTCCTACAGGTGTAATTAAATCCTGTGTAGGAGCTGCCGAAGGCTGCGATCTTTTGATCTTGCTTGTTGCTTTCAGCTTGAAGCTTGCCGCTGTTTCAACGCGGCAACTTCAGGTTATTCCAGATCGCCAGACTCGGCTCGGCCTGGTTCATGGAATAAAAATGCAGCCCCGGCGCGCCGCCCTGCAACAGGCGTTCGCACATCTCGCTGACGACTTGCTCACCAAAGCGCTGAATGCTTTGTGTGTCATCGCCGTAGGCTTCCAGTTGCTTGCGGACCCAGCGCGGAATTTCCGCACCGCAGGCATCGGAGAAGCGCGCGAGTTTGCTGTAGTTGGTGATCGGCATGATCCCCGGGACGATCGGCAGATCGACACCCTGCGCCTGCAAACGGTCGACGAAGTAGAAGTAGCTGTCGGCGTTGAAGAAGTACTGGGTGATTGCGCTGTCGGCACCGGCGCGAGCCTTGCGCACGAAGTTGGCGAGATCGTCTTCGTAGTTGCGTGCTTGCGGATGCATCTCCGGGTACGCAGCGACTTCGATGTGGAAATGATCACCGGTTTCTTCACGAATGAATTCAACCAGTTCATTGGCGTGACGCAGCTCGCCGCTGGTCATGCCCATGCCGGACGGCAGGTCACCACGCAGGGCGACGATGCGCTTGATGCCGGCAGCCTTGTACTCGTTCAGCAGGCCGCGCAGATCGTCCTTGCTGTCGCCGACGCACGACAGGTGCGGTGCGGCCGGGATTTTGACTTCGCTTTCCAGTTGCAGAACGGTGTTGAGGGTGCGATCACGGGTCGAACCACCAGCGCCATAGGTGCAGGAAAAGAAGTCAGGATTGTATGTGGCCAGCTGACGGGCAGTGGCGAGCAGTTTTTCATGCCCAGCATCGGTCTTGGTCGGGAAGAACTCGAAGCTGTAGCGACGGTCTTGGGACATGGTCATACCCTTGGAAACACGTAAGCCGGACGCTGCACCCTGTAGGAGCTGCCGCAGGCTGCGATCTTTGCAGATCAACAGATCGCAGCCTGCGGCAGCTCCTACACAGAGCGGTCAGCAGCGCCAGTCAGGCAACGCGGTGCGCCAGGCACACCGCGTCGACGCTCAGCCAATCAGTAGCGGTAAGCGTGTGGCTTGAACGGGCCTTCGACGGTCACGCCGATGTAGTCAGCCTGTTGCTTGGTCAGTTGAGTGACCACGCCACCGAAGCCGCGAACCATTTCCAGGGCCACTTCTTCGTCGAGTTTCTTCGGCAGTACTTCAACGGTCAGACGCTCGGCTTTCTGGGCTGGCGACAGGTCGGCGTACTTCTGGCCGAACAGGAAGATCTGTGCCAGAACCTGGTTGGCGAACGAACCGTCCATGATGCGGCTTGGGTGACCCGTGGCGTTGCCCAGGTTTACCAGACGGCCTTCGGCCAGCAGGATCAGGTAGTCGTCGTTCTGTGCGTCGAAAGCGCCCGGGCCGGTACGGTGAATCTTGTGCACCTGTGGCTTCACTTCTTCCCATGCCCAGTTCTTGCGCATGAAAGCGGTGTCGATCTCGTTGTCGAAGTGACCGATGTTGCAGACCACGGCGCGCTTCTTCAGAGCTTTGAGCATGTTCGCGTCGCAAACGTTGACGTTACCGGTGGTAGTCACGATCAGGTCGATCTTGCCCAGCAGCGCTTTGTCGATGCTTGCTTCGGTGCCGTTGTTGATACCGTCGATGAACGGCGAAACCAGTTCGAAACCGTCCATGCACGCTTGCATGGCGCAGATCGGGTCAACTTCGGAGACTTTAACGATCATGCCTTCCTGACGCAGGGACTGAGCGGAGCCCTTGCCCACGTCACCGTAACCGATGACCAGCGCTTGCTTGCCGGACAGCAGGTGGTCAGTACCGCGCTTGATCGCGTCGTTCAGGCTGTGACGGCAGCCGTACTTGTTGTCGTTCTTGGACTTGGTCACCGAGTCGTTGACGTTGATGGCCGGGATTTTCAGCTCGCCCTTGGCCAGCATGTCCAGCAGACGGTGTACGCCGGTGGTGGTTTCTTCGGTCACGCCGTGAACGCGATCCAGTACTTGTGGGTACTTGTCGTGCAGCAACTGAGTCAGGTCGCCGCCGTCGTCGAGGATCATGTTGGCGTCCCATGGCTGGCCATCCTTCAGGATGGTCTGCTCCAGGCACCACTCGTACTCTTCTTCAGTTTCGCCTTTCCAGGCGAAAACCGGGATACCGGCAGCAGCGATAGCGGCAGCAGCCTGATCCTGAGTCGAGAAAATGTTGCACGACGACCAACGTACTTCGGCACCCAGGGCAACCAGGGTTTCGATCAGCACGGCAGTCTGAATGGTCATGTGGATGCAGCCGAGGATCTTGGCGCCTTTCAACGGCTGTTCGCCGGAATACTTGCGACGCAGACCCATCAGAGCCGGCATTTCCGATTCGGCGATGATGGTTTCGCGACGGCCCCAGGCAGCCAGGGACATGTCGGCAACTTTGTAATCGTTAAAATCTGCAGGCGTGATAACAGCGCTCATGAAGAGCCTCCATTCGTAATGTATGCGAATGGGCGCCGTTGTGCGTTTAGTGTCCAGCCTAAGGCCGGTCAACGCCCCATCCGAGCCTGACAGGTTGAACCTGCTGCAGCGCCCCTCGGACAGGTGGCGGGAAAACGGTAGCAAGTGAACGTTACCGTTTTGAAACGGGGGCGATTATAGCCGTCTAGACTGATCTTCCAAAGGGTTTCTGTCGGCCAGATGAAGATCGTTAATGACGACCATAGTCGAAGCCGCATGGAGCCTGACCGCTCAGTCTGCCAAGATACCGTCCATCGTTCGGCAAGACACTCAGGAGTGAAGATGAATTTCCACACCCGCAAATGGGTAAAACCCGAAGACCTCAACCCCAACGGCACCCTGTTCGGCGGCAGCCTGCTGCGCTGGATCGACGAGGAAGCGGCGATTTACGCGATCGTGCAGTTGGGCAATCAGCGCGTGGTGACCAAGTACATTTCCGAGATCAACTTCGTCAGCGCCTCGCGCCAGGGCGACATCATCGAACTGGGCATTACCGCCACCGAATTCGGCCGCACCTCGATCACCCTGACGTGCGAAGTGCGCAACAAGATCACCCGCAAGAGCATTCTCACCGTTGAGAAGATGGTTTTTGTGAACCTCGGTGAAGACGGCTTGCCGGCACCGCACGGGCGCACTGAAATCAAGTACGTCAAAGACCAGTTTCAGGAAGATGAGTTAGTCAGCGAGTAATGCGAGCCCTGTAGGAGCTGCCGCAGGCTGCGATCTTTTGATCTTGTTTTATAGAGGCAAGATCAAAAGATCGTCCGATCGCGGCCCGAGCCTTCGGCAGCTCCTACACTATTAGCGTGGCGCTCACAGAACGTATTCCAAGCCGCAAGGGTCGTAGGTAAACACCACCCCCACGGTTCCCACGCCATGACCACTCCCACCGACGGCAAGACCCCCGATCTCTCGGCCAAAGAGCAACACGAAGTCGAGAAAAACCAGCCGCCCCGCGCGGCCGTTCTGCACGAAATCATCCGCAGCCAAGGCGATCAGGAACTGGAGCGCAGCATCGCCGCGCTGTGGTGGTCGGCGCTGGCGGCCGGGCTGACCATGGGCTTGTCATTGATGGGCATGGGCCTGCTCAACTCGCGCCTGCCCGACGGTGACGAATTCAAGGTGATCGCCAGCTTCGGCTACTGCGCAGGTTTTCTCGCGGTGATCCTCGCCCGTCAGCAACTGTTCACCGAAAACACCCTGACTGCCGTGCTGCCGGTCATGACCAAGCCGACCCTGCAAAACTTCGGCCGGCTGATCCGCCTGTGGACGGTGGTGCTGGTCGGCAACCTGTGCGGCACGATTCTGGTCGCGTACGTGATGCTCGAACTGCCGATCTTCGACACCAAGACTGACCACGCCTTTCTCGAAATCGGCCGCAAGGTCATGGAAAACCACGCCAGCCAGATGTTCGCCAAGGGCATCGTTTCCGGCTGGATGATCGCCACTATGGTCTGGATGATTCCGTCCATGGAGAGCGCGAAGATGTGGATCATTATCCTCATCACCTACCTGATGGCGCTCGGCGACTTCACTCACATCGTGGTGGGTTCGGCGGAGGTGTCATATCTGGTGTTCGCCGGCGAGCTGCCGTGGAGTGATTTCTGGATGGTCTTCGCTGGGCCTACGCTGGCGGGGAACATCATTGGCGGCAGCTTTATCTTCGCGCTGATCAGCCATGCGCAGATTCGCAGTGAGAGCGGTGCGCCGAAGGAGTCTGCGGATCAGGCCGAGAAACCTGATCCGCGAGAGATCAAAAAATGATCAGTGATGCGCTGGTTCAGTCACGGTTACCGGCTCGTTGCGAGTCGCATGCTTGACCAGTTTGCCGATGGTCAGCCCCTGCAACAGGATCGACGACAGCACCACGATGTAAGTGATGCTCAGCAGCAGATCACGCTCCGGGCCCAGCGGCAGGGCCAGCGCCAGTGCCACCGAAACACCGCCGCGCAAGCCGCCCCAGGTCAGAATGCGGATGGTGCCGGCTGGCACTGTCCGCCAGCGGCGCAGCAGCAGAATCGCCGGGGCCACGGTGAGCAGGCGCGACAGTAGAATCGCCACCGCGAGCAAACCAGCCGCAGCCATGTGCAGCCAGTTGAATGGCAGCAGCAACAACTCCATGCCGATCAGCGCGAACAGCAGCGCATTGAGCATGTCATCCAGCAACTCCCAGAAACCGTCGAGATAGCGGCGGGTCATGTCATTCATCGCCAGATTGCGCCCGACGTTACCAATGATCAGACCGGCGACCACCATCGCGATCGGTGCCGAAACATGAATCTCGGTGGCCATCGCCGAACCGCCGATGACCAGCGCCAAGGTCAGCATCACTGTGATCTGATGCTGCTCGACGCTTTTGATCATTCGATAAACCAGATAACCGATCAGACCGCCGAACAGCACACCGCCGATGGCTTCATGAACGAACAACATCGCGGTGGCGCTGACGGTCGGGGTTTCGCCGAGTTGGGCGATGCCCAGCAGCACGGTGAACACCACGACGGCCGTGCCGTCGTTGAACAGCGACTCACCGACAATGGTGGTTTTCAGCGGCTTCGAGGCGTTGGCGGTACGCAGCACGCCGAGCACGGCAATCGGGTCGGTCGGCGAAATCAGCGCGCCGAACAGCAAGCAGTACAAGAAGCTCACGTGCCAGCCGAACAGGGCAAAAATGTAATAGGCGAGGCTGCCGATCACCGTGGTGGCAATCAACACACCGAAAGTCGCCAACAGACCGATGGGCCAGCGGTAGCTGCGCAGATCGTTGAGGTTAACGTGCAAGGCGCCGGCGAACAGCAGGAACGAGAGCATCCAGTTCATCAGCAGATCGCCGAAGTCGATCTGGCCGATCAGTTGCTGCACGCGTTCTTCGAGACCGGGGTAGCCGAGCACGCTCAGGCCTTGCAGGATCAGCGAGAACAGCAGTGCGGTGACCATCACGCCGATGGTCGGCGGCAGGCCGATGAAGCGGAAGTTGACGAAGGTGAGGAGGGTGGTAAGGCAGATGAAAGCGGCGACAAGTTCAAGCATCCGGGGTCCTTTGGATGAGGGGTGAAAGATAGCGCACCGAATCTTTGGTGCAGGGGTTGGATGGGCTGAGTCAGGATCGGGACACAGTTGATGGTGTGATGAGATCAAGAGCCCCCTCACCCCAGCCCTCTCCCTTGGGGAGAGGGGGAAAGGGAGCAGATCTTCAAGTCTTTCAGGGCCTGAGTTCGGCTCGAAATTTCAGGTCGATGTAACTCGAACACTCAACACGGTCAGTCCCCTCTCCCTCAGGGACAGGGCTAGGGTGAGGGCGCTTTCTGGCACATCACGATTAACCGGAAACATTGACCGCAGCCGCGCCGCGACGTTGCAGATAGATGAAAAACAGCGCCGTCAGCACCGTCAATACGCCAACCAGCGCTCCGGTCCACGGCAAGTCCGCCAGATCCGCGCCACTGGCCACCACCAGCCCACCGATCCACGCACCCGCCGCGTTGCCAAGGTTGAAAGCGCTCTGGTTCAACGTCGAGCCAAGGTTCGGTGCTTCATGGGCCTGATCGATGATCAGCAATTGCAGAATCGGGCACAGCGCAAAAGCAAAAATACCCCACAGCACCAGGGTGATTGCCGCCGGCACAACCGAGCGGCTGGTCTGGCTGAACGCCGCCAGAATCACCACCACCGCCAAGGCCACACCGACCAGCGACGGCAGCAAACGGCTATCAGCCAGACGCCCGCCGAGCATGCTGCCGCCGGTCAGGCCTACACCGAATAACAGCAGCATCACCGTGACGCCGTGCGGGCTGACGCCGGTGATGTCTTGCAGGATCGGCGCGATATAGGTGAACACGCTGAACAGACTGGTCGAGGCCAAAACACTCATGCCCAGCGCCAGCAACACGTTGACCTTGCCCAGCACCTTGAACTCGCTGGCAAGGTTGGCCTTGTCCATCGGGATGTGTTTTGGCAACCACAGCCACTGCGCCAGGGCGGCGACGACACCAATCACCGAGACCGCCCAGAAGGTCGAGCGCCAACCGGCGTATTGCCCGAGCGCCGTGCCCAGCGGTACGCCGAGGACGTTGGCCAATGTCAGGCCGGTGAACATCATCGCAATCGCTTGCGCGCGTTTGTTCGGCGCGACCAGCCCGGCGGCAACCACCGAGCCAATGCCGAAGAACGCGCCGTGACACAGCGCGGTGACCACACGAGCAGCCATCAGCGTCGCGTAGTTCGGTGCGAGGGCGCAGAGGATATTGCCGAGGATGAACATCAGCGTCATGCCCAGCAGCGTTGCTTTACGCGGCATATTCGCGGTGCCGATCGCCAGGATCGGCGCGCCGAACACCACGCCTAACGCGTAACCGGTGATCAACAGGCCCGCGTGAGGAATGCTTACGGCAAGGTCGCGGGCAACATCGGGCAGCAGGCCCATGATGACGAATTCAGTGGTGCCGATGCCGAATGCGGCAACAGCGAGGGCAAGCAAGGCGAGTGGCATGCGCAAGGTCTCTGTCGGTAGTCTTGACGCTTTGATCAGGCATACGCAAGCCGACGACCGATCTCGATGGAGGGCGGTGCAGGCAGGAATTATTGGTATTTTTCTGTGCGCAACTGAGTGCGGCGTGGTCGCTTGCAGTATAAACAGCTGCTGACACATCGCGAATCAATAATCTGACTATTCGGATTTTCACTGTAGGAGCCCGAGCCTGCGGCAGCTCCTACACGGGGACTCATAAAAATAAGGGGTAAGACGTGCTGGCGACAGCTTTGGTATTGATGGCGGCGCTGTTGCATGCGACGTGGAATACGTTAATCAAGTTCAGCGCCGAGCGGCTGCTGGTGGTGGCGTGCATGGACACCGTGGCGCTGCTGGTCGTTGCCATCGCGTTTCCATTCGTGAGCTTGCCGCCCATGGAAATCTGGCCATGGATTCTCGCTTCGGCAGCTTTTGAGCTGCTGTATCGCTACCTGCTGATTCAGGCGTATCGGGTCGGCGATCTGGGCCTGGTGTATCCACTGATGCGCGGATTGTCGCCGTTGGTGGTGCTGGCGCTGACCTTGATCTTCGCCGGTGAAGTGCTCACCACGCAGCAGATTTTCGGGATCATGCTGATCCCGTTGGGCATGGTTTGTCTGTTGTGGCAGGGCGGTGGCGGCAAGCATTTGCCATGGTCGATGCTGCCGGTGGTGGCGTTGATCGGCCTGTGTATTGGTTGCTACACCTACATCGACGGCCAGGCATTGCGGCGCTGGTCGCATCCGCTCGATTACCTGGTCTGGGTCACGTTGTTCAGCGCGTGGCCGTTTCCGCTGTTGGCGTGGGTCGCCAAGCGTCCGGCGTTCATGTTGTTCTGGCGTGAGCAATGGAAGCTGGGGTTGGCGGTGGGCTTCTGCGTATTGGCCAGCTACGCTCTGGTGCTGTGGGCGATGCAGTTGGGCTCGATTGCGGAGGCCGCGGCATTGCGTGAGATCAGTGTGATTCTGGTGGTGCTGTTCGGCATGCGCTACTTGAAAGAACCTTTCGGCCGTCCACGGCTCTTAGCCTGTGGGCTGGTGCTGATCGGCATGCTGGTGATGAAGTTCTGACCGCTCGCGAATTCTATAACTCGAAAAAAGGACGGCGTTATGACGGTGGCTCTGTGGTGTGTGTTGATCGCAATTTTTCTGCCGTATATCTGCACTGGCGTGGCGAAAGCCGTGGGTGGCTACCGGTTGAGTGACAACCACGATCCGCGCGACTTTCTCGAAAGTCTCAACGGTGTGGCCAGGCGTGCGCATGCGGCGCAGATGAACAGCTTTGAAGTGACGCCGGCGTTTGCGGCGGCAGTGATCGTCGCGCACCTGGTGGGGACGGCGGAGCTGGTGACGGTCAATGTGCTGGCGGTGCTGTTTATCACCAGTCGCCTGCTGTACATCATTTGCTACCTGGCGGACTGGGCGATTCTGCGCTCGCTGGTGTGGTTTGTGGGAATGGGGTTGATTGCTTCGTTCTTCTTCGTGTCGGTCTGATTATTTTACTGGTGTTGCTGATGGCCTCATCGCGAGCAGGCTCACTCCTACATTTTGGAATGCGTTCCCCTGTAGGAGTGAGCCTGCTCGCGATAGCTATCTGATTACCTCAGCAGATTCCAAGGCTTACTTCTTCTCTGTATCCGCCACCTGCGGCACTTGCGGCAATGCCGCACCTTTAGGCCAAAGCATCCAGATCTGCCCCTGCTGCTTCATGTCCCCGGCCAATTGCCCGGCCGCATCACCGGTGCCCCAGAACAGATCCGCACGCACCTCGCCGGCAATCGCGCCGCCGGTGTCCTGTGCCGCGACCGGGCGGACCAGTGCAGTGCCATCCGGTTTAGTAGTTGATAGCCACAACAGGCTGCCCAGCGGAATTACCTTGCGATCCACCGCCGCGCTGTAGCCGGCAGTTAGCGGTACGTTCAGCGAACCACGCGGGCCTTCGTTGCTGTCCGGGTTGCGGGTGAAGAACACGTAGCTCGGGTTACTGCCGAGCAGTTCGGGGATGCGCGATGGATTGGCCTTGGCCCAGTTGCTGATTGCGCTCATGGTCACGTCTTCTTTCTTCAGCTCGCCTTGCTCGACCAGCCAGCGGCCGATTGGGCGGTACGGGTGGCCGTTCTGATCGGCGTAGGCGATGCGCAGCTGTTTACCGTCCTCGGTCTGAATGCGCCCGGAACCCTGGATCTGTAGAAATTGCAGGTTCATCGGATCGGTCAGATACGCCACCACTGGCGCTTTCACACCTTTGGATTCGATGGTTGCCGCGTCGTCGTAAGGCTTGAGCACGCGGCCTTCGAGGCGACCGCGCAGGCGTTTGCCTTTGAGTTCGGGATAAATGCTGTCCAGCGAGACGATGATCATGTCCTCCGGCACGCCATACACCGGCACATTGGCCGCGTCGGTGGGCGTCAGGCTGCCGGGGTAGACCGGTTCGTAGTAGCCGGTGATCAAACCGTTGGCGTTGTCGTTTTCAGCGCGCAGGCCGTAGACATCGAGATTCTGTTTGAGGAACGCACGAATCTCTGCGGCGCTCTGCGGCACATTGGCCGCCGCTGCGCAGGTGCTGCCCCAGATGGCGTCAGCCTTGAGCCGGGTGCACGCGCTGCGCCACGAACCGAAACCGGCAACCAGATCGCTGTCGGACACTGCTGGCAGGGCTTCCCAGGTAGCGCTGGAGTAAGTGGCCAGTGCGTGGGTTTTTGGCTTGGCACTGTCGCCACCGGTGCAGCCGGCGAGAATCGCCAGCAGCGGCAGGGTTGCGAACAACGGGTGACGCCAGGCCTTGAAACGGCTGTTCATGGAGTGATTCCTGTGTCGGTTGCCCGCGTGCTCCATGCGCTCGAACAACCCGTATTTTTAATAGGGCTATTGGTGTTTGGCGGTGACGCGAGGATACTGGCCGCCGAATTCCGTGACCTGAAGCCACCATGACTCTTAAAAGCATTGCTGTTGTATTGCTGGCCTGTCTGTCCTTGTCCGCCTGTGGCGGTGTCGATCCGAATTCTCCGCTGGGTCAACGCAAGGCAATCTTCAAACAGATGCTCAAGACCGGTGAAGACCTGGGCGGCATGTTGCGTGGGCGCATTCCGTTCGACGGGCCGAAGTTCGCCGAAGGCGCGGTAAAACTCGATGCGTTGTCCCATGAACCGTGGAAGCATTTTCCGCAGGTGCGTGAAGAAGATCACACCAGCGCCAAGGATGATGTCTGGAAACAGCAGGCGCGTTTTCAGGAAATGGCCCGCAACCTTGAAGCGGCCACCGGTGAATTGGTGATTGCCAGTCAGGTTCAGTCGTACAAGGCCAGCAATCTCGGGCCGGCGGTGCAGAAAGTTGAAGATGCTTGCAGCGCTTGCCATAAACAGTTTCGCGATCATTGATTTCTATTGTTTGAGCTGACGCCTTCGCGAGCAGGCTCGCTCCCACAGTTGACCGAGTTGTACAGGTGAATACGGATCAATAGGGGAGCGAGCTTGTTCCGGGCGACGAGCTGACGAATAGGCCATCAAACTCACTGCATCAATGCTTACTTATCGATTTCGTCCAGCGCGTCCTGCAGTTCTTTGCGCGACTCGGCCAGTTTGTCTTTGCGCTTGTTGATCTTCTCCGGGTCGCCTTTTTTCATCGCCTTGTCGAGATCCGCCTGACGCTTGCTCACTTCGTGCTTGGCTTCGAGCACCTTGTTTTCGCGTTCTTTCTTCAGGCCGGCGTCGGTGCAGTGCTCGGTCACTTCACGCAAGGCCGTTTCCAGGCCTGCCTGCTGATCGGCGTTGCCGCGCGACTTGGCCTGTTCGATCTGATTCATGATGCCCTGCTTCTTGGCGGCGCAACCGGTCAGGCCCGGGGCGTCTTCGTCGGCCATGACGGGGGCGACCATTACGCCGCAAAGGGTCAGCATGGCGAGTGGTGCGAGAAATTTCATAAAAGCTCCATGTGCAAAGGCAGTCGGGTCGGTCAGGCACTGCGCTGTTGGAGCGCCTCGGTGGCCGATGGGTTCCCGGCGCGCCGGGATTGCGTGGTCAGAAACCGTCGATTCCGGCGGCATGTAAGGTTTCGCTCAAAGCCTGTACCTGCGGGTCGCGGAAGAATGCGCTCAATTGCGCTGCGCGTCCCGGGCCGATACCGGCTTCGGCCTGCCATTGTTCGGTGTTGCGTTGCGCCAGCGACTGCCAGGAATCAGTAAGTATTGCCTGGCCGGTTGGCGGCAGGCCCAAGGCTTTGAGCCACTGGGCAAAGGGCCGTTGGCGGGCGCTGTGAAAACTGTGCATCAAGCGTTCGCTGCTGCGCTCGCCGAAGCCGGCAATGTTAGCAAGCTCCGGCCCATCAAGGGTTAACCAATCAAGCAGGTTGTTCACGCGGCGTGTTTCGAGAAGTTTCTCCCAGGTACCGCGACCGACATGCTGCATCGCCAGCCCTTGTTTGCTACTGAGCCAGGTCAAACGGGCGAGAAACTGGCTTTCACATCCGGGGGTCGGTTGCCAGCAACTCAAGGCGTGGAAGTCATCGGCGTTGGGGATATCGATATCCGTGCGTTCGGTGGTGCGCCGTACAACACTGTCGAGCCGAGGAATGGTCAGGCCGGCGAGGCTGATCGCAATCTGATCGCCGGGACGAATGTCCAACGCTTGCCAGCGCTTCAACGAACTGGCGCTGACGCGTTTGATCTCGCGGTCGTCGAGCCTAACGGGAATCAGCTCGATCACCGGTGTAATGCGGCCAGTGCGACCGATCTTGAAGTTGATCTTGCGCACTTCAGCCAAGGCTTGCGCAAATGGATATTTCCAGGCGACCGCCCAGTACGGCGCGCGAGCCTGCCACCGTTCGGCGGGCGGGCGCCGACTCTGGCGCAAAACCACGCCGTCGGTGGCAAACGGCAGAGGTGAGCGATACCAGTGATCGCGCCATTTCTGCGCCTCTGCCAAGTCGGCAACGGGATGGCTGTACGGCTCAATCGTGGTGAAACCCAGGGTTGCCAATCCGGATATGCGCTCGGGCAAGTTCAAAGGTCCTTGTGGCCAGTCCCAAACGAACAGCCCGATGCCGGTGGCTTGTTCTGCGCTAAGGGATTTGCGGCTCATCAATCCGGCCACGGTGGCGCGGGCGTTAACGCTGCCGGCTCGGGCTTGCACATGCTGGTTCAGCCGCCAGTAAAGTTCACCCTGCACCAGCAGATCCAGTGGTTGTGACAGGCGTTGAGGGATAGCGCCGATGTTCTGCGCTGATGGCGTCCAGTCCTGTCCATGAACTCCGTCACCGCGACTGATGGCCTGATGCAAAACGCCGGCGCGGTAAATCAGCGTCACCGCGACGCCGTCGACTTTGGGTTGTATCCAGACGTCCTTGCGATCACGTAGCCAGGCCCCCGCGGCCTCATCTTTGTGGATTTTATCCAGGCCGGTATGGGCGATGGGGTGCGCGTTTGAGCCTGAAACTGTGCGCAAAGGATCGGGTGGCAAGGGCGCTTTGAAACACGCTCGCCACTCGTTCAGTTGCACAAGGGATTGGTCATAGAGTTCGTCGGCAATCAGTGAGCGGCCTTCGCGGTAGTAGGCGTCGTCCCATTGGTCGATCTGGTTTTGCAGGGCGGAGATTTCGCGTTGGGCGTGTGCAGCGGGCCAGTTTTGGCAGGTGGCTTGCGCGCTGAATGTGGCGGGCATCAGCAGGAAAATAAATAACAGGCGCAGCGTGGCAAGCATCGTGAGCGTCCTTGCTCAAGGGGAATGTTTGAAGGTTAGGCGAAAATATTTACTCCGCCGGATGGGTGTTTTACGGCTTGTTTCTGTGCAGTGAAAACAGCCCCTCACCCTAACCCTCTCCCGGTGGGAGAGGGGACTGACCGAGTGGTTTGCTGGATATGCATCGACCTGAACGTTCTGAGTTGAACTCCCGGTTTCAGGCATGAAAAAGCCCCGCACGGCGCGAACCGTGCGGGGCTTTTTGTACCGCCGGGGAAGTCTTACAGACCAGCAGCGGAACGCAGGGCGTCGGCGCGGTCGGTTTTTTCCCAGGTGAACGTGGTGAAGGTGTCTTCGCCAACGGTCTTGGTCTCTGGCGTGCGACCGAAGTGGCCGTACGCTGCAGTTTCCTGGTACATCGGGTGCAGCAGATCGAGCATGGTGGTGATTGCGTATGGACGCAGGTCGAACACTTCACGCACCAGTTTGACGATCTTGTCATCGCTGATCTTGCCGGTGCCGAAGGTGTTCAGCGAGATCGAAGTAGGCTGAGCCACACCAATCGCGTAGGAAACCTGAATCTCGCAACGCTCGGCCAGGCCAGCAGCGACGATGTTCTTGGCAACATAACGGCCAGCGTAGGCAGCCGAACGGTCAACCTTCGATGGATCTTTACCGGAGAACGCGCCACCGCCGTGACGGGCCATGCCGCCGTAGCTGTCGACGATGATCTTGCGACCGGTCAGACCGCAGTCACCTACCGGGCCGCCAATGATGAACTGGCCGGTCGGGTTGATGTGGAACTGAGTGTCTTTGCTCAGCAGTTCGGCAGGCAGTACGTGCTTGACGATCAGCTCCATCACGCCTTCGCGCAGGTCTTTGTACGACACTTCAGGGTTGTGCTGGGTCGACAGAACAACCGCGTCGATACCAACAACCTTGCCGCCTTCGTAACGGCAAGTCACTTGCGACTTGGCGTCCGGACGCAGCCAAGGCAGCAGACCCGATTTACGGGCTTCGGCCTGGCGCTGTACCAGCTGGTGCGAGAAGGTGATCGGCGCTGGCATCAAAACGTCGGTTTCGTTGCTGGCGTAGCCGAACATCAGGCCCTGGTCGCCGGCGCCCTGATCTTCAGGCTTGGCACGGTCAACACCCTGGTTGATGTCTGGGGACTGCTTGCCGATGATGTTCATCACGCCGCAAGTCGCGCCGTCGAAGCCGACTTCGGAGCTGGTGTAGCCGATGTCGCAAATCACGTCACGAACGATCTGCTCCAGGTCGACCCAGGCGCTGGTGGTCACTTCACCGGCAACGATGGCTACGCCGGTCTTGACCAGGGTTTCCACAGCAACGCGTGCGTGTTTGTCCTGGGCAATAATGGCGTCCAGCACCGCATCGGAAATCTGGTCGGCGATTTTGTCCGGATGTCCTTCGGACACGGACTCGGAGGTGAAGAGGGAGTATTCGCTCATCTCGATGTTTTCCTGAATTTACCGATGGTGAGTGTCGCCAGCCGGTCGCTGAAAATGGCGGACCTGGATCTGGAAACCATTACGTAAGCCTACATAGAGGCTTTCCCCGGGAACGAGTCCCGCAGCGGTGGCCCAACGGGCCAAATCGTCCTGTTCAAACCCCAACCACAGATCACCGCAGGCCTCCCTGGCCCAACTCTGGTTGTGGCTACATAACTCTGTCACGAGCAGACTACCGCCCGGTTGCAGCAGGTCGGCCATGTGCTTGAGCGCATCGGCCGGCGCGGCGAAATGGTGCAACACCATGTTCAACACTACGCAATCGGCCGTAAGGCTGGTGCCGTTCAATGCATCGGCCAATTGCAGGCTGACGTTAGCCAGCTGTTCACGTTCACATACCTGGCGCGCCAGTTCGAGCATCGCCGGGCTGTTGTCCAGCGCGGTTACGGTGCCGAAGCGACGGGCCAGTTCCGGCAGAAAAGCACCATCGCCGGGGCCGACTTCAATGGCCGTGGCGGCACCATTGAAGTTCAGTTTGTCGAGCAGGGCCAGCACGCTTTCGCGGTACTGCGGCAGGCCTGCGATCAAGTCTTGCTGGGCACGGAATTTCTCCGCCACCCGAGCGAAAAAGTCCTGACTGGCGGCGGCGCGCTGGCCGTGAACCTGCTCGATGCGCGCTTGCACGTCGTCAGGCAGATTCAGATTGTCGACTTCTTCTAACAATGCTGCGTGCAACTTGCCGCCGAGCAGTTCGGTGTGTGGCAGGGCGCGGCGATAGAAAATCGCGTTGCCTTCGCGGCGTGTCGCCACCAGGTCGGCTTGTGCCAGTACCTTGAGGTGATGACTCATGCCGGACTGGCCAATGCCGAAAATCTGCGCCAGCTCCAGAACACCGAACGAATCGTTGGCCAGCGCGCGCAAGACATTCAGCCGCAACGGATCGCCGCCGGCCTTGCACAGGGCCGCCAGCTCGTCGCAATCGTCATGGCGAATGGAAGGCACGCGTAAATTCATAGGGCCGCAGTCTAGAGACGGGGGGAATTCATCGCAAGGGCAATATCAAAAAGTTTTGATATTGCTCGATCAATGGCGCTTTTTATTGCACTTCTCACCAACCGGTTAACTCTACAAACGAGTAGCGGAAAGGTTTCACCAACAGAAAGCGCCGCTATCCATTGGAAAAACGCCCCCCGATGACTATCTGTCATTGCCCCGAGGCGCCCCGGTGAGGGAAAATGCCCTCCTTTTTTCCGTTTCGACTTACCAGAACCCAGGAGATCAGCGATGCCTAGCCGTCGTGAGCGTGCCAACGCCATTCGTGCCCTCAGCATGGATGCCGTGCAAAAAGCCAACAGCGGCCATCCCGGTGCCCCTATGGGTATGGCAGATATCGCCGAAGTGCTTTGGCGCGACTACCTCAAGCACAACCCGAGCAATCCATCGTTCGCCGACCGTGACCGCTTCGTGCTGTCCAACGGCCACGGCTCGATGTTGATCTACTCGCTGCTGCACCTGACCGGTTATGACCTGTCGATCGAAGACCTCAAGCAATTCCGTCAACTGCACAGCCGCACCCCGGGCCACCCGGAGTTCGGTTACACCCCGGGCGTTGAAACCACCACCGGCCCGCTGGGTCAGGGTCTGGCCAACGCTGTGGGCTTCGCTCTGGCTGAAAAAGTGCTGGGCGCGCAGTTCAACCGTCCTGGCCACAACATTGTCGACCACCACACCTACGTGTTTCTGGGTGATGGCTGCATGATGGAAGGAATTTCCCACGAAGTCGCTTCGCTGGCCGGCACTCTTGGTCTGGGCAAGCTGATCGCTTTCTACGATGACAACGGCATCTCCATCGACGGCGAAGTCGAAGGCTGGTTCACCGATGACACGCCGAAGCGTTTCGAGGCCTACAACTGGCAAGTGATCCGCAACGTTGACGGTCATGACCCGGAAGAGATCAAGACCGCCATCGAGACCGCGCGCAAGAGCCCGCTGCCGACCCTGATTTGCTGCAAGACCACCATCGGTTTCGGTTCGCCGAACAAGCAGGGCAAAGAAGACTGCCACGGCGCTCCACTGGGTGATGCGGAAATCGCCCTGACCCGTCAGGCGCTGAACTGGAACCATGGCCCGTTCGAAATCCCGGCCGACATCTATGCCGAGTGGGATGCCAAGGAAAAAGGTCGCGCGGCCGAAGCCGAGTGGGATCAGCGTTTCGCTGCCTACTCCGCTGCATTCCCGACCGAAGCCAACGAACTGGTACGTCGCCTGAGCGGTGAACTGCCGGCCGACTTCTCCGAAAAAGCTTCGGCCTACATCGCTGAAGTCGCGGCCAAAGGCGAAACCATCGCCAGCCGTAAAGCCAGCCAGAACACCCTGAACGCGTTCGGTCCGCTGCTGCCGGAACTGCTCGGCGGCTCCGCTGACCTGGCCGGTTCCAACCTGACCCTGTGGAAAGGTTGCAAAGGCGTCAGCGCTGAAGATGCCAGCGGCAACTACATGTACTACGGCGTGCGCGAATTCGGCATGACCGCGATCATGAACGGCGTGACCCTGCACGGCGGTCTGGTGCCTTACGGCGCGACCTTCTTGATGTTCATGGAATACGCGCGCAACGCTGTACGCATGTCGGCGCTGATGAAGAAGCAAGTGATCCACGTCTACACCCACGACTCCATCGGTCTGGGCGAAGACGGCCCGACGCACCAGCCGATCGAGCAACTGACCAGCCTGCGTACCACGCCGAACCTCGACACCTGGCGTCCAGCCGATGCCGTGGAATCGGCCGTGGCCTGGAAAAACGCGCTGGAGCGTAAGGACGGCCCATCGGCGCTGATCTTCTCGCGTCAGAACCTGCAACACCAGGAACGCGATGCCGGCCAGATTGCCGACATCAGCCGTGGCGGTTACGTGCTGAAGGACTGCGCAGGCGAGCCTGAGCTGATCCTGATCGCCACCGGTTCGGAAGTCGGTCTGGCGGTTCAGGCTTACGACAAACTAACCGAACAAGGTCGCAAGGTGCGCGTGGTTTCCATGCCGTGCACCAGCGTGTTCGATGCTCAGGACGCCGGCTACAAGCAAGCCGTGCTGCCATTGCAGGTTGGCGCGCGTATCGCCATCGAAGCGGCTCACGCCGACTTCTGGTTCAAGTACGTGGGGCTGGAAGGTCGCGTGATCGGCATGACCACTTACGGCGAATCGGCTCCGGCTTCGGCACTGTTCGAAGAGTTCGGCTTCACCCTGGAAAACATCCTGGGTCAGGCTGAAGAACTGCTGGAAGACTAAGCAGTACGAATGCGGTGGCCCCGGCCACCGCGTTCCCCTGTAGGAGCTGCCGGAGGCTGCGATCTTTTGATCTTGATCTTAAAAAAAACAGGATCAAAAGATCGCAGCCTTCGGCAGCTCCTACATGAGGTTGTGTTGTAGCGAATATTATCGAGAACCCCATGCCTCAACCGCGTCCTTACAAAGTTGCACTCAACGGCTACGGCCGGATTGGTCGTTGCGTCTTGCGTGCGTTGTTTGAGCGAGGCGAGAAAGCCGGGTTTGAAATTGTCGCGATCAACGATCTGGCGGACATGGCCAGCATCGAATACCTGACACGCTTCGACTCCACCCACGGCCGCTTCCCGGGCGAGGTGCGAGTAGAAGGCGATTGTCTGCATATTAATGGCGACTGCGTGAAGGTCCTGCGCAGTGCCACCCCCGAAGGCATCGATTGGGCGTCACTCGGCGTCGATCTGGTGCTCGAATGCTCCGGTGCCTACAACACCCGTGCCGACGGCCAGCGCTTTCTCGACGCCGGCGCGCCACGCGTGTTGTTCTCGCAGCCGATGGCCAGCGAGGCGGATGTCGACGCCACCATCGTTTATGGCGTCAATCAGGATTGCCTGACCGGCGACGAGCTGCTGGTGTCCAACGCCTCCTGCACCACCAACTGCGGCGTGCCGTTGTTGCGCCTGCTCGACAAGGCGATCGGCCTTGATTACGTGTCGATCACCACGATTCACTCGGCGATGAACGATCAGCCGGTGATCGACGCCTATCACCACGAAGACCTGCGCCGCACGCGTTCGGCGTTTCAGTCGGTGATCCCGGTGTCCACTGGTCTGGCGCGCGGTATCGAGCGCCTGCTGCCGGAACTTGCCGGGCGAATTCAGGCCAAAGCCGTACGCGTGCCGACGGTCAACGTGTCCTGCCTCGACATCACGATGCAGACCGCCACCGCGACCGATGCCAATGAGGTCAACCGGATCCTGCGCGAAGCCGCCACCCATGGCCCGCTCAAAGGTCTGCTCGCCTATACCGAGCTGCCGCACGCCAGTTGTGATTTCAACCATGACCCACATTCGGCCATCGTCGATGCCAGTCAGACCCGTGTTTCCGGCCCCAAACTGGTGAACATCCTGGCTTGGTTCGACAACGAATGGGGTTTTGCCAACCGAATGCTGGACGTTGCAGAACACTATCTGCAAACAGCAACTTCAAAAAAACCGTAGGAAGTGCGACCCATGACCGTGTTGAAGATGTCCGACCTCGATCTGCAAGGTAAGCGCGTATTGATCCGCGAAGACCTCAACGTCCCAGTCAAGGACGGTGTTGTCACCAGCGACGCGCGTATCCTGGCTTCGCTGCCGACCATCAAGCTGGCCCTGGAAAAAGGCGCGGCCGTGATGGTCTGCTCGCACCTTGGCCGTCCGACCGAAGGCGAGTTCTCCGCCGAGAACAGCCTCAAGCCTGTTGCTGACTACCTGAGCAAGGCCTTGGGCCGTGAAGTGCCGCTGGTCGCCGATTACCTCGGCGGCGTTGACGTCAAGGCCGGCGACATCGTTCTGTTCGAAAACGTGCGCTTCAACAAAGGCGAGAAAAAGAACGCTGACGAACTGGCCCAGCAATACGCCGCCCTGTGCGACGTGTTCGTGATGGACGCGTTCGGCACCGCTCACCGCGCCGAAGGTTCGACCCACGGCGTGGCCAAGTTCGCCAAAGTCGCCGCTGCTGGCCCACTGTTGGCCGCTGAACTGGATGCACTGGGCAAAGCCCTCGGCGCACCGGCTCAGCCAATGGCGGCCATCGTTGCCGGCTCTAAGGTGTCGACCAAACTCGACGTGCTGAACAGCCTGAGCCAGATCTGCGATCAACTGATCGTCGGCGGCGGCATCGCCAACACCTTCCTCGCGGCCGCCGGTCACCCGGTTGGCAAGTCGCTGTACGAACCGGATCTGCTCGACACCGCGCGCGCCATCGCTGCCAAAGTCAGCGTGCCACTGCCGGTTGACGTGGTGGTTGCCAAAGAATTCGCTGAAACCGCTGAAGCCACCGTCAAGCTGATCGCCGACGTCGCGGCTGACGACATGATTCTGGACATCGGCCCGCAAACCGCAGCCAACTTCGCCGAACTGCTGAAGTCGTCGAAAACCATTCTGTGGAACGGCCCGGTCGGTGTGTTCGAATTCGACCAGTTCGGCAACGGCACCAAAGTGCTGGCTCAGGCCATCGCGGAAAGCTCGGCGTTCTCCATCGCTGGCGGTGGCGACACCTTGGCCGCGATCGATAAATATGGCGTGGCTGAGCAAATCTCCTACATTTCCACCGGTGGTGGCGCGTTCCTCGAATTCGTCGAGGGCAAAGTGCTGCCAGCCGTTGAAGTCCTGGAAATCCGGGCCAAGGCCTGAGGCCGCCCGTTTGGCCAGGCAAAGGAGTGTTTTCATGGTCAAGTCGTTAGCGCTGTTGTTGCTGACCGGTACGCTGGCGGCCTGCGGGAGTAACCCGAAGGCCGAAGCCACGCCGGCGCCGAGCGAGTCGCAGAAGGGCTGTTATCAGGCCGACTGGCAGGCCGAAACCAACCCGGTGCTGAACAAGCGCTCGGGGCCGGACGGCCTGGACAAATACGAGACGCAAACCCCGGCCAAGGAACATGGTTGTCCTTGACGGGTCTGACTCTTTAACTCAGGGCTGGCGGCGTGTGCTGTCAGTCGAGGAACACGGATGAAAGGCTTGATCGCCATTGCGGCGTTGGCATTGTTGGGCGGTTGCGCGCAGTTGAACCTGTTTCAGTCGTCTGCTCCGGCGGACAACTGGATCACCTGGACCTGCGACAGCCAGGCCAAAGTGCTGTGGCGTTACGCCGATGCCGGCCAGAAGGAAGTCGACGTTCGACTGGGTGGCGGTGATCAGGTCTATCGCCTGAAAGAAGAGCTGGGGGCCTCGGGCACGCTGTACAGCGACGGCATGCTGGCGTTTCACGTCAAGGGAGAGGAAGGCCTGGTGTACTGGGTCGCCACCAATGACCTGATCGGCCGCGGCTGCAAAGCGCAGTAATTGCATCACCGCAGACCCAATGTAGGAGTGAGCCTGCTCGCGATAGCGGCCTGACAGTCGCTGCAATATTGACTGAAAGATGGCTATCGCGAGCAGGCTCACTCCTACAAGGGTTCTGCGCAGTTCTGAAGAATTGGCTTTATCGAATCACCAGACCGGGACTCAACCCCCGATCTGCAATCACTTGAATAGCCGCCGCCGCTCCGGCAGGCTGGCACGATTAACGACCCTCAACCGGGAGAGACACACACAATGGCACTTATCAGCATGCGCCAGATGTTGGACCACGCAGCCGAATTCGGCTACGGCGTTCCAGCCTTCAACGTCAACAACCTTGAGCAGATGCGCGCCATCATGGAAGCCGCTGACAAGACTGACTCCCCGGTGATCGTTCAGGCTTCGGCCGGCGCCCGTAAATACGCCGGCGCGCCTTTCCTGCGTCACCTGATCCTGGCCGCGATTGAAGAATTCCCGCACATCCCGGTGTGCATGCACCAGGATCACGGCACCAGCCCTGATGTCTGCCAGCGCTCGATC